>CAVOUA010000003.1:0-441439 GCA_963699475.1 uncultured Ignavibacteriaceae bacterium | reverse complement strand
TTGCAGTGATCACCAACGGTTCTTTGCTGTGGAAAAAAGATGTTCAGGAAGATTTATTTAATGCAGACCTGGTTTCAATTAAAATCGATTCAGTAATAGAGGAAGTGTGGCGAAAAATAAACAGACCCCATCGCAATCTTTCTTTGAGTAAAGTTATAGAAGGCATAGATAGCTTTTGTCAGCATTTTAAAGGCACCCTTCTTACAGAGACAATGCTGGTAAAGGGAATAAATGATTTTGATGAATCTTTAATAGAAACTGCAGCACTAGTCGAATGGCTCAAGCCAAATAAAGCTTATTTATTAATTCCCACAAGACCACCGGCTGAAAGTTTGGTTAAACCTCTTGCAAATGAAGCAATTAACAAAGCTTTTCAGATTTTTAATGAGAGAATAGATAATGTGGAATTATTAACCGGATATGAAGGTAATGATTTTACTTATACCGGCAAACTTGAAGAAGAACTTTTAAGTACTCTATCAGTTCATCCAATGCGTGAAGATGCGGTTAAATCTTTTATTAACAAAAGTAAAACCGGTTTGTCAACACTACGCAGACTTCTATTCGAAAATAAACTAGTTGAAGTTAAATACAATGGCAATAAGTATTATCAAAGAAATTTTGATAAAAATTTAATCGATATATCGATATAAAAATAAAGCAACAGTAAAATAAATTTTTTTAACGAAAAAAAGGAGATTCCAATGGCTTATTTAATAAATGAAGATTGTATTAACTGCGGCGCTTGTGAACCCGAATGCCCCAACGAAGCTATTTCAGAAGGCGATCCTGTATACACTATAAATCCTGATCTTTGTACTGAGTGTGTTGGATATCATGATGAGCCACAGTGTATAAGTGTCTGTCCTGTTGACTGCATTGAAGTAAATCCCGATTATAAAGAAACAAAAGAACAACTATTAAAGAAAAATGAATCTATGAAATCCACATAATCGTAGTTTATTAAAAACTACAATGTACAGGCTCTTAATATTATCAATAAGGGAAGGTTGTAATTTAACCATACAAAAAACATCGGAGGCACACTATGGAAAAAATCAATATTGAAGAAAAGGAAATATTCTCGTTACTAACATCAAAGCAGATTGCAGAGATTAGTGAGTTTGCTGTTATTAAGGATTTTGAAGAAGATCAAATTATTTATGATCAGAAAGAGACGGCCAGGGATCTATATATTTTACTGGAAGGAGAGGTTTCATTAAGAATCCCAAGTAATAGGGATTTGAGTTTCGATAACTTTTCTCTTGAGGTAGAGCGGATAACGCAACGTGGCGAATTGTTTGGGACAAATATTCTGTTTGGATTAAATAAGTATATGACACGTGCAAGGGTTAAAAAACCATCAAAAATCATGATCATTCACGCTGAAAGATTCCTGCGCATTATTAGAGAAAACAGAAGTGAATTTGTAATTATGTCGTACTTGGCAAAAGTATATTTTCAAAGATATATTGATACGATGAAGGAACTTGAAGAATGTATTGGACGTACTAAATAAATTTAAAATTTACTATATCCATTCCAATAATTTAGGAGAACTTTATGTCTAAAATTGTTATCCTTTATCGTAAACAAGTACAAGATCATTATTGTATTATCAATAATTTTCATCAAAATCGTTACAAGTATTGATCTTGAAGGCAAGGGAATTTATTTACTTTACTTCAATATTAGCTACTTGTTATTTCAATCATTGTTATTTAATTTTGAGCATATGCTCATAACACATTTTTAATAATTTATGCCAAGACCAAGAAAACATCGCAGAGTTTGTTGTGATCCTTCATCTTATTATTTCAAGCCGAGAGGAATACCTGTGTATGAATTAGAAGAAATCATTCTTGATCATGACGAACTTGAATCTCTCCGGCTTGCAGACTTACTTGCTTACTCACACGAAAATGCAGCAAAGGAAATGAAAATATCAAGAGCAACATTTGGACGAATTGTAGAGGAAGCCAGGAAAAAAGTTGCCGATGGAATCTTAAACGGAAAATCAATAAGAATTAATCAGGAAAAATTAAATCACATTAAAATAGAAGGAAAAAGAAAATGTCGAAGTGAAATGAAAGCCCTATTTTCAGGTAAAATAGCAATAGCAACAGATGACCAAAAAAGAGTTACCGGACATATTGGCAGATGCAGAGGCTTTGCGGTCTATGAAATTACTGATGGAAAAGTTATCAATAAAGAAGTAAGAGAAAATCTATTTACAGAGCATAGAAGAGGCGGACAGCGTCATCAACATCATGGTGAAGGCGAAGGAAGACATAGCCACGAACATTTAATTAATGGTTTAAAAGATTGTAGCTACCTTATCTCCAGCGGAGGTGGATGGAGAGTTGTGGAAGATTTAAAGCAGCACAATATAGCAACTCTCTTTACCGATGTTGAATTAATTGAAGATGCTGTTAACAAGTTTATCAAAGGAGAATTGAAAAATCAAACAGATTTAGTTTGTGATCATAATAAGGATTAAGTGGTAATCTTTATTTGAATAACTAATTAATCGTTACTAATGGCTTCCTTAATTGTTATTCAGGTTATAAATGTAATGTTAGATTCAAATAAGAAGTGGTATAAATATCAAACTGCCTAAGGCAGAAAGGATTACAATGAATATTTCCGAAAAACAAAAATTCTTTGACGAAGAACAAAATAGAATTTCTGAAACAGTTTCAAAAATAAAGCACCGCATTGCAGTATTTAGCGGTAAAGGAGGAGTTGGAAAAACTACAGTAAGCATTAATCTCGCTTACGCTTTACAATTGCAAGGATTTTCAACCGGGATTCTTGATGCAGATATAACTGGTCCAAATGTAGCAAAAATGTTAAATGTAGATAGCGAATTAATTTTTTTGAATGAAAAGATAATACCCTTCGAAAAGTATGGAGCCAAAATGATTTCCATGGCTAGCTTAGCCAAAAATGGTAAACCTGTTATATGGCGTGGACCAATGCGCTCAAAAATTATTAATCAATTTCTTGCTGATGTCGACTGGGGCAAACTTGATTATTTAATTGCCGATCTTCCTCCGGGCACAGGCGATGAAATTTTAACTATAGCACAACAAATGAAACCTGATTATGCAGTAATTGTAACAACACCACAAGAGGTATCTATAATTGATGCCGAACGTGCAATCAATATGGCTCAAAAACTTGAAATACCCTACATTGGTGTTTTAGAAAATATGGCTGGATTAGTCTGTCCTCATTGCGGCGGGGCTATTGAACTCTTTGGTTCCGGAGGTGGGAATAAATTAGCTGATGAGTATAATATACAATTTCTTGGTTCCATTCCGATTGATATTGATGCGCGCATACTGGGTGATAAAGGTAAGCCGATTGTTCTTGAAAAACCAAATTGTGAGGTAACAAACTCATTTAAGTCAATTGTTAATTTGATAGAAGAACATTATCAAAAAGAATTAACGCTTCAACAATAACAGAAGTCAAATATGAATAAAAAAGTAAAAATAGGAATTATTATTTGTGATAGATACAAAAGCTGTGCCGGCGGTAAATGCTTCAGATCAATTAAAGAAAGAGAGGGTGCCTTTAATATCTATAGAGATAAAGAAGTTGAGCTTGTTGGTTACACAACCTGTGCCGGATGTCCGGGTGGAAATATAGAATATGCACCTGAGGAAATGAAAAAGAATGGCGCTGAGGTAATTCACTTTGCAACCGGAATGGTGGTTGGATATCCTCCCTGTCCTTACATAGATTATTTTAAAGAGTTTATCGAAACTAAGTATGGTTTAAAAGTAGTTGTTGGAACTCATCCAATTCCGGAGAAATATTTGATTACCCATAAAATTCTCAGGACGTGGGATACACCAGAATGGCAGATACTCATTACTCCAACTTTATCCAATGAAAAAACACGATTAGCTTATAATTAAATTAATATAAAATCCAAAGGTGGAAAGATGAAACACGTAACAAATATTTATGATGAGTTAGGTTGGAAGAAAGCAAAAGGATATCCGGTTGGAACGAGGATTAAAACTTTGCGCGATGAAAATGATGCAAAGACTATTTTGTTAAAACTACCGGTAGGATTTCACCTGGATTCTCATACTCATATTTATAATGAGCAGCATATAGTATTAGAAGGAGAATACGAAAGCGAAGGCAAAATTTTCTCCTCCGGAACCTACAGGTTTATTTCTGCTCATAAAGATCACGGACCGTTTACTTCGAAAACCGGTGCTGTTATTCTGGTAATCTGGGATTCTACAAAATAGCTTAATGCAATAAGAATAAAGAGATAATATTATGTCAATTGTATTCGGACCAATACCGTCACGTCGTTTGGGCAGAAGTCTTGGAATAAATAATATTCCTCCCAAAGTGTGCAGCTACTCCTGTGTTTATTGCCAGATTGGTCTTGACTGACTCGATGTCAATCGAAAGAAAAGAATTTTATTCTCCTGATGAAATATTCAAAGAGGTTTCAGCTAAAGTAAGAACACTTTACAACAACGAGGAAAAAATTGACTATTTAACATTTGTACCTGATGGAGAACCAACTCTTGATACTAAATCTTGGAAAAGAAATTGATTTATTAAAACCATTAGGGATAAAAATAGCTGTTATAACTAATTCATCTTTGCTTTGGGATGAAGATGTAAGAAAAGATTTAATGAATGCCGATTGGGTGTCCATAAAAATTGATACGGTCGATGAAAAAATATGGCATAAAATAGATAGACCAAATGGAAAGCTTGATCTTCAAAAAATATTATCTGGGATAAAAACATTTGCTACCGAATTTAAAGGAATCCTGGTAACAGAAACGATGCTGGTGAAAGGAATCAACGATAATGTTGAATCGATAGAAAGTACAGCAGAATTAATAAAACAGCTAAATCCGGATAAAGCTTACATCCTGGTGCCAACCCGCCCGCCAGCAGAAAATTTTGTTGTAGCGCCAGACGAAGAAAAGTTGAATATGGCCTACCAGGTATTTAATTCTTGTATAAACACAGTTGAACTTTTAACTGGTAGCGAAGGAACAGATTTTAGTTACTCCTCCGATGCAGAAAAAGAGTTGTTAAGTATTCTATCAGTTCATCCGATGCGTAAGGATGCAGTAGAAAAGTTTTTAAGTAAAGCCAAGTCCGATTGGAATTTGATTGAAAATTTAATCGATAAATAATGTACTGAAAGAAATTAAATATTCTGATAATACGTTTTTCGTTAAAAATATTAAACCAAAAACTTAGAGAAAGAAGAGGTGTTTTATGTCTATAACTAAAAAATATTCGAAAGATAAAAAAGCTTGCCAGGTAACATTTACGCTTCCAAAAGAAATTAGTGAAAACTTTGAAGAAATTTGTGTCGTTGGTGATTTTAATAACTGGGATATTCATCGACATAAGTTTTCACATAAGAATTCTGATGGTACTTCTTCAATTGAACTAGTGCTTGAATCCGGGAAAGAGTATCAATTCAGGTATTTATGCAATGGTGAGACGTGGTTGAATGAACCGGAAGCTGATAAACAAAACCCAACTCATTATGGTGATTCAAAAAACTCGGTTATCATTATATAAGAATAAGCTGAAAATTTTAGCTCGGATTAATTTAAATAATTATGGGAGTCAATTATGCCAAACCTCGATGGAACAGGTCCGCTTGAATAAGGAAAAATGACAGGGAGAAGAAGAGGTCAGGGTTGCAGGAATTGAGAGAAGGGAAAAAGCTTTATAAAAAAAATATGATAGGGAAAAATGAAAATTGTAATTCCATCAACAGGAGAAAGTTTAACTTCATCTGTTAAGTGTCACTTTAGGACGTGCACCTTTTATCATTATTTATGATAGCACCACCGGGGAATATAGCTCAATTGAAAATCCTGGTTTCCAAATTCAGGATGGTTCCGGCCTGAAAGCAGCAGATATAATTATAGAGAACAAAGCTGAGGTGTTATTGACAAGAGAAATCGGTCGTAAAGTATACTCTGTATTAATGAAGGAACATGTTAAAGTTGAACTTTTAAATTCAGGCGGAACAATTAAATCTGCAATAAATAAATATCTTAAAAAAAAGGAGATCTAAAATGAAATCTAACAAACTCATTGAGCTGTTGAACAAAAATCTTGCAAACCTGCAGGTACTATATGTTAAACTTCATAACTATCACTGGAATGTGAAGGGAATGAATTTCAAACCTGTTCACGAAATGACCGAAGCATACTACGATTATTTCGCAGAGCAATACGATGAAATAGCAGAAAGAATTGTGCAACTTGGTGGAAAACCATTAGCAACTTTAAATGATTATCTGAAGAATGCTTCATTAAAAGAAGAAAGCAAAAAAACATTTGATGTTAAATATGTATTAGGTTCTGTTTTATCCGATTTTAAATTGCTAAATGATGACTTCAAAGAAATCTCTAAAGTAGCTGGTGAAAACGGTGATGTTCCGTCATCAAACATTGCTGATGAAAATGTTGCGTGGTTAGAAAAACAGATCTGGATGATCAATGCAAGCATTGGATAAGAAACATTCATAGCCGGTTCTTATTTTGAATCGGCTTTATCTTATTTAACATATTAGAGAGAAAGAAGATAAAATTGTACGTACCAACAAAAATATTTTTTACAAAAGGTGTAGGAAGACACAAAGATTATCTTAGCTCTTTTGAAGCAGCTTTACGTAGTGCAGGAATAGAAATCTGTAATTTAGTTGCTGTAAGCAGCATATTCCCGCCCGACTGTAAACGGATAAGCAGGGAAGAGGGGGTAAAAGAATTAAAACCCGGACAAATTACTTTTGCGGTAATGGCAAGAAATTCTACAAATGAGCCTAACCGTTTAATTGCATCTTCAATAGGTGTTGCAATCCCGGCTGATAAAACACAATATGGATACCTATCGGAATATCATCCTTTCGGTGTGAAAGAAACAATTGCTGGGGATTATGCAGAAGATCTTGCTGCACAAATGCTTGCAACTACATTGGGAGTTGAGTTCAATCCTGAATCTGATTGGAATGAAAGAGAACAAGAGTTTAAAATGTCAGGCAAAATTGTAAAAACATTTAATGTCACTCAATCTGCAGAAGGTGATAAAACAGGTTTGTGGACAACAGTAATTGCAGCGGCAATACTTTTACCGTAAACCAAATATTATTCAAGTTTATTAAGAAGGGATTTATGGAAAACTATTATATTGATCCTAAATCTTTATACAGGCTTCCATGGACAATGCCTGATAATGGAATTACATGGTTAGAGCCGACCGCACAATGTAATTTAAATTGTTACGGCTGCTACAGGAAAAACATTAAGAACTCTCACAAATCACTTGATGAAGTAAAACATGAACTGGATTTTTTCCAATCAGTAAGAAAATCTGATTGTATTTCAATCGCAGGAGGTGACCCGCTTTTATATCCGGATATTGTTGAACTCGTAGCTGATATAAAATCAAGAGGGCTTAAACCTATCATCAATACTAACGGAATTGCTCTTACAAATGAACTTCTTGATGAATTAAAAAAAGCCGGTGTTTTCGGATTTACATTTCACATAGACAGCAAGCAAGGCAGAGGCAGGGATCCGAAGTGGCATAATAAAAACGAAGTTGAGCTTAACGAACTTCGTCTTTATTATGCTGAAATGCTTGCCGCCAGAGGAGGCATAGCCTGTTCATTTAATTCAACTGTTTACACTGATACAATTCAATATCTCCCAGGTATGATGGAATGGGCACATAAACATATTGATATTGTTCATACGATGGTTTTCATTTTGTTCAGATATATAACTCCCGATACACCATTTGACTTTTACGCGGGTGATAAAAAAATTGTCTGGGATGATATTCATTATCACTCCAACAAGGAAGAAGTTACAGATTTAATGGCAACCGATGCGGTTAAATCCATAAGAACGAAATTTCCCGAATTTACTCCCGCAGCATTTTTGAATGGAACAGCCAAAGCAGATCATTTTAAATGGCTACTCTCAGAAAGGATTGGTAATAAAAAGAAAATTTTTGGTTATGCGGGTAACAAGTTTCTCGAACTTGTTATGACACTCTATCACTATAAAAATGACAAGTATCTCTCCTATGCTTCTCCAAAAGTTTCAAGTCTCGGAAGATTAACTTTGTTTAACACATGGCTTTTTGACAAAGGAATTAAAAAAGCATTTAAGAATTACTTAAAGTTTTTGGCTGTAAATCCCCTCAGAATATTTAAAAAAGTATATATGCAATCGATTATGATTATCCAGCCGGTTGACTTAATGCCGAATGGTGATCAAAGTATGTGCGATGGCTGCCCTGATATTACATACTGGAAAGATAAAGATGGAACAGAAAAACTTGTTTGGTCTTGCAGGCTTGAAGAACCGATGCAATACGGCGACTTTTTAAGAATGATTCCAAAGAATAAAGAAACCGTTCCTGATGATGGAAGAGGGTTAGTAGCTGAAATGGAGAAAAAAAAGTAGTATTAAAATCTGTAATAAGTGAAACAGTAAATGAAAAATGGTAAAACTCTATCAATAATTCTGTGGCTGATAGCACTCCACTCCTTTTTTGTGGGTATTGGTTTAATTGTTATGCCGCTCCCCGTAATGGAGTTTTTAGGATATAGTTCCTGCGCAGACAGATTCTTTCCTACTCAGGGAGGCGTATTTCATATCATTATGGCAATTGCATACTCTCTTGCTGCTTTGAGAACGAAGAGATTTGAATGTATGATCTTGTTTTCAATTATTGTAAAATTTTCCGCAACATTTTTTTTGTTTACTTACTACTTCTTTGTATCCCAAATCTGGATAGTGCTGCTATCCGGTATTACCGATTGTTTAATGGCTATTGCAATACTATGGGCATATAATTCGTATAAGAAGAAAAATCAAAAGCAATAAATTATGGTACAAAAATTACCATCGATAGTTATAACCGGCGCCTCCGGCTTCATTGGACGTTACATCCTGGATAACATAAAGGAAGAGTATAACATTTTTGCAATTGCCCGCCGTTCTCGCAAAGAAGCAAATATTCCATACCACCATAACCTGCACTGGATTCAGTGTGATATAGCAAACTGGACTGCTCTAAGCGAAGTGATGAATTATATTGCGAACTACGGAGGGGCAGATTTTGTTATCCATCTTGCTGCATTTTATGATTTTACTTATAAAGATAACCCGGAGTATGAACGTACGAACATAAAGGGCACTGAAAACATTTTAGAATTTGCAAGAAATATTAATGTTAAACGATTCTTATTTGCAAGTTCTATTGCTGCCTGTAAATTTCCCACAGATGGAGAAGTGATTAATGAAAAATCAATTCCGGATGCAGACTATGCATATGCAAGAAGTAAAAAGTACGGGGAGGAATTAATCAAGCAATATTCACAATATTTTCCTTGTTCTGTTATTAGATTTGCTGCTGTGTTTAGTGATTGGTGTGAATATGCCCCGCTTTATAAATTTTTATCCAGTTGGCTCTCTAAAAAAATAGATTCTCGAATATTGGGAGGAAAAGGCAACTCCGCTGTTCCATATATTCATATTCATGACTTGTGTCAGTTATTGAGAAATATTTTTAAAAAAACTAACGAACTTCCTGATTATGATATCTATAATGCCAGCCCCGATGGTTCAACATCACATCGTGAATTATTTGAGATTGTCACAAGGTATTATTTTGGTGAGTCTATTAAACCTATTTATCTCCCTAAATTATTAGCTTATCCTGGAATAATCTTGCGAAAACTTTTACAACAACTGCATCTTACATGTAATGAACCGTTTGAGCGTTTTTGGATGATCAAATATATCGATCTAAAACTGGATACTGATTCATTTTATACACGGAATGCCCTTGGGTGGAATACAACATCACGTTATCATATAACACGCAGGTTATTATTTCTATTAGAAAAAATGAAGAGTCATCCTGATGAATGGAGAGTAAAAAACGAAGCCGCATTAAAACGCGTTACAGGTAGAGCAAACCTTCAAATTTATGAAGAGATGATCCGGAGAAAAGAAAAGCTGTTGGCTAAAATAAGTTCTACAATTTTGTCTGCTGATCAAGAAGATAAATTCAAGCGTTATAAACTAATGAATCAAGATGATTTTCAATGTTATATGAGCACATTGTATCACCTTTTAATGGCAGCAGTAAGAAGCAGTGATAGAAGCTTAATGTTGCAATATATTGATGATATAGCCATACGTAGATTTGCAGAAGGATTTGAACCTGAAGAATTATGTAACACTTTATTAATCTTTAAAGAAATAATCATTGCTGAACTGACTTCCACAAAGGATCTTAGCAACATTAAGCAGGATGTTTATGATTACATTGGACTAACAATCCAGCTTGCACAGGATGAGATTGAAGATCTTTACGAAAATCTTTTGCAAAAAATGCCCCGCCAAAAAATAGCTGAATCATCTATGTTACCAGACTGTAAAGAGCTTCAAAGAAAAATTCGTCAATTGAGTGCTTTCTACCAAATTTCACCGGATGAAGCTAAAAATTATAAGGAGAGATATGACAATTAAAATTTTAATAAGGATGATTGAAAGAAAGTAAGACATAAAATGAAACTCGGAAATGTAACACTTCGTAATAGCTTTTTTATGAGTGCTGTTAAAACTGGATACGGGGATTCAGGAAGGAATAATCACGAACAGACATCTTGCATTCTGGAACCGACGTTCAAAACATGTTGCGGCAGTAATATTTGAACCTTTCTACTTAGATAAACGAGTTCGTGAACTTCCAACGCAAATCGGAATTGGTAACGACGATAAAATTGAAGGACACAAACGGTTAGTTGAAACCGTTCACAAAAACGGAGCAAAAGCTGTAGCACATATAAATCATCCGGGTAGAATGGCAAATCCCAAATTACCGGGAAATATTTATCTCTCTGCTTCTGACATTCAATGTCCGAACGGTGGACAAAAACCTAAGGCTCTTTCCATTGATGAAATAAAAAGTGTTCAGCAACAGTATATCGATGCAGCAATACGTGCGGAAAAAGCCGGATATGATTTAATAGAATTACAATTTGGTTTAGGTTATCTGATTGCTCAATTTTTATCTCCTTTAACTAATAAACGAAACGATGAATATGGTGGAAGTTTTGAAAACCGTATCCGTTTCGGAATAGAAATTCTTAGGGGAATAAAATCGAAAGTTAAATTGCCTGTTATTGTTAGAATTAGTGGAGACGAAAAGTTCACCGGCGGTTTAACAATTGAAGACTCTATTCAAATAGTAAAAATTCTTGAGAGCGAAAATGCGGATGCCATTCACGTTACATCCGGAAATGTGTGTGAAAGTGCTGCATGGTATTATCAGCATAATTTCATTCCTAAAGGTGTTACATGGCAATTAGCAAAAAGAATCAAAGAAAATACTTCACTGCCTGTGATTGGAGTTGGACAAGTTACGGAACCAACTGATATCGCAGCTATTTTTAATGATCAAAAAGCAGACTTTATTGCAATTGGCAGAGCATTAATTGCTGATCCCGATTTTGTGGGTAAATATTTACAGCTTGTAGAAGGAAGAATTCGTCCGTGCAGTTCATGTTTAACTGGATGTCTGGGTAGAATAAAAATTGGTAAAGGTTTGCAGTGTGAAATAAATCCTGAAGTAGGAAGAGAACTTGAACCACTTGTTCACGCAGATGAAACAAAAAATTATGCTATTGTTGGTGGAGGTATGGCAGGAATGGAAGCTGCGATCACATTACAGCAACGCGGGCACAAAGTGACATTGTTTGAAAAAGATGAACTTGGTGGTCAATTTAATTTGGCTCCGCTTCCTTCCGGGAAAGCGTCATTGCAGAAGCAAATAGATTATTTAAAACACGAGGTAGAAGACATCCCTGTTATCAGGAAAGAAGCAATGGCAGAGGATCTGATTGGAAGATACGACGGAGTAATTTTAGCCACAGGTTCAAAGCCTTTTATTCCTGAAATTGATGGGCTTAAAGAATACAAATGGGCGGAAATTCTATACGAGACAAATGTTCCTAAAAACAAAAACGTTCTTATAATTGGTGGTGGACTAATTGGTATTGAGATAGCAAACACATTAACTGATCATGGCAATAAAGTTACCATTGTTGAATTACTTGATGATATCGGACGTGATATGGAAATAGTTTCACGAAAGCTTAATTTAATGAAGTTGCAAAAGAACAATGTTCCGGTCTACACAAACACAAAAGTAGTGCGGGCAGAAGGTTCAACAGCTTTCTTACAAAAACAAAATCAAGAACAGGAAATTAGAATAGAAAATATAGATATTTATGTCGTTGCAGCTGGTATGCATCCCGAAAAAGGATTGCTAGGTAAACTAGAAAATAAAATTCCTGTTTATACGGTTGGCGATGCGGACAATGTCGGGGATGTTGTCTCAGCAATTCAAAGCGCTTATTTCACTTGTAAAGAATTATAGAAAGAAAGAGAATTATAATAATGTTAATACTAATCGGTTCAGACGGAAATAGTCTGGATGGCCCAATTGCAAAAAGATTTGGACATGCAAATTATTTTATCCTGTTCAACACAGAGAAAAAATCATTTGAAGCAATTGAAAACATAGATGAAGGGCATAACCATGATAATCTTCGTGTCTTCTTAGATAAAGGTGTTGAAGCATTCATTGTTGGTAATATTGGCCCGTATGCTTTTGAAATAATTAATACACAGGTGTCAAAGGTCTATCTTGGCAGAAAAATGTTGATTAGAAAAGCAATTGAGAAGTATATTAAAGGTGAGTTGAAGCAATTATCTGAACCAACAGTAAAAAGAAGTTTAGAACAAGGACATCATTCTCACAGACATAGACATGGTTAAAACATAATGAAACAAAAAGCAATACAAGATTACTATCCTGATGACGTATCTCATTGTTACGGATGCGGAAAGCTCAATGAGCACGGACATCAGATAAAAACATTCTGGGATGGTGATGAAACTGTTACCAGGTATACTCCGAAAGAATATCATACCGCGATTCCGGGTTACGTTTACGGTGGATTGATCGCTTCTTTAATTGATTGCCACGGAACGGGAACCGGGGCATTAGCAGCTTACAGAGCAGAAGGAAGAGAATTTGACACAATGCCTCCTTTTCGTTTTGTAACCGCATCGCTCCAAGTTGATTATTTAAAACCAACTCCGCTCGGTGTTGAACTAGAATTACGTGGAAAGATTTTAGAACAAAAAGGAAAGAAAGTAATTTCTGAAATTACTCTTTCTACAAACGGAGAAATTACGGCACGTGGAAAAGTTGTTGCAGTTCAAATGCCTGAAAATATGATTAAGTGAGTTAAACGTTGTAGCTAATATGGAAACATTTATAGATGTCATCGGAGAATCAATAAAAATAACACTTTTTGTTTTAGCGATGATGATTGCTGTCGATTTTATAAATGTTAAAACGAAAGGAAAATTAGAATCAATACTTCAGAGCGGAAGAAGGTGGAAGCAATATTTAGTTGCTTCTTTACTGGGCACAGCGCCCGGCTGCCTTGGTTCTTTTGCCGGAGTTTCTCTCTACATACACGGAATGATAAGCTTTGGTGCAATTACAGGTTTAATGTTTGCTACTGCAGGCGACGAACAATTTGTAATGCTTGCAATGTTTCCCGAAACTGCGTTGATTATGTTTGGGATTCTATTTCTGTTAGGAATTATTGTCGGATACTCTACTGATTACATCGTTAAAAAATTCCACATACAAACCTGCACAGACTGTGAATTCAAACAATATCATCCCGGCAAAGAAGGATACAAACATTACTTTAGAGAACATATCTGGTCCCACATCATCAAGAAACATATATTTAAAATATTCTTGTGGACATTCGGTGCCCTGATTGTTGTTGAGTATGCAATGACGCTTTGTTAATCTTCAAAGCATAACTTCCGACTATAAGTTTTTATTATTAATTCTCGGTGCTTTAATAGGTTTGATTCCGGAATCCGGTCCCCATTTAATTTTTGTAATGCTTTTTGCTAAAGGATTAATTCCCTTCTCGGTTCTATTCACAAGTTCTGTAGTACAGGATGGACACGGCTTGCTGCCGATGCTTTCTTATTCGGTTAAAGATTCAATACTTGTAAAAGTATTTAATTTTGTATTTGGAATTGCGCTGGGATCAATAATTTATATCTTGGGATTTTAATACGATGAAAGAAAATAAAAACCATTGGTATGACGGATGGTTCTATGATAAATTTATTGCTCCAAATCAGGATAGATTATTCGGGAAAATAAGAAACCTTATTGAACCAAACTCTAAAATAATAGACGTTGGATGCGGAACAGGTCGTTTTCCACTTTTTATTGCTGATAATTGTAAATCCGTTAAAGGCATTGACTTATCAAGTCGTAATATTGCCAGGGCGAATTTCAAGCTATCAAAGAACTATCACAATAATATTTCTTTTGAACATAAAACGGTAAAGGATATAATTAAAGAAGGCAGAGATCATTTTGATTATGCAGTATCTACCTATGTTATTCATGAAATTGATGAGGCCGAAAGGATTATTCTTTTAAAAGAGATGGTCGCCATTGCTGATAAAATTATTTTAGGCGACTATTTATTTCCTGCAAAAAGAGGTTTCTGGTATGTATTAAATGAAGCGGTGGAATTTGCAGCCGGAAGAAATCATTATAGAAATTATAAAAATTTTATGGCGAATGGTGGAATTTATAAGCTTGCTATAGAGACCGGACTAAAAATTATTACCGAAATTAAGAATAAGCCGTTAACAAGCCATATAATTGTTTTATCGAAATAGTGTTGTAAGTCTCAACTAAACAAATATGGCTAATGATGATGATTTTGAAAGCGATTGCTCTTTTCCGCGAACTCGTTGTTTGTTAATTGAGTTTCCTAATAATTAATTTAAGTTTAATTATACTTTAAAAAAATTATCCACCGGAGGTAAAAAATGAAAAGCCTTTATTCTTACATCATCCTCTTTGTCAGCATTATTTTATTATTCTCCTGCAATCAGCAAAGAAAAGATTCAGCGGATAAAGAGGAAGTTAAAGATGGTATTTTTATACATATTAGTCATGGTAGCGATGACCCGCACAGAGTGCTGATGGCTTTGAGCTTGGCGGAAAAAATGTCAGAAGATAAAGACGTAATTCTTTACTTCGACATAAAAGGAATAGAAGTGCTCCTCAAGGATGGTCCCGATTTATCCTTTGCACAGTTTACAAGTTCTAAGGAACAAGTTCAAAAACTACTTGACAAAGGAATTATTATTATGGCCTGCCCGGGCTGCTTAAAAGCTGCAGGAAAAATTCCCGATGATCTTAGAGAAGGAATAATAATAGCAGATAAGGAGAAGTTCTTCAACTTTACTGTTGGAAGAATTCTTAGTATAGATTATTAGCTTAACTTCTAAGCGAATTTCTGAAAAAGTATCTCATTTAAAAAATGATTCTATACCACCCGAGAAGAATGAAAACTTTTTGGGAGATCAGAAAGTATATCTAATCATGCCCTTTGACTAACTTTAGGCATTAAAATATTATTAGTGGGATTTTAATATTTTAGATTAACTCAATCTCATTGAAAAAGTAGAATTGTGGTGATTCTTTTTTAACTAAAATATTGATTGTCGCTGATTAAATTTTAGGTATGAATCTCAAAACTATTTTCCTGTTATTAGTTTTAATTGTGCCTGAATTTACTTTAGGACAGTCAATTACATTAAAAGGCAAAATCACTGATTCTAAAAACAATTCTCCGATACAGGGAGCTACAGTTTTCATTTCACTGAACTACGTCACTTATACAAACAACGATGGCTACTATATTCTAACCCATCTCGATTCAGGTTCATACAATATCAAAATATCAAATCTTGGTTATAAAAGTATTTCGACAGAAATAATAATTGAATCGAATAGGGAACAAAACTTTTCATTAATTCCATCTGTAATTGAACTCGATGAAGTTGTTGTGAGTACAAACAGGACCGAAAATTATCTTCGCAACTCTCCTTTTGCTGAATCATTAATTGGAAAAGAAGAAATTCAGAAAAGGCCATCGGTTTCTTTACCTGATATTCTGCAAAATGAACCCGGAGTATCTTTACTTCGTGATGGTATTTGGGGAACAGAAATTAGCATAAGAGGCTTGAACCGTGAAAATATTATTACTCTAATTGACGGAAACAGAGTCGCAACTTCAACAGATGTTGCTGCAAGATTATCAATGGTTGATCTGAATGATGTTGAAAGAGTAGAAGTAATAAAAGGAGCTTCATCTTCAATTTACGGTTCCGGTGCAACTGGAGGAATTGTAAACATCATTACAAAATCTCCACAGCATTATGAACGGTTTTCTTTTTCGGGGAATGTTCTTAGCGAGTATAATTCTGTAAATGATTTATCTGTGTTTGGTGGTTCTATTTACGGAGGAAGTTCTTTCTGGTCAACGAAGCTTTCCGGTTCGTACAGAAAAGCAAACAACACACAAACACCTCAGGGAAAATTAAACAACAGCCAGTTTGAAGATTACAGCTTTTCAGGCGCATTAAATATCTTCCCGCTGGATAATCATAAGCTGAAAATTGATTATCAGTTGTTCAGGGCAGATGATGTCGGTATTCCCGGTGCTTCAGTGTTCCCGAATACAGCAGAAGTACGTTATCCTTTTGAAAAACGTGAATTAATTTCTGCAGGATACGAGATTCAAAATATTTCCAAAGTCTTCTATAAGCTTTCAGCAAAATATTCTTACCAGCTTATAAACAGAGATGTAGAAAATATTCCTAACATTGTTCAGAATATTCCTGCAACGGGAGGTAATCCTGCAAGAAGAGTAAGTGTATTAAAAATAACCCCGAGTGCTGACCATAAAAATAATAACGCAACTCTTCAAGGAAATTTCTGGTTGTTTGAAAGTCACAATTTAGCAGCAGGTTTTGATTACTGGGACAGAAGCTACAACGGGGAGCGCGAGAGATATCAATTAATTGAGGTTCTGGATTCGCTGGGAAATGTGGTAAGCTCAACCAATTTGATTACAGGTGAAATTCCAGTTCCCAATTCAAAGTATCGTAGCCTCGGAATATTTGCGCAAGATGAGTTCAAGATATTTAAAGATAAATTATCAACAACACTCGGTCTTCGATATGATTTTATAAACATAACCGCTGAAAAAACTTTAAACCCTGTTTACACAATTACAAATGGAGTTTTAAATAGTATTCCTCCTAATCAACAAGTTATCTGGGACAGCACAGATACAAACAACTCTTCGTACAGTGCAAACCTTGGATTTATTTATTCTCTCTTTTCAAATCTTGATTTGACTCTGGGATTAGGTTCGTCATTTCGTTCACCATCTCTGGAAGAAAGATTTCAATACATTGACCAGGGAAGTGTTGTTCGTGTTGGTAATCCGGATTTAAAACCTGAGAAAGGTCAGTCTGTTGATTTTGGCATTCGGCATTACTCAGATAATCTTAAAATAATTTCAAGTTTTTTCTTTTCTTATTTTAATGATCTTGTTACAGAAGTCCCGGGAACTTATGATGGACGAAATGCATTGATCAAAACCAACATCGGCGAAGCAAGAATTTATGGATTTGATTTCAGCGCTGATTATAATTTTTGGCGTGACTATATTTTTTATACTACAGCTTCATATGTTAAAGGAGATGATATTACTACAAATGGAAACCTTCCCGAAATTCCACCACTGAATGGAAGAATTGGATTCAAACTGAGCTTGCTTGAATATTTACAAGCAGATGTTTCATCAACCATTTTTGCTGAACAGAATAATGTTGCTGAAGGCGAAATTACAACTCCGGGTTATGCTATTTTTAACTTGCTTCTAAATACTATTCCAATCAAGTTTTCTACAATCAGCTTTAGAATATATTCCGGGGTTGAAAACATTTTTGATAAAGCTTACCGTAATCATTTATCAACTACCAGAGGAAGCATAACAATTGAGCCGGGCAGGAATATATTTCTTAAATTAGCCATGGATTTTTAATCTTTTAAAGTATTGTCATTCTGAGCGAAGCGAAGAATCTCATACGCTTTATACAGAGATTCTTCGTCACTTTGTTCCTCAGAATGACTTCATAGTTAATAATTAAATTTATTTCCTGATGACCTGGTTTTTTATTGCACTGCTTTCGTCTTTTCTTTCTGCGTTTGCTGCGATAACTCAGAAGAAAGTTCTGTTTAATCTTAATCCTGTTCAGTTTTCATTTTATCTTTCAATTGCAAACCTGGTTTTGTCAATTCCGTTTTTTTTCTTTATTGATTACAGCACAATTAATGCTTCTAATCTTTCGGTGCTTTTTATTAAATCTTTAATTGGAGTTACTGCATTTTTATGCGTGATGACTGCATTGAAAAACCTGCAGATAAGTAATGCCCTTCCCCTGCTTGCTTTAACACCTGGATTTGTAGCTGTGTTTGCTTTTCTTTTTCTGGGTGAAGGACTGAAACTCTATGAAGTGTTAGGATTAGTTTCGCTGATTACTGGGACATACATTCTCGAAAGCAAAAACCTGAAAGAAATGCTTTTTCCTCTACATGTTTTTATGAAGTCAAAGTATCATCAATACATTATTGCTGCTTTACTATTATTTACGGCATCGTCTGTTATGGACAAACTTCTTGTAGCAAAAATGAATTTAACGCCTATATCGTTCACAGCATTTCAGCATATTTATTTTGCATTTGATTCTGTTTATAATTTACTTCGCATTTAAAGGAAAACTTGAGAATCATACTCCGCGAATAAATAAAACAGATGTACTTTGGGTTTTATTGATATCAGTACTTACAATTGGATATCGTTATACGCAAATAGTTTCTGTAAGTATAGCTTCCGTTGCATTAACACTTGCAGTAAAAAGAACATCTGTTTTATGGGCCACAGTTATTGGTGGAAAGATTTTCAAGGATACTAATTTGCCTAAGAAGATTATTGCGGTTTTGTTCATCCTCTTGGGTGCAATTTTGATTTTAAGGGATTAGATTAAACAGTGTCAGTCTGAGCCTGTCGAAGACTGACGTTTGATAGTTTAGTCACACTTCGACAGGCTCAGTGTGACCGAGTAATTTAATTCACGGAGAAATATGAAATTAAAAGCAGTACAGGATTATTATCCTGATGATGTTGCTCATTGTTACGGATGTGGAAAACTTAATGAGCACGGACATAAGATAAAAACTTTCTGGGATGGTGATGAAACCGTAACTCGTTTTACACCGAAAGAATATCACACAGCAATTCCAGGTTATGTTTACGGAGGATTGATCGCATCGCTAATTGATTGTCACGGAACTGGCACAGCAGCATTAGCTGCTTACAAATCTGAAGGTAGAGAAATTGATACTCTACCTCCTTTCCGGTTTGTTACTGCCTCTCTGCAGGTTGATTACTTAAAACCAACTCCACTTGGTATCGCGCTTGAGATACGTGGTAAAGTTGTTGAAATAAAAGGAAGAAAAGTAATTTCTGAAATTTCTTTATCCGCAAATGGAGAAGTTACTGCGAAAGGAAAAGTTGTTGCGGTTCAGATGCCTGAAAATATGATTAAGAAATAAGAATTAAAAAAGCAGTCACAGTAAGACTGTGACTGCTGAGAAATTAAATAACTAAACTTACGCTACTGTTATCTCTTTTGTTAAATAGACATCCTGGATAAGATTAAGAAGCTTCACACCATCAGCCATCGGGCGCTGGAAAGCTTTTCTGCCAGAAATTAATCCCATACCACCGGCACGTTTATTAATGATTGCAGTCTTTGCAGCTTCGGCAAAATCATTTTCACCGGAAGCTCCTCCGCTGTTTATCAATCCGGCTCTTCCCATATAATTATTAATTACCTGGTAGCGTGTTAAATCAATCGGATGATCAGTTGTTAAATCAGTATAGACTTTCTTGCTTGTTTTTCCGAATTTTATTGCATTGTAACCACCATTGTTTTCCGGTAACTTTTGCTTAATAATATCTGCTTCGATTGTAACGCCAAGATGGTTTGCCTGTCCGGTTAAATCAGCAGAGACGTGATAGTCTTTATCCTTTTTAAATTCAGGATTTCTAAGATAACACCATAAAACGGTAGCCATTCCCATTTCGTGTGCATACTGAAATGCTTCGCTTACTTCAATTATTTGTCTTGCACTTTCATCAGAGCCAAAATAAATAGTTGCACCAACAGCTGCAGCTCCCATATCAAAAGCCTGCTCAACTCCGGCAAACATTATCTGGTCATATTTGTTCGGATATGTCAACAGCTCATTGTGATTGAGTTTTAAGATAAAAGGAAGTTTGTGAGCATATTTTCTGGAAACCATTCCAAGCACACCAAGTGTGGATGCACAAGCATTACATCCACCTTCAACAGCAAGCTTAACAATATTTTCAGGATCAAAATAAATCGGATTTGGTGCGAACGATGCACCTGCAGAATGTTCAATTCCCTGGTCAACTGGAAGAATAGAAACATAACCTGTACCCGCTAGTCTGCCCTTATTGAGAATCCAGTTTAGGTTTTTTAAAACGTTTGGGCTTCGGTCTGATTGTATATGAATACGGTCAACAAAATCAGGACCGGGAAGATGCAACTGCTCTTTTGGAAACTTAGCTTTGTAGCTTAAGAGTTCATCAGCCTCTTTGCCTAATAACTCCTGAATCTTTTTTAACATAGTAACTCCGAATTAAATTTTTAAGTATGGATTATTTACAATGAATGCAGTTCAAAAATAAGGTTAAGGTGGTTGGATTTCAATGTTAATCAGAATAATAATTTGGTTTAAAATAAAAAAGGCGGCACAAGGCCGCCATAAAATTATTTTCCATTTTTACTCAATTATTTCGATAAGTGCACTTGTGATTGTTTTACCATCCTCATCGAGCAGGAACACGCGATAGAACCCGGGATCGTTAAATTCCATATCGCTTTCATCATTTCTTTCAAAGAAAACGTATTTCATATCTTTGTCGATAGTAAAATAGAATTTTTTGTAATATTCAAATTTTCCGGTTCTGAAATTATACATATCGTATTGAATTGCAGCATCTTCCAGCCGGAGTGCGGCGTCAGCCTTAACCATTACTGTAATATGGCCTTTCGTAAATCTATCACTTACTCCAATTTCACCATCATAGTCATCATATCTTTCACAGAAATACATAACAGGTTCAGACTGTGCCAATGTAGTTGAGTACATCCCAAAAAATGAAAGGAACATTGTGAGCAGAAACAAGTAATTAAGTTTTTTCATTATTCTCTCCTTAATAAGTTTATTAATTAATTTAGTTTCATAGTTGAATTTACTATGCTAAAAATCGTACCGTATTCAATACGTTAATTATCTATGAAAACGTTATCAAAATCAGTTTGTTTATTCAGTAACAGTTAATTTTTACCTGTTATTAAAAAGCTAAGCCAATAATTACAAACTGATTTATTAACGACAACTTTTTTTGATGTCAAAAATGTTACAACCCGGTGATGACAAAATCTAATATTTCTGGAATAAAAACAAGTATGTATCAAGATATTTTTCAAAAAATAAAAAAGAAGGCAAATTGTTTTTATATATTTGGTATTAGACAGTTATAGAAATAAAAATCCGTTGAATAAAAATATAGTAACACACATCTGCTTCGATCTTGATGGGACTCTGGTTGATTCTAGAGATACAATACTTACAAGCACTCAGGCTGCTTTAGACCAGCTAAACATACCAAATAATATTCCCGAAGATATTTTTACCAATCTGCTTGGAAAGCATTTCGTAGATATATTTCAAGAATTGAAAATTGATGTGCCTGATTTCGATAAATTCATTTCAATTTATAAAGGACTCTATTTTGATTTTATAGGTTCTTCTCTTCTTTATCCCGGAGTTGTTGAAACATTGAATAAATTAAATAATAAACAGATAAAAGTTTCACTTCTTACAACTAAGGTTCAGGAACAAGCAGATAAAATTATTGATCATTTTAAGCTTCGTTCTTCGTTTGATTACATAATGGGTAGAAGAGACGGATTAGCTCACAAACCATCACCTGAACCTCTTCTGTATATTTGTAAAGAATTGCGAGTTAAACCTGCTGAAACATTAATGGTTGGTGATACCGAACTTGATATTCAATGCGGAATAAGTGCTGGTGCAAAAACCTGTGGGGCTCTCTTCGGTTACAGAACAAAAGATCAGCTTGAAAAAGAAAAGCCTAATTATATAATTTCAGGACTTGATGAGTTAGAACAGTTTTTAGTTTGATTCAACTAAACCAGGTCTGAATCTTTTCCCGATAAAAATTCAAATGCTAAGTCTACTGCTTTGTGGGTACCGGTAATTACAAGAGTGTCTCCAGGTCGAAGAATTTCGCTGGCTGCCGGAGTTGTAATAGTGGTTCCTTGCCGTACTATCGCTATAATAGTTGCATCTGTTTTCTTACGGAGATTTAATACCTCAATCGACTTACCCGAAAATTTGTTTTCCTCATTTATGTAAAATGTATCAGTCAATCTCGCCGAAAGTATTTCATCAATATGAGTGAAAGCAACCTCAGCACCATCTTCGGAACGAAAGTATTTATAAGACTCCCCGCGCAGAAGATTAACCTGCTGCATAATTACATTAAGCGGTATGTGATACTGCTCAAGCACTTTTCTGAATATCTGTATTGACGTTTCAAACTCTTCCGGAATGACCATTGCAGCACCCATCTTTACAAGCTCATCTGTTTCCTTCATAAATCGTGTACGAACTATTACATGGATATTCGAATTTATTTCCTTAGCCTGTTTCAATGCTCTTTTGGAAGTTGACCTATCGGAAATTGCAATCACAAGAATTTTAGCTTTATTTATTCTCGCCGATTTAAGAACTTCGTAATTTCCGATGTCACCATACACAATATTCTCACCTTTAGCTTTTTCTTTCTTCACTGTTTCCGGATTCATTTCAATTATGATGTACCTGATTCCTGTTTCCTTTAAAACGTGAGCCAGGTTTCTCCCATTCAGTCCAAATCCTGCAATGATAACATGATCTTGAATATCTTCTATTATTTTTTCTTTTAATTTACCACTACCGAGCGCACTTGATTTGCCTGCTAATCTTGGAGCTAGCTTAAATAAGAATGGTGTTAAGATCATTGTTATAATAGTTGACGAAATGAAAATATTAAACAACTCCGGAGATATCAGATTCAAGTTGAAGCCCTGCTCCCCGACAATAAATGAAAATTCACCAACCTGGGCAAGACTTAATCCAACCAAAATAGCAATGCGCACAGGATACTTTAGCAATAAAACTACAATGAAAATAATAAGCCCTTTGATTAGAACAACGCCGAGTGAATATCCAAAAACAATTAACGGACTTTCAATCACAAAATTCAAATTGAGTAACAGACCAACCGAAACGAAAAACAAGCTATTGAAAGCATCCTTAAGAGGAAGAGTATCAGCAACAATCTGGTGACTGTATTCAGACTCTGAAAGTATCAGTCCTGCGATAAAAGCACCTATTGCGAATGAAAGCCCAAGGGAATGAGTGAGATATGCTGTACCTAAAATCAATAGTATAACACCAACAGTGAAAATTTCTTTCATTCTTAATTTAGCTAATCTGTAAAGAACGTGAGGCGAAAGATATTTTGCAATAAATATGATTGCAGCAACTGATCCAAACGCTGTAAGCATTTGTAATGTCACTCCAATGAAGCTAACCTGATCTGAAGTGCCTAAAAGGTTAACGATTAAAAAAAGAGGAACAATTGCCAGATCCTGAAAAATTAATATGCCTAGTGAGATTTTTCCGTGCGGTGCATCAAGTTCATCTTTATCTGAAAAAAGTTTTAAAACAATAACAGTGCTCGACAGGCTGACTAATATTCCAAAGAAAACAGCTTGCTTTGCAGGTAAACCTACTGCAAAAATTATTACAGAAGTGATTAAGATTGTTGCTGTGACTTGCAAGCCTCCACCAAGCAGCAAAATCTTTTTAATATTGACAAGTTCTTTAAGTGAGAGTTCAAGACCAATAGAAAACATCAAAAGAATAACTCCAATCTCTGCCATAATTTCAATCTGGTCTGGATTGCTGATGATCTTTAGTGCCGATGGCCCAAGTATTATTCCTGCAATTAAAAATCCTACGATACTCGGCAAATGAATCTTGTTGAATATTACAATTACCGGAATCGATAACAGCAGAATAAGTACAATATCTTTAATTATTGAATAATCGTGCATTTAAATTTGAATAGGTTAGATCTGACTGATTAGAATTATTAATTATGCTTAAAGATAATAATCAATAAGCAAACTTGTAACTGGTTTGAGGATTTTTTAGCAGAAAATATTTTTGAAAATGCTATTTCAGTACAAACTTTATTGGAATTATCATTTTCACATTCACAGGCTTACCTCTTTGTTTACCGGGAATAAATCTAGTATTCAGAACTGCCTTTAGTGCTTCCTCATCCAACCCAGCACCAAGACCTTTTTTAACAAATGCATCGATCACATTTCCCTTTTTATCAATCCTTGCTTCAATATAAACTGTTCCTTCCACACCTGCTCTTCTGGCAATTTCCGTATAATGTACTTTTTCCTGAATAGCTTTGATTCCTCCTACCGGTGCAGGCATTTCCTCAACAACTTCAAA
This sequence comes from uncultured Ignavibacteriaceae bacterium, assembly GCA_963699475.1. Classification (GTDB taxonomy): domain Bacteria; phylum Bacteroidota; class Ignavibacteria; order Ignavibacteriales; family Ignavibacteriaceae; genus IGN2. The sequence continues at coordinate 416,718 of CAVOUA010000003.1, read as the reverse complement.
AATAGTTTCATCATCAATTACCCTGGGTTGTACCGGGGGTTTATCTGGCAAAGGGATAGGTTTAACGTTATCGATATCAGGTAAAATAATATCATCAGGGACATCCTCTATCGATGCTTCAATTATTTGTGGGGCTTTTGGTGGAGGAGGAACTTCAGGTTTTTGGATTGTATTAATGATTTCGTCAATGTTAATTATTTCTTGTGTTCCTTCAGATAAAAGTTCTGTTTTTGATAATTGAGGAGAAAATTTGAAAGCTACTATTAATGTTGCAAGCGAAATAATAAGGCTAATCTCAAAAGAGCGATAGTAAAATTTTCTCAGATCTGCTTTTGGATTTTTTAGTGACGGCATTGTAACCTCCGGTTTAGTTTATATTCTAAACCTTTTACTATGCCGGAAAGGAAATGTTCCATAAAAAATTAAAGAGAAATGGAAAATTCAAATGAAAAAGCGTGTCAGATAATATTTTTTCTGACACGCCCAATAGTAGCTTTTATAAGTGGTGTTTTTATCCGTTCAGAATAATTTGTGCTTCTTCTTTATCAACTTCGGTGATGTACTTTATTCCGCTGATTTCAGCAGCTTCTTTTGTTAGGGCTGCAATATCGTCGCGTGTAATAAACTCAGGAGCAAATTTTCTGCTTCCATTCATAAGCTGCTTAAGACCCTGAGCTAATCTTTCGTAATATGTATAAAGTCCGATTGCACCGGGAGGTAAACTTTCAAATTCAGCATCACCGAGTTCTTTTCTTAACTCACTTGCAGTAACAAAAATTTCATCAATGCTCGTACCGAATCTTTCAACATAAACCGGAATCTGTCCTTCCTGAACTGCACGACCAATAGTTTTTCCAACCATAGCAGCAGCAATAGGGGATCGTGCCATACCAACCAGTTTTACAAACGGCGCACCAAGTGCCAGACCTTTGAAAATCTGATCTTCAAATGTGAACCCACCTGCAACAGCTATAGCAGGTATGTGTTCACCTTTATCGTGCATCTGCTTTGTATATTGATAAAGCATTGAATGAAGCTCAACAGGCGGAACGCCCCACTCATTCATCATTCTCCACGGACTCATTCCGGTTCCGCCGCCAGCTCCGTCAACTGTAAGTAAATCAATTTTATATTTTGAAGAGAATTTAACAGCACGTGCCAGATCTGCCGGACGATAGGCTCCTGTTTTCAGAAAAATATATTTTGCACCGGCTTTTCTTAGTTCATCAACTCTTTGAGCAAAACCTTCTTCGCTAACCATTCCAAGCCGGGAGTGACGCTCAAATTCTTTAAATGCACCTTTTTCAAATGCTTGAATTACACGAGGGTCAGTTGGATTTGGGAGAACTACATATCCCCGTTCGTAGAGCATCTGCGCTTTTTTCAGCTCTCTTATCTTAACTTCGCCACCAATATCTTTTGCACCTTGTCCCCATTTAAGTTCAACAACTTCAACTCCAAGCTTATCAATTGCATATTCCTGAACTCCAAGACGTGTATCTTCAACATTTGCCTGAACAATTATTGCACCGTATCCGTTGCGCTGATGATCTTTGTAAAGTTTTACTCTTCGTTTCAGATCAACTGTATCAAATACTTTACCTCTGTTTATAATTGATTCCACATCCATACCGGTTACATTTTCGCCGATTGTTAAACCGGTACCGGCAAGTGCTGAACCTATTGCTAATCCTTCCCAATTGTTTTTAGCAATGTTGGTTGAACCAATCCCGGGGATTATCCAGGGATAGCGAAAATGAATTCCTTTGTCGTGACCGAAGGTAACATCAATCCTGACATTTGGAAAGATGGCTTTGTCACTATCGGCTTCAATACCAAAAGCCCCAACGGCTGTTCCCATAATGTTGAAGTGAGAATAATCGACGGGATAAATTTTTTCTGATGCAGTCGTTATTACGCCAAAGGGTTGAGGGTATATCACCTCGTGACCACGGTAAGCTGATTTACCGATTTCACACATACCTATACAGCCATCAACACAAGTAACACACATACCGGATGATGGTGTTATTGAACCTTCTGTTCTGTTTTTTGTTAAGGTTGCAGCTGAAGAATTAACTCTTGAGTATAACATTTTTTGATTCTCCTTTTTCCCTATTTGGTTTTAATTTCACATGCTACACAGGGATCCATGTAACACATCATGTTATCGAATTTTTCTTTTTCTAAGCAAGGTGGTTCCAGGTTCATACAGCCGCCACAGATTGCTTTATCCGGTTCGGAATAAGTGCATCTCAACTGACAGGCAGGACAAACATAAATACACCCGCCGCATAAACGACATTCTTCTGACTTGATATCGAATGGTGTTCCGATGCTTCGATGATCTCCACGACCACGGAATCCAATTGCTTTTGCCATCATCTGCTCTTCACACATTCGTACACAGAGACCACACATAATGCAATCTTCGTGCTCTTGTCTGAATCTCTGCTGTCGTACACCAAGCTCGGAAGCAATATCCTGTATTACTTTAGATTGCGGGCAGGTTGCAAGTAGAAGTTCAACTATCATCTTTCGTGCTGTCACAACACGGTTAGAAGCAGTTCTCACGCTCATTCCTTCCTGAACTACAGATGTGCAGGAAGTAACCAGCTTTGCTTTTACTCCTTCACCAACTTCAACCACACACAAACGGCAGGCACCATAAGGTGATAAGCCTTCCATATGACATAAAGTTGGAATCGGGAAACCCATAAACTGAGCTGCTTCAAGGATAGTTGTTCCTTCTTCTACTGATATTATTAATCCGTTCAATTTAAGATTAACCATGGTAAATATCCTCGCTTTCGATGAGTTCTAATTTCTTACCATTTTTTTGCTCATGGATGAATTCAAGATCGCATCTCATACATCTGTGTGCTTCATACTTAGCCTGATCAGCAGAAAGAGTTAGCTCTACTTCGTGCAGGCTAGACTTTCGCTCTTCTACTGGAATAGTTGGAAGTGATACTCTCTTTGTCTCCTCTTCCGAAACTTCAACGGGCGGCACGTATATTTTTGGTAAATGTACTTCCGGCGGCTGCCTTAATTCTTCCTGCATTAAATATCTGTCAATCATTATTGCCACTTTCTTTCCTGCAGCTATCGCATCAACAACTGTATTTGGACCTGTGACGACATCACCTCCAGCAAAAACTCCATCACGATTTGTCTCAAGTGTATCTTCATCAACTATCAAAGTGCCCCATTTACTTACATCGATATTCATTGATGAGATATAATCAACATCAGGTGTGTCACCAATGGTGATAATGAGTGTATCGAAGAACATAAATTCTTCTGAACCCGTAATTGGAACAGGGTTTCTTCTTCCGCTTGAATCCACATCGCCAAGTTTATTCTTAATGAACTCAACTCCTGAGAGATGATTATGTTCAGAATGAATTTTTATTGGTGATACCAGAGTTACAAGTTTGACACCTTCCTCAATGGCAGCATCAATTTCATGCTGCAGTGCCGGCATCTCTTGTCTTGTCCTTCGGTAAAGGAGTGTAACACTCTTGACATCTTTTTGTCGCAATGAAACTCTTGCAGCATCAATTGCCGAATCTCCGCCGCCAATTACGCCAACACGTCCCTTAGCAAGATTCTTTTCATGCAGGTTGAACTCTTTCAGAAATTCAATTGCAGGATAAACACCATCAAGATCTTCACCTTCAATATTCAGCAATTTGCTTTTGTGAGCTCCCATTGCTAAGAATACGGCATAGTATCCCTGCTCAAATAATTCATCGACAGTAAAATCTCTGCCAAGAACTGAATTAGTTTTTAGAGTAATATTCTTATCAATCAGCGCATTAATTTCTTTATTGATAACTTCTCTTGGAAGTCTGTATGCCGGGATTCCTGTAGTCAGCATTCCGCCAGGGATTTCATCTTTTTCGTATACAGTAATTTTATAACCTTTAAGTGACAGATAATGTGCGGCAGTTAATCCGGCAGGACCTGAACCAATGATCGCAACTTTAAATTTTGATTTCTTGCTGTCTTTATCCCTGACAGGTTTATATGTTGAAGGCTCAATCCGATCTGTTATAAACCGTTTGAGCGCGCGTATTGCAATAGGTTGTCCTCCGCTCGTACCAGATCTGCACAAATATTCACACGGGTGGCTACATACTCTAGCACAAACCGATGGGAAAGGATTTGCTTCGCGGATTGCAGTGTAAGCTTTTTCATATTCACCAACAGCTATATGAGCAATGTATCTCCATGCTTCAGTACCTATCGGGCAAGCTGTCTGACACGGAGCTCCGACAAGATCTCTGCAAACTCCTGCGCGGCATTTCTTATTGTTTATATGCTCAAGATACTCGTGTCTGTAATATTTTATAGTTGATAAAACAGGATTAGCAGCAGTCTGACCCAAACCACACATTGAAGTATCTTTAACAACGTGAGCAAGTTCTTCGAGTAAGTCTAATTTTTCCAATGTGCCAAGTCCCATGGAAATGTCTTCGAGTAACTCATACATACGCTGGGTTCCTTTTCTGCATACAAAACACTTTCCACAGGATTCATCTTTTAAGAAATTAGTGAAGTATTTTGCTACGTCAACCATGCAGGTTCTTTCATCCATAACAATCATACCACCGGAACCCATAATAGAACCTGCGGCGGATAAACTATCGTAATCTATCGGCAGATTAAATTTTTCAATCGGGATGCAGCCGCCTGATGGTCCACCTGTTTGAACAGCTTTGATTTTCGCATTACTTGATGCACCTCCGCCAATATCAAAAATAATTTCTTTAATTGATATTCCCATTGGAACTTCAACTAAACCGGTGTTCTTAACTTTACCAACAAGACTAAAAATTTTCGTCCCGGAATTTTTTGGTGTTCCGATTTTTGAATAATCCCTTGCGCCAAGCTTTATAATCAAAGGAACATTTGCCCAGGTCTCTACATTATTAATTGCAGTTGGTTTTCCGTAAATACCTTTTTCAATCGGAAAAGGAGGACGTTGCCGTGGTTCTCCCATCTTACCTTCAACTGATCTGATGAGAGCTGTTTCCTCTCCGCAAACAAAAGCACCTGCACCTCTCACAATAGTAATATCAAAAGAGAAACCAGTTCCAAGAATGTTATTTCCAAGTAACCCGTATTCCTGGGCAACTCTCAATGCAATTATCAAATGCTTAATTGCAAGTGGGTATTCATTACGAACATAGACAATTCCGTTTGTAGCCCCGGTTGCAAAAGCACCTATTAACATTCCCTCGATGATGCTGTGTGGATTTCCTTCAAGCAAACTTCTATCCATATAGGCGCCAGGATCACCTTCATCCGCGTTACACACAAGATATTTATCTCTTCCATTTCTTTGTGCCGCAAGCATCTCCCATTTTGTTCCGGTTGCAAAACCTCCGCCACCACGGCCACGTAATCCTGAAGATTTTACTTCCTGAACAACCCAGCTTGGATTTGCTTCTTCAAGTACTTTTACGAATGAATCGTAACCACCAGCGTCAAGGTAGTCGAACATACGAATAGGATCAATCTTTTCATTATTTGAAAGAAGTGTTCTTTTTTGCTTTTTGTAAAAGGGAATATCATCCTGTCTTAAAATTGGTTTGCCTGATTCAGGGTCGCGGAAGAGCAAGTCCTCTAAAATTTCCTCCCTGTAAATAGATTTGATGATCCTGCTCACATTTGCAGTATTCACCTTGGGATAAAACACACGGGATGGTTCAATCAGTACTGATGGTTCCATTTCACAAAAACCATGACACCCGGTTATTCGAAGATGAATTCTGTTAGTCAAACCGTTCGCAATCAGTTCACGCTTTGCAATCCGGATGAGATCATTGGCCCCGCTTGCCTGTCCGCAGGTTCCTGCAGATATTACTATGGTTGGAATGCTTGTGTCACGGTCGGCTCTAATTCTGCCTTTGAGTTCTCTAAATTCAGTTATGGATTTTATTGCTGGCATAACCATACCCCCTGGATAAAGTCGGAAATATTTGAATGATTACTATCCATAAATACCTCCTGAAAGATCAAGCATATGTCCTTTGCATCCTCGTTTTGAACAAATTTGAATTACTCCACCACCTTTGACAATCATCGGGACCATCGGAGAACCACATTCAACGCAATTTGCTGCACCTCTCAGTTCAGTGTGGCAGTGAGGACAGAAAAAGTTTACAATTGTATCTTCCGGAATTTCATATTCGGATTCGATGTTGTAGCTTCCATATAAACTGGATAATCGTAACCAGCCGTGTTTCCTTTCGAATGAAATTGTAACACGTATCGAAGGATGGTAGTCAACCAAATGATTAGTATCCATAAGGCTGTGGTTACATCGTGCACAACTTATCTCAACGGGAAAAATTCTTTGATCGGTTTGAATTTCAACTTTATCTAATCCTTCGAGTGTTGTATCTAAGATTTGCTTTACTTTTGGTGTGATAACTTTTGAGAAGTAATGACCGTCTGAAACTACTATCGGCCCTAATGCACAGGCTCCCAGGCATGCTACAGTTTCAAGGGTGAATTGTTTATCATCAGTTGTTTCACCCGGTCGAATATTTAGCCTGTGCTCGAACTCCTTTTCTATCGTTGGTCCACCACGAACGTGACATGCGGTTCCAAGACAAACAGAAACCAAATGCTTACCTCTTGGTTTCAGACTAAAAGATCTGTAGAATGTTGCGACTCCATAAATATCTACAAGAGATTTTCCTGTTTCTTCAGCAACGTTCCTGAGTTCTTTTTCCGGAAGGTAACCATATCTTGCTTGTATGTTTTCAAGAATGGATATTATTCCTTCCCGATTTTTAATTTTGTCTTTATCCGGATTAGCAGTTAGAGTAGTCATAACTTGGCCCCAGTAGTTGTGAGAGGATTCGATTTGTGCAAGAAATATTCATCAGAAAAAACCGAAATAGTTACACCGAAACTTCGCAAAAAAATGAACAAATAGAAATAGCAACTACACTAATCGCGAAGTTTTTTTGTCCTGATTAAAGATAAACTGATTTAATGAATATAAATTGTTCTAAGATCCGCATTAACAATAAGATAGGTGGATGAACGCTTGTGAAAATACAGAATATTTAATTTTAGATACTAATTAAAATTGTTTTATTTGCACAAAAATTAATTTTCGATATTCGCTATTTTTATACCCAGCCTCTAAGTTGGCAAGCTTGCGCGACTCTTGCAACTCCAACCAACATTGCGGCAAGTCTTGGATGAACTTTCTTTTCTTTTATGGCTTCCTGAACGCGTTTGTAAGCAAGCGTTAGTTTTTTATCAAGCTGTTTGTGTACTTCTTCCTCTTCCCAAAAGAATAAAGATTTATCCTGAACCATTTCAAAGTATGAAACAGTTACACCGCCGGCACTAGCCAGAATATCCGGAATTACATGCACATTATTTTTAAAGAGAATTAAATCTGCTTCAGGAGTTGTTGGACCATTTGCGAGCTCGCAAACGACACGGGCTTTAATTTTCTTTGCATTTTTTATGTTGATTGCATTTTCTAATGCAGCTGGATATAAAATTTCTACATCAAGCTCAAGAAGCTGTTCGTGAGGAATTTCTTTACTTCCCGGAAAATTCATTACTGTTCCGGTTTTAAGTTTATGATGAACAAGCTCTTCAGGATCTAATCCCTTCTTGTTAATTATGGCTCCGCGAGAATCACTAGCAGCAATAAGTTTTCCTCCGCCTAACATTTCTTTATGAAGTAATGCTGCTCTTTGTCCGGCATCACCAAATCCTTGAATAGCAAATGTTTTTGTTGGATCGAATCCATAAGTTTTACAAGCTTCACGAACAGTAATTATTCCTCCTCTTGCTGTTGCATCTCTTCTTCCTTCAGTCCCACCAACTTGCAATGGTTTGTCAGTAAATACACCCGGACTGTGACGCTTTGTAATTGTTTCATACTCATCCATCATCCAAGCCATAGTCTGTGGGTTTGTATAAACATCTGTTGCAGGAACATCTATATCTACTCCAAGCATTTGTGATATTCCACGGATGTATTCCCTGGAAAGTCTTTCGAGTTCCATTTCAGATAATTTTTTCGGATTACATCTTACACCGCCTTTGCTTCCTCCAAGTGGTAAATCAACAACTGCAGTTTTCCATGTCATCCAGCAGGCAAGTGCACGAATAGTGTCAACTGTTTCTTCGGGATGAAAACGAATTCCACCTTTTGCCGGACCTCTTGCATGATTGTATTGAATTCTGAAAGCCTGAAATATTTTTGTAACTCCTGAATCCATTTTAACAGGAATGGTGAAGTTAACTTCTATTTGAGGTGTGCTTAAAAATTCTGTTGTTGCATCATCAAGGTTAAGCAGCCTGGCTGCCTCCAAAACCTGTTGACGCGCTACTTTGAATGAATTGTAGGATGCCATCAGTTTGATCCTTTACTCTTTGATTTGTCTGAATCTGTTTTCTTTGTGGATGGTATTACATCCAGAATAATTCTGTACCAGCAATTCCTGCAAACAAGTGCTCTGTCTGTTGCAAGAAGAACCTGCTGCCAGGGTGACAGTTTATTACCACAGTGCGGGCAGGCACTTGGTATTTCCTCTCTATTTGATTTTATTTCTTCTGCCAATATTATTGCCTCCGGTTTTAAAATTATACCTTTGTTTTCGTGTCCATTCATTTTAATTATGATTGGTTTTTTAAATCTAATATGTTTTGTGTATAATTTACTTTCGACTGATTCCTGCTTAAGAAGCCAATCCCAATCAACAAAGCCATTTTTCTGAATTGAGTTAACAGTAAAATAGCCAACCATAAACGAAGTGATATTCTGGAAAAAGTGCGAACCCTGAGATGGCTCAACTGCCATATCTTTAAAAGATGTCTCAACAATGGCTTTTGCACCGGCTATTTGTTCCCAGGTTACAGGAATTCCAAGCCATGGATCTAATGATCCCCACCGACCTACCCCAACCAGCAAGTATGGTTTGCGTTCTGAAATCAATTTATTATTCAGTGCGGAAATCTCGGTGGCTACTTCTCTGCTTTTTGCGCGATCAAATAAATGAAAATCAACAACAACAGCATCATAAACATCTTGAATAATTCCATTGCCAAGCACCTGGTTGCTCTGACAGATTAGTTTATCTGGTTCAATGTCTTCAATTCTAAGTTCTTCAAATTCATGGCTCACTACAAGTGGCCTCATTTGGAGCAAACCGAATTCTTTCTTTTTACCAGATGGTTTTGAAAGGTCTACTGCAAATTCTATTTCGACAGGTGTTCCCATTCCCCAGTTACCCATTTCAAGTAGTAGTTCAAGCACATTTGCAAGCGGAAAAAGTTTATTTCTTAGTATTGGTCCAAAGGTTACTAAACGCGTTCCGCTTCTCCCAAGTCCATCATAAATTGCATCATTTTCCGGAAGATATGTTGAGCCGACAAACCTTAACGGCCCATCTTTTTCAGCAATGCTTAATGGAAATTTTTTTACAAGTTTGTCATAAGTTACATTCCCAAAGTCTGTTTTCTCATCAATCTGTAAAGCAAAAAATTCCATCTGACTGCTGTTAAGAGATTCTTTCACTGAATGAAACTGTAGCAAATCAGTTGAATACTTCGGACAAAACCTTACTGTATTTCCCCCTTCAACTACCCATTTTCCTAAACCAAGTGCTGCAGATACTATTCCGTCGGTAGATTTTTGCGGAGGCAAAGGATAAAAATTATAGGACTTCGCAACGCCGGAAAAATCAGGATAAAATCTGTTCTGGTGATTATTGCCAACCATCTTTTGAATAATCACAGCCATCTTTTCTTCTTCAGAACGATAGGAAGTAATTCTTATATAATTTTTTGCATTCTGATAGAAAGTTGAAGCATAAACTCTTTTTATTGTTGTAAGAAGATCATTCAACCTGATCAAAGGATTCGCGTTATCATTTGGAATCATATAAGTCTGATAAACACCGGCAAAGGGATGATATTGAGAATCTTCAAGCAGACTTGATGACCTGACAGCAAGTGGACTTTTGATAATGTTAAGGAAGGCTGCAAGTTCACCAAGAATTTCTTCGGGAAATTTTGAAGCTTCTAAAAATTTTTGAGTGATTTCTTCATCATCCTCGCATTGAAGAGCAAAACTCCGAAGATTATTCATCTCAAGAAAATCATCAAATACATTTGTTCCAAGTACAACTGCGGGAGGAACATAAACTAACACATCCTCAAATTGCTCGCGAAGCTGGTAATCATTTATAAGAGTATTAACAAAACCAAGTCCTCTTGCTTTACCACCAAGTGAACCGCCTCCGATCCTGGCAAAGCTGCTTTCCGGGTCAAAAGTTTCTTTGTTAAAGTCAGTTATTATTCCGCGCTGGCGCACCATCCGGTAATTATGAACAGAATGAACAAGATATTCTCTTAGTGCTTCTCCTGTTTCGTAGTCTGTAACTTTTCTTGGTCTTAATTTGTGAGCGAGCCAGAATTCAGTTCTGGCTTTAAACCAATTTGAAAAGTGATTTCTTTCAGCGTGAAATTGAATGCTTTCCATTGGAACAATTTTTAATTGTTCTTCCATATTTTTCAAATCATTAGCTCTGCCAACCTCAACCCCGTCTGGTGTTTTGAAGATAAAATCACCAAAACCAAAATTGTTATTCATGAAATGCTGAAGCTTTGTAATAAGTATAGGAGAATCTTTTAGTATGAATGAAGCCCCAGCTTTTTTAGCATCCTTTTCATTATCAGAATTGTTTGAAGTAAGAAGGATAGGAATATCAGTGATTGACTCTTTAACAGCTTTAGCAAATTTTATACCTGCGGCATCATCAATTTCACCATTTCTCGGAAAGGCAATATCTGATATTATTCCAAGGACCAGTTCTTTGTATCTTTCAAAATAATCCCACGCTTCTTCGTAGTTAGTACATAAAAGTATTTTTGGTCTTGCACGCATTCTTAAATATTTGTGAGTAAGATTGATCCCTTCAGATATTAATCGTTGGCTTTGCTTCAGCATTTCAGTGTAGATTATGGGAAGAAAAGCAGAATAGTATCTTACACTGTCTTCAATAACAATTACATTCTGGACACCGACAATCTTGCTGTCGTGCTCAACATTAAGCCGGTCTTCTAAGTATTTTATTATTCCAATTATAATTCTGAAATCACCGGTCCAGTTAAAAACTTTATTGAAAACCGCGCTTTCCGGATTCATTAAAAGAGATTTCAATTCCCGGTTATCGTGTGCAAGAAGTACAATTGGTATATCAAGTCCTGAATTTCGTACAAGCTTGGCAAAACTAAGGGCAGTCATATCTTCGATGTGCATAGTAGTGATAATTAAATCAAAGCGCCCTTCTTCTTTTGCACGGTTGATAGCATCATAACCGCTTGAGACTCTTGTTAATTCCGGTGAGTGACTAAGATTTAATCCCTGGTATTCGTTGCGGATAAGTTCGTAAAGTCTGCCGTCTTCTTCAAAGAGATAAAGATCGTAGAGACTGGAAACAAGAAGGATATTAGTTACACGAAGGCGCATAAGGTTTTGGAAACCCTGAAAACGTGTTCCGTAACCGTGCTCTACCCAATCTGCTTCGGGATTACTTTTAAATTCTTTTATGTAATCCATTCGTCTTTAAATCGAATATTGTGAACTGACTATTTATAGATGTAATCCAGCCGAAATTTACGATTTTTAATCATCAATTTCTTATTATAAAAAAGGCGAAGCAATTAGGAGGCTTGAAAAACTGCTTCGCCATAAATTGATGACTTTTCAGAATTAAGAAAATTAAGTCATCAAAAGTTTACTTTTCAGATTCCGGACAAGTTCGTCAAAACTTCGTTCTGCCGGAACGAGCCGGAATGACTAATTGTATTTTCAGAACAATTCTATTTAAAAAGCCCTCTCCTTTGGAGAGGGTTTGGGTGAGGCTTTATACAACACCCTGATCAATCATAGCATCTGCAACTTTCAGGAAACCTCCAATGTTTGCACCATTTACATAGTTCCCGGGAGTTCCAAATCTATCAGCCATATCAACGCAGGTTTTATGAATATTCTTCATGATAAGTTGTAATCTTGCATCAACTTCTTCTCTTGTCCAGGGAAGTCTTTGACTGTTCTGAGACATTTCCAGTCCGGATACTGACACACCACCGGCATTTGCAGCTTTACCAGGTCCATATAGAATTTTATTTTCAAGAAAGATATTTACTCCCTCTATAGTCGTGGGCATGTTAGCACCTTCGCTAACTACATAAACACCATTCTTAACCAGGTTCTGAGCATCAATCCAGTTTATTTCATTTTGTGTTGCACTCGGAAATGCACAATCTGCTTTATGATCCCACAATGGATTATGGTCAAGGTTTGGATCGATAGCAAAATAAACTGCATTTTTATATTTATCAACGTATTCTTTTATTCTTCCACGTCTAACATTTTTCAGTTCCATTATGAAGTTCAGTTTTTCTTTGTTGATTCCTTCCTGATCATAAATGTAACCATTGGAATCAGAAATAGTAACCGGTTTTGCACCAAGATCAAGCAACTTTTCAATTGTATATTGAGCAACGTTTCCGCTTCCGGACACCAGACAGGTTTTTCCTTCCAGGGTCTGATTCTTTGTTCCGAGCATTTCTGCTGCAAAATAAACTGCTCCATAACCGGTTGCTTCAGGACGAATCAGCGAACCACCCCAATTCAGTCCTTTACCAGTAAGAACACCGGTGAATTCATTTCTTAATTTTTTGTATTGACCGAAAAGATAACCGATCTCTCTTCCGCCAACTCCAATATCACCAGCAGGAACATCAGTGTTAGGACCGATATGTCTGAACAGTTCACTCATAAATGATTGACAGAATCTCATAATCTTCAAATCACTTTTTCCTTTTGGATCAAAATCAGATCCGCCTTTTCCTCCACCCATCGGTAGAGATGTTAAGCTGTTTTTGAATACCTGTTCGAAGGCTAAGAATTTTAATATGCCGAGATTAACAGACGGGTGAAATCTTAATCCGCCTTTGTAGGGACCAATTGCGCTATTCATTTCAATCCTGTAGCCAATGTTGATATGAATTTCTCCCTGATCATCAACCCAAGGGACTCTGAAAATAATAACTCTTTCAGGTTCAATAATTCTTTCAAGAATTTTTGATGATCGGTATTCGGGATGTCTTTCTAAAACAAGTGATAGTGATTCTGCAACTTCCTGAACTGCCTGATGAAATTCTGGTTGTGCAGGATGCTTGGCTTTCACTTCAGCCATTAAGTCTTTAACATATTCTGACATTTTTCCTCCGGGAAATTTGAAGTTTGAAATTAGTTTTAGGATTAAATTTGAATTATTTCTGAAAGTAAACTAATCCGGCTGGGTATGAAAAGAAAGAATAGATTTTGTGAAAGTTGTGTAACAGAACTTGTTACAAAATAATTTTGGGAAGTCAACTATTTATATTTCGACAAGCTTATTGCTAAGTACATACTGCGTTAGCTCAACATTCGATTTCATTGACATCTTTTCCAGGATTCGGTTTCGGTAAGTGTAAACTGTATTTATGCTTATTGATAATTCCTGTGAAATTTCTTCGGCGGATTTTCCAAGCGCGATATTGCACATTATCTGGTACTCCCGATCAGAAAGTTTTTCGTGCAAAGATGATTTTCCTGACTCACCAAACTTTTCAGCAAGTTTTTCTGCAAGTGATGAATTGATATACTTACCACCAGAAACAATTTTTCTGATTGCCGTCACAAGTTCGGTTGGTGCACTAACTTTTTTAAGATAACCCGAAGCACCTGCTTTTATTGCGCGAATTCCATACTGATCTTCACTAAACATACTCAGTATCAGAACAGGTAATTCAGGATATAAAAGTTTAATATCTTTTAAAGCTTCAAGTCCGCTTTTACCGGGCATATTAATATCAAGCACAACAATGCTCCATTTTTCATTTTCAAGAAGTTGCATCATCTGTTCAGAGTTCTCTGCCTCACCGGCAACGATAATATCTTTTTCTTCGGCAACAATTTGTTTTAATCCTTCGCGAACAATTGCGTGATCATCCGCGATTAATATTTTTATTTTTTCAACAGGCATAATTACTTAGTCAATTGGAATTTCAACTTTAACTATTGTCCCTTTTCCGGCGATCCCTTCATAATAAACCTGTCCGCCAAAAACCATTGCTCTTTCTTTCATTCCATGAATACCAAGAGACTTGAAATCTTTTATTTGATCCTGAGTTATTCCCTTCCCGTTATCCTGAATTTCCAAAAAAATATTTGCCTGATAATTCAGTAATGAAATTTTTGCTTTTGAAGCATGCGAATGGCGTGCAATGTTCGTTAAAGCTTCCTGGAATATCCTGAAAATTGCGGTGGATTTATTCTTCTCAAGAATTAATTCTTCTTTTGGAAGAACCAGTGAACAATTGATATTGGTCATTTTTTGGAATTCCTCTGTCTGCCATTCAATTGCCGCAATCAGTCCAAGTTCGTCAAGAATACCGGGCCTTAATTTTGCTGAAATTTTTTGGACAGATTCCACAGAAGAATCAATCATATCCGTGAGAGAATTAATTTTTTGCTTTAATGGTTCCTGATCATTGTTCAGCTTATTGGCAAGCAGTGAAACCTGAATTTTCAAGGCTGTGAGAACCTGACCAAGTTCATCGTGAATCTCCTGAGCGATCATTGTTCTTTCCTCTTCCCTGACTGATTGCAAATGAGTAGCAAGTTCTCTTAAAAGTCTGCTGGTTCTTCGAAGTTTTTCTTCTGCTTGTTTTCTCTCAGTAATATCTCTTGCTATAGAAAGGATTGTTGGTTTATCATTATAAAAAAATAAGTGTGAATTTATTTCAACAGGAATTAGTTTCTTATCTTTTGCACGGTGAACCAGGTCATAAATTACATGACCTTCTTTAAGCAATCTTTCCATATTTATATTGAATTCATCGATATTTTTTTGAGATACAATCGCAGAAGGACTTAATTGAAGAAATTCCTCTTTTATGTATCCCAATCTTTTGCAGGCAATTTCATTCACTTCAACAAAATCACCATAAGATTTTTCATCTGAAAGCTGGGTAACAAAAACAGCGTCATTGGCATTATTGAATAGCATTTTGTACTTTGATTCACTTTCGCGAAGCTCTATTTCAGATTTCTTTCTTTCTGAAATTTCCTTAATAATACTTAGTGTGATTCTTTTATCATCGGGTAGTGTCAAAAATGAATTTGAAAATTCGAACCAGGCTTTTCTACCGTTCCACAAAGTATTCTCACGTTCGAACAAGGTTTTAATTTTATTATTCCGGATATCATTTTGAAAAGTTTTTAATGCGTCATCCTGCTCATCTTTGTCGTAAACTATTGAAAAAGGTTTCCCCAGCAGTTCTTCCTTCTCTTTCTCAAAGATTTTACAAAATGCATCATTAACAAGTAAAATATTTCCATCCTCATCAACAAGACGCATTCCATCAACTGAAATTTCCCATAGCTGTCCGAACAACAGGTCTATATTCGAAAGCTCTTCTTTGATTAATAAATCACGCATAATTTTAAACGCCCGGTTTTAGAATGATCCCGATATTTTTATGCCCGTTTATCTTTACCGAAACCGGTTCTTTAAAATGAAGATGCTTGGTAAACTTAAGTTCTTCAACCACTTTTTGGGAGGATAACCAATCCCAATCAATGAATCCTACTTTGTGTGCCGCATCAACGGTAAAATAACCAACGCGAAAAGAAGTTATATTTTGAAAAAAGTGCGAGCCTTGTGATGGTTCAACCTCAAAATCTTTAAAGCCTGACTCAACAATTGCAGCGGCTCCGGATATCTGATCCCAGGTAACCGGAATTCCAAGCCACGGATCGAGTGAACCCCATCTTCCCAATCCGATTAAAATGTATGGTTTGTTTTCACTAATTAATTTTGAATTAAGTTTTGCAATCTCCATTGCTACAGCTTTGCTTTTTGCCCTGTCAAATTTATTGTTATCAACCATCACTAAATCATAAATACCATCCGTCGCACCATTACCAAGAACCTGGCGGCTTTGACAGATAAGGTCCTGTGGCTGAAAATCAACTTTGAGCTCATCAAGTTCTTTGCTTATAACTAAAGGCCTCATCTGCAGCATTGCAAATTCTTTCGGCTTTTTAGGTGGTACACTCAGATTTACGGCAAATTCAATTTCTACTGCTGAACCCATTCCCCAGGTTCCTAATCCTAAAAGCATATTAAGTATTTCAGGAAGTGGAAACATTTTGTGTTTAAGTATTGGCGAAAAAGTTACTACCCTGATACCTTCGCGGGATATTCCATCATACACTGCTTCATTTTCAGGTGAGTAAGTAGAACCAACAGAGAATAAAGTCCCATCCGCTTCTGATTCAAGCAGCTCGTATTTCTTAACAAGAGGATCTTTTGTAGAATCAGGATGATGGTCGAGCTTGCCATTAAGATCGAGCGCAAAGAAATCCTGCTGCGCATGCATCAGAGTTTCTTTTGTTGAAAAGAACTGAAGAAGATGTTTTGGAAAACGTGGGCAGAATCGAACTGTGTTTCCTCCTTCAACAACTGTTTTACCAAGTCCAAGTGCAACCAATGCAATTCCGTCATCTGATTTTTGAGGAGGCACAGGATAAAAGTTAAATGATTTTCCCACTCCGGCAAAATCCGGATAAAATTTTCCTTTGTGTTCAGTACCTACAAGCCTCTGAACAATCACCGCCATTTTTTCTTCTTCCAAACGGTAGGCTGTTGCCTTCATATAATCTTTTGCTTTCTGGTGATACGTTGAAGCGTAAACAGCTTTGATTGTCTGCAGCAATTCATCGAGCCTTACATTAATATCAGGGTTACTGTTCGGAAGCATATAAGTCTGGTACACTCCAGCAAATGGTTGGAATTGAGCATCTTCCAAAAGACTTGATGATCTTACAGCAAGCGGTTCTTTTATTATTTCAAGAAAATCATAGAGCCTTTGTTTTATTTCCTTTGGAAAGTAGAATGCCTCGATAAACTTTTGTGTGATTTGAATGTCGTTGCTCTCAGTAAATGCCAAACTTTCAAGATTATTCTCGCGGATAAACTGATCAAAGACTTCTGTTCCAATTACAACTGCCGAAGGAACTGATATTTCAACTCCTTTAAATAAATACTTGATGTTATAGTTTGCGATTAAAGTATTAATAAAACCGAGGCCACGTGCTTTGCCACCAAGTGAACCGCCACCGATTCTTGCAAAACTATTTTTCGGATCAAATGTTTCTTTTTTGAAATCTGAAATTACTCCTTTAGTTCTTTCTTCCAGATAATTTATAATAGAATTAATAAGATCTTTTCGTAAATGTTCTGGTGATTCATAGTCGGTAATTTTTCTTGGTCTTAGTTGATGAGCAAGATAAAATTCAGTTCTGGCTTTAAGCCAGCGTGAGAAGTGATTTCCTTCAGCATGATGCAGCAAACTTTCCTCGGGAATTTTGGCAATCTGGTCTGCAAGCTCCATTAAATTTACTGCACGACCTACAGCAGTTCCATCTCTCAATTCAAATATAAAATCGCCAAAACCAAAATGGTCAAGCATAAATTCTCTTAAGTCGTGCAAAAGGCGCGGTGAATTTTTATAAAGGAATGATGCACCGATTTTTTTTACTTTTTCTTCAAAGCTCAAATCGCTCGTTTGAATAAGGATTGGAATATCTTTATGTCTTTCTTTGACAGCTGTTGCAAATTTCAAACCTGCTTCCGTGTCTCGAACTCCATAATGCTTGAAATTATTGTCAGTAATAATTCCTAAAACATTATCTTCGTACATTTCAAAATAATGCCATGCTTCTTCATAAGTCGTGCAAAGCATAATCTTAGGCCTCGCCCTCATCCTAAGATATTTGTGAGTAATGTTTATTCCTTCTGAGATAAGACGCTGAGACTGGTTAAAAATTTCTGTGTAAACAAGCGGTAAATATGATGAATAAAATTTTACGTTATCTTCGACCAGGATTATTACCTGCACTCCCATATCCTTCGTATCTTCCACAACATTCATCCGGTCTTCGAGATACTTAATTATTCCTATGAGAAGATGGTAATCGCCGCTCCAGATAAAAATTCTCTCAAATACTGATGCGTCGTAATGTGTGGTTAGTTCTTTTCTTTCCATATTGTCGTAAGCCAGAAGTACTATCGGCAGTTCAATACCCTCTGCTTTTACCAGGTTTGCAAATTTTACAACATGAGTATCCTCAATGTGTAAAGTTGCAATAATCAAATCAAATTCATTATCTCTTTTAAGTAACTGCAGTGCTTCTTCACTGGTAGTTACATGAGTTATTTCAGGTGCCTGACTTAGGTTAAGGTTTTGATATTCGCTCCTGATTAACTCATATAATCTTCCATCTTCTTCAAACAGGTAATAATCATAAATGCTGGATACAAGAAGGATATTCTGAATCTTGAACCGCATTAATTTCTGGAATTTTTTCAGCCGGGCGTGGAAAATGTTTTCGAGCTTGATTTCTTTAATTGAAAATTCTTTATCCATTTTTCTAAGAGTGATTTAAGATTTGATTTTTATTGTAACTAATATAGAAAAAGGGAAGGTGAAATACAGGGAGTTAATAATGTATAATTTATAATTAAGAATGTATAATGACTGAGAATTGCAGTAGTAATATTTGCAGAAGGTAATAATTATAAAAAAGGCGGTTCACAGAACCGCCAAAATTCTACATCATACATTCTATATTTTTAATTAAACAAGTCCCTGGTCAATCATTGCATCAGCAACTTTTAGGAAGCCGGCAATGTTTGCACCGTTTACATAATTACCCGGTGTTCCAAATCTTTCTGCTGTTGTTACGCAGGTTTCGTGAATTCTTATCATAATTTCGTGCAATCTTTTATCGACTTCTTCTTTTGGCCATGGCAGACGCATACTGTTCTGTGACATTTCCAGTCCGGAAGTTGCAACACCACCTGCATTGGAAGCTTTACCCGGTGCATAAAGTATTTTCGCATCTTTGAAAATTTCATAAGCTTCAATTGTTGTTGGCATATTAGCACCTTCGCAAACACAGAAGCAGCCGTTCTTCAATAATTCTTTTGCATCTTCTGCAAAAATTTCATTCTGAGTTGCACAAGGCAGAGCAACATCAGCTTTTACTTCCCATGGTTTTTTATTCGGGAAGAATTGAACTTTGAATTCTTTTGAATAATCTTCAACTGCATCTTTATTGCTTGAACGAAGCTTGAGCATGTAATCAACTTTTTCTCCCTTCACTCCATCAGGATCATAAACATAACCATCCGGACCGGAAAGTGTAACAACTTTTCCACCAAGCTCATTAACTTTCATAACCGCACCCCAGGCAACGTTTCCGAATCCTGAAACTGCAACAGTCTTTCCATCGAAGGATGTCTTTCTTGTTTTTAACATTTCTTCAGCAAAATAAACACAGCCAAATCCTGTTGCTTCAGGACGAATTAACGAACCGCCCCAATTCAATCCTTTTCCTGTTAAAACTCCTGTAAATTCATTTTTTAATCTTTTGTATTGACCATACAAAAATCCAATCTCTCTTGTTCCAACACCAATATCTCCTGCAGGCACATCTGTGTTTGGACCAATGTGTCTGAAAAGTTCAATCATAAAACTCTGGCAGAAACGCATAATTTCGTTATCGCTTTTTCCTTTGGGATTAAAATCTGATCCGCCTTTTCCACCGCCCATTGGAAGAGTTGTTAATGAATTTTTAAATACCTGTTCAAAAGCTAAAAATTTTAGAATGCCAAGAGTAACTGATGGGTGAAAACGCAAACCGCCTTTGTATGGACCAATTGCACTGTTCATTTCAATTCTGTAACCACGGTTGATTTGAATTTCTCCCTGGTCATCCATCCATGGAACCCGGAACATAATTACTCTTTCCGGCTCAACCATTCTTTCTAAAATTTTTAATGATCTGATATTCCGGATGACGCTGAAGAACTACTTCAAGTGATTCAAGAACTTCCTCAACCGCCTGGTGAAATTCCGGTTCGTTTTGATTTTTTGCTTTTACATCTTTTAATATTTTTTCAATGTATTCTGACATGTAAACCTCTATGTATAAATTGTTTTACTGGATTGGTGATGAAATTTTATGAAGAACTAA
The DNA here is from genome assembly GCA_963699475.1 of uncultured Ignavibacteriaceae bacterium. GTDB lineage: Bacteria > Bacteroidota > Ignavibacteria > Ignavibacteriales > Ignavibacteriaceae > IGN2. The sequence continues at coordinate 396,569 of CAVOUA010000003.1, read as the reverse complement.
ATTATTTACTCAATTTCCCCAAATGAATTATTTGATAATAAAAAATTTATTTATTACGCATAAGAAAATTACTAAATAGGCAATTCAAAACCTTAATTATCGGCAGAAGCAATTGATAATTTTGATAAATATCACTTCCGGCATCTCTATTTTGACACTTAAAAATAGAATATTCTGCATCTAATTGATAAATTGCAATAGTTTTTCTTTCAATTATTAATGAACAGGAGTTTAGTATGGATAATACAATTCTAAAAGAAAAAATAAATCAGGCAGTTGGAATTCTCAAAGAAAAAAATATTGATATGTGGCTTACATTTGTCAGAGAAAGTTCAATGATGACTGATCCGGTGATGGATATGATTTCCGGAGTGAACTCAACCTGGCAGGCTGCTTTGTGTATTAATAAAGATGGAGATACAACTGCAATTGTCGGCTCAATGGAAGAAGGAAATTTTAAGAAACCAGGATTGTATAAAAATATTATTCCTTACCTTAAATCAATCCGCGAACCATTCAGAGATTACATCGCCAGAAAAAATCCGGCAAAGATTGCAATTAATTTTTCAAAAAATTCTGTGCTTGGCTGATGGTTTGACTTATGGTATGTATCAAATTCTTGCTTGAGCATCTTGAAGGAACTGAATATGCAAAACGACTTGTTAGCTCTGAAGAAATTATTTCAGCATTGAGAGGAAGAAAATCTGCAACTGAAGTTGCATTGATGAAAGAAGCAATAAAAGAAACTCTTAAAGATATTTGATGAAGTAACAAATTATATGAAACCGGGAATGACTGAAATTGAAATTGCAAACTATGTGAGAAAACTTCACACAGAAAGAGGTTATGAAGCTGCCTGGGAAGAAGATCACTGTCCTGCAGTATTTGCCGGTCCAAATCCGAATGGTCCGCACGAAGGTCCGAGCGATAAAGTGATTACAAAAGGAACTGTTGTTAATATGGATTTCGGAATTAAGTATAAAGGATACTGTTCCGATTTGCAGAGAACCTGGTACATTTTAAATGATGGCGAAACAAAAGCTCCTGCACCAGTTCAAAAAGGATTTGAAGTTATTCGTGATTCAATACAAAAAGTTGCTGATGCAGTAAAACCCGGAGTTAAAGGTGTTGATATGGATACGATTGCAAGATCATACATAACACAAAATGGTTATCCCGAATATCCGCACGGACTTGGACACCAGGTTGGTAAAACTGTTCACGATGGAGTTGCGGGAATGTTTCCTGCGTGGGAAAGATACGGCAATGCACCTTTTATGGATTTGGAAGAAGCACAGGTTTTTACAATTGAACCGAGACTGCCGATTGAAGGTTACGGTGTTTCAACAATTGAAGAAGAAGTTTATATAACAAAGAATGGCTGCGAGTTTATTTCTCCTCCGCAGAAGGAATTGATTTTAGTAAAGCCATAGTTTTTTATATTCCGTAATAATCTGTGCTACCGATAAAAATATTTTATGATAACACAATCAACCGATACAAATCCTGAAGTTGAAAGAGTTTTAATTTCTTTGCTTCGAAAACTTTCAGCAGAAGAAAAGCTGAATCGAACTCTGCAATTCAGTTCATCCATCATTAATCTTTCTAAACGGGTAATTGCACGAGCTAATCCGGATTTGAGTGAAGTTGAAAAGAATATACTATTTGTTAGATTGCATTATGGTAATGAGTTGGCTGATAAGTTAAGAAAATATCTGAACCATAAATAACTGATTAAAAAATCTTAGATGTTGCTAAGCACTTATTTCATGAACGAATAAGGGTTGATTAGAAAATATAAACGTCACCATCTTCGTAATGTGGTAACAAATTTGTCGCTGGAAAAAGTTTTTAAATTTTTCTATTGAGAATATTATTAAAATTCTTTTGCAGATGACTTGGCGCAATTATTGCAATTAGGTTTACAGGCTTTTAATTTTACGTTGCAGACTGTGAGAAGAAAATAATTCTACGCACAGTTATTCTCTATTAACTATTGAGAAAAAAAGCGGGGTGATATCTTGAAAATTATTGGCACGATATTTAACTCTCTCTCTCTCTCTGAGAAATTTCCAGAGAGTTGGATGAAAAACTCCCTTCCTAAATTCAATCTAATTCTTTTCATCCTCTTTTTAATCTCTCAACAGTTACTTTATTATTTTTTATTTTGCTGTCGGTGTTTATTAAAGAAGGAAAAACAATGAAAAAAATATGTCTTGCAGTTATTTCGCTAACACTACTTTCACTTAGCACCTGCGATGAAAATCCCGTTAACGGGGATAATGTAAAACCTGGGAGAAGAGATTATACGTGGACGGTGGATACGTTAGATGGTTTAAATAGCCCCAGATTCAGAATGTGGGGGAGTTCTCCTTCAGATGTTTGGGCTACAACTTCAAGTAATTGGAACGTATCAATTTCTCATTTTAATGGAAGCCGGTGGACTTCTAATGGTGTTCCCGGTATCATTCAACCTAATGCAATATATGGTTTTTCTATCACCGATATTTTTTTAGGTGATGAAAATGGGAAAATTTGGAAATATGATGGAAATAATTGGAATCTCTTTGCTGAATTAGTAAAAGAGGGTCACTCCAATATTGTTTTTTCAAACATATGGGGAGAAAATATTAACTCGCTTTATGCTACAGGAGCTTATCCCGAAGAAAATGGAGGATATAATATGAGTGTCATAGCTCATTTTAATAATGGAAATTGGAATATGCTAAACACAAATGAATTATATGGTATAGTCACTCGAATGTATAAAAATTTTCCAGATAATAAAATTTATTTGCAGGTTATCGGTGGACATAATTTTACTGACAGCACTAAAATTTATGAATACGTCAATGGTGATTATCAAAAATTATAAGGAAACATTTGGGCAAAAGGTTTACAAGCGGATATTAGTCTTATAAATAGTGAAGTATATTTTATTATAGGCAATGAAATAGCAAAACGCAAAAACAATCAATTCCAAACTCTGCTGCAAGTTAATAATCCAAATTTTTATCAGCGTATCTGGGGAAGAAACTCTAAAGATATATTTCTTTTAATGACAGATGGACTTGCTCATTATAATGGAAGCGATATTGAATACCTATTTCATTTTACGTTTGGTCAAGCAACACCATGGACTCAAATTTATGGCGCTGCTCTGTTTGAAAATGAGGTTTTCTTTTTAGTTGATGAGCCTCCAACAGGCTTAAGTTTAGTTTATCATGGCATATTAAAATAAGGAGGGTACACAACCACACAAAAATAATTTAATAATTAACAAGGAGCTGGTGGTTTCAGCACCAGCCCCTATATGAATAACCCTTCCAAGGCCGGTTACCTTAAAATTTCATTCTTAGAATGAAATTGGGCTATTCTCATTTAAAAATTACTAAAAGGAGTTGCAAAATGAAAACTATTATTTTTTTCACTTACTTGATATTTGTTTTCGGAACAAATTCATTTGCTCAAACATCATTAAGCATTATCACAACTTCGGAGGGTCAGGTTTTTATATTACCACCAGGTCAATCTAATATGCATATATACGTTTCTTGGTCTTATATATTAGAATATCCTGATGGCCACTCGAATATTTTCAAATTTTGATTGATAATCAAATATTATCAACCACTAACACTAATATTACAGTTCCAAATATTTCTTCTGGATCAAAGATATGTTATGTAATCATGTGGTATTGGAGAGGTGGATATTTACTAGGAGGATTTGCTAATGTAGGTTTTACAGTTGGCGTTTCAACAACTGCAGACAACAATTTTACTGCTCAAAATGGAACTCACGGTTCTATTAAAGTAGATGGTGTGCAGCAAAATAATATCCCTACTAATGGTTATACCTTTACGAAAATACCAGGACAAAATCTTACTCTTGAAGCTGTATCGCCTCAAAATAACGATCAAAATCATCAAATGATTTGGCATACCGGCGCCATAGCACAGAGCAATTGGACAAGAAATGGTGAGTACAGATGGTCAAATCAAACATACCCTTTTACTGTTGCGGTAGATGATAATGGAAAAAAATATGTATCTAATCTCCGCAAAAACTTCAAGATAGACCAAACACACAAAACAGAGTTTGATGGAAACCAGCCTGGACCAACTTCCTATATAGTAGAACAAAACAGCGGACAAATATCTGCCCCTGAAAACGGATACCAACCCGGGAATATTCCTTACACCTATGTTGGATGGGTAGATAATCTTTTAGCTCCAAATCCGCGCACAATTTGGCCAACAAACAATGAAACTTATACTGCACTTTACAAATATCCACACCATTCAAATACTACCACTGCTTATCAAAATCCCGGGCAAAGAAGATTTATTAGGTCATACAGCGGTCACTTGCATATGGTGTACGAAAGTATGGATAAAGTTTGGTATGAACGAAGTACAAACAACGGACAAACCTGGGAAATAATGAATGGAGGTAAACCCATTTATGAGGGAATAGCAACACATCCATCAATTGATTACTATCCCGCAAATGATAATGTGATTATTGTATATAATAAAGATGAATCGGCTATCGCAGCACAATATTATGAAAATGGTGTCTATAAATGTGAATCAATTGTTAGTACTAGTGGTTGGGTCACTGACGAATCAAAGCCCGTTATTGCTTGGACATACTCAAGGTTGATGGTTGCCTGGAATGAAATTGGTTATATACTCTATAGATTAGGTCAAAAGATATCAACACCAAATCACGATTTTTACTGGTACTTTGATCCTCGAATGGTTTCTGAATCTGATGCTTATAGAAATAATCCAACAATTGGAACCTCCAAGCTAACGCTAACAAGTTTCTGGTTAGCCTGGGATATCAACCAAACTTCAATTCAATTTATTAATCTGGTCCCAATAAACGGTGCAAGTGATATCCAACAGTCACCAATTTACGCTTATGGCCAAGCTGGATTTTCTATGAATTATCGGCCATCGATAAGTGTTACACCTAATAATGATTACAGAATTAGTTGGTTCGGTGAAAATTATGTGGATGGAATAGGTCAAAAGCAAGTTGTTACTTATTTCAACTATCAATTCTACATTTTCGGAACGAATGTAAGCAGCCATAGTATGAGAACTACAGATGATGGGAAAAGTATAATTACATATGGCGACCAGAGTGGTACAAGAAATAAATTCAGACAGGTTTGGTATTGGGGTTCAGAAAAAAATCTCGGAACAACAGGCAAGCAAACTCATCTCAGTAATGGTTCAAGCATTAACAATATGTATGCAATGTCATTTCAAAATACTACGCTGCCTTACAGCTTTTCAATGTCAGCCAGTCTCGGAAGTCTTCAGAAGGTTACTGAAATACCAATCGCTTGCGGAAGGAAGGGCATTGTAGCTGGTGACAGCGCTGAATTCTATTTCACATTAGGAGATGTAACTCTTAATGGCAATACGATTGAATTCATTCCCACGGGTATAAATCCTGATTTCAGTAAGCTGGATACATTGAATTATTACCTCAGCACTCAGAAATTTAACGTAACAAACTCATCGCAGTTTAATTTCTCAATTGAATATGGTGTAACGGATTCACTAAAAGCAGTTCAAAGTCTTGATGAGAATGAGTATGTAAAGTTCAAACTTCAACTTATAAATGCAAACACAAATAATGTTATTGGTGAATACACGGTCGTTACATTTACAAAGCAGAATGTTATACCATACTACAGCGAATCATTTTCAATTAACACAAGTGGTATAGGAAATAAAAAAGTTAGGGTTCGTTTTGTAGTTGAGGAGAATGTCAGCGGCGAATATGCAATGGCAAACATATCTGCTGAGGAAAATGTTCTGCCGAAGCAAAATCAAAATGTTATTTCATACTCGGGTTCAGAAGTAGTCACCGAGTATGCTTTGGAACAGAATTATCCTAATCCATTCAATCCAACAACTACGATTAAGTATCAAATTCCAACATCAGGAAATGTTACAATCAAAGTCTATGACATACTTGGGAACGAGGTAGCTAAACTTGTAGATGGTTATATGGAAACCGGCAAATATGAAGTTGACTTTGATGCTTCTTCGCTTGCAAGCAGTGTTTATATCTACAGGCTTCAGGCGAATGATTACATCTCGGTCAAGAAGATGGTACTGCTGAAGTAAGTTGGCACAAAACAAACCTAGTTCCTTTGCGGAACTGGGTTTGTTGTTTTGTTAAAACTCACACTTTTTCTCATAAGCCTTATGCAGCAGCTTAGTATACTCCTCAAAAGAAATTTCAACTGCACCAAACATTTTTAAGTGTTCAGTCATATACTGCACATCGAGAAGAACAAAATCTTTTTCCTTCAAATGTTTCAACAAAGCAACAAGTGCAGCTTTGGAAGCCTGCGATACTTTTGAGAACATACTTTCACCAAAGAATGCACCACGGAATGTAACTCCGTAAAGTCCACCGACAAGCTTTCCATCTTTCCACGTTTCAACAGTGTGAATGTGTCCACGTTTTTTTAATCTTCTGTAAGCAGATTTAAGTTCTTCAGAAATCCAGGTTGATTCTCTGTCAGCACAACCTGCCAACAACTCCTTCAAAATCAGTATCAAATCTTATCTCAAAATTTTCCTCATCAATTACTTTTTTAGCAGAACGAGGAATGTTGTAATCATCAAGAGGAATAATTGTTCGTATTTCAGGAAGATACCAATTTATGTTTCCGGTCTTTTCATCAGCCATCGGAAAAGCACCGCTTGCATAAAGCCGAATCATATTTTCAGGCTTTAATAGCTCTTTCGGATCGAAGTTTTCTTTACTGTTCACAGATATTTTTTCCTTTCAACACTTGTTAAACTTAAGGATTAACCTACTTTCTACTCAAATAGTTTCGGTTTGATAGTTGTTTCAGGTCATCCAAATTTCTTTAATAATAATTATTTAAGGTATAAATATCAATCTGATTTCATTTCAGAATCTTAGCTAAAGACCCTGATAACTAAGTTCAGGGTGACAAAAGACTAATCATTTTATTTGCGAGGCATCGGTGCTTAAGTTTGTACTTCTTTTTTTGAAATTCTGTTTTACCGGTAATTAATTATATATGAATAAAAAAATAGCAGTTGTTGCTCTTGGCGGAAATGCTCTTATAAGAGGTAATGAAGCTGGGAACAATCCAGCAGCAGGAGAAGAACACTTACGATACTTGTGTTCATCTGTTAAAACTGCTAAAGGATGGTTATGAAATTGTGATAACTCACGGAAACGGTCCGCAAGTTGGAAACATTATGTTAAGAAATGAAGCTGGTTACAAAGAGTATAAAATTCCGCAGATGCCGCTGGATATTTGTGTTGCTGATTCACAGGGTGGTATTGGTTATATGATTGAAAGACAGATAAAAAATATTTTAAAAGAATATAAAATCAGGAAAAATGTTGTTACAATTGTTACACAGGTTATTGTTGATAAAAATGATCCGGCATTTTCTGAACCAACAAAACCTGTCGGAGGATTTTACCTTCGTGAAGAAGCAGAATTGATGACCAGGGCAAGTGGCTATATATTTAAAGAAGACCCTCGTAAAAGAGGATGGCGAAGAGTTGTTCCATCACCTGAACCCATAGAAATAGTTAATAAAAAAATAATCCGTGATTTGGTAAAGAAAGGAAATATTGTAATTGCTGCCGGTGGAGGTGGAGTTCCTGTTTACAGAGATGAGAAGAAAAATCTTTTTGGAGTTGAAGCAGTTATTGATAAAGATCTTGCTTCCTCACTTCTTGCTTCCGAAATCGGTGCAGAAGCATTTTTTATTTTAACTGATGTACCGAATGTGTATCTGAATTTTCACAAGCCGAATCAATTAAAGCTTGAAAAGATTACAATCGATCAGGCTGAAGAATACTATGAGTCAGGTGAATTTGCAGATGGAAGTATGGGTCCAAAAATTTTAGCTGCAATTCAATTTGTTAAAGGCGGAGGGAAAGAGACAATCATCACTGAGTCAACACAATTATTAAATCCTGATTCAGGAACAAGGATTGTTGCTAATAACCTTACAGGGTAATCTATTTCGAATAAATGTAGTTGTTCAAAACTTCAACAGTTGTTTTACAAACAGACAAATCCAGCTCAAGCAAATCCCTCATTGAAAGAACACCAATTAATTTTTCATTTTCTATAATCAATATATGTCTTGTATTTGCCTCTTTCATTTTTGCGAGTACAGATTCATTTGCTTCATGTGTTTCAGCAATAATTAATTTTGTGCTCATTACTTCTTCAACTTTTGTTTCTTCTAAACTTTTATTCTTTGCAATCACGCGCTGTACCAGATCTCTTTCAGAGAATACTCCAATAAGTTTTCCATTCATCCATTACCGGAAGCAGTCCAACCTTTTTTTTAGCCATGTAGTGGACAGCATCTTTAATAGCCGTGCCTATTTTAACTGTGTACAATTCACGATTTGTCACTAATTCTTTAATGTTTTCCATTATTAATCCTTTCAATTTATCCTTAATATAAGACTAATTTTTTCAGATGCAAAGAGAAAAAATCTTTGACATTAAGCAAGGATTTTTTATTTTCTGAAGGGAAATAATATTATTCATCACATTCATATTCAGGAGGCTCTATGAAAAATATTCTCTTTGTACTTCTTTCCATTTTTTTAGTATCATCTTTTAGTTTTGCCGAGATGAAACTGAAATTGCGATCTGATTTAATGAATTCGCAAACACAATCTGTTAATAACAAAAGCCTGGAGACTAATCTTAAGCTTAATATTCCTGCAGAAGTTGTTTCCCCTGCAGATATGAAAGAATTAGTCAAAGGATTGATGCTGCTCGGGATACTTGGCGACGTTTCATTTCCTATGGGAAGCGATGACGGATTTAAACACGTAGCCGGAACAGGGTTCTCCGGTCATGCTGAATTTTCTTACTTCGTTTCACCCGCCTTCCGCCTTGCTTTGAGAGCTGGTTATATTACTTTCGGAAAACAAACAGAAGAAGGACCTGGCTACAGTTATGAGGATACTTACTCTCAAATTCCAATTTTGGTTGGTGGATATTACATGATTCCAACCGGGAGTGGATTCAAACCTTATGTTGGATTGGCCGTTGGTGTATTTTTTGAGACATATAAAGTTAACTGGACTGAAGATTTCGGTTTTGGAGAGCCTTTTACTTTAGATGATAGTTTCACCAGCACTGGGTTTGGCGTTGTTCCTGCTATAGGTTTTTATTACTTATTTGGATCAGTAATGCTACAGCTAGGAGTAGAATATACATATGTATTTAGTGATGGGCCAACAGTTGAATATGATGAATATTATTACGAACCGTATCTTGGAAAAGTGAACAGTATAGCACAGGATGAAGGCACCTATGAAGAAAATTCAGATAAACCAAGTTACTTTTCTGTTTTATTAGGTGTATCATTTCGATTAGGCAAATAAAAAAATAATAAAAATTAATATTTAAGGCGAAGATGTTTCTTCGCCTTTTTTATTAATTATTTACTCAGTTCTTTGAATAAACTCTTTAATTATTTTATCATTTGATGAAAGAAGTTCTACGGGTGTTCCTGAAAAATAAATTTTTCCATCGTGCATCATTGCAACCTGGTTGGCGACCTTTTTCACGCTGTACATATCGTGAGTAACAACTACAGAAGTTACATTTAATTTGTCAGTTAACTCTTTTATCAGGTCGTCGATTGAATCTGACATAATCGGATCTAAACCTGTTGTTGGTTCATCATAAAAAATATAATCCGGATTTGTAACGAGGGCTCTTGCAAGACCAACTCTTTTTTTCATTCCACCGGATAGTTCAGCCGGCTTTAATTTTTGAACTCCTCTCATACCTACTAATTCCAGCTTTTCGGCAACCCGTTTATCTAATTCTATTCTTGTGAACTTTTTCTGTGATTCAACCAAAGGAAGTGCTATGTTTTCTTCAACGGTCATCGAATCGAATAATGCCGAAGCCTGGAATAAAAATCCGAATTTACTTCTAAGTTCATAAAGTTCTTTCAGGTTCATCTCATCGACTCTTTGCCCTTCAACTTTTACGTATCCTTCGTCGGGGTAAAGTAAACCAACAATATGTTTTATTAAAACACTTTTGCCACAGCCACTTCTACCGATAATAATAATAGTCTCTCCGGTGTCAATTTCCAGGTTGACGCCCTGCAGAACTTTGTTGTCGCCAAAAGATTTGTGAAGGTTTTTAATTTCTATCATGGATAAGAATAATTTTTACTGTTTAAAATAGATAAAAGAAGTGAGTATTGTAACAATCAATTTAAAAATAAAAAACCGGATTCAATTTTCTGAATCCGGTTAATGATAAATTTAGTATTTAATTAAGATTATTTATAATAATCTGAGCTCCCAATGCTTCCTGACCGGTTCCACTTAAAAATCCTTTAGCAAAAACCGTATAAATTTTTCCTGCTTCAACAGTTATTCCGGGAAGATCTAATGCAACAGTATTAGTACCTGCTACTCTAACCTGTAAATCGTAAGTCCCGGCATCGAGTGGAGTAAAAGCTGTAAAATCTTTAAATGCTCTGTTTCCAAAAACTACTGTTCCGTCAGTTAAAGTTATGTCAACAGCTGGTGCATCGGGTGACAAATGTATAAATCTTACATGAGCCTTTCCTTGTGCAGGTGCTGTTAAGTCATCTTCAATAAGAAGTGGTTCAATGTTAGAGACTGAGTTAACTGCAAACACGGAATAGTTTTTATTTCCCATAAAATTAACGTTTGCTTCAATAACGGTTGTCATTGTTCCGGTAACATTAACTTTAATGTTTCTTGTTCCACTTGGAACTGTTAAATATCCGGTGTTATTCGGAAAAGTTAAATTGGTACCAGCAATTGTGTTATCGACTAACAAATCAACTCCCGGTGCATCAGGAGAAGCATGAATTACTTTTACCAATGAATTTGAGGTTTCAGGTGTTGGAGAAACAGGTGTTTCCTCATCATCGCATCCAATAAAAGTAAAAGCTGAAAGCGAAATTGCGAGTGCAAAAATTAGATTTTTCATTTTATTATTCCTTTTTTGTTTGTTAATTAAAGTAATTATAGAATTATGCTTGTTAAAACACACAAATTCCTGGTGAAGTTCCATCAGGCGAGAAAAATTTCTAGAATGGAAAAGACGGGTATTAGCTTTTAAGATCTCGTTTTATTGGTGAGAATGAGTTGGACACAATCAGTTGAAAATTTGCTTAAGATGATGATCCATATGATCAACATAATCCTTCATAAGCAGGAATAATGTATCGGCATTTTCGAATGCATCCTCTGCTTTCAATTTGATCTCCTGGTTTTTATCAGGAGTGTTTTGCATAATGAAAAGAATATGCTCGTTGTAAACTTTCCAAAATTCTACAAGTTGCTGGGTGTCCTTTTCATTGTAGTTCTGGATTCTCACCCAATCGTTCTGAGCATAGCCTTCCACAAACATTGGTGAAGGTAAAAATTGTGCTTTGATAAACCTGTGATGATTGTTTGCTGCCGAGTCAATTAAATGTCCCAGAAGTTCTTTCTTTGACCATTTATTTGGTGCAGGTTTTCTCCTTAACTCTCCTTCGGGATATTTCAGAAATTCTGATGGAGCTAAGTTGATATGTTCCCGTAAACGGTCAATTATTTTTTGAAGTTCTTTAGTCATAGGATTACTTGTTTATTTATTTATAACTTTCTCGCAACAACAACTACAGTTTTCATTGTTTCAACAACGCCGGTACCTTCATTTATTGCTTCCAGAAAGATAATGTAAATTCCAATTCGTAAAACCTGTCCATCATCACCAATTCCATCAAATATAACTGAACCGGAAGAGCCGCTTGCCTGGTTATTTTCAAGAGTTCTCAAGAGTCTTCCTCTGCTGTCAAATATTTTTATGCGAACCTGCGAAGTTGCCTGGGTTAATTTGTAATTGATGATTGTGAAATCTTCAAATCCATCATTATCCGGAGAAAACGGATTTGGTGATACAGAAATATTTGATTCAATATTTGGATTTACTGTATAAATGCTGTTCTGCTTTCCGGGAGTTGCACCAATCGAATTAACAGAACTACTCCAATTACTCGGATCGTTTGCCCCCAGATTGGGATTTATTCTTTCAAGAGAAATATTTTTTGTTGAACCGAAATTATCATTTTGCCATTTATCAGAATAAAAGACAGAATCAATTACATTTCCTTTAACATCTTTTAAAAGTATTAATTCTCCGGTATTCACCAGACCGAGACTTGAGACTCCGACAATTGTTTTAAGTGTTAATTCGTCCAAATTATATTTTGAAATAACAAGCGAATCAGCGGCTAACAGAAAATAGGAATTGCCCGCAACCAACAGAGGAATTGTAGAAAGTTTAAAATTATTCCCGTTCTCATCTACAACTTCCCAGCCGCCAATATTTACCGTATCACTAGTGAGATTTAAGAATTCGATAAACTCACTATTGTCTGTACCCGGGTCATACATAATTTCGTTAATGACAAGATCATTTCTTTTGTAATCCGGAAACATTAAGAATTGAATTTGGCTCACCGGGAGTACTTCCTGATGGATCAAGAGAAGTCGTCCAGTTTGTGCTCTCGTTGGTTGCGGATTCAAGAGAAATTCTTTCCAGAGATAGACCTCTCCCTCCTCCCCAGGCAGATTCATAAAACAGACTATCAATAATTCCGTTTCTAAAATCATAAATAACCACTCCATCTTCGGTATTCCCGAGACTCCCAAAATTTGAATAGAAGATTTTTGCCGTTACTCCCGGATATGCAGAATTGAAAGAGGTATCTTTCGCAATTACGATATATTCATCAGGTTGAATAAGAACATCAGTATTTACGATGAAGCTTTTTGTTGGAGTTGTCAGCACATCGCTGATTGACCAGTCCTTTATATTAATTATTTCACCCGAAACATTTACAAGTTCAACCCACTCAGGTTTGCCGGTTTCAGTGTTATACATAACTTCATTTATGAGAACAATACCTTCAGGAAATCCGGGCTCGACAGATTTTTCAAAATAATTATTTAGAGTGTCCTCATCTTCAATAAAAACAATTTTTACGGCAGCTAATATTTCCGAGTTGATATTCTGAATTGGCGATGTTGAATTTATATTTATGGAATCGCCCGCAGCTAAATTTAAACCCTGTTCAACACTAAGAAGCAGATCAACAACATTGTTTGAATCCGTATCAATATAAAACTCAACGTAAAAATTATTTGCACTGCTGCTTCCGTTATTCCTGATAAAAGCTGAAATAAAAACGTCGTCTCCGTCAACCGGAAAACGCGGGATGAAATTCATTTCCGCTACAGAGAGATCGAACTGTTTTGGTGTTAAGCTGTTAATCCTTCCGGGTGTACTTTGCTCAATATCAATTGAACTTCCCCAGTTAGTTGGAAGGTTTGAACTTGCGCTAACTGATAATCTTTCAATCGAATAACCGTTAGTTCCTCCCCATTGATTGGAATACAAAACTGAATCCATCTGCAAACCACGATCATCTTTCAGCACAACTCCATCAACATCATTATTTAAAGTGGGAAGTGAGAGAACAAAAATTTCTGCAGGTATAACTCTGTGATAATACAAAATTGAAATGCTTCTGCTTAACACCAGGTATGAGTTTGGCTGAATGAAAACATCCTGATTTATTGTTGCAGTAACCGGAGTTGAAAAAACATCATTTATAGTCCAGCCATTTAAATTGATTGTAAGATCTGTTCTGTTAAATAATTCAATCCATTCAGGTTCGCCTCCCACAGGAGTAAACATAATTTCGTTAACAACTACTGATTGTGCAGGTAATCCGGGTTCAATTTTCTTGTAAAAAGTATTATTAGTGGTATCCTGATCGGAAGTAAATTCGGCTTTGACATAAAATGCTCTTTCACTCTGAATATTTTCAATTGAAAATAGTAAATCGAATACTGCTGAATCATCTGTCACGACAACAAGATTTTGAAGTGTTTCCAACAATAAATCGGGAATGGAATCGAGATTCATATCCTCAAATAACCTGAGTGAAAAATTAGCGTCATTCTTTCCGGGATTGAAGATTTTTACAGAGACGGAAACAGTGTCACCCGAAATAGGAAATTCAGGATTGAATATTATGTCTTTAACAGCGATATCAAAATCTTTCTTAGTTAAGGAATTTATAAATCCGGGAGTCGCCTTAAAAATACTCGTTGATGTTCCCCAGTTTGAAGATAAAAGACTTGTATCTTCAGTTGAGATTCTCTCCAGTGATTTTCCATCTGTACTTCCGCCCCAGGCAGGTAAATAAAACAGAGAATCAATGATGATTCCAAGTGAATCTTTAATTACCACTGCATCACCAGTATTGTTTAATGCAGGAAGACTAAACTCGATTATTTCCGATCCTACATTAAAAAAATTAAGTATTGACGAATCTCTGCTGATAATTATGTAATCATTTGCAGGAATGATTTTATCAAAATTAGTAATTGTAACCGTTGAGGTTGCGTCAGAAAACTTCCATTTTTTCAAGTTGATCGGTGAAGTCGTTCGATTATAAAGTTCAACCCATTCGGGCTCACCTGTTAAAGGAGCGTACATAATTTCGTTAATAACTGCATCATTATATGCAGCACCCTGTGGAAATACCGCAAACGATCTGATCAATTCATTGTTCAATAAATTTTCATCCGGTGTGAATAATACATTGGCTATTATCTGATAATTCCCTGCTGCCAATGAATTCATTATAGTGCTGGCTGTAATTGAATCTCCTGCTGAAAGGTTTGTGTACTGCTGAGAAAATATTATTTCACCTGGATCTGCAGTAGAATCAAAATTAACATCGTTATAAATTTCAATTGAATAATTGTCAGCAGTATTTGTTCCGATATTTTTAACTTTCGCAAGAATAGTAACATCATCTCCTTCGACAGGATTTGTAGGCTGAAAAGTAAGTGAAGCCATTTGCAAATCAAATTGAACCGGAGTAACTGAATTTCCAAAACCGGGAGTTCCGTTTGAAACAATTGAATTGGCCCAGTTGCTTTGTGAACTGTCTTTGTTCAATACTTTTTTTTCATCTGAGTGCGCCTGAGTATTATTTGCAGAATAGAAATAGGCATCAAGCGTGTCATCCAAAGTATTAATTAGCCAGATTGGTCTGCTCGTTGTATTCGCCATTCCGGATGTGCCGAATGAATTATCAGATATTTTAACGATGAGTGCTTCTGTTGGAATTAATCCGTCATATATTCCACCTGCGATTACATAATCACCTTCAAGAATAACTGCAAAAGATTTTGGCGGAAGTATTGTCCCTTCTCCTGCATCAGTGATTATATCCGGATTAGAAGTATAATATGTAATATTATAACCGTTGAGATCAATACTTTCAGTTTCGCTATAGTTATACAGTTCTATAAATTCATTTGGGCCCGTAGAGGGATAAAACATTATTTCACTTAATATCAAAGTTGAATCGGTTTGAGAAACAATCAAAGAAGTAAAGAGAAAGAATAGCAGTAATAATTTTTTAAGCATATTTATTTAATCATTAATTCTTTCTGGCAGGAAGTGGTCTGCTCATTAAATAATCAAACAGCCAATCGGGCATTATTTTCACCAGCTTCGAACCGATTACTGTTGGCAAAGGAAACTGAATGATCTTTTTCTCCTTTTTAATTCCATCCAGAATAATTTTAACAGCTTTATCAACATCCATCAGGAACGGCATATGAAATTTATTTTTATCTGTCATCGGGGTTTTTACAAAACCGGGTTTAACAGTTATCACTTTAATGTTGAAAGGCTTTAGTTCAATTCTCAAACTTTCTAATAGCAATGAAGCAGCTGCTTTGCTGGCGTTGTAGAAACCACTTTGTGGAAAACCGCGTGATTCTGCAAGACTAGAAACTCCTACAATCATTCCTTCTTT
Source organism: uncultured Ignavibacteriaceae bacterium (assembly GCA_963699475.1). GTDB lineage: Bacteria > Bacteroidota > Ignavibacteria > Ignavibacteriales > Ignavibacteriaceae > IGN2. The sequence goes on along the minus strand of CAVOUA010000003.1, from coordinate 380,628 downwards.
TCTGATTATAAAATCCGGTAAAAGCTGTTCAACACAATTTACAATTCCAAGCGTGTTTGCTTCAAATATTTCTTTTGCTTTGGATGAAGAATAATTTCTTATCTCTGCACGGGATGATGCTCCAGCATTTAAAATTACGATATCTATTTTTTCAAAATCTTTTTTTATTTGTTCGAAAGTATTTCTAACCTCATCAATATTTCCCACATCACATTTATAGGAATTTGCTGTTACCTTTCCGTTTCTTAATTCTGCAACCAGATCATCGAGTATATTTTTTCTTCTTGAAATTAGTGCGAGCGAGCAATTTTCCTTTGGCAGCAATTTTGCAAGTGAATAGCCTATTCCGGACGAGGCCCCGGTTATCAAAATAGTTTTGTTGTTGAGATCTATCATTGCAGGGGGCATTTTATCGAAATTCAGGGAGGAATTTAAACAATTGGAAAGAGTATTTAAACTTTGTAGAAAAGAATCAATTGTTTATCTTTCTTCAAAAATTATTCCAAGTTAATGAATAAGCAAATTTTACCGGTTGGAAATATACTAGTCAGAAAGGAAATTGCGGAAATTCACTTTAAATGCAACTTATTAAAGTGCAAGGGTGCCTGCTGTACCTTTGAAAGCCGCTACGGTGCGCCGATAACTTATGATGAAGTTAATCAGATTAATCAGATACTTTCAACAGTCATAAAGTATCTTCCTAAAGTACATAGAAATGAAATTGAAGAGAATGGATTTTATGAGTTAAAAAAGGATGAGCCGCTGCTTCGAAGTATCGACAACCATGCGTGTGTTTTTGTTTATTATGACGATGGAATTGCCAAGTGTTCAATGGAGAAAGCTTACTTTGATGGTAAAACTGATTTCAGGAAACCAATATCCTGTCATCTTTTCCCGATAAGGATTTCTGACTTCGGTGGAGATGTTCTGAGATTTGAGCACCTTGACGAGTGTAAGCCGGCGATTGAGCTTGGAAAAAATGATAATACGACTGTTGCTGAGTTTTGTGAAGAATCTCTCAGCAGAAAATATGGCGAAGAATGGTATTCACAATTTAAGGAACTAATCGGAAAGTAATATGCTCTCACTAAGTCAACGATTATCACAACAGCAAAAACTCTCACCGCAGCAGATTCAGTATCAAAAACTGCTGCAACTAAATACTCTTGCACTCGAACAGAGAATTAAAACCGAGCTTGAGCTTAATCCAATACTTGAAGAGGAACTGGAATTATCACAGGAAACAGATGACAAGGAAAAAGATAAAGATGAAGATACTGTAACCGAAGAAATAAAAGATCCCGATAATGAGGAGTTCGTGTTAGAGGATTTTATGAACGATGATGATTATGATCATGAGAGAGTTTACCGCAACAGCGATGAAGAACAGTTTCATCCCCTGGCTCCTGTAAGGGAAACCTTGTCAGAACACCTGACTGAACAATTGAATATGCTCAACCTGAATGAAAGCTTAAACCGGCTTGGTGAAGAGATAATTGGCAACCTTGACGACGGAGGTTATCTAAAAAGAAGTCTTGAAGAAATTTTAAACGAGCTTGAACTTTTTGAACATATCAACATTGATCCCACAGCTGCTGAAAACCTACTTAAAAGAATTCAGCTTTTTGATCCTTTAGGCATTGCATGCAGGAATCTTCAGGAATGTCTGCTCGTTCAAATACGCAATAGTAAAAGTGCCGACCCTTATTATAAATATATCGCAGAGCAAATGCTTGTTGAATTTTATGATGATTTCACCAAACGCAGATTTGATATACTGAAACAGAAGATGAACCTTACCGATGAAACTCTTAAGGAAACTGTTAACCTGATCCAGAGCTTAAATCCAAAACCAGGCGAAGGAAATATTGATTCTGCCGAGTTGAACCAGATCTCTCCTGACTTCATAATAGAAAAAGTTGAAAATGATTATGTGATCACTCTTAACGACAGAAGCATGCCATCTGTTACTATAAGCAAGCAGTATCTGGAAATGTTTGAAAGTAACAGGCGGCGGGGGAAAAAATCTACCAGGGAAAAAGAGACATATAAATTCCTTCGTGAAAAATTTGAATCCGCAAAATGGTTTATAGCTTGCATACAGCAGCGAAGAGATACTCTGATGAAAATTATGCAGGCGATATTTACAAGGCAATACGAGTTTTTTGAAAAGGGTCCCAAGGCTCTCCGGCCTATGATCTACAAAGATATTGCTCAGGAAATAAATATGGATATTTCAACAATCAGCCGAGTGGTTAACGGTAAGTATGTTCAAAGTCCGCAAGGAATTCACGAACTGAAATATTTTTTCAGCGAAGGTCTTGCTACTGATACCGGAGAAGAGGTTTCTAATAAGCACATTAAAGAAAGGCTTAAAGAAATTATTGATAAGGAAGACAAAAGAAAACCATTCAGCGATGATAAGCTTGCAGAACTACTTAATGATGAAGGAATACACATAGCAAGAAGAACTGTAGCAAAATACAGAGAGCAGTTAAGACTTCCTGTTGCGAGGTTAAGAAAAGAACTTTAATGCTTCTGGTTTTTGATGTAATACTCATTGTAATTCTTTTTGCACTTTTCGGTTATATTCACTCTCTACTGGCTTCAATAAAAGTTAAAGTCTGGTTCAAGCAAATTTTTGGCGATCTCATCGCATTTTACAGACTGCTTTATAATCTTTTTACATTACTTTCATTTTACCTCATTTACGAGCTGTCGCCAAAGCCTCATCTTATAATTTATGATTTGCCCAACCCTTACGACTTAATTGTGCTCATTCCACAATTCCTTTCTTTGGCAGGTGTATTCTGGTCATTTAAGTATATTTGTTTTAAGGAATTTTTAGGTATTGATCAGATAAAAAGATTTTTAGAGAAGAGATACACAACCGAGCTTGATGAGGAATTTACACTTCGGATTGATGGACCCTACAAATATTCTAGGCACCCTGTTTATTTCTTTTCGATTACCTTTTTAATGTTCAGACCGGTGATGGATTTGTTCTATCTCACATTCTTCGTATGCTTAGTCGTTTATTTTTACATTGGTTCTTATTATGAAGAGAGGAAATTAGTAAGACAGTTTGGTGAGGTTTATACAAATTACAGGAAGGAAGTACCTAGAATTTTTCCGTTTAAGTTTTTTAAGCCTTACAATCAAAAAATTTTAACTGAAAGCGAATAGGAAATTGTATGAGTAAAAGAATAAGATCAACAACTATTCTTGGAATAGTTCACAATGGAACTGCTGCTCTTGGTGGTGATGGGCAGGTTTCAATTGGCAATACAATAATGAAACACAATGCGTTAAAGATAAGAAAACTTTCTGATGGAAAAGTAATTTGCGGATTTGCAGGAGGTGCGGCAGATGCTTTTTCTTTAATGGAAAGATTTGAAGATAAATTGCAGCAGTATCGTGGAAATGTTAGCCGTGCTGCAGTTGAACTTGCCAAAGAATGGAGAACCGACAAAATACTCCGTCGCCTCGAAGCTATGCTTGCGGTTGTTTCAAAAGATACTGCACTAATTGTTTCAGGTAACGGTGATGTGATTGAACCTGATGATAAAATTGTTGCCATTGGTTCCGGTGGAATGTATGCTTTATCTGCAGCAAGAATGTTAAAAAAATACAGTAAGCTTTCTGCAAAAGAGATTGCTGAAGAATCGCTCAGGAATGCGGCAGAAATTTGCATATACACGAACGATAAAATTAATGTTGAAGTAATTGGAGCTGAATAAAGATGAATGAAAGATCAATGCAGGAATTAACACCAAGTAAAATTGTAGAAGAACTTGATAAATATATTATCGGTCAGACTGAAGCAAAACGTGCTGTTGCGATTGCACTTAGAAACAGATGGAGAAGACAGCAAATAGAAGATGTTCTTCGTGAAGAAATTCTTCCGAATAATATCATCTTAATCGGACCAACCGGAGTAGGAAAAACTGAAATTTCAAGAAGGCTTGCAAAACTTGCTGCAGCACCTTTTGTAAAAGTTGAGGCTTCAAAGTTTACTGAGGTTGGTTATGTTGGAAGAGATGTTGAATCAATGGTTCGTGATCTTACTGACTTTGCTGTTAATATGGTAAAAGCTGAAAAGACAAAAGAAGTACAATCCAAAGCAGAACATCTTGCCGAAGAAAGGATTCTTGATATACTTATTCCACCTGTGAGAAAACCACATCAGCCGGCACAACCGGTTCAGGTTCAAACGCAAGCAGACGCCGGACAAAATGTTGATGAGATTAATTCTGAAGAATATCAGAACAAAAAAACTCGCGAATGGATGAAAGTGAAATTGAAAAATGGTGAAATGGATGATAAGCTGATTGAGTTTGATTCGCAGGCACAGCCGGCAATTGGTATGCAGGTAATGGGTCCATTCGGAATGGATGACATGGGAATTAATATCCAGGAGATTGTTGGCAATATGATGCCAAAGAAAAAGAAAAAAAGAAAAACAACGATTGCTGAAGCGAGACAATTACTTGCTCAGGAAGAAGCACAAAAACTTATTGATATGGAAACTGTTCAGCGTGAAGCAGTACAAAAAGTTGAAGAATCAGGCATAATTTTTATCGATGAGATTGACAAAGTCGCAAGCAGTGGTGGGAAGGGTCACGGACCTGATGTATCACGCGAAGGTGTACAAAGAGATCTTCTTCCAATTGTTGAGGGCACAAATGTTAACACAAAGTATGGAGTTGTAAGAACCGACCACGTACTCTTCATCGCTTCCGGTGCATTTCACATTGCAAAACCATCTGATCTTATTCCTGAATTGCAGGGAAGATTTCCAATTCGTGTAGAACTCAAAAGTTTAACCGAAGAAGATTTTGTATTAATACTAACAACTCCACAAAATGCTTTGCTTAAACAATATTCCGCTTTATTGGAAACAGAGGGTGTTAAATTACATTTTGCAGAAGATGGGATAAGAGAGATTGCCCGAATAGCAACAGAAGTTAATGAAGCTGTTGAAAATATCGGTGCCAGAAGACTTCATACAATTCTTACAACTTTGCTGGATGAAATTTTATTCGACGTACCCGATAAAATTCCAACTGAAACAATTAACATCACGGCAGAGTTTGTGAAAGAAAAGCTTGATAAAATTGTAAAAGATAGAGATCTTGAGTAAGTTTATTTTGTAAGAGATCAATCAAATCTTTATTAAGGCGACTTCCTAAGTCGCCTTTTTAGTTTATTCTCATCTCTCAAATCATTAAATTTAAATTGAAATTTTAACGGAGGTAATAATGAAAAACTTCATATGCCTTTTTCTAATAATTTTATTCTCATCTCAATTTTGTTTCTCCCAATGGGATTTGGTTTATCCCGACATTCCTACTGATTTTATAAACGATTTAGTTTTTCTTGATCAATATAAAGGCTATTGTGTAAATGAAGCTGGAGATATTCTCACAACAAGCGATGGGGGCTTTACCTGGAATATAATTAAATATTATCCTGAGCATTCAATTAAGGAACTTAAGTTCATCAATAATTTAAACGGCTTCGGCTTTATTGATAAAAATATTTTTATACAGATTGACGTTCCTTTTATTTACACAACTGATGGTGGCAACAATTGGGAAGAAGCTCAGATATCTATGTCTGATGCAAGAACATTTCTTCCTATTTCGCTTAACCAGATGATCAAATCTGTAGATGAAGGAATTAAGAAGCTGGATAATTTCTTTAATGACTGGCGGTACACTTATAACATACCAACCTTTCTTATGGGTGATAGTTTGTATCAATGGGAAGAACTTTACGGCAATGTACATCAATTCCAAAAATTGAATGGCGGAAGACTATTAGCAATGGGTAGTAGCTTGAATGCTTTTTATAATGGAGTCATTTCTGATTCAGTTTCTTTTATTCTTAAAAGTGATGATTCGGGAGACAGTTGGGATACGCTTTGGTGCGATTTACCTTTTGATCTTGTTACAATGTCTTTTGCAAGTGAAACAGAAGGTTTTATTGCAGGTGAAGATGAGAGAATTTATAAAACCACAGATGGAGGTTTGTCATGGATTTTAGTTCACTCTCCCACATCGAATCTGGATATAAATCACATCTTTACATTAAGCGAAATGAACATTTATGCAGTAGCAGTTAATAAAATCATTTTTTCTACTGATGGCGGTGTAAATTGGCAAGAGAGTTTAATAAACTCGTATGGCAATTTTAAGCTCTTCTTTAGAGACGCTCAGAATGGATTAGCTTATGGTTCAGATTTTCTATTTACTACAAATGGTGGAATTAACTGGCAGCGTGTCAGTAATTCAATTGATGATGATATAGCCAAGATTGATTTCGTATCTCCTTATACTGGTTGGGCTCTAAGCTACTATTCTGTTTATAAGACAACGGATGGTGGATATAACTGGAATAATCAACTGGATTTTTATGGCGGGTATAACTCCCTTATGGGGATTGAAATGTTGGATTCGTTGAAAGGTTTTATTCTTACACCTGAGAATGTTTTTAAAACAGTTACTGGAGGAACAGTTTGGGACTCTGTCTATTTCGGTGATAGAATTATTTTTTACGGCGGTATAACTTTTCTAGATGAACAACTTGGAATTATTTTCGGAGCCGCAGAAGAAGAAAACCCGGGTTCCAATAACTATAACATTCAATCAAATTTTATTACAACTGATGGTGGAACTTCATGGCAGAAGATTACCTACCCAATTGGATCCGAGTATATTCAGGCTTCAAAAATGATATTTACTGATCCTAGACATCTATGGTCTATAAATAACAAAGGAATCTGGCTATCAAAAGATACTGCTCAAACCTGGCAGCCGATTTGGGATATTAATTATTTTGTTGGTGGTTACAGTTTGGATTTTATTGATTCATTGAATGGAGTTTTAGCATATAGCAATGGTGAAGTTCCTCTAACATCAGATGGAGGCGAAAATTGGAATAACCGACCCCTTTCCCGAAGTATCCAGTTTCGTGATGTGCAAATGGTTGGCACTGATATTTTTGGTAGATACCGTATTTTTTTAACCGGTGAGAAAGGTCGGGTCACCAAATATGTTCCTGACGTGATGCCACATGAACAGCATTATCCGACTTTTACGATGCGAAAGCTTAATACAATTAGTTTGTTTATGGAGGATCGACTACCATTTCTGTGGGTTGCTGGTGAAGGATTTACAATTTTGAAAGGAAATACTGAATTGGTCGTTGACAACTCTGACCAGATAGAAACCGTACCAGATGAATATTTCCTGCATCAAAACTATCCAAATCCTTTTAATCCTAGCACAACGATTAAATACCAAATTCCAGAAATTAGTATTGTTGCTATTAAAGTTTATGATATATTGGGAAATGAGATAGAAACATTAGTTACTGAAGAAAAACCGGCAGGTACTTATGAGTTAACCTTGTATGCCACCAACTTGCCAAGCGGAGTTTATTTCTATCAATTGAAAGCAGGAGAATTCATACAAACGAAGAAGATGATACTGCTAAAGTAAGCACTGAATAATATATTTTTCGGGGAGCTTCGGCTCCCCTTTTTATATTCTACAATATTTCCCCAAATAATCACTTTATTTTCATTGTGCCATCACTCAAACCTCTTTATGTTTGAGCAAGTACTTAATAAATTAAAACGGATTGCAAATGCTACGAATCACTGACAAAAATAAATCTTTACTGAAGACAAGAATTTTTCTTCCAATTATTTTCATATCAGCTTTTTTCTTTTTAGGATGGGGATATGTCGGACACAGTATTATAAATTATAGAACCATTCTTTCTGCTCTTCCCGAAATGGAATTCTTTGATACCTGGGCAGATTCACTAGCAGCACACGCCTCAGATGCAGATGCAAGAAAATCCTGGGACCCCACTGAAGGTCCAAAGCATTATATCGATATAGATAATTACCCGGAATTCATCGCAACAGGAACTATTCCGCAAAGCTTTGATTCGTGTGTAGCAATACACGGTCTATCATTTGTTATGGATCAGGGAATTCTTCCGTGGGCAATATTAAAAACTGCTGATTCTCTTCAAGCTGCTTTTGAAATTAATGATATGCACAAAGCAATGCTGCTTTCTGCAGATCTCGGTCATTATATCGCAGACGGACATATGCCTTTACACATAACAAGAAATTATAATGGTCAGTATACAAATCAAACGGGTGTTCATTCCCGCTATGAATCGAGTTTAATAGGAGATTTCCAATCTCAGATAATTTACGATGGTGACAGTCTGCAGTATATAGAAAATTTATCCGATTTTGTTTTCAATATGTTATATGAAAATTATCAGTATGTAGACTCAGTTTTATATGCTGACTCAGTTGCGAATGCGTATGCGGGTAACCATAATAGTTCTACATATTACAATAAGTTCTGGGAAATCGCTAAAAACTTTACGATAGATTTATTCAAGAATGCTTCTTACAGGATAGCCTGTGTAATATATACTGAGTGGATAGATGCAGGCGGCTTGACAGATATTTCTGATGACAAAAATGAATTACCATCAGGATTCAATTTATCACAAAACTACCCGAATCCGTTTAATCCATCAACCACAATAAAATATACTATTCCATCTGTCACTCTTCGACAAGCTCAGAGTGACATCAAGGTTTCACTCAAAGTTTTCGATCTTCTGGGAAATGAAATCGCAACTCTTGTTAATGAAGTGAAACCTGCCGGAAGTCACGAAGTTGAATTTCGATGCTGCCGGTCTGCCAAGCGGAATTTATTTTTATAAATTGCAAGCAGGCAGTTACTTGGAAACTAGGAAAATGGTTCTCTTGAAATAGAGATTCCGGATCAAGTCCGGAATGACATCACGCTAACGGAGATATTTCTCGTACCACCTTCTCCTCATCTCATCAACTTCCTTGCGATGTTTTTTCATAAAATGATCTCCGCCTTCAAGCATAACAAGTCGGAATGGAATTTTTAATTCAAGAAGTTTGTATGAAAGATCAATTGAATCGTGAGGCAAGACTCTTTCATCCTCTGTCCCGTGAATTATAAGTATTGGTGTGTCTTTGGGATAGCTTCTCTGCGAATTTAACAATTGAGCGGCTTTCACACTTTTCATAAAATTCATTCTCTTTGTATTTACCTAATGTAACCTCATACAATCTCCGCATAAAAGGACTCTCATCCGAACTGCAACGAAGATTAGCAATTCCTCCATTTACAATTGCACATTTAAACAAGTTGGTTCTTGTTAATGCAAGATAAGTCATCATACCGCCGCGACTCCATCCTTCGATCCCCCACTTTGTAGTATCGGCGTTTTCAATTTCATCAGCTAGAGGAATTAAATTGAGAACATCGTTAACATCTTCACCACCAAATTCATCCATGTCCTTCACCACCGTCATTACCACGATATTGTGTAGCAAAAACAACATATCCCCAGCTTGCAATCTGTCCGAATAAGCCCCTTGCAGTAAAAGAATCAATAGCACCTCTGTTGCCAATTCCACCTCGGTTCCAGATGACACAAGGGTATTTTTTTGAATTATCTTTTGGATAAGAAATGTATCCACTCACTTTCAGCCCGTCCGATAGATAAGTTATTTTTTCTGTAATTGTATTATCCAGAACTTCCTGCCCCCAACCGCTGGCTGTCATTTTGCTCTGTGTTTGATCGAGAACTATTTCTTTTCTCTCAAGAATTCTTGATTTTTCTTTTCTCATAATATTTTACATCTAATAGCTATATTAACACCTGCTAATATCGGGATTTATCCTATGGGTAAAAAGAACAGAAAAAAAAAGCGGGAAGAACCTGCACAATCAAGAAAAAACTTAAAGCCGTTAATCGTGAAGATCGGAATTGCAACTGCAGCAATAATTGTTGTTTTCTTTTTCATCCTTAATAACTGCACTGACGAGAGTAGTGAAATGCATTATTATAAATTTAAAAAGGAAGGCGAGTTAACTATTACTGACTCAATAGCGAATCCAATTATTAAAATTGATATTGAAATTGCTGATAATGATTATGAAAGACAGTTAGGTTTGATGAACCGCCAGAGTATGGAAGAGATGCAGGGAATGCTTTTTATTTTCCCGGAAGAAAGGTATCAATCATTCTGGATGATGAATACACTTTTTTCACTCGACATCCTTTTTATTAACAGTAATAAAGAAATTGTCACAATACACAAAGATACTACACCGCTTTCAGAACAAAGTTATCCATCATCAGCCCCGGCACTTTATGTTCTTGAAGTTAACGCGGGGTTCTGTGAAAGCCATAACATTAAATTAGGTAATAAAGTTTTTTGGATAGGAAGTAAGTTATCAATATCAAATTGATAATTTCCAAAAACCAAACAACAAATCACAAGTAAATTTCAATAAACAATTTTAAAAACTCAAACTATTTAAAATTTGGATTTTAGTATTAGATAATTGTTTGTGATTTGAGATTTAAGACTCGCCGTAGAGTTTTTCCTCAACCAACTCACAAATGATATGTGCTACTGTGATGTGCCCTTCCTGAATACGTTGAACATTTGAAGAAGGAATTACAATTGGCAGATCAACTGTATCTTTTAGTTTACCGCCATCCCCACCCAGAAATCCGATTACTTTCATTCCTTTTTTGTGAGCCATATCAACTGCCTTAACAACATTTGGTGAGTTGCCGCTTGTAGAAATTGCGAGCAGAACATCTTCATTATTTCCAAGTCCATCCACGTTTCTGGCAAAAACATTTTCAAAACCGATATCGTTTCCACCGGCAGTTAAATTGGATGAATCTGTTGTAAGTGCAATAGCAGGTAATGCCGGTCTTTGAATGTGATGACTTAGCCTGATCATCAGTTCGGTTGCAATGTGCTGGCAGTCAGCTGCACTGCCACCGTTGCCGCAAAGTAGAAGTTTATTCCCATCATTAAAACAAGCCGAGAGTAAATCAACTGCTTTAATAATTTCATCAGCAAGCTGATTTTTAATTTTAATTTTTGTTTCAGAGCTTTCGTTTAAAGAATCAATAATAAATTTATTTGCATCCATATTTAATCTAATGATAAGTGAATATTAATTGAGTTGATTTGACAGAAAATTTTCTAAACTTCAACAGGCAATTTGTGATGAATAGCGCTTGCAAAATCTTTTATGAGATCCCAATTATTTTCATCTTCAAAAAAGTTACCCGTTACAATAATGCTTGCACCGTTATCAACTTTTCTTCTGGCTGATTGTGGGGTCCGTATTCCACCGCCAACAATTATTGGGATAGAACATTCTTCCGAAACAGCTTTAACCATTTCATCAGGGACTGATTCCTGAGCTCCCGAGCCTGCTTCGAGATAAATAAATTTCATCCCTAGATATTCACCAGCTAATGCTGTGGCTACCGCAATTTCAGGTTTGTTTCTGGGCACAGGAAGACTTCCGCTCATATATACTGCAGTGGTCGTCACTCCTGATTCAATTAAAATATATCCAGTTGAGATTGGTTCAATTTTAGTTCTTTTAATTAGTGGTGATGCAGTAACGTGTTTGCCAATTAAATGTTCCGGGTTCCTGCCGCTTATTACTGACAGAAACAGGATTGCATCGGCAAGAGATGAGATCTGGTTTATACTACCCGGGAAAATTATTAACGGGAGAGAAGTTTCAACCTTAACATTTTCTATAAAAGAGTCAAGGTCACCGCTCATCATAAGACTGCCGCCAATAAGAAATCCATCAACCCCGGATTTTTCACAATGTCGTATGAATGGCAGTATTTTAGAATTCGACAGTTTATCGGGATCTAATAGGATTAAATAAGCTGCTCCTTTTGCCCGGATAGTATTTAAGAGAGAATTGTATATTTTCATAAATAGTTATGTTCCCGATATAAATCGAGTTGAAATATATAAAAATTGGTTTTTATTAGAAAGAAACTGAGGTCGGCATTTATTGAATTTGTTTGAATTTTACACCCGATTTAGTTGATTTAACGCATATTCAATGCAATTAAAAGATAAATTCTACATTAGTAATTTCTGTCATCCGAATCAGTTTCAATTTAATATTTAAATCTATAAAAGGTCCGATGTTAAAAATTTTACAAGAAAAACAATCAACTTTTCATTCAAATGCATAAATATGATATAATAAAACCGTCCCCCCTCTTTCTCTTTGTAAAAAGAGTCAGAGTTTTACGGGGGACGTTAGGGTGAGGGATTGTATTTTAACAATAGTTTAGCAATGATGCAAATTAATTTTATTTTTTTCTTACTAAACGCGTCAAACAAATCTAAAAATACTGCTAATAACAATTTGATTAGAAGTTTTTTATCTTTGAAATAAAAAGAATTCAAAATGATCAGTAAAGAGCTTCTAGATATACTCTGCTGCCCTGAAACCAAGGCAGATTTGGTGCTGGATGGTAATACATTGGTTTCTACAGACAGAGACACTCGCCGTCGATACCGGATTGAGGATGATATTCCTGTAATGCTTGTTGATGAATCGGAACAACTTTCCATCGAAGAGTGGCGGGAAATAATGAAACGGCATGCAAAATCGATTGATTAGTTTTTAGTTGATTAGTCTTTAGTTTTAGTTCAGCAGTTGTTAGTTGAATTTTTTGTCTGTAAAATTACTTAGTTCAGAAACAAAATAACTTCAATCTTAAACCAACAAACCGCTAACCACCAACTAATTATTCCCCAACTAACAATCTTTTTAATTATATTTTCTGAAATGTATTTCAGATTTTCTGCTTAAGGTAAAAACAAATGGATCCAATCAACATAATCATACTTCTGAATGTAATCGCAACTTTCGGTGCAAACGTAACTGGTGCAAAACGCGGGTTAAAATCGACTGTCTCAGAAATAAAAGAAAAACCCAAAACTTTTCTGCAAAAATTTCCACCAATACTTTCGATGCTTTCTCTTGTTGCACTTATACTTGCCGTGTTCCAAATAGGTACGCTGGAATACCTAAATGAATACAACATAATCCGTTACATTGGTCTTGTAGTTTATCTGGTTTTTTCTTGGATACAGGTTTGGTCATTTAAAACTCTTGGTGATAATTACTCTCAGGAGATAATAATAAAAAAGAATCACGAGTTGGTCACGAAAGGACCATTTAAAATCATACGACACCCGCAGTACCTTTGCCAGATACTGCTGGATTTGGGAGCAACGGCGGCAACTTTAGGATACATAGTTGGAGTTTTAGCTTTGATTGAAATTCCAATTTATATTTTGAGAGCTTCGCTTGAGGACAAGCTGCTTGCTAAATATTTCGCAGAAAAATTTTCTGATTACAGGAAGAAAAGCGGATTTATGATTCCTTTCGTTGGATAGGTTTTACTTCTCAATGAAAAAGATATTTTATCTATTTCTAATTCTATTCACATTTGTAAATTCATTTGCTCAGCAGATTGAAAACATATTTATAGTCGAAGATGAGCAAACTAAATCTGTTTCTGCCTGGATGCACGAAGGGATTATCTACGTTTCAATCTCAGAACTTGCAGAAGCGTTATCAATCAATTACTTTATAAGTAAAACGACAGGAAAGGTTGAGCTCAAATCGAATTATTTTTTGCTTAAATCAACCCCCAGAAATCCTTTCATAATTATTACTCCTCGTTCAAACGGAACACCAAGGGTTTATCAGCTTCCAAAATCAACTTATTTAAGGAATAATAAGACATTCGTCCCACTTCCCTTCTTGCTCGGTCCGCTTGAAATAGTAGTCGAACGTAAATTAAAATTCGATAAACCAAACAGACTTATTGTGGGAGAGGAAACTACTTCCCCGATTGAAAATAAGGAATGGATATATGATGATCCTGATCTTCCGCCAACTACGGGTTATGATATAACCGGATTATCAATCACTGAAAAAGTAAATGGGACACTTATTCGCATTCATTCAAAATCGATAATTCCTTCATACTACAGTTCATTTAAAGATGGTGAGCTCACAATAATTTTCAGAAAAGTGAATGCTGATGTCCAGAGGACCAGCCGGGAAGGAATCAACAATCTTATACAACAAATTGAAACAAGAAACGTTGGATTGGATGTTGAATTTAAGTTGAAAGTCGGGAGTGAATACTCAACAAACGAAGTGATGAATGTCGCGGGAAGCAATGATATCATCATTACTATCCATAATAAAGTTTTTAGCAAAAGCGATCAGACAAAAAAGAATATGCAGAAATGGAATTTTGATGTTGTTGTTATTGATGCAGGTCACGGAGGAAAAGATCCGGGTGCAATTGGGATTGATAACTTGAAGGAGAAAGATGTTACACTTGCAGTTGCACTTAAGCTGGGTGCACTAATAAAAAAAGAAATGTCCGACGTTAAAGTGGTGTACACAAGAAAAGATGACGCATTTATCGATTTGTATAAAAGAGGAAAAATTGCAAATGAAAATGAAGGTAAACTTTTCGTATCAATTCACTGCAACTCAACAAAGAAAAAGCCAAGTGACGCCAGCGGCGCTGAAGTTTATCTTTTAAGACCGGGAAGAACTAAGGAAGCAATAGATATTGCAGAAACAGAAAACAGCGTGATTAAGTATGAAGATAATCCGGAGAAATATGAAAAGCTGACAGACGAAAATTTTATACTTGTAAGTATGGCTCACTCAGCTTATATGAAATACTCAGAAAAATTTGCTGAGCTTCTACATAAAGAATTCGACGTAAATCTTAAATTAAAATCACGTGGAGTAAAGCAGGCAGGTTTTTATGTTTTGGTTGGTGCCTCAATGCCAAGTGTTCTTATTGAAACAGGATTTATTTCAAACAAGAATGATGCTAAATTCTTGAAATCTTCTACCGGACAAAATCAAGTTGCCCAGTCAATATTCAGCTCAATTAAAACATATCGTAAATACTATGAAGAAGCGATGGATGCGGAACTATAAAAGGACTAAATTTTTATCTCTAAATCGTTAAAAATATGTGATTTCCGTCAAAATATTGATGAATCCTTAACGCTTTACTATTCATCTTATTATTGTCCGTCTTTGATAAGATTTGGCTATTCGGACAAATATTTATTAACAAATAAAGGCTTATAGAGAATGAAAAACGTAATCGAAGGAACTGACTTTAATTTTGAACAGGAAGTATTAAAATCAGATACTCCGGTGCTGGTTGATTTTTGGGCACCCTGGTGCGGTCCTTGCAGAATGGTTGCACCCGTTGTTGAACAGATTGCAAATGAATATGAAGGAAAGTTAAAAGTTGTTAAACTAAATACAGATGAAAATCAGAACACTGCCATGACTTATGGAATAAGAAGCATTCCAACACTGGGAATATTTAAGGACGGTCAGGTTGTAGATGCAGTGATAGGTGCAGTTCCAAAACAACATATTGAAGAAAAAATAAAACCTTATCTAATTACGATTAACTAAAAAAATTGGCGGGCTTGACCCGCCTTTTTAATTTCTACTTCCCTGTTACAGAAATATCCCCGCCTGAAGTATGAGCCGAAAGTTTTTCACCGCCAGAATTTAAATCGCCAATTAAACGACTGCCGGAAACTTTCTTAATATTAGTCATATTAAGTGAACAGGAAACATCGCCACCTGACGTTGACAATTCCATTGCAGCATTAAACATTTTTGGCAGTTTAATTTCAATATCTCCGCCGGAAGTTGAAATATCTATTCCCTTATTTTCTCCTTCGTATTCAAGACGGATATCTCCACCGGAAGTTTCAGCGTCAATACTTGCATCCCGACAAAAAAGAAAAATATCTCCCCCCGAAGTTGAAGCACTCAGGTTTCCCGAAAATTTATCAGCCCAGATATCACCACCTGAAGTATTCAGGTTAGCCTTTCCTTTAATGCCTCCGCATTTGATATCTCCTCCAGAAGTATTTACATCAACGTTGAAACTAGAAGGGACTTTAATTTCAACTTCCAGATTTATATTACTAAACCAGGAAGATGCTGATGATTTTTTCTTACCTGTCACTTTGACCTCTTCTTCATTTCCTTCCAGAGTGAAATCCATTTTTTCCATTGCATTTTCATTGCCTAAAATTTTCACATAAACCTCAGCTTTATCCCAGTTAGTTATTTTTACATTCCCGGAATTTATATCAACATAGAGATTTTTCCCTGGTGAAATATTGAAAGATTTTTCCCGGATTAGCTGAAGATCATCGTCTGAAGATACATGCATACTTCCGCAGGCTGGGAAAGAGAATGCCACTAGTATTATTAAAGTAGCAGCAATTTGTCTTAATATTTTGTATTCGGTCAACATAACTTTTCTCCGATTGTTTTTTCATTAGACTTTATTTTTATAGAAATGGTTACCAAATCACTACTAAATTAAGCGATAGAAAGTTTTTGTGAGATTACTTAATGATTAACGGTATAAAATTGGTGTTGAATGCCAAAATAATTTAACTTTGAAAAAGTATTCACAAAAAACAAAACATTATGAGTAAACCCAATTTCATTCCACTAGGAAATTACACCAAATACTCAGAAGCTGATATGTTGAATAGAGCAAAAGCATTTTTTGATGATATAAAGAGAAGAAGAACCGTGAGAGACTTTTCTGATACGCCTGTCCCAACAGAAATAATTGAGAACTGTATTAAATCCGCGGGGACGGCGCCGAGCGGTGCAAACCTGCAGCCATGGCATTTTGTTGTTGTTTCAAATCCTGAAATAAAAAAGAAAATAAGAATTGCCGCTGAAGAAGAGGAAAAAGAATTTTATACTAAACGTGCACCAAAAGAATGGCTTGAAGTTCTTGAGCCTCTCGGCACAGATGAGAACAAATCTTTTCTTGAAAAGGCACCATATTTAATTGCTATCTTTTCTAAAAGTTATGAGGTCCTATCCTGATGGAAGACAGGTCAAACAATATTATTCAATGGAATCTACAGGAATTGCTACTGGTATTTTAATAACTGCAATTCATAATGCCGGTCTAGTTTCACTTACTCACACACCAAGCCCAATGAATTTTTTAAATGAAATTTTAAACAGACCAAAAAATGAACGACCTTTTTTATTGCTTGTTGTTGGATATCCTTCAGATGATGCAAAAGTACCTGATATAAAAAAGAAAAGCCTGCAAGAGATTGCAAGCTTCGTTTAAGAAGTTTAATCTAATTTTAAGCTTTTTGCTTTCAATAATTTTTTCATCGATATTAATCCTAATATTGGTCCTAAGGCAAGTATCATCAAAGCATAAGAAATGTTTATTATATCCAAAAACTGATAAACAAACCAAAGACTTAGAATTGTTATGGCAAAGCCAATACTATTTACTAAAGTTAATCCTGAACCAACCAGTTCTTTGGGTGCTGATAGTGCAATGATAGCTGAGTACTGAGGTGAGTCACCCATAACTACTATTCCCCAAATGATCAGAAAGGTTAAAAAAATTGGTGCAGCGGTATTAAACATTATAGGTGAAATCAAACAGCAAAAACCTGAAAGTGCAAGTTGAACAAAAGCTACTTTTGCACTGCCGGTTCTCTTTGAAACTACTCCCCCAACTATGCACCCGATACTTCCCGATGCTATTATTATGAAAGACCAGAAAGAGATGTTTAATTCCGCCGGATTAAGTTTCAAATAGTATAGTAGGGCTAGTGGAATCAAAGCATAATATGTATAAAGTTCCCACATATGTCCGAAGTAACCAAGAGCAGATGATCTTAGTTCTTTATTCTTAAAGATTGTAATAATTACTTTTGAATTAAACTTTGTCCCCGAAGAAATATATGGACCATCGGGAACAAAAAGATACATTGCTAATCCACCTACCACTGAAAAACCAGAAACAATAAAGATAACCTGTTCCCACGGTAATGAGCCACCGAAACTTTTAATTAAATGAGGGAAAGCAGTTCCAATAGCCAAAGCGCCAACAAGTAAACCAATAGCATTTCCCAAACCTTTCTTGTACCAGCCTGAAGCTATCTTCATTCCAATAGGATATATACCTGTTAGAAATAATCCGGTGATGAATCTTAGAACAAGTAAGGAGAATAAATTATAAGCGATGAAATAAACAAGTAAGTTTGAGACAGCACCGAGGACTGAACATAAAAGAAATAATTTTCTTGGTGAATATCTATCAGACAATGAAAGCAAAGCGAATAAGAGCGTGCCTGTTATAAATCCCAATTGAATTGCCGAAGTGATTATTCCTGTATCATCTATATTCACATTCATTGCAGTCTGTAAATCTGCAACAATTGCATTGCCTGCAAACCAGAGTGAGGTTCCGGCGAACTGGGAGAACACAATTATTGGCAAAATTCTTTTTGGTACTTTCATTCAGCTTAAAATTATAGGATGCTTAGGTTAATTTATTGATATAAAAAATCCCCCACTCATATAAATAAGTGAGGGATAAAATATATAACAATTTATTATTAATTAAGCAGTTGGCTTTATATTCTGATTTACACGGAATAGATTTTTCGGATCATACTTGCTTTTAATTTTGACCAGCCTATCATAATTATCTTTGTAAGATGCTTTTACTCTATCCTGTCCTTCATCCATCATAAAATTAATGTAAGCACCGCCTGCAGAATATGGATGTATTGCATCGTAGTAATCCTTTGTCCATTTAGTAATCTTTGCATTGTTAGCAGGATCGGGATCGACACCCACCATTACCTGAGCCCAGTTTGCATCTCTGTACGCCCATGGTGTATCATTTTTACCAACTTTGTGTGCTTTTCCATTAATAGGATAAAGATGCATAGTTGAATGAGGAGTTGGTAATTCCTTACCAAATTTGACATGCTGAGCAACTGCTTTATCCGGAATATCTTTTATAAAATCAGCTCTCCAGTACCAATTTAATCCTGTGGGATAAAACACATCAAACATGCTATTAAGTGTAGGATGCGGTATCGGTCCCACAAAATCAAAATCTGGTTTTAGATCACGAGCTGGTTTCAATACTTCATCTGCTTTATCATGTGGTCCTAAATAGTTCCAGATAACTCCACACATTTTTTTACCGTGAAGTTCTTCAGGAAAAGGTGGACCGGGAACCGTTAAAGTTGCAAAAAAGCCATATACATCTTCATGAGCATTTACCATAAAGTCTCTGTACCATTTTAAAATCTCTTCTGTTTTATCGATATGCCAAAGTGTGGGTCCGCCAAAGCTCGTATTTACATGATGACCCTGGAATAAAAAGGATGTAACTATTCCAAAGTTCCCACCACCACCGCGTATAGCCCAGTAAAGATCCCGGTTTTCATTTGCGCTTGCTTTAACAAAAGAACCATCAGCTAATACCATATCTACTTCGAGAATATTATCAATTGTCAATCCATATTTACGACTTAAATAGCCAACTCCGCCACCAAGAGCTAATCCTCCGACACCGGTAGTTGAAATAATTCCAGTGGGAACTGCCAATTCAAATGCATGACCTGCGTGATCAACGTCGCCCCATTGGCATCCACCCCCTACGCGAATAGTTCTTGTTTTAGGATCAACGTGAGTATATCTCATTTGTGAAAGATCAATAACTAATCCATTATCACAAATACCTAAACCACCAGCATTGTGCCCACCACCACGAACAGAAATAAGCATTTTGTTTTCTCGTCCGAAATTAACAGAAGTGATTACATCAGCAACATCGAAACATTTTGCAATTATTGCTGGTTTTTTATCGATCATGCCATTGTAAACTTTCCTGGCATCGTCATATCCCGGATCTGCCGGTAATATTAATTCCCCACGTAGACTTTCCCCAAACTCTTTGATAACTGTTTCACTAAGCATATAAACCTCCTTAAGGCTTAAATAAATAAGAAAATAAATTATTAACCTGACCGATAGTTGTCCG
Organism: uncultured Ignavibacteriaceae bacterium; assembly: GCA_963699475.1. Taxonomy (GTDB): domain Bacteria; phylum Bacteroidota; class Ignavibacteria; order Ignavibacteriales; family Ignavibacteriaceae; genus IGN2. The sequence goes on along the minus strand of CAVOUA010000003.1, from coordinate 360,783 downwards.
GTGAAGGCAGGATCCAATGAGTGAAAGTGAAAAGTGGATGATGAGAATAAATTACATTTACTTCGCCCAAACAAAGTTAAACTAGTCCAATACTCAGACTGAATGTCAATCTATAGTAAGTGCTGTAAACTCTTAATGTTGTTAAGGATTTAATAATAAAAAGCCCGAAAAAAATGGGGTTTTTCTGAGTTCTGATCTCTAAGCCCTGATTACTGCAGTAAAATCATTTTATTTTAATCTAGAGTTTGAAAATTTGCACGGGGTTAGGGACTCGAATTCTAATCGCTGGATGTGGAATCCAGCAGCTTCCCAATTAACAACCCCCGCATATAAAATTGTACTTCAGCCTAAGGACTTCAATCCTGTGTGTTAAATTTTTATATTATAAATACAGTAGGTAAATAGATCAAGGACGGAGACCCGTCCTTGAATAGAAAATGTTCTTTGTTATTCTTATAAATTATCTTCAATCGAATATTTAAAAGTCTTGAACCAAGGATATGTTTTTCTTTCTTCATCTGTTTTAATAATACCACTTGGTACTACATAAAAATTATCCCAAAATCCTGTCAAGATTGGTCTTCCGTCTATTTCATCGCCAATAATTTTCATCCTGAATGTGTAAGTAGTTTCTCCATCTAAATTTATCGCCATATATGGGTCATATGTACTACTTAAATTATCAACGCAACCATCCACATTACTCAGGTTTAATTGTAATAGATTTGCAGCATATGGTGCATCGATATCAAATTTTACATATAGATAGGCTTTGGTTTCAGATACAAATTCTTGTCCAACTGAAATTATTCCAACCTCAGTTTCAATTCCATTATCATCTAATCTTAGCAAAGGAGTAGACGTATTATAATCATTAAAATTATACTCGCCTTCCAATTCAATTAATGTTTTGTCTAATACAGGCGTTTCAGATGAATTAACATCTGTGTTACACGCGGATATAAATAGAACTGATATAAAAAATACTATTGCAAATTTAAATTGCTTTTTCAAAATATGTTCTCCTTTAATTAAATGACTTTCTAATTCTTATTGAATTTATATTAACCAAAGAACAACCGTGCCAAGCCATTTGTAGTTATTAAATGACAATTGTTAATTAAATTCCGACTTATCCGTCTGATGCTCGACGGTATAGTCGATCAAGCTAACAATACGTTTCGATAAAATTAGGAGTCCGTTTAAGTATGTCTATGCAATCCACACTTCGGGGGTAATGTTTTAACCCACCTTAGGATTTGTCTTCCAGACCCTTCAAAGGCACAGTATAGATTATTATAAAATGGCAGGAAACCTTTTTTAGGACGAGACATATCTAAAAAAGCCCCAAACAAATTGGGGCTTTTCTGAGTTCTGATCTCTAAATCCTGATTACTTCAGTAAAATCATCTTCTTAGTTTCTACAAAACCTTGTCCTGAACTTGATTCAGGATCTGATACTTGCAATTTGTAGAAATAAATTCCGCTGGATAAACCAGCAGCATTGAATGTAACTGTGTAAACTCCACGTTCTTTTTCCTCACTAACAAGTGTTGCAACCTCATTACCAATAACATCATAAACTTTTATTGTTACGTTGCTTCTTTGAGGAATAGAATACTGAATAATTGTTGCTGGATTAAATGGATTAGGATAGTTCTGTGCAAGATTGTAATTGTTAGGTGAAAGTAGCGAACCCTGATCGTCCAAAATTCCCGATACCTGATTTTGAAGGAATAAAGTATCATCAATCGTTCCATCGTTACCAAAATCAACCAGAACTGCTAGTTCAGTGTTTGATATATCCGACCAATCGGGAACAAAAGTATGAGATGTGTTTGCGGTTAATGAAACATTGAAATCTCCAAACCTTCCAATACTATTTTCTGTTACATAGTTTAGTTCAACGTCGTAGTCTTTTGCTGTTCCGTAAGAAATTAGTTTTACTTTATTGCTGTCAGGGTTTTCAATCTTAACAGAATCGTTCTGAGCAAGTTCAACGGACCGAACAACAAAAAGTTTTTCCTGAGTGGTTTCATTAATAATATTTAGCAGATTAATTGTTTTTGTCTCTGCATCAGGATTAACAGCGCTAATTCCTCCATCGAAAAATAATCTGTCTGTCTGTGAAGTGGTTGCACCATATCTCTCATAAGAAAATGATTTGTTACCAGTGAAGAAAAAAACATCAACAGTATCTTCTGAAAACTCATTTAATACAATCGAATAATTATCTGTTGGAAGAGAATATCCATATGGAGGTGTTTCACTTCCATTATCAACAATAAACGGATTCGAACCTGGAACATTTGTTTGTATTAAATTGTTATAGAATCCCGTTGTGTTCCCAATATTATCTTGAATTTTAATTGATGCAGTTATCGTATTAAAAACTTCCAGCTCTGATCCATCAAGTATGAATGGATTTTGTTGAGCAACCCCTTTAGCCATAGTGGGGTTAACTAGATATTCTACCGTAGCATTTCTGAGATAAAACCATTTGTTCCCACCCCATCCTGGCCAATCCGGATTAACCCAGCTTCCATTATTACCATTTGCAGAAGTATCAATTGTAATTCTATTGTTCGAGTTGGGATTAGAATTATCATATACTTTTATATGAAAAAGACTAGGATTAACTGCATCTTTCTCAAGTCCATAAGCTAAAATAGCGTGGCCACCACTTCCGTTGTTGTGATTGAAACTAAGAGTTCTTATTTGTTCTTTGTCCTCCTTAAACATTTCAATCAAATCAATTAAGGTTTCTTTCGGAGTCTTTTTAAGTCCAATATTCGATCTGTATATTTTGTGCGGGTTACCAAACTGATGACTGAATAATTCATTTACTGTTTTCTTAACAGCATTATCAGATGTTACAGAAATTGGATTAATAAAAGATGGAAAGTCAGGATATTTATTAATAAACTGTTCTTTGTAAGCAAATGCAAGAGCGTTAGTGGCTGCAATACCAAAGCAAGAACCACCCCATAATCCTAATTTAGATTCCCACCGAGTTATTGCTGTGGAAGAATATATGCCCAGTGTAGTGCTTATATAACAAGCATCAACAGTAAATGTATTTACAAAACTAATCCAATCAGGATGTTCTCGGTTGAGAGTATATGCAAAAACAAAATTACCCTGATATTGGGAATACTGACTTCCCGTAAATGGATCAATTCCCTGGTAATTAAACTGTGCCCACCATGTTGGGGGCCACATATCATTCTGCGTATTACTAAATCCCCATTGGTCTCTATCTTTCCTGTATTCGTAATAAGTGGAATCTTCATTTAATCTTGTTAACACATATGGTTTTATTCTGAAGATATCGCTTTCAATTTTTTCAATTGGATTAGTTGCGTTTTCAATTATTATCTTTGATTGGTATGAAAGAATTGTGTCCGGAATGTCCCATGCATAAACAGCGGAATCGAGGAGTATCCCATCTTCAATAGTAAGTGTCTGTTCAGAAGGAGTATCAAAATTTAAAATACATTTTATATTCAGCGTAACCCAACCGGTCTCAATCCATGTAATCGTATCCTTTTCTCCCGCAATCCATTTATCAATTAGCATGGGTTCTAAAATCTTTAATGGTGTTAAAATACAAGATGATGCATTTCCGTTTTTTAATCCTTCCGCCAATATTGCACCATTATCATTTATTGCAACTGCTTTTGTAATACTCCAACCTGAGTTTACAGGGAGTAAAGCATTCAGATCAGTTCTAACTCCGTCATTAAAAATAAACCCAAAGGAATTAGCAAAGCCTTCACGATAATAACCAACAATTTCATTTGATGAATTTACATCCTTTGCTTCAGCCCAGGTAAACCCAACCGGTGTTTCAATTATGCTTAATATTTCATTCTCCCAAACTGCTGCTTTTCTAGAAAATGTAACTGGCTCCTGAACATTGCCAACAATTAAATTATTATTATTAATACCATAAGCATAACTTTGCTCACCAAGGTCCGGAAGGTAAATCATATTACCTGAGGCTTTCCACACAAATGTTTTCGAATTGCTGAATGGTACACAGGCGCTTCCTACCGCCCAATTATTATTGTTTACGTCAGTAACATGAGTATAACATCCACCCTCAGTATTACTAGCCGGCATACTTATATAAACAGGATTATTATTAATCCAGATTGTTGCGCGTGATGGGTTTCCAACTATTGCGCTTGTTCCTCCGATAGTAGCCATTATCGTTTAACTTTATACCGAAACTTAAGTAATGAACATTATCTGTAAATGTTAAGTTTCCCAAGTTATTCCACTTCGCAGTTCTAGAAGTACCGCCTCCACAGCTACATTTACCCTGCCACTAATCTCCCCTAAAATATTTATTCCACTGGCTAGGCCATTACCGTTATTAACTGTTTCCAGTGGTACAACCGTACCGTTTTTCCAAAGCACCGGTGAATTACCTATTTGACCGACAACATCATTGTTGTCATTTAAATCATTTGGTGTTATTCCACTACCAATTTCAATTATTGCATATGGCTGTTGCGCAATTATGTTTTGTGTGTTTAGCAGCAACATTACTGCAGACAACATCAGGAGAGAAAAAATTGTTTTTGTATTTAACATGCTTTGTTCCTTATCAGATTTTTTAAACAATATTTTATTAAAAGCATTCTTAGTTTAGAAAGATGAGTCTGTCTGTAATCCAGCTATGTACCATTTGGAAGATTCGATACATAAAATTTAGGTTCATAACTGTCCCCTTTTTGGCCTTTTACAATTAACATTACTACTTAATGACTAGATTCAACGAATCTGTTCACAAACTCCAATAAACAGAGCTACATAGATTCAAAAGAAAAAGAAAGTATTTGGAAAACAGAGAGGATAGCTTAGTTAGGCTATAAACCTATACAAAAAATGTAAATATTTTTTGCCTACTGAACATCAGCTTTTTTAAGTTAAAAAACAATAGGTTTATGATTGTTAGGGGCAAACAAAAAGCCCTGCAAAATTAATTGGCAGGGGTTCATTTTTTTCCAATAATATTATTTTTATTTCAACAACACCATCTTCTTGGTCTCAACAAAATTACCTGCCTTAATTCTATATAAATAAACACCTGTAGCAAGATTGGATGCATTGAAATCATATTCATAATAACCGGGTTTCATTTGTTCATTAACTAATGATGAGATCAATTCTCCCAGTACATTATAGATGCTCAAGTTTACATTAGATTCTTTTGAAATTGAAAATTTAATTTTTGTACTTGGATTAAAGGGATTAGGATAATTTTGTTCAAGACTGAAGTTAGTAGGAATTTCCGTTGATATAGTATTTACTGATAAGACATTATCTATCTCTCGTCGGAAAACACTGCTTCCGAATGTACCTGTATATAAGTAAGTGCCATCAAATGCAAGGGAAATTATTCCCAGGCTTAGTAGACCATCATTAATTTGATCCCAGCTTTCACCAAAATCTTTTGAAATGAATACTCCAGAATTACTTGTTCCCGCAAAAATATTGGAATCGATGGTAATTAAAGCATAAATTGTTAATCCGGTAAGCCCGTTATTGACCTGTAGCCAGTTATCTCCGTTATCCGAAGATCTGAACACGCCACCGGGATCAGTACCTACAAATAGATTACTATCAATCATTGCAAGTCTGTAAGCATTTAAATTTGTTAAACCATTATTAACGGCAGTCCAGGAATCTCCATTGTCAGTAGAACGATAAACACCACCTCCTTGTGAGGCTGCAAATAAATTATTTCCATCAGATAACATATCCCATAGAGTTTTATTGCTGATGCCGCTATTAACTTCATTCCAGTTATCACCATTATCTGATGAACGGAACGCTCCGTACCCCCAGCAACCTGCAAAAATGAATGAATTGTGGGAAATAAATTCGCGAGCCGAAGTTACATTGTTCCCGAGTATAATTTGTGTCCAGTTATTTCCCTGATCGGTTGAACGGAAAGAAGTGTTTGAAAATGTTCCGGCAAAGAGGGTGTTGTTTATTACGGATACTTCCCAGGTATATAAATTTGTTAAGCCAGTGTTAACAGTGTCCCAGTTATCTCCATTATCACTTGAACGGAAAATTCCTGCATCGGAAGTTCCTGCAAACACGTAACCGTTTCCGGTTGCAAGCCCATATACCGTTTTGTTTATTCCCATCCCAGTGGCTACTTTCTGCCACTGTGCATTAGCTCCTGTAAAAAATACAATTGCGGAGATGATTGTAATTATTATTTTCATATAACATTCCTTTTTTATTAAGAATTATTTAGAACAAATTTTATTTCACAAAAATCGGTCACATAAAAAAACTAAGATTTATCTACGAAGTACTCTCACTTTCTATAATTTTAGTGAGCTACTTTAGTATTGTAATTATCCTTGTAAACAGAATTTATTATTTTGATAAAACGCAAACACAGAACCGAAGCACTGCATCTACGCCAGAGGAGAAATGAAGATTAGGATTATATCGGGGATAGCGTAGTTTGGGCTAAAAACCCTTCCAAAAAGTGTAGATGTATTCTTTGCTGCCTAACATCAACTATTTCTCAATTAAAAGCAAATAGAATATTAAATGTTAGGCGCAAGTAAAAGCCCCGTCATTTTTGTGGCAGGGCTTTACTAAAAAATAAATATAAAAATTCTTATTTCAGCAAAACCTGTCCTCCGTCCCAACTTTTATCTGGATTAGCGAAGAAGAGTCATTTTCTTTGTTTCAATAAATGATCCCGCTTGAAGTTTGAAGAAATAAATTCCACTTGATAATCCTGTTGCATCGAATTCAATCTCATAATTTCCTGCCAGTTTTTCTTCGTTAACAAGTGTTGCTACTTCGTTACCAAGAACATCGAAAACTTTAAGTGAAACGAATTGAGATTGCTTCGCTTCGCTCGCAATGACTGATGGGATAGAGTATTTTATTTTTGTTGAAGGGTTGAATGGATTTGGATAGTTCTGCCCAAGTGAAAATTCATATACTGGTTCAGTATCTTCAGATATATTGGTTGGGATTGTGTAAATGAAAATCCCAATGTCATCAAGATACCAGCCATCTCTTGTAACCCCACCGTCAGTTCTTAATCTAAATCGAATACTAAATTGGGAACTGAGATAATTTGACAGACTAATTTCTTCTTTAACCCAGCTACTCTTTGTACCATCATAAACCGGTTCTCCAGGTGGTTGAAAACTTCCTTCTCCCGGTTCAGTGTATTGTCCTACGAGTGCAATCCATGTTGAACCATTATTAGTAGATATCTGCACTTGTCCGTAATCCCAGTTACTTTCAATATCGAATCTAGTCTGGAACCGTAATCGCGGATTTGTATATCCAACAAGATTTATCGAGTTTATTAGTGTCATAGTTACGGTAGCATTATCAATATAATTGCCATTTTTACTGTCGGTATAAGAATTAGGCGTTGAGTAAAATGATTTATAGGTCGAATCCCACTGTGGACTTGATGTGGGGGTTTTTGTTATGGTCCAATAGGTTGCCGGATCATTTGATAAATCTTCAAAAATAAAAACAGGAAACCCTATTATTATATTTAAAGTATCCGAAGAAATAATATCTCCGTTCGTGGTGGTTGTAAGAACAATCGGGATTTCCTCCTCAAGCGGTGAAGAGGCTGAAATTACAAAGGATAAAGGTGTTGCCAAATTATAGGAGCTTCTTGCTTCCAGTGAATCAAGAGAAGCATTCCCATTATTTATGGTAACATATTGGCTGGGCGAAGTAAGCTCGAAAGAAAGATTATACGCAGTTGCCAGACCTTTATTTCTGAATTCAGGTGTTAGTTCAACAGCATCAGCAGGAAGAAAATATTCCTGGTTAAAATTCGTATTCTCAAGCTGCACGTATTCCCCGGCAAGAAATGATTGATAAATCATAGTTCGTAAATTCTGCTGTGCAATTGGATATATCTGGCTTTGAGAAGGCCAGAAGTCATCTCCAATCTCGATTGTATAACCGAAAATTTTATTCTTATCAGTTTGCTCACCGTACATCCAATCTCTTATGCTGCCGTTAGAGTTATATCCGAGAAGCTGCCCACCGTAGCCATAGGCATATCCACTGAAAGAAGTAAGAAGCGCAGCGAATTCCCTGTATGTTAAAGAATCGGGTGTTTCCTGCTCAATATATCCCCACGGATATAAAATATATCCACCATATGTGTGCATATTAAAATGAGTTCCGTAGTTCTTCAAAATAGCCAGGTCTCTTATTGCCTGAGATTCCGGTTCCGAAAAAGCGCTAGGACCTCTGTATGTAGTTGCGCAGGGGTCGGGGCTTGAGCCAATATTATCATAACCCCATTTGTAGCCAAAGTTTCTGTTGAGGTCAACTCCGTAGCAGCCACCACCATTATTTCTTCGATTCTTACGCCAAGATCCACCACCATTTGGGTTTGTTAAACGATTATACTCATAACCATCAGGATTGAAACAAGGTACACAATAAATCTCCCTATTATTTATAAGGTAGGTTGCTTCGGGATCTGTTCCATAGTTCTCCAGCAAGTACCACATAAAGTACATTTGGGTCGCCATTGACTGCGGCTCTCTTGCATGAACAAGTGCATCAAAGCCGACTTTTGGTTCATCTTCATTTACATTTGGATTATCAGAAATTTTAACTGCCCAAATTGTTCTACCTTCGACACTTGTTCCAATTGAAAATTTTTGTGTGATCAGATTAGGATACAGCGAAAACATTTCATCAAGATCGGCTTCAATTTCAGCAAGTGTATAGTAACCACCCATAGAGCCGAAGTCAAATCCGGTTACACCAAAATCTTTTTGGCTATCCATTTTTATAAATTCTTTCTCTGTTTCAGAAGGTACTGGAAGTGAATTGTAATAGGCTTCCCAGTCATCGATAAGGATTTCAAAATTAAGTCCAGCGTTGGTTATCTCCTGAAATTCATTTTCATCAACAAAAAGAATTCTTCCTCCTTCTTTTTCCAGCAAAGAATGCTCAAGATCAAGAGAAAGGGAATTTGCTTTTTGAATATCAAATTCGTTGTTCAAAAAGAGTTTTATCTTTTTGATGTTTTGTGGGAAAACAGAAATCGAAAAAGCGATTAAAACAGCTATTATAACCTTCATACTATCACCATTAAATTATTTGACTATTACTTTAATTTTATAAATTCTTTTTAAGAAAAATAAGTCCAAAGTTTAATTTAGAATAATTCAAACTTTAAGAGTTTCACCTTCGGTTTTTGCTATAGTTACTGCACCACACGAATCACTAAAAACATTTACTGTTGTTCGGCACATATCAAGGAACGGATCAACAGCAAGAATAAGCCCAACACCTTCTAACGGAAGACCAACTGCAGTTAGAATTACCGATATCATAACCAGTCCTGCCATCGGAATTCCAGCAGCACCAATTGAAGCAAGCAATGCAGTAAAAACAATTATAGCCTGCTGAATTATTGACATTTCAATTCCATAAGCCTGTGCAATAAACATGGCGGCAACACACTCGTACAGCGCCGTTCCATCCATATTTATTGTTGCACCAAGAGGTAAAACAAAACTCGAGATCTTATTTGAAACTCCGGCATTATTCTCAATTGCATCAATAGTAAGAGGTAGTGTAGCTGACGAAGATCGTGTTGAAAAAGCTGTCAACAGAGGAGTGGTCATTGCCTGCAATTGTTTAAGTGGATTTACTTTTGCAACCGTTCGAAGTATTAAAGGCAAAGTAATTGTTGAATGAATAACTAATCCTATTAGTACCGTAACAAAATATTTGCTTAAGCTTCCAAGAACTGCTCCAAGATTTTCTCTCTGCTCTGCAACTACGGCAACTACAATTCCAAGAATACCAAGTGGAGTAAAGCGGATAATAAAGTGTGTCAGTTTCATCATCACTTCAAATCCGGAGTTAAATAGTGTAGTTAAAAAATCTTTTTGTTTAGTGTCAAGTCTTGTTATAAAGAAGCCGAAAAGAATGGAAAAGAAAATGATGGCAAGGATATCGAACGAAACTAAAGCTTCAAAAATATTTGTTGGCACCATTCTTAGAATAATATCCCATAAATCACCAGAAGCTGCAGCAAGTTCTGGTACTTCTTTCTTTAAACCGAGATCAGCACCAGCCCCTGGTTGAATAAGATTGACAAAAAACAATCCGGTTACAATGGCAAACAAACTTGTACTTATATAATAAGCAATAGTCTTTAGTCCTAATCTTCCAAGGTTTTGAGCATCACCGATGCTGGTCACACCGGATACTATCGATGTAAGAATCAGAGGTATGATAATCATCTTTAAGGCGCGAAGGAATAGATCCCCCATCCAGGTAACGAGGTATGCATAGTCTGTTAAGAATAATCCATAAAGTATTGCTACTAACAGAGCAATAAGGATTTGCCAGTGTAGTTTTATTTTCATCAAGAACAAAAAAATTTATTATAGAACTTCTGAGAGTATTTCATCGCAAACAGCGTAACCTTTTAAAGTAAGTTTTATCGTTTCATCATCTAAGTTTACAAAATCCTGATTCTTCAACAATTGAAAATAATGATAATTCTTTTTTAACCAGTCTCTGCTTTTACTTCCAAACCGATTTTCAAACATTTTAATTTTTAACCCTGAACTTCTTAATTCAAGCATTACATATTCATTTAATGCTTTTTCAGAGTTGATGGTTTCCGAACCTGCGACAGAATTGCCGGATTGATCAACTTTATCGATGTACATTTTAAGGCTTGAAAAATTCCACCATCTTTTTCCGTCAATGAAGGAATGAGCAGAAGTTCCGAAACCAAAATAATCTGTGTAATGCCAATAAGCATTGTTGTGAATGCATTCAAAGCCGGGTTTGGCAAAATTAGAAACTTCGTATTGATAAAATCCATTTGTTGTTAAAAAATCTATAGTGGTTTCATAAAGTTCTGCATCATAATCTTCGTCAGCGATTTTTACTTTGCCATCGATTACCATTTTATTCAGGATTGTACCCCTCTCGAGAATCAGGCTGTATGCCGAAATATGTTTTATTGGAAGCTTAATTGCCTGCTCTAAATTTTTTATCCATTTCTTTTTCGTTTGCCCGGGCAAATTAAAAATCAAATCAATGCTAATATTTTCATAACCAGCTTCTACTGCCTCAAAGACTGTTTGCTTTGCAGTATCAGAATTATGGATACGCGTAAGAAACTGCAAATCATTATTATCAAAAGATTGAATCCCTATGCTTATTCTACTTATTCCTGCATCACGAAATGATTTTAATTTTTCAAGTGAGACTGTCCCCGGATTAGTCTCAAGCGTAATTTCAGAATTTTCTGCCACTTTAAACTTTTCTTTTACGGTTTCAATTATTTCTGAAACATATTTCGGTTCCATAAGCGAAGGAGTTCCGCCGCCAAAGTAAATTGAAATTAGTTCTCTATCTACAGAATATTTTTCAGCATAATGAATAATCTCTTTTTTTAAAGATTTAAGAAATTGCTGAATGTTATCAGAAGTAATGATTGAATAAAAATCACAGTAGATGCATTTATGATCACAGAAAGGAATATGGATATAGCATGCAGTTTCAGACATAGATAATAAACAGAGTGTAATTAAGTGTTATTAAATTAACTGGAAGTTAAGAAGAAATGAAATCCGGAATTATTCCAATCAGAATCCGAAACCTATCCCAACCGTTCCGGTATTTGTACCGCCAAATTTGTAATCGAAATTTAAAACAAATAGGGAGAGATTTATAGCTGTACCAAGTGCAAGATTAATCGTTTGATCCCCATTATAATCTATATTTAGCTGCAACTCCTGTCTGCCTGCGGGACTATCAAACTCATAATTATAATTTATTTCACTTCGTGAGTTTTCAAAAGTCAGGCTTGCATAAGGCTCAATTGATATTCGTCCGCCGATCCTTTTGCTTATGAATAATCCAAACTGCGAAGCTGTATTCTTAAAAATATCTCCTACTTTGAAGTTCTGAAAATAATATCCAAAGCCAATATCAATTGGTAAAGGATCGCTAAACCAATAATTAAAATTGTGAATAATTCCAGCACCCCAGATATTTACAACGCCAAGATCATACAAATTTATTCCTCGGAAATAACGAACGGAAAAACCTGTTCCAACCACACTTCCCAAATCAAACTGTAAGGCTGGTGAAGGCATTACTTCTATATTATCCAGATAACCTCTAACATCTTCAAGTTCAAGTGTATATTGATCGATTGTATAACCCTGAACTTCTGCAGTTGGAAAATCGACTTTTAAATGATCGTCATAATTTCCAGTGATTGTTGGACCATTAAACAATACTTCCCATTCCCTAGAAAGAATTTCTTCTTTTAGTGATTCGTAATTTGGAATACTGGTGGGATCATAGCCTGATGAGATAAGAATTTCATCCACTTGTGCTGATGTTAATCTCAGACTTCCTGTATAATTAAAAGTTCTTAAATCATCCGTAAAAAATGAACCTACTCCTACAAACCTCAGCTTTGCGTGTATTCCATTTGATGAAGCAGGCAAACCTGTAAACCATCCGGAATTCATACTTGAACCAAAAGCACTGATAACAGGTTCAGAATATTTCAGAACAGCATCAGAAGATAAATTTGAAAGAGTTTCACTGATAGATTGTGGAATTGCTCTTGATGAGGCAAATATAAAAACTATTAAAATCAGGGATGCTGCTTTGGAAATTTTGTGCATTAAATTCTTCATAATTAATGAACATGAGATTCAAAAATTATTCCTTTTGGCTGATCAGTTCACGAGCGCTTTTTAGGCTTGCATCGGTGATTTTTTCACCACTGAGTAGACGGGCAATTTCCGTAATTCTTTCCGATTGCGGTAACTTTTTAATTGAACTGATTACTCTCTCATTTTGAGTGATTTTTTCTATTGAAAAATGATGGTTTGCCAATCCGGCAATTTGGGGCAGATGAGTTATTGAAATAATCTGATGAAATGCTGAAAGATTTTTTAATGTCTTTCCAACCTTTTGAGCAATTCTGCCACTAACACCGACATCTATTTCGTCAAAAATCAGAAGAGGGAGTTTGTCATTCTTTGCGAGAGTTGATTTTAATGCAAGCATTATCCTGGATACTTCCCCGCCGGAAGCAACTTTAACAAGAGGCTTTAAATCTTCACCAGGATTAGTAGATATAAAAAATTCAACTTCGTCTATTCCTTTTAATGTGGATTTGAAATATTTTCCGTCAAAAAAAACACCGGTGTCTTTTGCTGCTTGAGTATTAATGATTTGCGTTTTGAATTGGGCTTGCTGTATACCCAATTCTTTAAGTGTTTCTTCAATGCCTCTCTTTACTAATTTAGAAGCCTGTTCTCTATGCTTTGATAAATTTTTTGCCAGACTGCCGGCATTCTTCCTCAAATCAAAAATATGATCCGATAAATTTTTTATTTTTTCTGCAAAATTTTCCGCGAGTTCAAATTCTTCCCCAATTTTCTTTCGATAGTCAAGAATACTTTTTGCCGAGCCACCATATTTTTTCTTAAGAAGATTTATCGCACCTAGTCGTTCCCGCTTAACTTCAACCTCATCCTGATCGAGATTAATTTTTGAGTTGTAGCTTCTGACAAAGTTTGAAATATCCTGTATTTGTGCAAGTGCGGATTCTGATTCAGTCAAAGAATCAGAAAATGATCTGTCAACATCATTTAGTTTCTGCAGAAGTGTTTTTACTTTTGCCAGTGACGTCTGGATTGAATTATCAGTCTCATACAAGAGCTGATAAATTTCAGAAGTTAACTCGGCAAGCTTTTCCGAATTCTCAAGAATTTTTAATTCTACAGCCAGGTTTTCATCTTCATCTTCCTGTGGAGAAATATTATCAATCTCTTTTATCTGGAAAGAATAAAAATCTTTTTTTTCTTTTATGCTGTCTTCTTTTGATTGAAGCTCTTTTAATTCAGTTTCTTTTTGAAGCAGTTCAGAATAAGTCTTTTTGTATTGCTGCAGTTGTTCCACATAATCACCAAATTCATCGAGATAATCTATGTGAGTTTCCGTCCGAAGAAGAGATTGATGCTCATGCTGACCGTGCAAATCAACCAATAAATTTCCGACATCCTTTACCAGGTTGAGATTGACGGGAGTATCATTAATAAAGCACCGGTTGGAACCTTTGAGAGAAATTTCTCTTCGAATTATGAGCTCATCTGAAAAATCGACATCATTTTCATCAAGCAGAGATTTAACTTTTTTATTTCCTTTTACATTAAAGATTCCTTCGACAAAAGATTTTTGTGCGCCTTTTCTAACTACTTCGGTTGATGCTCTTTCGCCCAGAAGCAAGCTCATTGCATCAATCAGTATTGATTTACCTGCACCGGTCTCACCTGTGATAATGTTAAGTCCGTTTCCAAATTCAACGGAGATATGTTCTATTAACGCGTAGTCTTTTACTTCAAAGGATTTGAGCATAAACTTTTACCAAATAAAAATGCCACATCTCAAAGATATGGCATTTCTTTTCTTTAAAAAACTACTTTGTGACTTAGCAACGGGAATGCGATGTGATCCTGTTTCCGTCAGTATCGAAACAAAGTACCATATAACCAATATCTTCTGTAATGAGTTTTTTAGGCATAACAACTTTTCCACCGGATGGTTCAACTTTAACAAGTTCATTATTAAGATCACCAGAGTGACAGGTGAAAAAAATTAACGTGCCATCAGTAGAAGGTTTGTAAAACGCTTTGTGATAGACCAGTGGACCTGGTGCGCCCGGAACATCAGCAAACGGAAACTAGGCCATGTCAAGTTCTTCCATTTCGTGTCTTTCCAGTTTAAATCCAAAAAAATGTTTTTTTATTTGGATATAGAATTTCGAGCAAGAAAAATTCCGCATATCGTTTTTCCGTCAACAATTTCACCGTTATAAATTTTTTGCTCAACTTCCGAAAAAGTCAGCTCAAATACTTCCATCCCGAACTCACCTTCTTCACGGTTATGTTTACCCTGCTTTAAATCTTTTGCCAGATAAATCCAAAGCTTTTCCGTTGAGTATCCGGGAGTAGTATAAATACTTCCTAAAGGTTTTACGTTATCAGATTTATATCCTGTTTCCTCCTCCAATTCTCTCACCGCACACAAATGTGGATCTTCACCTTTACCTAATTTTCCGGCAGGCAGTTCCAGCAAAATCTGATTAACCGGAAAACGATGTTGTGTTACCATAACAATTTTTCCATCATTAGTAACCGGGACGACTACTGCACCACCAGGATGCTCGGCAACTTCACGAACAGATTTGTTACCGCTGTCATATTCAATCTGATCAACCTTAGTGTCGAATACTTTACCGCGAAATATTACATCACTTTTTACGATTCGATAATTCATTTGGATTTACTTTATAGTGTAACTGATGGGAATAAAATTTAGTACGGCTTCCTGAACAAGTAATCGCAGCTCAGGTACGATATCCTTCGGGATAATATTGTATTAATTCACTGCCAAGATATTTTAATAAGTGCAGCAATTACACCAAGATCATCAAGATAACCGAAAAAAGGTGTCATATCAGGAATAGTATCAATCGGAACAATGAAATAAATTAGAGCTGCAACAACGATTGCTTTTCTATACCACTTGACCGAAGGATCCTTTCATATAACTGTAAAGAGCAAGAATATCTTTTGCAAATGAAATTCGTCTTACCGGATTTCTCAAGTTTCCCCCAGAGATTTTCATCTACATATTCAATTTTCTTCTGGACTTCATCTTCATCGATTTCGTTCTCTGTTCTCCCCTTCCTATTTCCAAAATCCAGCTCTTTTAATTCGCCAAAATCCTCTAAAATATCATCTTCCAGATAATCAATTTCTTTGTTCATTTTTTGAACCTCCTCAGATATTCCACTCTAAAACAGTAATTTATCGATGGTTTAAATTGCTGAACAAAAATACATTTATCCACCTTCAAAGACAACGTAAAATAATCATCACATATAGTCAATCAACTATATTTATTAAATTTGTGTGTAATGAAAACCACTACTTTTGAAGATCAATTCACTAAATCAGTAAGTATCCAGCTTCCCGGAGGAGTTAATCAGTTTCAACACCTCCTCAATCAGGAAATAAACCACGGCGATCGTGCATTAATTATCGGCCCACAATGTGAATCCGTTGCAAAAGCTCTTCTTAGTTTCTTCACAAATGTTTATGTAATTACCGATGATTCTGATTCGCTGATGCAGATCAGAATGAAATTAAGGAAAGAAGATAAAATCAAAATTAAAATGATGGATTATGCTCATACTGATTTTGATGATAATTATTTTAACCTGATTTATGCTCAGGGATCAATTTCAATCCCTGAACGAAAAAAAATTTTAAAAGAAATAAAGAGAGTCATTACACAAAATGGATTAATTTCTATTGGTGAAATTGTTTCGTTGAAAGAACCCGTCGCTGGATTTGTAAAAGACATATGGGAGAGAAGTGGTTTGGAACCTATCGCTTCATCAGCGATAAAAAAATTCTATGAAAGTAAAGGATTCAATGTTTTTAGCGAACAGGATTATTCTAATACCTTAAAAGATTTCTACGAGAAAATCAGGATGGGAGTTTCAAAAGTTGGCAAGGAAGAAAAAGAACAGGATAAAAAATATTTTTCCCGTTTGAAGCATGAATCACACGCTTATCTTAAGCTTGGTGGTGACAAGTACATTGGTTTTAAATCCTTAATTATGAGAAAATCGAATTGAACAAGGGAGATATAATCCAGGTAAAAGTTGATAAGTACGCTTTTGAAGGGAAGGGCATTGGAAAAGTTGATATTGAGAATCCCTCAGAGATTTCTAATAAGGATTCATTTATTGTTTTCGTTAATGGTGCTTATCCTGGTGACACTGTTTCAGCAAAAATAAAAAAGCTAAAAAAAAGTTATGCCGAAGCAAGAGTGGAAGAAGTCCTTACTCCTTCGCAGCAAAGAGTTGAACCCCGCTGCAAATTTTTTGGAACCTGCGGTGGTTGCAAACAGCAAGACCTCAACTATGCTCAGCAAATAGCTTACAAGCAGGAACAGGTTGCAGATATTTTTAAACACGATGGCAGATTCCAGGATTTTGAAATAGAAAAAATTCTTTCTTCAGAGAATGTTTTTTATTACAGAAACAAAATGGAATTTTCATTTTCTGAATTGCGTTGGTTGACTGATTTAAATGATGAGACTGTTTCAAAGCAAGGATTTTTTGTCGGCCTTCATGTTCCGAATAATTTTGAAAAGATACTGGATATAGATGAGTGCTACCTTCAATCAGAGTTAAGCTCACACATTCTCAATTTTTCTCGTGAGTTTTTTAAAAAACGACACGTTTTCATTTATAACACCAAAACACATTCGGGATATTTAAGGAATCTCATAGTCCGGCAAGCACAAAAAACCGATGGCCTCATGTTAAACCTTGTTACATTTGAAGAAAATGAAATGCTGATGAAAGAATATGTCACTGCGATTACAACTAAATTTTCTAAGATAACAACAATTGTCAACAACATAAGCAAGAAGAAAGCGTCTATTGCTGTTGGTGATTACGAAATTGTTTATCACGGAAGCGGTTACATCCACGATAAAATCGGGGATTACAAATTCAGAATAAGCGCAAATTCTTTCTTCCAGACAAATACAATACAGGCAGAAAATTTGTACAACACTGCGCTTGAGTTTGCTGACTTAAAGGGTGACGAAATAATTTATGATCTCTACTCAGGTGCCGGAACAATTGCAATTTATGTTTCAGGAAATGCAAAAGAAGTTTACGGTTTTGAATCGGTTGAGTCGTCAATTTACGATGCGAAAGAGAATCTTGACATAAATAAAATAGAAAATGTTTCATTTGTTCAGGCTGATCTTTATAAATCGTTTTTACCTTTTACGAATGTGCTTCCAAAACCTGATGTAGTTATTCTCGACCCACCGAGAGGAGGAATGCACAGCAAAACGGTAAAAGATGTACTGGAATTAAGTCCGAAAAAAATTGTTTACGTAAGCTGTAATCCTACAACACAAGTGCGAGATATTAAATTGTTAGTCGAAGGTGGTTACAAATTAGTTAAGATGAGACCGGTTGATATGTTTCCGCATACTTACCATATTGAAAATGTAGCGTTACTCATCAAAGACTGATTTAAAAAAGAATTCCTATTGAAATTACTGGTGGCATAAACATTTGAAATCCCGGAATACATTCTGACATAGACACCGAAATAGCAGTATCTTCAAATTCCCAAATAAGATATTCAATCTCGAGTAATCCAACTAAAGTCGGATAAATTATTGTCGCTATTCCTGCCCCCCCCTTAAATAATAAAGTATGGTTCTCTATTTTTATTGAGTGGCTGAGGTAACCATTGACGGATAAATATCCACCACCACCGTCAACAGTCATATTCAATTGCAATGACCAGCCAAGTTTAAATAATTTTGAAATTGTGCTTTCAGAATAAAATGTCCCGGATATACCAGAGCTGGAGAAATATTCTTCCCAAACAGGAAAATAACCAAGAGAAAATCCCCAAAATGTTTCATTATCAGAATATCTGCCTCTAATTGAATCTTCCATTACATGAGCATCAGTTAAAACTGTATCTGCTGTTGTTGCTTGCAATAAAGCTGGAGCTAACAAAAAGAAAAGTAATGTATATTTTTTTAACTGCATTTATCCCCCGAATAATTTCAATTTTGAATTATCAGCACAAATTCGCCTTTCAAATTTTCCCTTTGAACATAGTTAAGATATTCATTCATAAATCAATTCTTTCTTCAGCATTTCGACTGGTTCATTCAGGGAATTATACTTGTTGTATTTCATACGAACGTTATTAGTGTCATATTCACTTACCCAACGCCAGACCAATTTGTTATTTGTATCTAAATATAAATGCTCAATCTCGTTTCCATTTTTATCGTAAGTATATTTTTGATAATTGTCGCCCCAGTCTTCAAAAATTATATGACCTAATGAATCGAACACGGTTTTTTTATCTTTGAATGGCTTGCCATCAGCAGATTCTTTCACTCCGATACAGTAACCGCTCGCATTATAACTTCTCAAAAGTATATCTTCAGAAATATCCCATTCACCAAGATGTTCAATAAAATATTTAGTAGTCCATATTTCTTTAATTCTGTTGCCAAGGGAATCATAAAAAAACTGGCTTCGATTAAACCCACCACTGGAATGTTCCCGGCAACTTCCTGTAAGTTTGTCATTGTCTGAGTATTTGTATTCAGTTGTTGATTCTATTCTTCCATCAGATTTGTAATCTATGGATTTAATTTTGTTACCTACTGAATTATAGTTCAAAATCGTTTTTAAAAATAATAAACCGTTATCAGTATAATTTTCGATGATTGAATCTCTTCCTTGTTTGTCAAAAATAATCCTTTGAAATAAAATACCTATTGAATCAACTTTACCGTGTGTATAATTGTATTTTATTGTTCGTGATTCAATTAAGGTTTTTTGCTGCGGTTTTTTATACTCAGAAGAGCAGGACATTATAATTGGATAAATTATAAGAAACAGAATATAAGCTTTTTTTATGGCGGTCGTCAATTTCAAGCTCTGTTTTGAATTATCAGCACAAACTCCCCTTTTAGATTTTCTTTTTCAACGCGACTTAAAATATTGCCTGTGTTCCCACGGTAAAATTTTTCTCTTTCCTTCGTCAGCTCAAATGCAAGAACACAAGGAATATTTGCACCAACTATTTTAACAATATCTTCCATCAAGGTTTTTAAGCGGTACGGAGTGTCCATCAAAACAATTGTTTCTTTTCGTTTCTTCAAATCCAGCAACTGTTTTCTGCGGATATCTTTTTTGGGAGAAAGCCAGCCATAGTAGTAAAATTTTTCAAAGTCCATTCCGCTTCCAACCAATGCCGTAAGTAATGAGCTTACACCGGGAATAGGAACAACATCAATTTTATTCTGGATGGCAAGATCAACAAGTAAATGTCCGGGATCAGAGAATAGGGGCGTTCCGCAATCAGAAATCAGTGCTGCGGATTTTCCTTCAAGCAACATCATAAGAATTTCATCGGAAACTTCGTTCTCATTGTGCTCATTCAGCTCAAGTAACTGCTTTTCAATTTTATATTTTGAAAGAAGTCGTCTGGCTTCTTTAAATTCTTCGCAAATAATAAAATCTACTTCCTTCAATACTCTCAATGCTCTAAGAGTTATGTCCTCGTAATTACCGATAGGAGTTGAAACAATGAAAAGTGCTTTTTTCATATAATAAAATTACTTAAATCCAGATAAATCGTCTCACTTTTCCGAAGGTTAATTCTAACAACTTTATTAAATTTGTCTATGTTTTTTGCAGAATTTTCGTCAGTCACATCAAATACATATTGTCATAAAATTGAAGTATCTAACAACTCTTTAACATTATTCATTTCATAAACAGAGATTATAATGAAAGTTATTAAAATCATCCCGCTCATTCTTATTGCCGCTATCTCGATTTACTCCCAGGAAATTGGGCAGACATTTTTATCATTGGACGATACAGGTGTTGAAGAATTCATAAACCTCCATCCGGAATATGACGGCAGAGGAACAATAATAATTATTCTTGACACAGGTGTAGACTTTGGTGTTGATGGACTTAAACAAACATCAACCGGAGAAGTTAAGTTTATGGACGTTCAGGATTTCACTCATCAGGGTGATGTTCAATTATTTGAAGCAGATGTTGATACAGAAGAAGGTAAAACAATTTTTACAGATGATGAAGAGCAGTATACTGTTATTGCATCTTCTTCACTTGAATATTCACCAAAAGATAATAATTATTTCATAGGCGGATTTGATGAGATTCGTTTAATGAACTCAGACTCCGGTGCCAGCGATCTCAACGGCGACGGTGATATGGAAGATGTTTTTGTTATGGTAGCATTTGAAACGAACGAGAGTGGTGAATCTTTTTGGGTTGTGTACCTGGATTTAAATGGAAATGGTGATATATCTGATGACAGAGCATTAAGAAATTACAAAGATAATCTGGATGCTTTTTCATTTGAGTATCCCGGTGACCTTCCTCCTCTTACAATGGGATTAAATGTTCTTCCGGAAGAAATGATTGTCTCTTTCCATTTTGATGACGGTTCGCACGGAACTCATGTTGCCGGAATTGCCGGTGGAAATCATATCGGAGGAATTGATTTTAACGGCGTAGCTCCTGGTGCTAATATGATGAGTATGAAGCTTGGGAATAATTTATACTCAGGAGGCTGCACAGTTACTGAGAGTATGAAGAAAGCTTATCTATATGCTGACAAAGTTTCCAAAGAAGCCGAAGTTCCCGTAGTAATAAATATGAGTTTTGGAATTGGTTCTGAGATAGAGGGACAAGCAGATATTGAAAAGTTTCTTGAAAGTCTGACAGAAGAAAATCCTTACCTTTATATTTGCGTTGGAAGTGGAAATGAAGGCCCGGGCATTTCATCAGTTGGTTTACCCTCAGCAACTACTGCGGCATTTTCATCTGGTGCAGTTCTAACAAAGGAAGTTGGTAGTAATAATTATGGTGCGACTCTTAACAGAGATATCATTCTTTATTTTTCGTCACAGAGGCGGCGAAGTCAGAAAACCGGATGTTTGTTCACCAGGTGCATGCACTTCCACAGTACCTAACTGGACGGACTGGGACAGATTCTGGGGAACAAGTATGGCTGCTCCATATTCTGCCGGAGTAATGTCATTACTTTTGAGTGCGGCATCACAGGAATATCCTGATGTAAAAATTCCATCGCAACTACTTTATAAAGCCATCAGAGAAAGCGCAACTAAAATGGAGGGTTACACTAACCTTGACCAGGGACATGGTTACATAAATGTAGTGAACGCATATACACTTTTGAAAAAATATATTGATGATGGCGAGATTAAGAAATTTGAAACGTATTCGATATCATCACTATCTCCGAATGCACCATTTGAAAGAGCACCAAATCTTTATTTACGAAATGGTTCATATTTGCATAATGAGGATACCTTTAATTTTTCAATTAGAAGAAATGATTATCAAAAAAGTGATAAATTTTACAGATCATATAATATTGAAAGTGACAGTGATTGGCTTATTCCTATTCAGAAAAAAACTTATATAAGGAACGATCAATCAACTTTTGTAACTGTTAAGTTCGATAAAGAAAAAATGCAGGAACCAGGGTTATACACCGGAAGATTAACTGCTTACCGTGATGATAAATCAAAATTTCCTGAATTCGAAATGCAAGCAACAGTTGTGATGCCTTTCAGGTTTAGTTATGAAGATAATTACAGCAGAACCTGGAATTCTGAAAAAGTTGAACAAGGTTTATTTAAAAGATATTTTATTGAACTGCCGTCCGGTCAGACCGGAATGAGCATTAAACTTTCTGCTTCCGGAAAAGATTATGCTCGAGCAAGATATTATTTATTTGACCCGAATGGAATTGAAGTGGATCATTCATCGACGATCAATACTCTTGATAATAAGAACGAAGTTGAAACAACATATTTTAATTTGGTCCCTGGTGTTTATGAAGTTGTGGTTGATGGATATTTCCTTGCAAAAGGTGTTTCAACCTACGATCTTTCAATTCAATTCTATGGAATTAATAGACTGGATGATAATATTGTAGATCAAAACCATAACCAGATTGAGGTTGTAAATTTATTTAATGCACCTTCAACCTTGAATTTAAATGGTCGAGTTTACTGGTTATGAAGTGAATCATGAAGTAACAATAAGCGGAAGTGAAAAATTCAGAATGCCGTTTGTTCTAAGAAAAGGTGAGAAGTCAAAGGAATTTAAGCTTGAAATGAGCAAAACAGATTACAACAAGTTAACAGATCTTGCTTTATTAATTTATGACACTGATGGAGTTGAAGTTAACAGTGATGCGTTAGGCTACAGCACCGGAAGTATCAGCCATTAATAATTCATCTGATGCCGACTCGACTGAATATGTTTTTGAAATTGTGCCTGGATTTACTTATGAATCAAGTTCGGCAGATATTAATCTAACGGAACTTACAACTTTTAATGCCGAATACGGTTTTGATGTAGTTAGTGAAAGAAAATCAACAGTAACTTTATATCCTTCATTACCGAAAAACACTGCAGATTAATTATGAAGTACCTACTGAATATTTTCCTGAGAATTCACAACCGATCGGAAAAATTACATTCGAATATTCAAGTACTAAAAAAACAGAATATGAGCTACCAATTAAATTCAATTACTAAAAGGAAACATTATGAGTGAACATACATCAGGAGCTATAAAGGGGCTACCGGATAATGCTTACAAAGAGCTGAAACCCGGCGAGAAATACACTCCATTAATGCCTGCAAATACAACTCCACAGGAGATTACTCCGTATTCCATAATTATGGGTTTGATTATGGCAGTACTTTTCTCTGCAGCAGCAGCTTATCTTGGTTTAAAAATCGGACAGGTATTTGAAGCCGCAATACCAATTGCAATTATTGCTGTTGGTGTTTCAACTTTAATAAAGATTAAGAGTCCACTAGGACAAAATGTGATTATTCAATCTATCGGACAAAACTCCGGATTGATAGTGGCTGGTGCAATTTTCACAATTCCGGCATTATACATTCTGAATCTTGAAGCCGAATTTTTTCAAATATTTTTAGCTTCTGCTTTTGGTGGAGTGCTCGGAATACTTTTCCTGATACCATTCAGAAAATATTTTGTTGCTGAAATGCACGGCAAGTTTCCCTTCCCTGAAGCAACTGCAACTACTGAAATTTTAGTAGCTGGTGAAAAAGGTGGTAAGCAAGCTTTAGTACTTGTTGTAAGTGGATTGATTGGTGGTGCTTATGATTTTATTATTGCTACGTTTGGCTGGTGGAGCGAAGTATTTACAACCAGAGTAGTAGGTTTTGGTGAACTTCTAGCTGATAAATTTAAACTCGTCTTTCGGTTGAACCTTGGTGCAGCAGTAATGGGACTTGGTTACATCGTAGGATTAAAATATGCTGCAATAATTGCTGCAGGTTCTTTCGTCTCCTGGTATTTATTAATTCCTGTTATTTCTTTCATTGGCGGTGGACTTACTGAAACATTCGGCACCGGAGCAACAAAATTAATTTCAGCAATGAGTGCAGAAGAAATTTTCAGTCAATATGTGAGACACGTTGGTATAGGTGGAATTGCAATGGCAGGGATAATCGGAATTATTCGTTCCTCCAAAATTATAAAGGATGCGATCAGTTTAGGATTTAAAGAAATATTTGAAAAGAAGCATGAAAACAACGCTCAATTACGAACACAGCGTGATCTTCCAATGAAAATAATTGTTGTTGGAATAGTACTTACTGCAATTATTCTTTTAGTTTTCTTTTATATGGGTGTTGTCTATGATATCGGATGGGCTTTAGCAGGTTTGCTGATTGTTCTCGTGATTTCATTTCTATTCACAACAGTCGCAGCAAACGCGATTGCAATTGTCGGAACAAACCCGGTTAGCGGAATGACATTGATGACATTGATTCTTTCATCAATCATTTTAACTTCGATCGGTTTAAAAGGAAGTTCGGGTATGATTGCTGCACTAATAATTGGTGGCGTAGTCTGTACCGCATTATCAATGGCAGGAGGTTTCATAACGGATCTTAAAATCGGTTATTGGCTGGGTTCATCACCAATCAAACAGGAAAGATGGAAATTTCTAGGTGTGCTTGTATCCGCATTAACTGTTGGTTTTGTTATTATGATTTTAAATGAAACTTATGGTTTTGTTGGTGATGGAGCTTTAGTTGCACCGCAGGCAAATGCAATGGCTGCAGTAATTCAACCATTAATGGATCAACAGCCGGCACCTTGGACTCTTTATATTGTTGGAGCTATTCTTGCGTTAGTACTTACAATGATTAAAGTGCCTGCTCTTGCTTTTGCTCTCGGAATGTATATTCCACTTGAACTTAACACTCCTCTTTTAGTTGGCGGACTGATTGCTCACTTTGTTTCAACAAGAAGTAAAGATGAAAAACTTAATAATGCAAGAAGAGAACGCGGGACATTGATTGCCTCCGGATTTATTGCCGGCGGTGCTTTAATGGGAGTGATAAGTGCAATTCTCAGATGGCAGGGAATGAATTGGGTTAATGCAGAATGGGCAGAATCACATTCCGCAGAGTTAATTGGTCTGGTAATGTTTGCTTTGCTCTGCGCTTATATGATTTGGGATTCATTGAAAGGAAAACCAGATTCAGATTCGGGAATAGCCTATCCGGATGGAGACAGCAAATTATAATTATTTGATGTTATATGGCCTGACCTGACCGTTTTTAATTTTCAGAGGCGCATCAATGATGCGTCTCTTTTTTGTTAAAAAATATTTAGATAAAACAAGACTACAATAATTGTTATAAATACAAACACACCTATTATTCCATAATGTACTTTCTTAATTTCTTTAGATTGTTTTTTTAATTGAAACAAAATATCATTCTTAGTATTCCCCACTTCGGATATCATACTCTTTGCACCCGATTTCAATTCCAAACTTAAGGCTTTATGACTTGCTTCAATCCGCGTCTCCAATGAATGAATTTCGTTGCTGGCCGAAAGTATTTTCGAATCAATTTTATCCAATCTTCCTGGAAAATCAATTTTATCCAGTTTATCTATAAGAACAATAGCTCTCTCAGCAAGTATATCAAATTCATCTTTCAGTTTTATAATAGTGTTTATAATCTTGGAAGCAGCTTCTATAGATATCTTCGCTGTTTCGATGTATTCAACAGCCGATTTTAGCTTAGTAAGCTCCTCTTCCAGCTTGACAATTTCATCCTGTAATAAATCTTCCATTTAGTATTTTAAAATTGTTGTTAAATCACTGCGTAATTAGTTCAATCATTTCTAACAATTTTAATACCGTAAAGTTTCGTTAAAAAACTACAATAATTAAGATTTTTAAGATAATCCGGGCTATCAGCAGGCAGGTTTTACTAAAATTACAGGAAACCTGAGTGAGTTTTTTGCGGTATAAGTTTGGATTAAATGGATTTTCGAAATCTTAGAGATAAGATATTACACTAGCTTTTTGAGTCTGAACTTATTCCTAATTCCTTCAGCTTATTTTGCAACTTACTAAGCTCGACATCAAACCTCTCACTTGTTTTCCTGACTTTCACTTCGCATTTATTTTCTTTTAATTTCTTTTCGCCAATTACAATCTGAACAGGCATACCAAGTAAATCAGCATCATTGAATTTGAATCCTGCTGCTGCATCTCGATCATCGAACAAAACTTCGTATCCGGCCTTCTTCAAATCATTATAAATTTTATCTGCAGAAGACACGATATTTTCGTTCTTCATATTCAAGGCAATCAGATGAATATCAAAAGGTGTTAGATGCTTTATTCCAGATAATTCCTTTGTCATCGTGGTTCTGTTCAACATAACAAGCCATAATTCGTTCAACCCCTATACCGTAACTTCCCATAACAATAGGATGCTCTTCTCCTTTTTCATCAAGATAAAACGCCTTCAGCGCTTCAGAATATTTAGTGCCGAGTTTGAAAATGTGACCAAGCTCGATTGCTGTGAATACTTCAAGTTTGTTATCACAGCCTACCTTTCCCGCAGACTGGTTTGGGCAGCCTTCTCCCGACTGCACAAATCTCAGATCAGCATATTCAATTGTTGAAACATCACGTTTTAAATCTATTCCACCTATGTGGTAATCGTTTTTATTTGCACCGCTGAAAAGATTGTTTCGATCTTTCAACTTGAAGTCAGCAATAATTCTTCCTTTAAATCCGATTGGACCAATTGAACCTGCATCGGCACCGGAAATTTCCAAAAGTTCTTCTGGATGAGCAGAACGAACATTTCCTCCAAGTACTTTTGTCAACTTTGATTCATTTACTTCATCATTCCCCTGCGTAAGAATCAGCACGGCTTTCCCATCGTTAATGTAAACTCTGGACTTTGCACAAACTGATTCGTCAATCTTTAGAAAATCACAGAGTTCGTCAATTGATTTTACATTCGGAGTACTTATTTCATAAACATCTTTGCTTTCCTTCTCCCTTTCTATAACATCAACTTTTGAAGATGCAACTTCGACATTGGCTGCGTATCCACACGACGAACAATATGCAACTGTATCTTCTCCTGCATCGGATTTCACCATGAACTCTTCAGATCCTGTTCCACCCATAGCCCCGCTCGAAGCACCAACAACAAAATATTCTAATCCGCATCTGTCAAAAATTTTTCTGTAAGCCTTGTCATGTAAACCGTAGGCAACATCCAGAGCTTCATAAGAAACATCAAGCGTGTATGCATCTTTCATCAGAAATTGTCTGCCGCGAATTACACCGCTTCTCGGTCTTGGTTCATTTCTGAATTTAGTTTGTATCTGGTACCAGATCTGGGGCATATCTTTGTAAGATTTCACCACATTGCGTGCATGATAAGTTATAATTTCTTCGTGAGTAGGAGCTAATACATATTCTCTGTTTTTGATGTGAAAAAGAATATCACCGAAAGCTTCGACTCTACCTGTTTCATCCCAAATTTCTTTTGGATTGATTGCAGGCAAATGAAATTCCTGTCCACCAATAATATCCATTTCTTCTCTAATAATTTGTGACACTTTTCTAATAACACGATAGCCCAGGGGAAGAAAAGAATATATTCCTGCAGAGAGCATTCGAATCATTCCAGCACGAAGCATTAAAACGTGGCTCGTTACTGTTGCATCCGATGGAACTTCTTTTAACGTCGGAACAAAATATGTGCTTAACTTCATAAAATTCTAACTAAAATTCGTAAATGAAATAACAATAGTGGTTTGGTTTCAATCTGAAAAAATGTTTGTAAAAATAGTGAATTGGGTAGGTTATTCAAAAGTCAGTCAATTATCGACAAGCCCCTGATAGAGGAATAAATATGAGCTATAAAGTTTGCCCCGGTTAACCAGGAAAATATCAATTCGCTTATGATTAAGAAATTTTTTACTTCAACTTATTCAGTTCTGCCGCTTATATAACAGCTACTGTTACAAGATTACCTTTTTAAATCTTTCATTATAAGCGATAAGTAATTTTCAACATAAAAATATTATCTGGCTGCACATTCAAAAGATTATTCATCGATTTCCTAAAGTAGAAATTCCCATCCGATTGAACATCTTCCCTGCTCTGTGTCCACACAAAAAATATAGTTGCACCGGGCATATATTCCCATCGAAGAACAGCATTTCCTCTTAAAGAAATGTAATTGAAATCAGGATTACCTATGGTAACCGCTTCAGATGGACCACCTCCATCAGCGTCCAATGTATAAGCAACGGTAGAGCCATCCTCGGAAATAGTTTCATCAATAGTAGAACCTTCTTCACCATATATTAGAAAGTCGAATGATTTAGGTCTTGCTAAGGCTTTTAAGTCGGTATATTTTCCGGAAGCAATTAAAGGCTGAATATAAGCTTGTAAACTTAGTGTTGGACTAATTATCCAATCAGCCCTGATGTCAGCAGCAAAAGTTGTTTGTTCAAGCTGAGCAAATACGTAACGCTTGCCATAAGTTTCTTGTGCAGTAGGATCAGTAATATTAGCAATCCACTGAGCTTGTGTAGAGTTTTGTGAAAACTCTGGTCCAACCGAAAGTGTAAGAGTTGTTGTAGCTTTAAATTCGAAATTAGTTGAGATTGATTGATAATTAATGTCTTCTCCAAATTCAAAATTGCCTGCGATATTTACTACCCACCATTCACGCATATCAGTGTATAAATTAAAATCAATTGCCTGACTTACCAGATTAAGCATTAACGGTCCACCTCTTGTACGACGCGCATTATAGGTCTCTGGTTGGTAGGAAAAATATATTTCGCCACCGTACAGATTATGAAGCATCATATATCCTCCTAATGTGTACCCCTGATCGGTATTATTTCCACCAAAATCAAAATTTGCAAATGTAGCTGCGTAAATTCCTGCATTCTGATAAATCTCTGTTGGATTATTCCAGCGGTAGAATGTAGCAAAATGCGCATTAATAATATCGCTATAAGCACCGTATCCAAGATCGTTTACTTCAAACTTCGGACTCATAAAACCTACAGCAGTATTAAACGTAAACTGTCCGCGATTTTTATTTAGCATCAGTCTGACCAGCATATCCGGTGAGTGATGTTGCTGAACTATCAACATTAATATGAGTTGCATCGGGTCGTTGAAAATAATGTTGTGAATTTTTTTGAAGCGAAATCATTCTATTTTCAGTACCATTAACATATGATAATGAAGTCCACCCAGTAAGAACATATGTTCTTTCATTATCCAGAACGGTCCATCCATCAGCACCAGTTACAAAAGCATTTGAGTTGATATCGTCTTGAAGAGTTGGATCATCAAAAAATCGATGTGTAAATGTAGAAAGCAATCCAAGTCCTTGTTCTCCAGCGTTGTAATCTTTTTGCGCTCTGAAAATACCATAATAAGTTAAAGGTTCTACCTCTACCTTTGAGCGATTTCCATCAACATCAATTTCTGCAAATTCTTTTTGTGTAAGTGCACTTATAGTTCCAACTTTCCAATCACCCATCATTTGTCCGGAGATTTTTCCTGCACCAAGGATATGAGTTCCATTTGGAATATCAGCATAATCGTAAGCCGGCAATCCACCTTGCGGATTTCTACCAATTCTTCTACTATAAAAAATATTTGGATTAGTCCAGTTGAGAGACATATTATTATTTGTTCCGCCTCTGCCGAAACGATATATGCTTGCACCTTCTGTAAAGAATGGGCGTTTCTCCTGAAAAGTATATTCGACATCTGATAAGTTGACAATTGCCGGATCAACTTCTACCTGACCGAAATCGGGATTTATAGTTCCATTTAAAGTAAGACTGTTTCCCAATCCTGTTCTTAAATCAATGCCAAGTCCAGGAATGTAATTTCCTCCTGAATAAAAAGGATCGTTAGGATCACTAGATATGTATTCAGCTTTAGCAGTTGCATAGGGTAACAACTCCAAGTTTGACGGTGGTGTAAATCCTTCAATGCCAACCAGGTCAGGAAAACGTGATGTGAAACCACTTTCATTCCTAGGGGTATAAACAATCATATCGGTTTCAACTCTGCGACTGATAAATCGCTCAACATTAATTCCCCACACCTGTGAATCACCCTTATTAAACCTAAGTTGTGAAAACGGAATCTTCATTTCAACTGTCCATCCTTCTTCATCAATATTTGGAACGCCTTCCCAAACAGCATCCCAGGATAGATCGTTTGGTTGTTTTACATCGTTCTCAATCAATCCATCTGCAAGAGTACCGGCTGCAGAAACATAGAAAAAATAGCCGCTTCTTTTATCACGGTATGAGTCTAAGTATAAGACACATCCATCTGACGGATCTCCCCAAATAAAATCTCTTCTTACTAGCCGAGCCATTATTGAATCCGGGCTTGAGTCATAAAACCTTGCAGCAAGGTAAATTGCTTCATTATCATACGCTACCCAAAACTCAGAGGGTTGGGAAGGTTGTACTCCCTGATCCGGGTCTTGCTGAATTAGATTGTTAAACCCAGGTCGTTGCCAGATACTTTCTTTTAATAAACCATCAATAACTATTCTTTCCTCGGTTCGTACAGCTGTTATGTTTTTTGTAGATGGATTTTCTGTTGATATTAATATTTGCTGCATTGAGAAAAGTAATAAATAAAGTAGGTATAAATTATTTTTTAACATTGGTTCACCTTTATATGGTTGTTTATTGCTTTTGTGATTTTATATTTTTTCTTCTTCAGTTTCTTGATTGCTTTCAAGAACTTCATTTGCTAGTGCTTTTAAGTTTGTCCGTGAAATAGCTCCATTAATTACCTTGGAAACATTTTTATCTTTAATTAATAAAACAGTTGGGAAATTCTCAACATCTGACCCTGGTAATAAATTTTTAAAGGTTTGATAATCTATTCTGGCAATCCTGATACTATTGTTAAATTCGTTTTCAATTTTTCGAATAATTGTTTCAATGAAAACGGAGTGGTCGCAACATTCTGCTCTGACCTCTAATAACAGTGGTTTATTACTTGATAGTAATGCTCGAATCTTATTTTCATTTCCATTTTCAGAATTTTTATTATTCATTATTGTATCTTTCTCTTAATTATTCCTGTATTAAGCAAGTCAAAAGGTTTGCCAATTGTAGCATTTTAAGGGGAACGGTTAATAAAAATTAAGAATGGTTTTAATATTTGATGGGTTTATTTTTAGTAATAAAAAGTCTCTCGTACAATGCCAATATTTCGGCAATTGACAGAATATTGGCTCAAAGTTTTTACACAGTTACCAGAAGTATTTTATTGTCGTTTTGCATAAAAAGTTTACTACTTATCTATTCAATCAAGGCTTAAATCCTTTTATTTAATTATAATCCCGCTTAACTCAATTTCTTGAGTTTTCAGAATCTCTTAATTAGGTTTCATATAACAAATTGTAAAATTATACTTGGTGTATTGATATGTTGTGCCAAGAAACCCATCTACATAAGGGTCTTAAAAAGACTTTCACACTTGATTTTATCCTGATCATTCTTTTTGCTTTAAACTCCACAATTATCCGACCCCAGGGAAATGATTTAATATTTGATCAGATCTTTCTAGAGCAGGGTCTTTCACAGAGTATAGTAAAATGTATTCTTCAGGATAAAGAGGGCTTTATGTACTTCGGTACTGAGGATGGATTAAATCGATATCGATGGATACACCTTTACAGTTATGAGAAACAATCCTCAGGATACAAATAGCCTTAGCTACAACGATATTAATGCAATGTGTCTTGATAAGGAAGGAAATATCTGGATAGGTACTTTCAATTCGGGGCTGAACAAATATAATCCATATACAAAGAGAATTATACGATTCACTCACGATCATAATAATATCAATACTATTAGTCATGATAATATAACCGCAATTTGTGCTGATAGCTCGGGGATAATTTGGGTAGGCACGGATAATGGATTAAACAAATTAACTCCAAAGGACACAAACAAAGATGAATATTCTATTGAAAGAATTTTACATTTGCCGGGTGATCCTAACTCTCTAAGCCATAATACTGTTTATTCTTTGTTGTTAGATCTTTCTTCAAACTTATGGATTGGTACTAAAGATGGATTAAATCTATTGAATAAAGATCAAGTCAACTCCAAACAAAGTGATTTCAGACATTTCAAATCAGAAAGTAATAATGCTAACACTATCAGCAACAATACTGTCAGAGTGATTTATCAAGATAGTAATGGTTGCATATGGATAGGAACAGATAGAGGTTTGAACTCAGCTATAAAAAATGAACTGAATGAAATATTAGGATTAAAAAGATATTTAAATATTCCCAATGACTCTAATAGCTTAAGTCATAACGAGATTTATGCTATCTGCGAAGATAACTCAGGAAAATTATGGATTGGAACTAACGGTGGTGGATTAAATTTACTCGATACAGATAGAAAAACATTTACAAGATATTTGCATGACCCTCTCGATCCACGCTCATTAAGCTACAATGAGATAAGATCATTATATAAAGATAAATCAGGCACAATGTGGATTGGTACTTACGGAAGCGGAATTGATAAAGTGTCCAGAGGAGCAGGAGAATTTATACTTTATAAATACAGACCTGATGACCAGAACAGTTTAAGCCATCCTATTGTCTGGTCCGTTTACGAAGATAAGGATGGAATTTTATGGATTGGAACACACGGAGGAGGATTAAATAAATTAGATCGAAAAAACAATAAGTATACTTATTACCAACACAATCCAAATAATCAAAACAGTTTAAGTAACGATATTGTCAGAGTTGTATTTGAGGATAGAGAAGGAACCTTTTGGATTGGAACACATGGTGGAGGTGTAAATAAGTTTAACCCTAAAACAAATACATTTATAGCTTACAGACATGATCAGAATAACCCAAACAGTCTTGCCCTCGATGAAATAAGAAGCATTTATGAGGATAGATCAGGAAGAATCTGGATAGGTACTTACGGCCAGGGACTAGATAAATTTGATAAAGAGACCAAGACCTTTGTTCATTTTATAAACGATCCGACAAATAATCAGAGTATAAGCAACAATTTTATTAGAACAATATATGAGGATAAAGCAGGAAATCTTTGGATTGGCACAGAAGGAGGAGGATTAAATAAACTTGACAGAACAGCAAATACTTTTCAAAACTTCAAGGCTGATTTAGATGATTCAACCAGCTTAAACAGTGATTATATTTTTACAATTCACGAAAGTCCGGAAGGCATTTTATGGTTGGGGACCTGGGGAGGGGGTCTTAACAGATTTGATATAAAAACTAAAAAAGCCGAGCACTTCACTACCGATGATGGTCTGCCGAGCAATGCAATTTACGGCATCCTTGAAGACGAAAAAGGAAATCTCTGGTTGAGTTCAAACAATGGCATATCAAAATTCAATCCTCAAACAAAATCATTTAATAATTATAACGTTAAAGATGGGCTGCAGAATAATGAGTTCAACGGTGGTTCATACTTTAAAAGTAAAAGTGGTGAAATGTTTTTTGGTGGTATCAACGGCTTTAATTCTTTCTTTCCCAAAAATATTAAAGATAACACATTTGTTCCGCCAACAGTAATTACTTCATTTCGAAAATTTAATAAAGAAGTTGAATTTGATAAGCCGATCTACTCAATAGATAAAATCGATCTTTCTTATGAAGACTATGTATTCTCATTTGAATTTGCATCTCTGGATTTTTCTGCACCTGAAAAAAATGTATACGCGTACAAAATGGAAGGATTAGATAAGAACTGGATTTTTGCAAGTTCTTCGAGGAGATTTGTTACCTATACTACATTACCTCCCGGTGAATATGTATTCAGGGTTAAAGGTTCTAATAGTGACGGGATATGGAATGAAGCAGGGACTTCTATAAATATTGTGATTCACCCACCGTTCTGGATGACATGGTGGTTTAGAGGTCTAATATTAATATTGATTGCACTCGCAGTTTACTTGCTGTATAAGAAAAGAGTAAAAAGCTTAGAGGAAAAAAGGAAAGCCCTGGCAGAAAGATTAGAAGAAAAAACTAAACTATCTGATGAACTGCAGAATGCATTGTCAGAAGTTGAAAGGCTTAAAAACAGATTGGAAGCTGAAAATATTTATCTGCAGGATGAAATTAAATTACAGCATAATTTTGGGAACATCATTACCCAAAGTGAAGTGCTTAAGAAAGTACTCTACAAAGTAGAGCAAGTTTCCTCTACAGATGCAACTGTTTTAGTTCTTGGTGAATCGGGAACAGGTAAGGAACTTCTTGCCCGGGCAGTCCATAATATCAGTAACAGAAGTGAAAGACCATTAGTAAAGGTTAATTGCTCTGCATTACCGGCAAACCTAATTGAAAGTGAACTGTTTGGACACGAAAAGGGGTCGTTTACTGGTGCAACTTCAAGAAAAATTGGAAGATTTGAATTGGCCGACGGCGGTACAATTTTTCTTGATGAAATTGGCGATTTGCCACTAGAACTTCAACCCAAAATATTAAGAGTTCTTCAGGAAGGAGAGTTTGACAGAATAGGTAATCCAAAAACAATAAAGGTTGATGTTAGAATAATAGCTGCAACAAACCGGAACTTAAGCCAGGAAATTAAAAATGGAAATTTTCGTGAAGATCTTTATTACAGGCTGAATGTATTCCCAATCACTATACCTCCTCTCAGGGAAAGAAAGGAAGATATTCCTCTTTTAGTTAATTACTTTGTAAATAATTTTAGTAAAAAAGTGGGGAAGAAAATCGATACTATTTCACAAAGTATGATTGAAAAATTAACGGAATATAATTGGCCGGGAAATGTTCGTGAGCTCGAAAACATAATAGAGCGTGCAGTAATTACAATTGAAGGAAATAAACTGACATTGAGAGAAGTATTGCCTAAAGTAACCTCAACAATTAGTTCAGACGAAGAATCCAAAACACTTGAAGAAGTAGAGAGAGAACACATCATTAGAGTTCTAGAAAAAACCAACTGGCAGGTGAGCGGAGATAAAGGAGCAGCTCTAATTTTAGGAATGAAACGCACGACACTCGAAGCCAGAATGAAAAAATTAAACATTGAAAAAGGTTAAATAACTGCCAGCATTTTGGCACTTGCCCAAATATTGGCACTCTGGCTTACCAGGATTCTAACAATTTTTTTTCATAACCAACCATTGAAACCATTCATAAGCAAACAGGACCGTTCGCACTTGTAAAACAAATCTGGCAAACCAATTGTATTTCTTTATTAAGAGATCAAATAAAAAGAATTACAAAAAATGGAAGATTTAATTAATTACAAGAAGAATGAAAAGAGACTGTTGGCCGAAATATCTACAAACCGCAAACCTGCACTGGTTGTAGTTCAAGCTTGTTGGAGCGGAGGATCCCATTTAATGGATTTAATAGTAAATAAGATTGAAGAAGAATTCCAGGAGCAGATTAAAGTAATAAGGATTGATTTAGATGTTCACAAAGAATTGTTGAGTCAATTTGGAATAGAAAGTGTACCAGCAATTTTACTTATAAGTAAAGGACAAATAATCGAGATAATAAAAGAGACACTGTCAAGAAAAAGCTTAGAACAAATTGTTCGTAACCTGATTTTCAGAAACGGTATTTCAAGCAAAGAAAATAATTCAACTAATAGCTGAAATAATAATAAATAATAATTAACAAATTACCAGGAGGTAAATAAAATGAGGTATCTAAGTAAAACCCGACTTGTTCTGGTTCCAATACTGATATTTATTCTTTCTTCTACATTATCTGCCAGAGAACCAGCAAAACCGGCAAAATACGTTGCCAGTTCATATAACAATTTTACTGTCTTCACAGAGGATAAATTATCACTCATTGAAGATAATTTACTTGCGGGGATTCAATCGAAGAATTCTGGCCTACAAACAAGCTGTGCGTATTTCCTTGGTGAAATGAAATCGAGCAAGGCAATGATTCCACTTCTAAGACTTGCAAGAACTGGTGGAACCGAGGAAGCACGAATCATAGCTGGTCTATCACTGTATAAGATACATTCAAAAATAGGTCTATACCAATTAAAGAGGATTTCGGAAAGAGACGAAAGTGAATTGGTTCGCAGAGTATTTGACAGAATCTATAAGAAGTATGTTAGCGATAATTTTTCGTTTGAGGAAATATAATGGGTCCAATCAACAATGGAACAAGAGAGTTAAGGAGGAAGACAATGTCGAACCTTAATAATGAAAGTATAGGTCAAAAAGAAAAAAAGAAATTCGTTTTGTTAATAATACTCTTTTGCTCTGTGCTGATTTTTAATGAGGCAATCGCTCAAAATGTTCCTGTTTCTGAATTGACTGGTAATAAATATGCACTTCAAAACTTGAAATCAGCTTTATCATCCGAAAACTGTGGTATAAAACGAAGCGCTATTTATCTGATAGGAAAGCATAAAATTGCAGAAGGAGAAATTATTCTTGAAAAAATGCTTCGGACAGAGAAGGATCCCTGTTCAAGGATATTAATCACTCTTGTTCTACTGGAATTAAATGAACCAAAGGGGCTAATTGCTCTTAAGGAACTTGCAAAGAGTGATTTAAAAGGATGAGACAAAAAAATTAGCAACATTTACATTCAACGAGTACCTGATAAATGATCTGGAGTTCAGAGAAGAGAATCAAAAATAATATTGATTCCCAGATAGGAAATTATTGAAGAAGAATGAGAAGGAGATCCGGGCTACAAGATTAGCTCATCTCTCCTATTTATTTTATTCACCAATAATATTACTAAAGGGTTGTAGAGCTTTACATAAAAAAATACATTTATCTAACAATTAAGGAAAATCAAAATGAAGTTTTTTACAAACACTTTTGTTATTTGCATCCAACTAATATTTACCTACGTTGGCATTTATGCACAAGAAACAGTAACAGATTACGACGGAAACGTTTATAATACCATAGCTATAGGTGAACAGGTTTGGCTAAAAGAAAATTTAAAATCACTTCATTACAGTGATGGTACAGAAATTCCTGGAGTAGTTGCTTACAATAATGATGATAGTCTTGCAGAAATTTACGGACGGTTATATTCATGGGTTGCTGCAATGAGAGATTCTATACAGCCAGGAGTTCAGGGAGTGTGTCCTTGTGAATGGCATATTCCAACAGATCAGGAATGGAGTCAATTGGAAAATTACTTGGGTGGAGCTGCGATTGCCGGCGGAAAGATGAAAGACACCGGAACAACTTTCTGGAACGCACCAAATACAGCTGCTACTAATAGCAGTGGATTTAGCGCTCTACCTGCAGGAGAGTTTGATGCATATTATAGTCCCAATATATTTCAGCTTTTAAATGAGTATGCTGTTTTCTGGACGTCAACAAATGTTTCAACTCTAAAGGCCAGAGAAAGATACCTGGCATATAATACTTCTGCATCCTCAATTTATGATTGGTTTAAAGTAATGAAGTACTCCATAAGATGCGTCAAAGACGACCCGACGGGGATGGAGGATGAATCGACTACACCTAATAAATTTAAACTCATGCAGAATTTTCCAAATCCTTTTAATCCTAAAACAACAATTAATTACACAACACTGCAACAAGGTTATGTTTTCTTAAAAGTATTTAATGTGCTGGGAAAAGAAATTTCAACTCTAGTTAATGAAGAAAAACCTGCAGGTATTTATGATGTTGAATTTGATGCAACTGGTTTACCGAGCGGAATTTATTTTTATCGTTTAACTGCTAGAAATTATATAAGTACTAAAAAAATGATTTTAATAAAATAATATTTTGTATAACTAATCAAAATCTTTTTCAAAGGAGAAGTGATGAGCGTTTTAAAAACAATTTTATTCACGATTGTTCCGTTCTTATACTTAACTGCTCAAGACACTCTTCAAGTACCATCAGAGTATTCATCTATTCAACTAGCGATAAATGCTTCAAATGATGGAGACATTGTATTGGTTGCCCCTGGAACTTATTTAGAGAATATAAATTTCAAAGGGAAAAATATTCTTGTTACTAGCCATTTTATTCTCAATGACGATTTAGAATATATAAAGAACACAATTATAGACGGCAGTAATCCTGCTAATCCTGATTCTGCCAGCTGTGTTTCGTTTCATTCAGGTGAAGGTCCTTCAGCTGTTATTCAAGGATTCACAATAACAGGCGGCACCGGGACAAAATGGATAGATCCAAATAATCCGGGATATATATGGAGAGGTGGCGGTGGTGTTTTTACATTTATGTCATCACCAACAATTAAAAAGAATATCATAATTAACAATAATGTAACAAATACATCAGGAGTAGATGGCGCTCAAGGTGGTGGCACTCTTAGCTACAACGGTAATCCACAAATTTTAAACAATATTATTATGCAGAATGAAGCCCGTTATGGTGCGGGAATAGTAATAGACTATTCCGGCGGAACTATTAAGAATAATATTATTTATAAGAATTGTGGCGGTCAAGATTATGGAGGAGGTGGTTTCTGGTCTATAGGAAATGGTTCCGCACCCATTATTATGGAGAATAATCACATAGTGGGAAATTCAGTAAGTGGAAGCGGTACATATGGCGGAAAAGGTGGGGCTATGTTTGTATGGATGGGTTCAGTAATAGCTCGAAACAATATTATTTGGGGAAATACTCAAACGAGTGGTGGACCTATCGCTCTAGTTGGCGGAGGGTCAGCAAATGTAACTTATTGCAATATAGAGGGTGGATTTACTGGTGAGGGAAATATAGATAACAACCCTGAATTTTCTGATTCAAATTTTTTCTTGGAGCAAAATTCTCCGTGCATCGACGCTGGAAATCCCGATCCACCATATAGTGACATTGAAGATCCTGCCAACCCCGGTTTCGCTAAATGGCCAAGCCAGGGAGAGTTGAGAAATGATATGGGTGCTTATGGAGGCCCGGGCACAGAGCTACTACCAGATTTTGAATACATCTTCGAGAATCTATTGAACAATCCTGAAAGTATAGTGTATGATTCATCGCATAACCGTTATCTTGTATCTAATTGGGCAGATGGGAACATTGTTGAAATAAACAGCTGGGGTCAACAAGCATATTTCAACACAGAATTAGAGCAGGCTGCAGGATTACACATTGTCGGGAATATCTTATACGTAGCAAGCAGTAATGGTTCGAACACAGGAATAATTGGTTTTGATCTTTCATCAGGTACAATTGTCTTTGATGTAGATATAACCGAAATGCAGTTGCTTAACGATATAACTTCTGATACCTCCGGCAACCTATATATTACTGATTGTGAAGCTGATAAAATATTTAAGGTTAACATCAGTAATATGACCTATTCGATTTTTGTTGAATCCGGACTTGGGTATCCTAACGGAATATATTTTGATAGATCTAATAATAGATTATTAGTTCTAAACGGAGAGTTACCTTACAATCCTATAATTGCAGTTAATCTCACAGATTCCTCAACCTCCACAGTTGTGAACACAAACATATCTGCAATTGATGGATTAACTGCAGATCAATTTGGCAACTATTACTTTTCTTCGTGGACAACGGATAAAGTTTACAGATATGATGCTTCATTTACTAATCCACCAGAAGTAATCTCAAGCGGGCATAACAATCCAGCGGATATATTCTACAATCAATTGAATAACGTATTGGCTGTTCCAAACTTTCATTCAAACACTGTTGATATGATTCCTGTTACACCCATGGAAGTTAGAGAGAATGAATATCTTCCGAGTGGTTTTAGATTACAACAAAACTACCCTAATCCGTTTAATCCTGTAACAAAAATTAAATATGAAATTCCTCAATCAGCAAATGCATCACTTAAGGTTTACGATGTTTTGGGAAATGAAATAGTAACACTTATTAACGAAGAAAAACCAGCAGGAAGTTATCAAATTGAGTTTGATGGGGTGAATTTACCAAGTGGTATTTATTTTTATAAAATTCAAGCGGGGAATTTTACTGAGACTAAAAAGATGGTGTTAATAAAATAAAAAACACTAAAGCAATTTTTTTCAAAAATAGTTGGAGATACAATTATGTCAAAGAAAATAAAAATACTGAACAGGTGGCTAACTACTATTTCAATATTGGTTTTTTGTGGCTGCCTTAAATTGGATTTTGCACAGCAGCAAATTGATAATCTTGTGTTAGGGAAAACAATTGAAATTAATTCTAAAATCTTAAATGAAAAACGTGAAATTTTAATTTACACACCAGCTGGTTATGAAGAATCGAACATAAGGTTTCCAACACTTTACATAACCGATGGTGCAGAGAATTTTTTTATAACAACTGCCATAGTAAACTTTCTTTCCCGCAGTGGACAAATACCACGAATGGTCGTTGTTGGAATTCCTAATGTAAATAGAAATCGGGACTTATCACCATCTATTATACAGGGAACTTCTAATCAGGGTGGGGGAAATAATTTTCTAAATTTCTTTCAAAAGGAATTGATCCCTTATGTTGATGAAAAATACAAAACAACTAACTACAGAATTCTTTTCGGCCACTCTTTAGGGGGTGTATTTGCCACTTATACAATGATTAGTAAGCCTGAATTGTTTAATGCTTTTATTGCGGCAAGTCCATTTTTGGCGTATGATAATTGGTATGTCATCAACGAAGCAGAGTCAAAGTTGGCAGATCTTTCAGACTTTAAAGGACAA
Organism: uncultured Ignavibacteriaceae bacterium; assembly: GCA_963699475.1. GTDB lineage: Bacteria > Bacteroidota > Ignavibacteria > Ignavibacteriales > Ignavibacteriaceae > IGN2. Next base: position 319,996 of record CAVOUA010000003.1, on the reverse strand, counting down.
CTATTTATTACATTAGGTAATGAACCTGCATATCATGAAAGTCTTGATAAATTTACTTCTTTACTTGAAGATAAAATAAAAACGCTAAGATGGGATTATCAAATATTTAGTGATGAAACACATGGTTCTATTCCTGTCATTTCTATATTAAAAGGTCTCAGATATATTTATTCTGATTTTCAACTATCAATGGAAACTGCCACACAAGGCCTTGAAGCTATCCTTGAACATTATTCAATTAGTAAAATCAAAGTACGATTATATGGTAGATATTTCGGAAGCTACATTTAATATTATCGGATACAGATTATTACAAAATGGAGAAATTGACAAAGCCATAGAAGTGTTTGAATACAATGTAAAACTGTATCCTGAGTCTGCAAATGTTTATGACAGTCTTGCAGAAGCATTAGAACAAACCGGAAGGACAAAAGAAGCTGTTGAAAATTATGAAGACAGCAGTAAAAATTGGTAAAGAAATTAACGATCCTAATCTTGCAATATTTGAAGAGAAATTTAGCAAGGATACAACAAGAATCAAATTAAATTTCGAAAAATGTTATAAGGTTTAACCGCTATTTCGATATTAAGTAACAAGGAATTTAAATTTTATCAAATTAGATTATCATAAAATAAAAAGATGAAGAGGCACAAAAAGAAAATGTTATTCATTAAGTGAAAGGATCAAGACAATGCGAACAATTATAAACGTAACTGAAATTGTGCTTATAACAATTATACTAATATTCAATAATTCGGTTATAAATTCACAAATCAATAGTAATAGTGAAACTATAAACTTCATAGAACATAATGTTACAACCAATTTCGATAGAGTTTCCGGGCTTTTTATAGCAGATATTGATAATGATAATGATCAAGATATCATCGGTGCGGCAATTAATGACAATGAAGTTGCGTGGTGGAGAAACGATGGTGGCAATCCAATACAGTGGACTAAAGAGGTAATTGATGATAACTACGGTGGTGCTATTTATTTATGTGCTGAAGATATAAATGGTGATGGTCACCTTGATATCATCGCTACTGCTGCAATTGCTCACCAGGTTTGCTGGTGGAGTAATAGTGGAGGAGTACCAATTCAATGGACAAAACATATAATAGTATCAAATTACACGGAAGCCCATGGTATAATAGCAATTGATCTTGATAAAGATCAGAAAATGGATATTGTTTCTACTGCGGCCGCATTAAATAAAATTAGTTGGTGGAAGAATGAGACGGGTTCGGGAACAAGTTGGATTGAACAGACAGTCGATAATAATTTTAATTACACTCAATCTGTTTGTGCAGGTGATTTTAACCTCGACGGCCATACAGATATTGTTGCTGCCGCATTAAATGCACATCAGATTGCATGGTATAAAAATGATGGCGGTAATCCAGTTCAGTGGACAAAAAACACAATTGCAAATAATTTTTCTATGGCGCATTCAGTCGAAGTCTGTGAAATTAATGGTGATAGTTTGCCTGATATATTAGGTGCAGCATATGGGGCTCATGAAATATCATATTGGCAAAATATGGGGGGGAATCCAATCACTTGGGAAAAACACTCAATTGATAATTCTTATTTAGGACCTCTTGAAGTTTGTGCGGCTGATATAGATTGTGATGGAGATGTTGATGTAGCAGGGACATCTGGAATCGGGGATGAGGTTGCCTGGTGGTCGAATGAAGGAGGAAATCCGGTTCAATGGGTAAAACATAATTTAGCATCCAACTTTTATGATGCGTGGCCAATTTCTTTGGCCGATATTGATAATGATGGTGATATTGATATTGTTGCCGGCTCCAGCACTCTAGACGAAATTAGATGGTGGGAAAATTTGTTAATTACCACTGTAGTGGGAAATTCAAAGAATCCAGTGCCATGTCAATTTGAATTATTTAACAACTATCCTAATCCATTTAATCCTAAAACGACAATTCGTTATACGCTACCAGCATCGGATATAGTTTCGATTAAAGTTTTTAATGCTTTAGGGAATGAAATAAAAATTCTTCTGAATGAAGAAAAACAAGCTGGAAGTTATGACGTCGAATGGAATGCGGAAGGTTTTCCCAGTGGAATATACTTTTACTCAGTAGCAGCGGGGAATCTCAGAGAAACTAAAAAAATGATCCTTCTAAAATGAAATATTTAAAAAAGCAAAAGGGTGGTCTTAAATGAACATTGAAATTGCCTTTATTGTAGTATTTGCTGTCATAATTCCGATACTTTTTCATGTTGTAAAACTAACCATCAGTACTCAAAAGAATTTTGAAATAATTATTCAAAAGCTGGAATCAATTAATAAAAAAATGATTCAATAGTGCTGATAGTGAGAAATGTAGAATAAAGGCATAACTTATAATAGACTAGCTATTTTGGCAAGAGATAATAGATATAAACGATATATCCTAATCAAGAGAAATATTCCTTCCAGTCTTGAAATTTTGAATCCTGTTTTACTTAAAGGCAAGAGAATCAGTGCTGTCAAAAGCATTACTCCAAGATCGATATAGTTTAAATCCCCAGCTTTAATCGGAATAATTAAAGCTGTAATCCCAAGTATTCCTAGAATATTAAAAATATTGGAGCCAACAACATTTCCTATAGCAATGTCCGATTCTTTTTTATATGAAGCAACACCAGCAGTAATTAGCTCAGGTAGACTTGTCCCAAAAGCTACCACTGTCAATCCTATTATTGCATCGCTAACGCCAATAGCTTTAGCAATTGAAATTGCACTATTGAGAAAATAGTTTGCACCAAGTATCAATAATCCCAAACCAGCCAATATCATTAAAATCGAAACCGGAATGTTCATATTACTCTTTAGTCCTTCCTTAAATTCATTTACTACTACTTTATGCTTTTCTTTACGTGCCATAATAATATTTACAACAGTATAGCAAATAATTCCAATAATAAAGAGCAGCCCCTCAATAAAATCTAACTCTCCATCGAGTAAAAGAATTAGCAGGAGGATGCTTACTCCAATCATAATAGGGATTTCTCTTTTAATTACTTCTGCGTGAACATTGAGAGGTCGGATAATTGCCGAAACACCAACTATCAATGCAACGTTTGCAATATTGGAGCCTACAACATTACCAAGTGATATTGAGCTGTTCCCAATAAGTGCAGCCTTCAAGCTCACAACAAGTTCAGGAGTACCTGTTCCAAAAGCAACTACCGTAAGTCCAACTACCAGAGGAGTGATGCCAATTTTAATTGCGAGATTCGAACTACCGCGAATTAGTCCCTCTGCTCCTAAAAAAAGTGCTATCAATCCTAAAATCAGGAACACTAAAACTTCAATAGTCATAAAGAAATATTTTTATTACAGAATGGATTAATTCAGTTGTTCAACCAAGATAAACTTTATCATTCCTTCGTAATAGCTCAGGAGTTACAAATGTTATCTCCTCCCCTTTTGAAACTGCTTTAACAGATTTTTCGTTGAGGAACAATTCAGTTAAAGTCATTTCAACAAGACCAGTAGTCTCCCCAGTAATTAATAATTGGTCATTCAATTTTATTTTTCCGCTCTCAAGCAGAACTTGAGCAACTTTCGGTTTCTTAAAATAGTTGAGAACTTTTCCGACATACACTTTTCGAGTTGTTGCTTTACTTCCGTTTACTCCTGAATAATCTTCGGAAGAAGGTGTGCCAAAATAAAAACCAGTTGAAAATCCCCTGTTGTAAACAGTATCCAATTCCTTAAGAAATTCTTTTTTCCTTTCAGTTGTAAGTTTTTTTTGAAAATAAAGATCAATTGCCTTTCGATAAACCGACACAGTCTTTGCCACATACTCAGGAGATCTTTTTCTTCCTTCAATTTTAAAGGAATCTATTCCTGCTTCGATCAGCTTATCAATAAATTCAATTGTGCAGAGATCTTTTGGAGATAGAACATAATCATCCCCTATTAATAATGATTTCTCAGTTGCGGTGTCGTAAACTTCGTATTCTCTTCTGCAAGGCTGGACACATTCTCCTCTATTTGCACTCTGCCCAAATAAATGATGGCTCATAAAACATCTGCCGCTTACAGCAATGCACATCGCACCATGAATGAAAGCTTCAATTTCAAGATCTGTATTCTTTCTTATCTTTTTTATTTCTTCAAGTGAACATTCTCTCGCAAGTACTATTCTGACTGCTCCAAGTTTTTTATAAACTGAAGCAGACAATGAATTTGAAATCGAACTTTGTGTAGAAATGCAGAAAGGAATTCTATTTTTATTGCAAAGTTCAGCAACTGCCAGATCTGAACAAATAATTCTATCGATCTTTGCTTTCTTAGCTGCTTTGATTATCTGTTCAGCTTCAGCAAGTTCATCTTCAAAAACAATTGTGTTAAGTGTAAGATAGGTTTTAACTTTTTTTGATTTACAGAATTTGGATATTTCAGGAAGTTCATCAACAGAAAAGTTCTTCGCCTTTGCACGCATATTCAGCTTATCAACACCGAAGTAAACTGCATCCGCACCGGCTTTAACTGCAGTTCGCAGCATCGTCCAGTCGCCAGCAGGAGCCATTAATTCAGGTTTTGTAATCTTTTTAACCATCGTAGGAAAAATGGAACACGGATTTTACGGATGCGACTGATTTAAATTGATTTTAAATCCGTGATGATCCGTCTAATCAGTTTAATCCGAGTTCTGTTGCCTTAACTTCTCTTTTCCCAAATTTGTGCTAATTCCACAATTACTTTTACTGCCATTTCCATATCCTGAACAGCAACCCATTCTAGCTGAGAATGAAAACTATGTTCACCCGCAAAAATATTCGGAGTTGGCAATCCCATAAAAGATAATCTTGAACCATCTGTTCCACCACGAATAGGATTCAGAATAGGTTTTATACCAAGATTCCTCATCGCCTGAACAGCAAACTTTGTTACCTGCGGATGTTTTTTGAGCACTTCCCACATATTTCTGTATTGCTCAACTACTTTGAAATCAAATTTAGCACCGGGGAATTTTTTAACTGTCTTTTGAGCTAATTCCTTTAAGAAACTTTCGTAGACTTTTAATTTCTTTGTATCAAAATCTCTGATGATAAACTTAAGAGTTGTAAATTCTTCATTACCACTTATTGTTGTCGGATGAACAAAACCCTGCTTTTTTTCTGTGGTTTCAGGTGAGAGTCGGTTCTTCGGAAGACTCTCTAAAAAAGCACCAGCTACTTTCATTGAATTTATCATTTGGTTTTTTGCATAACCGGGATGAATATTTTTTCCAATGAATTTCAGAACAACCATATCCGCACTAAAAGTTTCTGACTCGACTTCGCCTCTACTCGAACCATCAACTGTGTAAGCAAATTTGGCTCCGAGTTTTTTCAAATCAATTTTTTCTGTACCTCTTCCTACTTCTTCATCAGGTGTAAAACATATTTTTATCGGACCGTGCTTTACTTCTGGATGTGCCAAAAAGTAATTTACAGCATCCATAATTTCAGCGACACCGGCTTTGTTATCTGCCCCAAGCAATGTTGAGCCATCAGTTGTAATTATATCGAAGCCCTTCATTTTCTTCAGGTCAGGATTTTCATTTTCTTTGATAACCCTTTTTTCTTTAGGCAGCTTTATATCACCGCCTTTATACTTTTTATGAATGATTGGCTTTACATTTTTTCCTGTGACTGCAGGTGAAGTGTCAACGTGTGCAATGAATGCTATTGGTGGGACTTTCTTTTTTGTATTTGCCGGAATGGTTGCCATAACGTATCCCCACTTATCCATTGCTGCATCTTTTAGTCCCATTCGTTTCAATTCTTTTGCAAGATCGGCAGAAAGCTTTTTCTGTTTTTCTGTGCTTGGGAATGAAGTTGATTCGTCATCTGATTGAGTATCGTATTTTACATACTTTAAAAAACGATCAACACAAGTGAATTTATATTTTGTATCAAACATGATTCCTCCAGATTTTATTTGAAAGATTTTTATTTATCTATTCTATTAATTTCTACTCTTCTGTTTTTTGCTCTGCCTTCGGGTGTACTATTATCAGCAATAGGATCACTACTTCCTTTACCAAGGACTTCAAATCGTACATTTGGAATTCCTCGTGATAGAAAATAATTCAATACAGATTCTGCACGCATCTGCGACATTTTTATATTTCCATCCTCTGAACCAACGTTATCTGTATAACCAACTACTTTCCATCGCGACATTGGAAATTCTTTCATCTGCTCAAGCAATTTATCAAGTTCAGGATATGCAGCTTCTTTTAATTTAGCACTGTTGAATTCAAAACTTGTTTCTGCACTTAATATTAGTTGATTAGGATTAAATTCTGGCATTGGCTCCATAATAATAACAAGTTCACAACCTTTATCATCAACCTGAACACCGGGCAAAGTTCCGGGACATTGGTCTAAATTATCCGGCACTCCATCCAAATCCTCATCAGCAGGACAACCATAATTATCAACTTCAACTTCATATGGAGTTCCGGGACATCTGTCAATATAATCCGGGACTCCATCTCCATCTGAATCAAATGGACATCCATAATCATCTACTGCAATTCCCGTTGGTGTATTAGGGCAAAGGTCAGTGTAATCAGGAATTCCGTCTTTATCAGAATCAGAGTGGACAACCTTTTTTATCAACAGGTGCGCCTTGAGGTGTTCCGGGACATTCATCTAAATAATCCGGCACTCCATCTTTATCTGAATCAATGGGACAGCCAAACTCATCAACCTTTATTCCCGAAGGAGTATTTGGCGCACATATCTTTTGAATCAACAACCCCATCGCCGTCAGAATCGAACTCAGTCAAAAATGAATAAGAAATTCCTCCCATAACTGTAAAAAACATATCGTTTCCAACACCTATTGCCTGATCATCAAGCCAATCATTCGGTGATATCTGAACACCACCACTTAAATTCAGAGAAAGATTTTCAGTTACAGGGAAGCGAACTCCAAGCTCTCCCAAATAATTTACCTCTGTTGTACTATAAACTCCATCTTCGTTGTTTGGTAATTTTACTCCACCTTCTCCTTTGGGATCAAATGATAAACTAGCAATGCCTGCAAAAAAATATGGAAAAGCAATATCATTAATACTTAAATTAAAAATAACTCCGGCACCAATTGAAGAAATATTAGTTCTGAATTCCGGCGGATCAAGATTAGTATCATTACCCGTAAGAAATCCGGCACTTCCGAATGCTCTAATACCGAAACCACTTTTCGTCCAGGCTGGGAAAAAATATTCAATTGAAAGTCTGCCGAGATAATCAACACCCGAGTCCACTATAATCTGTATTTGCTAGTGTTGTTCCACCTTCGACAGAAAAAACAACAGTTCCTGAGAATGGATTATATCGTTGTGTTTTGGTAGTTTGCGAATAATTCGGTGAAGATAAAAGTAAAGTAATTAGAACAATGGTGAAGGTAAATTTCATCAATATTTATCCGTGAAAGTTGATTTTTATTGAACAAATTTAAAGGTAAATGTGGTAGTAAAAAAGTTGATTAGTTAACTGCAACCTCCGAGTTTGTTCGCTGTTAATATCGTACTAACCTCAAAGGTTGCTTCAGAATTAAAATCCTCTTCTTAAAACTTTTTCCATATCAGATTTTATCATCAGCTTTACAAGGTCTTCAAATTTTGTTTTTGCTTTCCAGCCAAGAATCTTTTTTGCTTTGGATGGATCGCCAATCAGCAAATCAACTTCTGTGGGACGATAGTAATTGGGATCAATTGCTACGAGAGCATCGCCTTTTTTAAGTTTTGCTGCAAAATCTTTTAAATAAGATTTTTTATTCGATGAGTAATTAATAAGCTTTTTTGCTTTATCAAGATTGATTGATTTGATAATACCTTTTTCATTTTCACCTTTGCCTTTCCACTCAAGTTCAATTCCAAGATTTCTGAAGGTCAATTCGGCAAACTCACGAACGGTTTTAGTTTCACCTGTCGCAAGAACAAAATCATCAGCTACTTTGTGCTGTAGAATTCTCCACATTCCTTCACAATATTCTGGGGCGAATCCCCAATCACGTTTTGCATTGAGATTCCCAAGAGTTAATTCCTTTTGTAAACCAACTACAATTCGGGAAGCGGCGCGAGTAATTTTTCTGCTTACAAATGTTTCTCCCCTTTTCGGTGATTCGTGATTGAAAAGAATTCCATTTGAAGCAAAGATATTATAAGCCTCACGGTAGTTTACTATGATCCAATAACCATAAAGTTTTGCAACCCCGTAAGGTGAACGAGGATAGAAAGGTGTTTTTTCACTCTGCGGAACTTCTTGAGCTTTTCCGAAAAGTTCACTTGTTGATGCCTGGTAGAATTTTACTTTCTTTAATCCGACTTCACGTATCGCATCCAAAAATCTGAGAGTGCCAAGTGCATCCACCTGAGCAGTGTAATCAGGTACCTGGAAAGAAACTTTTACGTGACTTTGTGCAGCAAGGTTGTAGATTTCGTCCGGTTCAATTTTTTCCAGGAGTCTGTTTAGGTTGCTTGTATCGACAAGATCACCGTAGTGGAGAAACATTTTTTTATTGAGTATTTTGGAATCGTTATATAGGTGATCTATCCTTCCAGTGTTGAAAGAACTGCTTCTTCGGATAATTCCATGAACTTCATATCCTTTTTCAAGAAGTATTTCAGTTAAGTAGCTTCCGTCCTGTCCGGTTATGCCGGTAATTAACGCCTTTTTCATTTTTTTACCTGTGAATATTTTTTCTTAAAGAAATCATAAGTTTTAATAATTCCTTCGCGCAATTCAGTTTTATATTTCCATCCGAGTGAATTTATACGTGAGACATCAAGCAGCTTTCTCGGAGTTCCATCCGGTTTTGAATCATCGTGAATAATATTTCCTTTATATCCAACAATTTCCGAGATCAGATTCGCCAAACCATCAATTGAAATATCTTTTCCTGTTCCGATATTCAGATGAGAGATTTCTTTTTCGTAAAGATCATTTGCATTAATATTTTCCAAGAAAAATAAAATTGCATCAGCGAGGTCTTCAACATAAAGAAATTCGCGCAGAGGTTTACCGGTTCCCCATATTACAACTTCTTTATCATTTTTTTCTTTTGCTTCGTGAAACCTTCTGATGAATGCAGGAAGCACGTGAGAAGTATGCAAATCGAAATTATCATTTGGTCCGTAAAGATTTGTCGGCATCACCGAAAAAAAGTTTGAACCATACTGCCTGTAATAATTTTCACAGAGCTTTATTCCTGCAATCTTTGCAATTGCATAAGGTTCGTTTGTAAATTCAAGATAATCAGAAAGAAGATATTCTTCTTTTAATGGCTGTTTAGCTAATTTAGGATAAATGCAACTGCTTCCGAGAAAAATAAGTTTTTCAACTCCAGCTTTGTAAGCATTGTGAATTAGATTTGCTTCGATCATCAGGTTGTCATAAATAAACTCTGCACGAAATGTATTGTTAGCAAGAATGCCGCCAACTTTTGCTGCAGCAATTATTACAACATCTGGCTTCTCGGTTTTAAAGAATTTTTCTACTTCATCCTGTCTGATTAAATCAAGTCCGGGATAGTTTTTTAGAACAAGGTTTTTATATCCTCTTTTTTCAAGTTCATTGGTAATTGCAGAACCAACCATTCCTGCGTGCCCTGCAAGATAGATTTTCTTATTCAAATATTTTGATTGATCTGCCATAATGTTATTTAGTTATAATCCATAATAAACAGCAAAATAAAACTCGTGATTGGTTTCATCAACAAAATTTATATCTTCTTGCTGCTTTGAAGTATTCATATACTGGTAATTAGCACGGGCGAAAAGATTATGAAGAATTTCAAATTTAACTTGCCCGCCAAAATATGTATAGTTTGTTCTCAAGCCAAAAAGAAAAGGCGGCTGGGGAAGAACAAACTGTTCACTTTCATCTGCACGTTCACCCTGCCTGATATATCTTGCCCATACAAGTGCTTCCAAGCCTCGGATAAAACGGTACTTTAAAGAACCGAATACCTGATCGGTATTATTATTCATCCAATGACCTAAAACATAAGAATTACTTTCAAAGGTAGTGGTATTGATATAGTGCTGATATACGTAAGGATAAATTTTTGAGTATTCAAGTTTTAGTGTAAAGTTATCAAATGGCAAATCTGTAACTGAACCTCCGAGAGTAAATCCGATCTGCATTTTTTCTGTTTCGGGATCACCTAATCCATTAATGGTGAATTCATCAATGAATAATGTACCGTATAGGTGAGTGTTTTTTATGTGTCCTTTCGAACTCACCTGCGCGAAGAACTGTGAGTTGCTGCCAGCCGAATTAGCCTGGTTGCTTAAATAATGATCTGCCAAACGAAAAAAAGTTATCGGAATTAAATAAAGAATTTCAAGTTGATCAGCATAAACAATTGATTCACCAATTGAGATATCGAGCCCTCTTGTTGGTCTTATCGTCAACGTATGTGAAGCGAGATATTTTTGCCTGAATAAAAATCTGTTGTCTCCATTTTCAGTTGGATAAAAACTAGTTGTGTCAACTACATCAGAAGCTAACCAGGCATGAAAATAATTAAAGCTGAGCCATTCAACAGGATTGATATCCAGCCTGATCAACGGAAACGAGGGAGCTTTTTGTGACATAACAAGCAGACCATTATCACCATAACCCCACTCAATAAATTCTTTTCCGGCGGCAATACTTCCCCACTTCCAGTCAGTTGCAAGTATCATTTTGGCTTCACTGTATTCCATTTTGTCTGGAGAATACTCGTATGTATTCATGTCTGTGCGAGCATTAACACCAGTTTCCGGAGTAAAATTTTTAGTTTTATCCAGCGTTGTCCCGTTTTCTGTATTATCTCTGAAATCAAAACTGAAACCTAAAACATCATAAATATAACCATACGAATAAATTCCATTCCAGAAGTGGGTTTGCTTGGCATCTTTAACTAGATCCGATTTCAGCACCAAGGATCAGGTCTGCGTTTATTTTGAATCCATCACCTCCGTATGAAAACATTCGCCATCTATCGGCGGGATCAAATCCAAAAAAGTTCATATGTTCGGTTTCCTTATTATTACCTTCGCCGAGCCAGCGTTCGTGATAATAATCTTTAAGAAAAAATTTTAGTTCATCTCGCTCAAGAGAAGTCAGTTGTGAAGAAAGAGAATCAGCTTCGAGCAATTTTTGGCTGATATAGGTACGCGGTACAGGTCTTATAAGATCATCAAACTCAATAATGCCTTTCTGACTTATCCTTCTCAGAAAATTATATACGTCTTCATATAATGGTTCATAAACAACCTGCGCTTTTAAAACAATGGTTGTTGAAAATAAAACTACAGCCAGGAAAAGTATTTTCTGTAATGATATTTTCACAACAAATTTCATTTCCCCTGAACAAATTGCTTTATTTTTTCAACCACAAATTCCTGCTGCTCTTTGGATAATTCTGGATAGATAGGAATAGCAAGAGATGTATTGCTTGCTTTCTCAGATTCAGGGAAATCTCCCTTTTTATGATTCAAGTTTGTAAAACATTCCTGCAGATGAAAAGGAACAGGATAATAGATTTCATTTCCAATTTCATTTTCAGTAAGAAATTTTTTCAATTCATCTCTTTTCTGAGTTCTGATTATATACTGATTGTAAATATGATAGTTTTTTACTCCGGCTATATTTTTATAAACAGCTTTTGGTAAAAGAACCTGGTTTTTGCCGTCAAAATTAATCTTTCCGGTTTCCTCTGCTAAACCAGCTTTAATAAACAGTTCATTATAAAAATCTGCATTCGCTCTTCTTTTCTCAGACCATTTATCGAGGTGAGGTAGTTTTACTCTCAGTACAGCAGACTGCAAAGCATCAATCCTGAAATTTCCGCCAATGACTTTATGATAATACTTTTGCTCACCGCCATGAACTCTTTTTATGCGAAGCATGTAGGCCAGTTCGTCATTATTTGTTGTAACAAGTCCACCGTCACCATAACCGCCAAGGTTTTTGCTTGGAAAAAATGAAAAGCAGCCAATATCTCCGATTGTTCCAACACATTTTCCATCTTTGTATTGGGTGCCAATAGCTTGTGCTGCATCTTCAATGACAAAAATATTTTTCTCCTTTGCAATTTTAATTATCGGTTCTAAATCAGCACTCTGACCATAAAGATGAACCGGAATTATTGCTTTAGTTTTAGAAGTAATTTTTTTCTTTAAGTCTTCAGGATCGATATTAAAAGTTAGTGGGTCAATATCAGTTAGTACCGGAGTAGCATTCAGTCTTGATACAACACCGGCAGTTGCAAAGAACGAATATGTTGGTACAATAACTTCATCACCCGGCTTGATATCAATTGCCATTAATGCCAGGAGAAGAGCATCAGTACCTGAGGAAACTCCGATTGCGTGTTTGCAGCCAAGGTAGTCACAAAATTCTTTTTCCATTTTTTCAACTTCCGGACCAAGAATAAAATATTGCGATTCTGCTACACCCAGAACAGCTTCGTCAAGTTCTTTTTTCAATGAGTTGTACTGTGGCTTTAAATCGAGAAGAGGGACTTTCATAAATTTTTCCGTTTTAGGTATTAAAATTATAAGATTAAATATTGTTACTATCGAATTTGATCATTTATCAGTAAATAAAAAATCTCTATTAATGTTTTTGAACTTCGCAGCTTGTAAATCTTTTTCTGACACAATTGGGCTTTCAACTTTCCAGTCAATTTTCAAATCGGGATCGTTATAAAGAATACTTCTTTCGTGAGTTTTGCTGTAATAGTTTGTGCATTTGTATGAGAAGATTGCTTCATCAGTAAGAACAGAAAAACCATGAGCAAATCCCGGAGGTATCCAGAGCTGGAATTTTGTTTCCGAATTTAAGATTAATGAAAAATGTTTTCCGAATGTTGGTGAATTGAATCTTATATCAAGAGCAACATCAAGCACTTCACCTTCAATTACCTGGCAGAGTTTCCCCTGAGCCTTTTCCCCAACCTGATAATGAAGTCCTCTTACCGTGCCTTTCTTTGACTTTGAAATATTATCCTGAACGAAGTCATGTGGAATTTCAGACTCCTCATATCGTTTCTTATTATACGATTCAATAAAAAATCCTCTTGAATCATTAAATACGTCCGGCTCAATTACCAGTAATCCGGATATTTCAGTATTCGTAACTTTCAATTAAATCTCCGCCAAAACTTTTTCAAGATATTCTCTATAAAGCGATTTTGGCATTTCACCAATTAACTTTGTAAACTGTTTTTTATCAATGAAGCCGCGGAGATAAGCGATCTCTTCGATGCAGGCTACTTTAAGTCCTTGTCTGTCTTCAATAACTCCAAAGAAATTTGAAGCTGCCAATAATGCTTCAGGTGTTCCTGTATCAAGCCAGGCAACTCCCCTTCCTATTTTTTCAACATGAAGTTCTTCTAATTCTAAGTAGACTCTATTGACATCTGTAATTTCCAGCTCACCTCTTCCAGAGGGTTTGAGATTTTTTGATATTTCGATTACACGATTATCATAAATGTATAATCCAGGTATGGCGTATTGAGATTTAGGCTTGGAGGGTTTTTCTTCAATTGAAAGCACTTTACCACTCTTATCAAATTCTACAATACCGTATCTTTCCGGATCGTGTACTTTGTATCCAAAAATTGTTGCACCTTTTTCAGTTTTAAGAGCTTTATAAAAGAATTCAAGATTACCATAAAAAATATTATCACCAAGAACCTGACAAGCCATATCTGACCCAATGAATTTTTCTCCGAGAATAAAAGCTTGAGCAATTCCTTTTGGTTCAGGCTGGATTACATATTCGAAATTCATCCCAATATTCGAACCATCACCAAAAAGTTTTTGATATAATGGAATTGTCTCAGCATTTGAAATTATTAGAACATCTCTTATTCCACCGAGCATTAATATTGAAAGTGGATAATAAATAAGAGGTTTATCGTAAATAAGAGCTAGCTGTTTACTATATACTTTGGTGATTGGATAAAGTCTGGAACCTGAACCGCCGGCAAGAATTATTCCTTTTACTTTCTTTTTATTCATAATGAATTTGAGTCATTTGATTTAATATTGGGTGACAAATATAAGAAGAAACTTTAAGTTTTATTTAGTAGAAACGAGAGTGTATTTCTATCTTATAGCAAAGTTCCGCTTAATACAAGCATTGCTACTGAAAAATAAATTATCAACCCTGTTACATCACATAATGTTGCAATTAAAGGGGCTGAAGAAGTCGCAGGGTCTGCACCAAGCTTTTTAAGAAGAAAAGGAAGCATAGACCCTGAAAGAGTTCCCCACAATACAATTCCAATCAAAGAGAAAAAAACTGTGAGAGCAATTAATACCCAGTACGAGGAAATAACATTAAATACATTAGCTAGAATTGCCACCTGAAAAAATCCAATTGTCCCAAGAATGCCGCCAAGCATTAAGCCGGATAAAATTTCACGTTTCATAATTAACCACCAATCGGCAAGTGCTATTTCACCAACTGCCATTGCTCTTATTACAAGCGTGGCTGCCTGAGAACCAGAATTTCCACCACTTGATATTACAAGCGGAATAAAGATAGAAAGTACAACAGCTCTGTTGATTTCATTTTCAAAAAATCCCATTGCAACCGCTGTCAGGATTTGCGCAATAAATAATAAAGTTAACCATACTACCCGCTTCTTCAATAATGAAAGAAGTGGAATTGTATGAAATGGTTCTTCAAGTGCTTCTACACCTGCAATCTTCTGAATATCCTCAGTTGCTTCTTCTTCAGCTACATCTAGTACGTCATCAACCGTTACAATACCAATAAGAATTCCGTGATTATCAATGACGGGTAGAACAACTCTATCATATTTTTTAAATATCTCAACTGCATTTTCCTGATCATCGTGAACATTTAAAGTGATGAAATTTTCATCCATCAATTCATTAATTTTTTTATCAAGTGATGATAAAATTATTTCTCTGATTTTTATATCATCAATCAGTTTTCCTTTTTCATCAATTACGTAAATCACATTAAGTGTTTCACTATCAGCCCCAAATTTTCGAATATGTTCAAGTGTTTCTGAAACAGTCCAATCTTGCTTTACAGCTATGTAATCAGGAGTCATCAACCGCCCGACACTGTTCTCTGGATAGCCGAGCAAAGTCTGCGCTATTTTTCTTTCTTCTGTAGATAATAGCTGAATTAATCGTTTTGCGGAAGTGCCGGGTAATTCTTCCAACAATGCAGTTCTATCGTCAGGTGACATATCATTCAGAATTGCTGCAACTTCCTCGTTGCCCATCGCTTTGAGTAATTCTTCCTGTGTATCAAACTCCAGATGTTCAAAAGTATCGGTGGCAAGATCAACTGATAAAACTCGAAAGACTATAACTTTATCTTGTTGAGGAAGATCAATTATAAGGTCTGCAATATCGGCTGGTGTCCAATCGCTGAGGATTTCCTTTAATATACTTAGTTTTCTCTCAGCAATAAGAGATTCTATTTCGGGCATTAGCAATTTGCTGAGCATTGGAAATTCCTCCCGAGTGTTGATATTGAGTTTTGATTACATTCTATAAAAATAGATTTGATTCGGCACAAAAATATGCTGTTAATGAGGTAAAAACAATTCTATCAATCAAATCATTCTTAAAAATCTTTCCGAAGATATTAATTAAATTTGCACTCAAAAATTGATAAAATATGAATTTAATCATTGATGCAAATATTGATCATGCCGAACAAGCTTTTTCCCATCTAGGAAATACCAGATTAGTGGATGGACGCACTTTGACAAATAAAGATGTAAAGGATACAGAGATACTCATAGTCCGTTCAATTACTAATGTGAACGAGGAGTTGCTGAAGAATAGTAAAGTGAAGTTCGTTGGAACAGCCACTATTGGAACCGATCATATTGACCTCGATTATCTCAGAAATCAAAATATTACATTCGCTGATGCAAAGGGATGTAATGCAGATTCTGTTACCGAATATGTTTTTACGGCTTTATTGAAAATTGCTTCAGAACAAAATATTTCTTTGCATGGAAAAACACTCGGTGTTGTAGGTGTTGGAAATATTGGCAGCAGAGTTTATAAGCTTGCTCGACTTTTTGGTATGAATGTTTTGAAGAATGATCCGCCTTTAGAAAGGAAAGGTATTGGACAGAACTACGTTTCTCTTGATGAAACCTTAAACGCCGATATCATTACGTTTCACGTACCAATGTCATTTGATGGAATTGACAAAACATTTCATCTTTTAAATCAAGATAATTTGAAGCGAATAAAAAAAGGAGCAATAATAATTAATACATCCAGGGGGGCTGTGATTGATAATAAAGCACTTCTTTCTGAATCTAATAAAAGAGAATTTAAACTTGTTCTTGATGTTTGGGAAAATGAGCCTTCAATTAATACAGAACTTTTATCGAAGACCAAAGTTGCAACCCTACATATTGCCGGTTATTCACTTGAAGGAAAAGTAATCGGCACTAAAATTATTTATGATGCTTTATGTGATTTTCTTAACATCAGATCAACCTGGCAGCCGGATCTACCAATGATTAAAAATAAGGAAATGAAATTATCTGGGGGCAAAACTGAGGAGGAAAAACTTTACAAATTATTTTCTTCAATTTATAATATTGCCAAGGATGATGAGTTAATGAGAAATATTACAAGTTATGAACCAGATGAGCGTGCAAAATATTTTGATATGATTCGGAAGAAATATCCGATAAGAAGAGAGTTCAACAATTTTAATGTTCATCTAGCAAAGAGCGAGAACCATTTGAAGTCATTTCTTGAAAACTTCCGCTTTACCGTGAAATCTATTTAATCTTCTATATTTAGTTTAAAGACAATGGGAATTTCCATCTGAACTTTTACTTTTTGGCCCTTGATAAGTCCTGGTTTAAAGCGATGATACAATATGGCAAGTCTTGCAACTTCATCGCAGCCATAACCGATTCCTTGAACAACCTGGGCATCAAGTACTTCGCCATCTCTATCAATAAAAGTTAAAACTTTAACTACACCTTCAACATTTTCGTCTTTCGCCGCTTCTGGATAACCAATCCTTTTGTAAATAGCTTCCATTCCGCCGAAGGGTTCCGGCATTACTTCTACAGTTTTATAAAATGCGGGATCATCCTCGTAATTTTTTTCTTCTTCAACTGTCGGCGGTACAAAATCATCGTTATTTTGTTTTTTCTTTTTTTGCTTTATCGGTGGATTAACAGCAACAACATTCCCCGATTTTTCTTCTCTTTTAGGCCCGGAGTCAAGCACAATTTTATCAACAACAAGAATTCCTTCTTCATAGTAGATATCATCGATATATTTTCCTGTACTATCAAATAATGATGTTGGTCCTTCTCTTTTTCCGTTTTCAATTGAAAACATTTCTCTCAACACGCCATCCTGGTTATATTTTCGAACAAGACCTTCGACCCGACCATTGACATAGGAAAGTTCTTCTTTCGGATTTCCGTTCTCCCAATAAAAAATTGCATCGCCATCACGCACTTCATCTCTGAGGTGAATAATAGACTCAATCTTTCCATTGTTGAAATATGAAATAACAGAGTCTTGTTGAGCAGTTACCTTTATTGCCAGCATTAGAAATAAAATGAAAATTACTCTGAGCATTATCTCCTTATTCTTTTTTTCAATTTAAAAGATACAATTTAGTCGTGAGTTAAAAGAGGCATTAAGATGGAAACGATAAAAATCGCTATGGCAATTCCAAAGAAGGTGTATCCAACTAAATAATCATATTCAAGGATCCCTATTTCACCAAGCAGATAGTGCCAATCGTGGTATACTTTATTTCCGCCAAGCAAAGGAAGTTTTCTGGCCTGGGCATCAGCAGAGTAAACACTTATGTTTATAAAATTTTGCCCAAGCCACAAAAGACCAAACTGAACACCGGTTCTATAATTATTCCGAAAAAAGTAACCGGCAATTATTGAAGGAAGAATTATCTGCATCAATGTTCCGCCCAGAGTATAAATAAACTTTCCGAAGAGGCTGAAGAAAAAATGTCCCGCTTCGTGGATAACCAGATCAATATTATCAAGTAATCCGAATTCGCCACGATTTATTACCCAGTAGGCTGCAATTGGCAGAATAATTATCGAGGGGATCCAGCGTATAAAATTATTCCCGACAGAATAGGGTTTAGCTTTTTTTAAGCTGATTTCAATTTCTTTTTTTGTTTCTTCTTCAGTCTGCATTGTTTATCTGGTAACCACTCTTTAACTTCGCAACCAAATTTAAAACTAATCAAACCCGTATCAAACAATTCAAAGGAGGAAAAATGTTAAAACTAATTCAACTCTCATTAGTGCTTCTATTTATTTTATCATTCAGTACTACTGCGCAGCAGATAAGAACACCGCGCCCTAGTCCTGATGCAACTGTGACTCAAATTGTTGGAGTAACTGAAGTAAAAATTGATTATAGCTCACCGGGAGTAAAGGGAAGAAAAATTTGGGGTGAACTTGTACCTTACGGTGAGGTATGGCGTACCGGTGCCAACGAAGTCACTTCAATTACATTCAGTGATGTAGTAAAAGTAAATGGAAACGACTTACCGGCCGGGACTTATGGGATTCACGCCATCCCCGGAGAAAATGAATGGGAAATTATATTCAGTAAGGATACCGAAATAAACGGAAGTTCAAATTACGATCCTGAAAAAGATGCAATTCGCATAAAAGTTAAACCAGAAGAACATCATTTTATGGAACGAATGACATTTCTTTTTACTGATGTGACAGATAACTTAGTTAATGTCAATCTTATGTGGGATAAGCTAAAGGTAACGTTCAAAGTTGAAACGAATACAAACGAGATATTTCTTGCAAATGCAAGAAAAGAGGTAAGCTGGGCACCAACTTTCCAGGCTGCTCAGTATTGCTTAACGGCAGATATTAATCTTGAAGAAGCATTGAACTGGATTGATGCTTCCTGTTTAATAGATGAGGTTTATTGGAACACAAGAGTAAAAGCTCAGATACAAAACAAACTTGGAATGAAGGACGACGCAATTGCAACTATGGAAAAAGCCATCGAGCTTGGAGGTAAAATGGAAAGTGCTCCGTTCGATTATGATAATTTGAAAAAGATGCTTGCGGAGTGGAAATAAATACTACTAGAGGTTGTTAATTAAAATAGCCTGAAAACATCAGGCTATTTTTTTAACTTTGGTCGGGCTTCAGGTCTTTTTTACCTTCACTTGAATTGTTATAAAACCTTTGAGTAGGATATGCGAAATCAATATCATCACACTCAGCTAACTTGTTAAGAATATCTTCCCAGATTTTTTCTTCAATTGATCTTCTTTCTCTTGGATCACACATATATCTCAATGTTAACAAAACTCCGCTATCTTTAACTGAGGTGTAAACTATTGGAGTAAGCTTTGTGTAAAATATAAGAAATTTTTTCGCAGCTTCTTTTATCTGTTTTTCAGCTTCGGTGCTTAACAATATACCGTGATGATTTACAATATCTAATAATATTTGCTTTGCTTTTTTCCAGTTGCTTTCAAATGTTATGAGCACAGGTATTTCATGCCATATATATTTAAACCCCGCAGTGTAATTTGCCTGAAACTGTGTAAATACAATTCCGTTCGGTATATGAATAATCCTACCAGTACTTTGATCGGCATCTACCCAGTTACCGATTTCATTTAACGAGAACTGAAATAATCTTATATCAATTACATCACCTGCAATTTTACCTATTTGCACCCGATCACCAACTTTAAATGGCTGTCTAATTAAAATAAATCCCCATGCAACCATGTTAACCAATGGATCTTTTAATGCAATGGCTATTCCGGCCGATATCAATCCCAGGAATGTAGCTACAGAACCAAAAATATTGAGCCAGGTACCTATTAAAAAAATTATGATCAGGAATACAGCAAGGTATAAAGAAATCTTTTGCCATTGGTAACGGACTCTAATATCCTCAATCTTTCCTATTATAAATTTCTTAATAAGGCGTTGAATAATTATAATAATTATAATCACAAAAAGTGATTCGAAAATTTTTATTTGTATTTCGGGCGAAAGTCCGAGATAATTTTTTATTAATTCCTGCATAAAATATTTATCGATTAAACATAATTTTAAGTTTTTGTATGATGAAACTTATTATTTTTTCAGAATAACTTCATAAAGGTCTTGTCTTCTATCAAACCAATTTAAAGTGCTGCCCTGAGACCTGTGTCTTTTCAACAACTCAACATCTACATCGTGAATGACAACTGTTTCAACATTCGGTGTACACTCTGCTGCTATTGCATCACGAGAAAACATAAAATCGGAAGGAGTATAAATTCCGGATTGCGCGTATTGAATATCCATATTTTCTACGAATGGAAGGTTACCGACATTGCCAGCCATAACTGCAAAAATTCCGTTTTCAATACACCTTGCCTGAACGCATTGTCTTACTCTTAGATAACCATATCTTTCATCGGTACAGAATGGAACAAATAAAATCTCAGCACCTTTGGAAACAGCAATTCTGCTTAGCTCAGGAAATTCAACATCGTAACAGATCTGAATGTTTATTTTACCACGGTCTGTTTCAAAAACTTCAACTTTATCTCCGGGTTTTATACCCCACCATCTTCTTTCATTTGGAGTAATATGAATTTTGTACTGCTTTTCCATTGTGCCATCTCTTCTGAACAGGTAGGCAATGTTGAACAAATCGTCACCTTCTCTTGTGAAATGTGAACCGCCGATAATATTTATATTGTAATTGATTGATAACTTATTGAATAGTTCTAAATACTGTGGTGTAAATTCAGCCAGATGCCTGACTGCAATGCCCGGTCTTTCATTTGGAAGGAAGGAAAGTAGTTGAAGAGTAAATATTTCTGGGAAAAGAACAAAATCACATTTGTAACCCGATGCCACATCTGTGAAATATTGACATTGAGTTGCAAAATCTTCAAAACTTTTAATAGGGCGAAGCATATACTGTACAGCACAAATGCGGGCTTTTTTTGAGGTTACAATTTTTTTACCAATCGGTGGTACATAATCAATGTTTGACCATTCAAGTAAAGTGGCAAAACCGGCAGATTCCTCATCACCAGCCATATATGCAGGAATTATCCTCTTTAATACAAATCCATTTGATAATTGAGAAGTTAGTACGGGATCATAAAGCTCTTTGCTCATAACTTTTTCAACGTAGTCCCTTGCAGTCATTTTCTTTTGATATTTTACATAATTTGGAATACGACCACCGATTACAATATTTCTAAGATTATGTTTCTTCACAATTTCTTTTCTTGCCTCATATAACCTTCGCGCAAGTTTCATAGCGCGATAATCCGGATGTACCATAATTTCAATACCATATAATGTTTCAGCATCGGGATCGTGATTTGTTATATAACCAG
Organism: uncultured Ignavibacteriaceae bacterium; assembly: GCA_963699475.1. Taxonomy (GTDB): domain Bacteria; phylum Bacteroidota; class Ignavibacteria; order Ignavibacteriales; family Ignavibacteriaceae; genus IGN2. The sequence goes on along the minus strand of CAVOUA010000003.1, from coordinate 298,578 downwards.
AGTCACTTAAAGTTTGCCAGTTATCGCTTTCAGTATAAAGATCAAAATCTATAATTAAACAACTTGAAGAAGCAACTATTTTTTTATTAAGCTCAACACAAATCTGTCCTTCGGGAAAAATTTCCAATTGGCTTTCCAACTGTTCTTTCTTCCAGGTATGCATCCCCGGAAAACATAATTTTTGTAATTCAATTAATTCATCAAAATCCTTTTGTTTTAATGGTCTAACTTTAATTTTCTTTTCAAGAGTTTTCAAATCAATTTTTTTCATAATCTTCCTGTAAAATTTTTAAGAATCTATTGGTGTAAATGATTTTTATAATATTAAATTTTTAATATTAAAACAAATTGTATCAACAAAAATATTTCATATGAAAATTTAGGCGAAGCGAAGTAAAGATAATTAAATTAGTTCAAGTTGACGTCATTCATTGTTTGATTCAGCAGACCATAGTTCGGAGAATCTTTATTAATTGGAAAGATCAGAAAAGCTGATTAATGATATCTTTTTCTTTTATTACTGCTTTTTCTGCAAATATCCGAACAGCAATAATTATTTTCAACTTTGCATTTATGGCAGCTAACAATGATCTTATCACAATCAAGATTATGACAATTGATGTAGTATGAGGTTGGTTCACCACAGAAATGACATTGTGAAATATGTTGGAGTTCATCTTTTGAATTTGGATTAACAACTCTTCGCTCATCGAAAACAAACATTCCGCCTTCCCAATAAGTATCAGGAAATTTTTTAATGAAGTTAACTATACCACCATCCAGCTGATAAACATTTTTGAAGCCACTTTCAACCATATATGCAGAAGCTTTTTCGCAACGAATACCACCCGTACAATAAGTAACAACCGTTTTTTCTTTGTATTCTCTCAATTCTTCATTCACTACTTTTTTCCATTCACGAAAATTTTTCAACTGGGGTGTTAGAGCATTCTTGAATTTTCCAATTTTACTTTCATACCAGTTACGAGCATCGACAATTACAAAATCTTGTCCCTCCTGATATAATCGTAATAATTCTTCAGGGGAAAGTCTATATCCCCCATGATCTAAAGAAACATCCTTCAAATCTCCGTGTACAATTTCATTTTTTAACCGAACATGCATTTTTTTGAATGCATGTTCATCTGCATTATCTTCTTTGAACCAAAGGTCCTTAAATTCGGGTTTGCTGGTTAGATGTTTTTTATATTTTTCTATATTGTCAACTAAACCAGACACAGTTCCATTCACACCCTCACTTGCAAAGAACACTCTGCCTTTAATATCGTTTCGCAAGCACCACTCTAGCTGCTCATTAACAACTAAGCCGGGGTTTTTTACATCGACGTATTTATAGAAAAGCAGAACTTTATAATTGCTCATTTAACTTAAATTAATTTAATAGGTGTGAAATATAGAATGCAAACGGAACTAAATAAAGCTAATTTTAGTTTCCATGCCCGAAGAATGATTTTTAAAAATAATTGAAATGATTTGCTTAGAATTATTTGAATCCAAAGCAGAGAGATTTTTTTTATTAAATGAAGATTTAATTAAGTAAAGTTTTAACTTCATTTACTAGATATTTTTTTTGGTCAAAAAGAGGACTTTGAATTTTCTTTTCAAACACAACAGAAAATAGTGTCCCCTTATTCTTCTCACTCTGCACAGCTATTTCTCCATTGTTCACTCTTACATATTCTTTCACAAGTGCTAAACCAAGACCGTTACCTTCATACTTTCTGGTTTGTCCGGCATCTTCTTGTGAGAAAGGTGCAAATAAGTTTTTGATATATTTTGAGCTTATTCCAATTCCTGTGTCTTCGACTTTGACAATCACTTTACCTTTTTGATAATCTTCAACAGATATGCTGATATGACCTTTATGTGTATACTTGACAGCATTGCCTATTAAATTCTGGAATATCTGGTTCACGGTATATCGGTCTGCTGCAATTTCTGAATCTGAACAGCTATTGCTAAAGAAAAGCTGCAATCCTTTTTCTTTAGTAACAGAAATAAATTCTTTAGTAAGATTTTTTATATCGTCAGCAAGATTAAAGTTTTCAAATCTTGCCTTATAATTCCCGCTTTGTACAGCCGACATTGAGAGAATCATATCTATTGTTCTCTGTAGTCTTTTGCCGGCATTTTCCACAGAAGTAAGAATGCTTAATATCTCCTCATCTTTATTATTCAACTCGTCGGCAATTATTGGTATTGATGGCAATATTACATTCAAAGGGGTTCTTATTTCGTGAGACATTTGTGCAAGAAAAGCACTTTTCAACCTGTCCGATTCCTTCGCTTTATCTAATGCAAGTAAAATATCACTTTGCGCTTTTTTGATCTCAGTGATATCCAGCACCTGAATTAGTGTATTCCGGAGTTCACCATTATCATCACTTATTTTGATTGCTTTCAAAATTACAGTAATCTTCCTGCCATCGCGCTTAATTAAATTACATTCAGTGTCCAGACTTTCGTTTTCGAGTATAAGCTGAAATGTTGATTTAACATCACCCGATTTATTTCCGCTAAAAATATATTTAATGTGCGCCCCAATTATTTCATGAAAATCATATCCAATTGTATCACAGAATGCTTTGTTTGCCTTAAGAGCTTTACCCTCACCTGAAATAATAAACATTCCAATTGGAGCGTTTTCAAAAAGAAGCTTAAATTGCTCTTCACTCTTCTTTAAAAAGCTTTCTGCTCTTTTTCGCTGGTTAACTTCTACATCCAGCTCATAGATTTTATCTCGGAAAACGTCTTTCAGTTTTTCGTTTAAGTTATTAACCTCACTTGACGATTTGTCCAGCTCATTAAGAATTTCATAAATTTTGTGAGCAATTATCCCTATTTCGTTGTTCTTGAATTTGCTTAGTAAAAGTTTTTGTTCCTTAATATCAGAACTGCTTAACGCGGAAATAAGTTTGGTGATCGGTCTAAATGAAATTGAGCTCAGGAAAAAAGTAAAAACCATTCCGGCTAGTAAAATGGATAAACTAAAAAGTGCTGTTAAGAGTGTTTTCTTTTTAAGTTCGGTGGCAACTGTTCCAGCGTTAAACCCAAGGTAAGCTTTCCCTTGTTGAATTTTATTCTGGCTAACTGGCAATACTACCCGGTATATTGTTTCATCAAAAGAAATGTTTTCATTATCATTTGCGGCTACATAAAGATAATGTTCGGCTATATCCAGATTTACCGCATCGACCAGCTCACCGTTATTGTTCTCCAGAACAACGTAGCCAATATCGTTCAAAAACATAAGTTGAATCAACTGTGTCTTATCATCAATTTTATTTGCCCAGAAGAATTGAGGATTCTGCTCAAGAAATTTTGTTATCATCTCAGCTTTAAACTTGAACTTATCCAGCACTTCTTCTTCAAACTTCTGACTAAAATAGTAGTAGATGAGTCCAGCAACGATAATGAAAAAGGCTGCAAACTGGATTGTAAGACTTAATTGTAGTTTTTGAGGTTTTTGTATCATTTTATTACTTATATTCTCCCTGTTTAACGGGTCTAATTCGTCAACATCTTTGCCGAAGTTTTCTTTAGAAAAATTGTAAAATGGAAGGATATAAATGTTTTAAAAAGAAAAACTGTGTAAAAGTGAATATTTTTGAGTCAGTTTTACTGCTGAAGCGTCTTATATGAATTTACTAATGTAGGAATTAATGTCAAATTTTCTGGCAGCACCATTTCTGTTCATGTAGCGAATTTTACCGTAAACAGGTCGTTCAGCCCAGGCCCTATCGTGAACCCCACCAATAGACCAGGCACAACCAACATAGCCATTTGGATCTCTACCATCAAGTTCATATTTGTCATTTAAATAGATAGCAATACGTAAAGCTTCCTCGGGAGATTTACTCCACTCAAGAATTTTTTTCGCCCAATACATTCTCATATAACCGTGCATTTTACCAGTATTGATTAATTCTTTTTGTGCAGCATTCCAAAGATCTTCGTGTGTTTTAGCTCGCTCGAACTTTTCTAAAGAATAAACAAATTCTCTTTTATCTTTTCGATGTTTGTTATGAGATTCTTTTGCCCAATCGTGAAATCCATCAAATGAATCGTACTTTAAATTGAAATAACAAAAGTTATCCGACAGTTCTCTTCTTACAATTAGCTCCTCAAGAAATGTCTCTGCGGAAGGATTTTTTTGATATAACTGCTGGACAGTTAAAGCTACCCTTTGAGCAGAGATTTGTCCGAAATGAAGGTAAGGAGAAAGATTTGATAATGCATTTTTATTAGGATCATTTCTATCTTCTGAATATCGTTCAAATTTATTTTCAAGAAAATCTTTAAATAATAAAGAAGCTGCGGATTCACCGGATTTTACCCAACTAACTTCTTTCACTTCTTTATTAATTTTTAATGATGCAACAACTTTTTCCCAATCAATTTTATCTGAAGTCAAGGATTCAATAGCCCTCATCTTTTTTATCGATGAAAACTCATCTAAAAATTCTGGGAGTAATTTGTGAATTTTAGGACGAATTGTGTATGCTGCAAATTCTACTTTTTTTGATACATGAAGACAAGGAACTATGTTGTGTGCATCAACTTCATAAAACGGAATTTCAATTTTTTTCGCAATCTCCTTTTTCCAAATCCTTTTTATCCTTAAAGGATCAAAATCCGAAACTAATATTGATGCACTATGATTTTTAATGAATTCCGGAATTTCTGTTTCTGGATTCCCTTTAAGCAAAAAGAAAGGAATGTTGTATTTACTCAACTCGGATTCAACTTCCTGCAAACCTTTCAGCATAAATCCGTACTGACGGATAGTCGCTTCAAGAAAATCAGTAACAAGATTAAAGAAAACTAACAACGGCTTTTTATTCTCTTTTGCTAGCTCCTGAGCAAATATCAGAGCCCAGTTATCGTGTACCCGCTGGTCACGGCTCATCCAGTAGATAACCGGACCATTGCATTCGGTGCCATTTTGTAATAATCTTATTCTTTCTGAGTTCACAAAATTTTTTTCAGATTTTTCTTGATTTTATTAAAAAATTTATTCAAATTGTCATTAGCATAATCAACTATCTTACAAACCCTTATTCAAAATAATGGAGGTCTCTCTATGAAGCAACTTTTCACTTTACTTTTCTTGTTCGTTTTTGTGTCCGGTTTAGCATTTGCACAAACGTCACTTGCCGATTTCGGCAATGCTGAAGTTTCCGGAAAGTCCAATATCGAAGCTCCTATGGCGCCAATAGTTTTCCTTAACCAGGCAGCAAATGGGGTGAACGGATTGTTCGCAGATTCGGATTGTCAGCTTTGCCCTACTTTACAGCAAACAGTAGCGGATAACGTTATTATTACTACCGCTGGTCCTACAGTTGGTATCACCGAGCTTGTTATTTGGGGTGGGTATTACCCAGAGGACATCCCAAACACGACGGATAATTTCACTTTTATAATTCATGAAGATGCTGCTGGATCACCTGGAGCAGTTGTGGCTACCTTAACGGGTGTTCAGGCAACTACCAGAACACAAACTGGAATTATTCTATTTGGTACACATGAGTATATGTTCACTTTCGACTTAAGTGCCACTCCTATTATGGTTCCTACTGCTGGGACATATTGGCTTGAGCTGTTTAATAATAGTGTTGAGTCGGGCAACTTTTACTGGGAGACCGGTACTTTAGATGCTACAAATGGTATCTTAGGCAGCGCATGGTATACAACGACACCAGGTACATCCTGGAACCTTGACGGTGCAACAGATCTTAGCCTTCAGATCAACGGTGACGATAACATTGGCGGCGGCGGTTACGGAGTACCTGAGGTACTCTATTATTTATTTGATGAAACCGGAGGAACTCAAACTACAAATTATGCTGTTCCTGGACGCGGTTCAGCTGTAGCAGATGTTCTCGGAGGTTTAACAATGGGCCCAACAGGGCAGTTTGGTAGTGCATTAATCGGTAGTGGCGGATCGTCTTCAACAGATTACATAAATACAGGTTGGATTACTGATATAGGAACTAGTGATTGGACAATTAGCCTATGGTTAAATAACCTTCCGGCAGGAACTGCATTAAATTATCTTTTCGGTGATAACACAGCCCTAAGCTGGAGATGTTTCTACTCAGGTGCAGCAGGCGAATATGGTGTCCTATTTCGCCTTGCAGGACCAGGTGGTACAGATATGACGGTACCTGCTGTTGGTCCGGGTCCATCTGTTTTAACATTCGTTTATGACTCTTCAGTACCGACCGTTTATGCTTATATAAATGGTGTATTAGCTGTTACACAACCACAGGCAGCAGCCCTCAATATTGTAGGTACATCACCCTTTAAAGTTGCTGGTTATAGCACATCAGCAGGATTTCCTTTAGGTTCATTAATGGATGAGTTTAGATTCTATGACAGGGCTCTTGATGCTGCAGAAGTTGCTGCTACCTGGAATATTAGCATTGTTCCTGTTGAACTTACTTCTTTCACAGCTTCAGTTACCGGAAGCGATGTAAAATTATTATGGGAAACTGCTTCTGAGCTGAACAACAGCGGATTCAGCGTTGAAAGAAAATATGCAAACTCTGAATTTATGGAAGTAGGTTTCGTACCTGGCTTCGGAACTACATCAGAATCTAAGTCTTATTCTTTCTCTGATCAGAATCTACGAAGTGGTGTCTATTCATACAGACTGAAACAAATTGATTTCGATGGAACATTCACTTATTCAGATGAAGTTAATGTTGATGTAATTGCTCCGGCAGAATTCAGTCTTGATCAAAACTATCCTAACCCATTCAACCCAAGCACGAAAATTTCTTTCTCGCTTGCTATAGATTCTAAAGTTAGCTTGAAAATATTTGACGTTCTCGGTCAGGAAGTAGCTTCATTGATCAATCAGGATCTTACACAGGGAGTTCACACTTATGACTTTAATGCAGCTGGCATTAACAGTGGTGTTTACTTCTACAGAATAGAAGCAACCGGTGTAAACGGAACTGAGTTTGTCGATGTAAAGAAGATGACTTTAGTCAAATAATAATAATTTCATATTCTTCTTTGAAGGGCACATTTAATTGTGCCCTTTCTATTTCAACTCATGCAAAAAAGCTTCGGTAATTCTAAGGTGATTATCAAGTTTTTTTCCACATTATTCAAGTGTGAAGTCACAACTTTTATTCGTTTTCTTTCCCTTTATGAATCAAATAATCGGATTATAAGTTCTTTTGCTGATTTACAATATGCAGGTCCCTTTTTTATTTTTCACATCTTTAATGATAGGATTATTGACTTTTAAAAAAAAAATTTTCAATTTGTTTAAGAGATTATCAACTATTTTACAAACAATTCAAATCGGAGGGCTATCTATGAAACATTTCTTCAGTTTATTTTTCTTTTTTGTTTTTGTATCTGGTTTAGCTTTGGCACAAGTAGATGATTCTGAGGAGACCCTTCTTGAGCAAGCAAAGGCGCTTGCTAAAGAGCAATCAGAAGTGAACCAAGCACAACCTATTTCCTTTTCTGTAGAAGCTGTTACACACCCACTCTTCGTTGGTGTAGATGATGTAACTGTACCGGCTTATGTTGGTGATCCGCTAACAGTTGATTGGGATTCGGTATTCGTAGGCGTAGAAGTCTGGGGTGCAGCTTATGATATCAATAACAATAAAATTTACGTCAATGATGGTGCAGGTCTTTACGAATGGGTTGTTGGCAGTGGAACTTTAACCTTTCTGGGAACAATTACGGACACAAGCGCTGCGACATTTGCATTGGTAAGCCTTGCGTTCTACAATGGTGTCCTATACGGTACTAGAAACATAGCCAACGAAGCAGTGTACGAGATAAACACTACAACCTACGTTGCAACTGTATTTATTGACTACGAAGACGCCGACTTTGACTTTGGCGGTTTAGCTGTTGACCCAAATACAGGCGAGTTCTATGGAACCAGCGATGACACAGCGCCACTTGGCTCGGGATTGTACCGTATAAACATGGACGGCACTGGAACACTGATCACGCCTTACCCGGCCGGTCAGACTGATATCGATGGATTGGCAGTTAGCGATGACCAGATAGCTTACCTTGTTACAGACCAGCAGGACAGCATCTACATTTATGACTTAGTCGCTAACACCTATCTACCAGCAATTGCAAATCCCTGGACATCGTCAGAGGTTTTCTGCGGTGGCACATGGATTTACGAGATTGGTGGTGGTTGTAATTTATTCGAAGATACCTTTGATTCTAATATTGCACAATGGACGGAGGTTGGTGGTTTAGGAGCTGCAAACTGGTTTTGGGGAGCTGGAAATCAAGCTGGAGGGGCGGCCCCTGGCGAATTAACCTTTGCTTGGACACCAGCTTTTACTGGTGATTCTTATCTTATGTCTCCTGTCATGCCAAGTGCTGGTATGCTAAATACTATTAGTTTCCAACATTTCATAAACTGGTACGGTGGTGCAGGTACTGTTGGTGTCGCCTATACAACTAATAGTGGTACAAGCTGGACACCTATTTGGTCAGTTGTTGATCCTACTGGCAATGTTGGTCCGGAACCTGTTGTAATCACTGCGCCAGGAGATGTTAACTTCCAGCTTGGTTTCTTCTGGTCAGGTAATTCCTTCAACATTAACTTCTGGCATATTGACGATGTTTGTGTTGACGGCGTAGTCCCAGTTGAATTAACATCCTTTACGGCTTCGGTTAATGAAACAGATGTAACTCTTAACTGGGTAACAGCTACAGAAATAAACAACCAGGGATTTGAGATTGAGAGAGCATCAGAAAGCGAATTTGAAAAGATCGGATACATTCCAGGCTTTGGAACCACAACCGAACGACACAGTTACAGCTTTACTGATGCTGATCTGGCATCAGGGACTTATACATATAGACTGAAACAAATAGACTTTGACGGCTCATTCAGTTACTCCGAGACAGTTGAAGTTGAAGTTGTAATACCGAATGTATATTCTCTGTCACAGAACTATCCTAACCCATTCAACCCAAGCACAAAAATTACTTTCTCGCTTGCAACTGATTCAAAAGTAAGCTTGAAGATATTTGACGTTCTCGGTCAGGAAGTAGCTTCATTGATCAATCAGGATCTTACACAGGGAGTTCACACTTATGACTTTAATGCAGCTGGCATTAACAGTGGTGTTTACTTCTACAGAATAGAGGCAACAGGTGTAAACGGAACTGAGTTTGTCGATGTAAAGAAGATGACTTTAGTCAAATAATAATAATTTCATATTCTTCTTTGAAGGGCACATTTAATTGTGCCCTTTCTATTTATTCAATTAATCATCCAAACGTTATAAGTAAGAACTGTAGAGAAGATAACATAAAGGGAATAAGGAATTAGCAAATAAGAGGCTAATGGTGAAACACGCCATATCAGAATAATGAAGAAGGGTAAATTTGCAACTATCAACAAGGCTAGAAAAAATGCAAGTCCTAATTGTTGATGAGAAAAGAAAAGCACGTTCCAACCGACTACAAATAATGCATTCAGAATAAATAAAGAGATTATCAAACCGAATTTTTTTTCTGAGGAATGTTTATTCCAGATGATCAACAGAGATATTGTGCTCAGAACAAATATTATTGTCCAAGCTGCTACCATTAAGGAGCCTGATGGGGTGTAATCGGGAAGAGCTATGGTCTTATACCATGCCTGGCCTATATCTGCAAAATATGAGGCGGCTGAAGCTGTGATTATCACAAAAAGAGGAATGAAAAAATAATTTGGTTTGACTCTGGTCAAGAAATTTAACCCTAAATTTTTATTATCGGTACCTGAATAAAGTAAGAAAAAAAATAGAAGTCAAACACCTGATTTTTACCAATATACTCTTATTTCAAAATTTGCTCAATTGCTTTGTTTGAATCTTCTACCGGTAGTTGACATACACGGTTCTCACAAACATAGAATAATGTTTTACCTGCAGCGTATCTGTCTCTTAATATTTCCAAATTGTTTTCTCCCTTACCACCAAATAAAATAACATTTGGTAAAAACATTCTGTCAATTTTTTCTTTTTCATTTTCGTAATTTTCTCCAACAATACCAAGCTCGTAAAATGGAAATGAGAGCTTAGCTGCAACACTCAACCAATACGAATGAAAGGTCGGATTCATCATTGCAGATTGTTTTACTGCTTTAATCATCTTGTTTGTCAAAGCTTCGTAAGGTTACATCATAGAAAAATCGAGAAAGTTTAAAGAGCCCCATGGCAAAAGATGAATTTGACGAAGGTATAACGTTATCTGAAAAATCTATTTTGCGGGCAATCAAAGGTTCATCAATATTAGAAGTGTAAAAGAAGAAGTTAGAATCATTTTCTTTAAAATGTATTAAAACATAGTCGGCTAATTTTTTTGCATTTAAAATCCACTTCTCATCAAAAGAGGCTTCATACAAAGAAATAAATGCTTCAACAGTATACGAGTAATCGTCCAGGAAAGCATTTATTGTGCTCTTATTATTCTTAAAGTTTCGATTTAATCTTCCGTCTTCATTCATCATTTTATTCAAAATGAAATCACCGTTTTTCAAAGCCGCATCAAGAAATTTCTTTTCACCGAATGCTGAATAAGCATCAACATATCCCATCAGCATTAAAGCGTTCCAGGAAGTTAAAATTTTGTCATCGAGTCCAGGTCTCACTCTTTTGCTTCGTTCCTCAAACAAGATCCTTTTTGATTCATCTAATCGTTTTGTCAAATAATTCCTCACTGATTTTGTATTTATTTAACAAGTCTTCTTTATTTCTGTAGTAATGAATAGAATATTATTTCCCTCCCAGTTACCATCCGGAGTTACAGAATAATAATCACAAAATATTTCAGATTTATCACCAACTAATTTTTCTATTTCTTTTTTAGTCCATACATAATATTTGCCTTCCTCTCCTTCGGAATCTGCATCGAGTGAAGAGTAAAAACCTCCAGATTCATCTGTCATTTCCCTTTCGATGAAATCCAAAGTTTCATAAACAACTTTTTTATAATACTCGTTTCTGGTTACTTTGTAAGCATTCGAATAAAGACTAACCAGCTCACCATTATCGTAAAGCATTTTTTCAAAGTGAGGAACTTTCCAGATTTCATCAGTTGAGTAACGTGCAAAACCTCCACCAATATGATCGTAAATTCCCCCTTTAGCCATATTGTCCAAAGTAATTTTAATCGCTTCAATTGCCTTTAAATCTTTAGTATGGAAATGATAATCCATTAAAAACTGATAAATGTTTGGCATGGGAAATTTGGGAACGCCTTTTGTTCCTCCAGAAGAAAAATCTAAGTATGAAATAATTTTCTTGAAGGATTCATCAATGTCCTGTTTATTAAATGAAGAACTATTTTCCTCAACTCCGGGTACTTTCATTCCTTTTATTGCTTGAGTCAGCTTCCCTGCTTCCGTGTGGAAAGTATCAGGTTCCTTTTGATAGAGATCTTTAAAGTAAAGTAGGATTTTTGTCCAATCATTTTTCCGAAAGTAAGTGCCGGCATACACTGGTCTGCCATCTGGTAAAGCGATTATATTGAGCGGCCATCCACCTCTTCCGGTAATAAGGTGAGCAGCATCCATATAAATTTGGTCGATGTCTGGTCGTTCTTCTCTGTCTACTTTTATTGAAACATAAAAATCATTCATTAACTGTGCGACAGAAGTATCTTCAAATGATTCGTGTTCCATCACGTGGCACCAATGACAGGCAGCATAACCAATACTTATTATTATTAGTTTGTTTTCTGTTTCAGCTTTCTTTAGTGCTTCCTTTCCCCAGGGATACCAATTCACAGGATTATTCGCGTGCTGAAGAAGATATGGACTACTTTCATTAGCCAATTTATTTTTGAATTTCATTTTATGATCCTCTTGCGCATTACAGCTAATTATTAAAGTAAACAAAAAAAGAGATGTGAAAATCTCTTTCACAAAGACTTTTTTCATTTTCTATGTAAACAATTAATTAGAATTTAAGTTCAAGCTCGATAGGACAGTGATCTGAACCCATTACTGAAGAATGAATGGAAGCAGAAACGATGTTCTTTTTTAAATTTTCACTTGCATAAAAATAATCTATACGCCACCCAACGTTTCGTTCACGTGCTCTTGTTACCATATCCCACCAGGTATATTGATCCGGTTCCTGGTTGAATATTCTAAACGTGTCTACAAAGCCAGCAGCTAAAAATTTGTCAATCCATTCTCTCTCCTCAGGCAGGAAACCGGAAGTTTGTGAGTTTTCTTTAGGTCGGGCGATATCAATTTCTTTGTGTGCAGTATTTACATCACCGCAAACAACGATTTTCTTTCCTTGTTTAAGAAGTTTTTTACAATGTTTGAGAAATGCATCATAAAAATCCATTTTGTATTGAAGTCTTTCCGGAGATGCTTTTCCATTTGGGAAATAAACATTGAAAAGAATGAATTCTTCAAACTCTGTAATAATGAATCTTCCTTCGCTGTCAAACTTTTTTATTCCTAGTCCTTGCTGAACATTTATTGTTTTGAGCTTAGTATAAGTAACTACTCCGCTGTAACCTTTCTTTTCTGCAGAAGAAAAATAAGATTTGTATCCATCAACATTTTTTAATTCTTCAACTAATTGATCTGGATGAGCCTTTGTTTCCTGAAGGCAAAGCATATACGGATTTTCTTTTTTGAACCAATCCAATAATCCTTTTTTATAGCTTGCACGGATTCCGTTTACATTCCAGGAGAGAAGACGAATTTTTTTCATATTTATTTCTCCTTTTCTATTAGTTCGAACTTAACTTTAACACTTCTTGTATAAGATACTTTACCAGTAACGATGGGAGTACTATAATCTGATGAAGTACTTGTATTAAATGGATTGGGATAACCGGAGGATGTATTTCCTTCCTGAATTGCCATAACCGAGCCTAGCTGCATTCCGAGATTATCTGCTAAATATTCTGCTTTGTTCTTTGCATTATCCGATGCTTGGATTAATGTGCTTTTATGATGCTCTTCATATTTGGAGTCATCCCATGAGGAACTAATTCTTTCAAACTCGTCAGATTCAGAAAGCTTTAAAATAATTTGCGGATATTTATTCATCTCTTCTAAAATAAAACTAACATTTATATTTGAATAAAAACCAGCAAACTTTCTACTTTTTTTGTCGTAATTATTTTCATAATATCTTCCCTGCTGTATTGGTGAAACCTGAATATCGTTTTTATCAATCCCTGTTTGTTCAAGAATACCTAATAAATCAGCAAGTACTGAATTAGCGTCCTTAGAACTTTTTTCAAGTGAATCTTCGATTTTACTTATTCTGATTGTCCAACCGATTTGATCTGCAGGATATTCAACATTTGCAGTTCCTGTAACTTCTATAAATTTTGTCTCCTGCGAATACAGAAAAGAAGTAAATAGTAGAATGAAAGCAACCAGCAAATTTTTCATTTTAATTATCTCCCACCTATAATTATTAAAAAGTGAATAATCTCCAAATCTGAGTTACAAAAAATGTAACTACTAGTCCCATTACGATCGGTAAAAAAGTAGAGATCATTGTCCACTTTACACTTTTTGTTTCTTTGTAGATAGTGTAGATAGTTGTGGAACAAGGATTATGCAATAAACTAAAAATCATTAAATTTATTCCTGTTAATAAAGTCCAGCCACCGGCAACAAGAATATCTTTTGTTGCAGAAGCAGAATCAAGTTCAAACATTACACCGGAACCAGCACCAAGACCAGTTAATCCCAAACTCATAACGGTTAACATAAGGATCGTTGGAATTACAATTTCATTTGCCGGAATGGCAATTACGTAAGCAAGGAAAATTACTCCATTCAAACCTAAAATAAATGCGAATGGATTGATCCAATTTATAAAAATGTTGGCAATTGAATCACCACCAATTGTTACATTTGCAACAAGCCAAATAACCATTCCTGCGGGAACTGCAAATACAACTGCACGCCACAGAACAAAAATTGTTCTGTCAATTAAGGAGGTATAAAGTGCCTGAAGAATTCTTGGTGGTCTATATGGTGGAAGTTCTAGACTAAATGCAGAGGCCTCCCCTTTAAGAACAGATTTTGATAATCCCCACGAAACTATCAGGCTAAAAACTATTCCAAGCACAGCAATAAATACAACTGCTGCCGCAGAAACTATTCCCGCTACATATGCCGGAACTGCTGATCCAATAAAAATTGTCGCAATAAGAATTTGAGTTGGCCATCTACCATTGCAAAGCGAAAAATTATTTGTAATAATTGCAATTAATCTTTCTCTCGGTGAATCAATAACTCGTGTGGCAATAATTCCTGCTGCGTTACAACCAAAACCCATTGCCATAGTTAAAGCCTGTTTACCGTGAGCACCAACTCTTTTGTAAAGGCTATCCATGTTGAAAGATACGCGCGGTAAGTATCCAAAATCCTCAAGTAATGTGAACAATGGAAAGAATATCGCCATCGGAGGAAGCATTACACTTACAACCCAGGCCCTGCAAGGTAAGCTCCGTCTATTAAAATTCCATCAAGCCAGAAAGGTAAACCAATGCCAGCAGCAAAACTTTTTAATGCAGGATGAATTGTATCTATTAGAAAAGATGCAATAAAGGCTGAAGGAACATTAGCACCTTGTATTGTTAATCCAGAATACTACTCCAAGAATTAAAAACATTATTGGAAAGCCTGTATAACGGCTGGTTAAAATTTTGTCAACTGTCTTTTCCCAACTTACTGTTTCTTTCTCGGCTGGAAGATTTACCGAACGCTTGGCAATTGAAGATGCATTGGAATAGATTGACTCCATCAAAGTGTCATGGAAATTTTCTCCGATCTCCCAGCGTAAATTATTAGCTGTTGATAAAATTGCTTCATTATTTTTGTTTTCTGTTCTCATAGTTTATCAAACTGCTTGTTCAACAACTCTATTATTCTGACCAATTAGATGTACATTTGCCTAATTCACCATCTCTGATTGAATCAATTACACTTTGATCTCCTTCAAGAAGTCTAAGTGCAACCCATTTTACATTCGGCAGGTTTGGAAATTCTTCAAGAAGCATTTTGCTTAACCTTTCAATTGCATAATTAAGTTCCTTTGAATTGCTTTTAATCCTGTAAGGTTTACAAACAAACTTCCCGGTTGCAACTTCATTTATTGAATTGAGCAATTCATTCATACCCCTGTTGTATCGTGCAACAGCAGGAATAACAGGAATTCCTAAATCCTTCGAAAGCATTCTCTCATCAATTTTAATCTGATGCCTTTCTGCTTCATCCATTAGATTCAAACATAAAACTACTCTGTCCGTAATTTCTAAAATCTGCAGCGCAAGATTAAGATTTCTTTCAAGTCGAGTGGCATCAACCACAACAACAGTTACATCCGGCTGACCGAATAGAATAAAATCTCTTGCAACTTCTTCATCAGTACTTGTGGAAAGAAGAGAATACGTGCCCGGCAGATCAACAAGTTTAAATTTTGAATTGTTGAATTCAAATCCACCTTCAGCACGGGTAACAGTTTTTCCTGGCCAATTTCCAGTATGCTGTTTAAGTCCGGTTAAATTATTGAAGACAGTACTTTTTCCCGTATTTGGATTTCCTGCAAGAGCAACAACAAAATCAAAACTGCTCATGTCAATGCCAAGTTTTTTCAAATTTCCTGCATTATGCACAGGACAGGTTTCACAATTATTTACATTCATACTCATACTAATTCATTCCTTCATTCTTAGAAACAAGATAAATCCGTTCTGCAAGTTTTTTCCGAAGAGCAATTGAAGCTCCTTTAATTCTGTAGGCGGTCGGGTCGCCAAAAGCACCTTTTATTTCGGCAACAACTTCGGTCCCCGGTACAATTCCAAGATCCATTAATCTTCTTCGTTGCTGGCCTCTCAAAGCTTTTGATATTCCAAGCACCGTTCCCTTCTCACCAATTTTTAATGAAGATAAATTTTTGAATTTTCCCTCGACTGTTTTTTCAAATTTTATTGGCGCAACAGTAATATTTTTGGCAAACAATGGAGCTAATACACTTTCTTCTCCGTTAGCAGTGAATCTCACTCTTTCTTTTGTCGATTCCATCATCCTGACTTGCATTCCGGGATATAAGCCTTCGGCAACAAGCTGCTGGTAAATTGAATCCGGTTCATCCTCGATATGAATTATGTTAGCAAATTCACCAAACTTCAAATCAGTTAATGGTTTTCCTAATTTAGTTGGAAGATCGCCGGATGAAGATGGAATTGGATCTCCATGCGGATCAAATACAGGATTACCGATTTGTGCAGCAAGAGCATCTGCATCTGTGGGGGTTAGCTTGTGCTCAAATTCTTCCGCCGAATGATGCCACTCAAGTTCATCCAAACCTGTTTCATCAGCAAGATACTTCTCCCACAATCTGTGAACTCTGATTATCCGAAGTGCATAAGATCTTCCTTCGCTTGACAATTGAAGAGTTTCATGGTGCGAGTTTAATAACCCCATATCTTCAAGTTTTGTAATTAATTCTGCGGCATCATCCTCTGATATAGATAATTTCCCTGCGACACTGTCCAGTGTACAGCTTAAGTTGTTGTACTCACAATTATATAAATGTTTCAAGGCATCTTCAATAAGAACTTTTTTTGAAATAGTTTTGCTTCTTTTCAATCTTGCTATCAAGCCTTTTTGGGGTAAGAATGAAACTATTCCAACCAGTATTATTCCGGTACCAATTATTAATGTAATTACAGGATCTGTCATTTTTTTACTTAACCTCCGTAACAAAAATATTTGCTGCAACTTTATTGCTAATGTTCGTTTCTTTTTTATCTACCTTTATTGACAATGAATGATCAAATTCAAGTGTATCTAAAACGGTGATCTCCTTGTTTAATTCAATTCCTATTTTGGAAATGTATTGGAGAAAGCTGCTATCGAAATCAGGAACCCGGTTTACCCGAACAATATTTCCGGGTTCAACAGCGCTGAGTGGTATACCTGAATTACTTTTGGGCATCTTACCATTTCTATCCGGTATCGGATCACCGTGTGGATCAAATTCAGGATAGTCCAGCATTTCTTCCATCCGTTCAATCAATTCATCCGAAGAAGAATGCTCAAGATTTTCCGCTTCGTAGTGAACTTTATCCCAGGGCAACCCAACAATCTGGTGTAAAAATACTTCCCAGATTCTGTGTCTTCTTACCATATTTCTTGCAAAATCTTCACCACTTTTAGTAAGCTTTATTCCCTTATAACGTTCATAATCAACATAACCTTCCTTGGAAAGTTTACGTAGCATATCAGTTACTGCTGCACCCGATATATTAAGCTTCTCTGCAATCTGGTTTGCTTTAATTACACCATTGCTATCTGACGATTTGTAGATTACACTTAAGTAATCTTCTTTTGATATATTTTTCATAATTAAGTATGTTGTTGTTCCAAGTTTAAGTATACTTAAATTATTAATCAAGTGTATTTAATAATCCTACAGAGCTTTTATGTTTTAACTAACCATTTTAGTCAAATAATACAATAAACCGGGTATTATTTACTCATTTGAGCTAACTATTCAACAATTTATACAAATAAAAATGGGTCAATTTTTGTAATATTTATTATTGTTGTAATGTCGTTTTCAATAACAAATTTTTCCTAAGAAGACATATGATCAATTCCATCAATAAAAAACTTGCTGAAAATTTATCATCATTACTAAAGTCAGTCATCTACTTCACATTGATTTTGGTGTTTACGTTTGGTTGTTCCGACAAAAAAAATGAAAAAGATGAAAGAATTATTATAGGTATCGAATCGGATGTGCAGACTATAAATCCAATGTACGCTTTCAGCTATGCTGAAGGAAATCTGATTGATTTACTTTTTATGAAACCGGCTATTGAAATTTGGAATGATTCAACAGGAATGATAGAATTTCAACCGATGCTTGCTGAGAAATGGGAATGGAGCGAAGATTTTAGCTTGTTACGTCTTTATTTAAGAAAAGATATTTTTTGGTCTGATGGAATTCCGATAACTACTGATGACATTGTATATACATTTGATGTTTATTCTGATCCAATGGTAGAAAGCAGATTTTTCGGTCAATTTAAAAATTTCTACACGCTTGATGGTTTACAAATAGATATCGAAAAGACGTTTAAAGTTCTTTCAACAACAATGCTTGAGATTAATTTTAGAAAAGATGGGGACCCAAGTTTACTGGATATTAATTTGGAAATTATTCCCAAGCATATCTGGTCAAAATATAACAAAGAAGAATTACCACAAGCACAAACTAATTTTGAGCCAATTACCAGTGGTCCCTTTAAACTAAGAAAATGGGAACGGGAAGCATCGATTTCATTAAGTATTGACAGTTCTTCATTTCTATTCGACCCCGAAAACATAAAAGAAATAATTTTCAAAGTTATTCCTGATTATAAATCGAGAATAACTCAGCTTAAAACCGGTGCTATTGATATTGCAGATAACATAAAAAGTGAAGACATAGAGGAACTGAAATTAGTCGAGAAGTTAAAAGTGATATCGTTAAGAGGTAGGGATTACGATTATATCGGTTGGAATCACATCGATCCGCAGGAATATCAAAAGTCCAGGGTTATACCAAATAAATTATTTTCCTCAAGTAATATTAGAAAGGCATTAACTTATGCTATAAACAGGCAGGAGATCATCGAAACCTATTTAGATAATTTTGGGGAATTATGTAAGGGACCAGTCTCACCAATGTTTAAAAGCTACTATGATCCCAGTTTAGAAACAGATAATTATAACCCAAAAAAGGCAAAAGAGATTTTAAAGGAGAATGGTTGGGAAGACAAAAATGGAGATGGTATTATTGAGAATGGAAAGGTTGAATTCAGTTTCGATTTGTATATTAACACCGGTAACCCGCGAAGAAATTACGTTGCAACTATAGTTAAAAATAACTTAATAGCAGTCGGTATTGAGGCAAATATTCAGATGCTGGAAATGGGTACTTTTGTAGAAAAGTTGATGAATAGGGATTACGATGCCTGGATTGCCGGATGGACAATACCTATTCCAATTGATTTAAACCCCTACTGGAATTCAGACCAGGATATTGGGTTTCTAAATTTCTCATCATATCAAAACAAAGAAAAAGATGAAATATTAAACCAACTCCAACAAAGGTTATCGGAACCAGAGAAAAAAATCTTATACAAAAAACTGCAGAGTATATTTTATGAAGAGGAACCGGTAACATTTCTTTATTGGTTCGATAATATTATCGTTTATAATAAACGAATATCAAAAATAAATTTTTCTATGCTTGGTTTGGTTAAAAATGCATGGGAGTGGGGAGTTGACTAATTAGATATTTTTATTTTGCAATAGGCACTGAAAAGTAAAAAGTTGATCCTTCATCCTTTTTACTCTCAACCCAAATTTTTCCTTTCTGTTTTTCAGCAAATTCTTTACAAATTATTAACCCAAGACCGGTACCCGATTCCTCTTTAGTTCCCTTTGTCGAAAAACCTGCCTCGACACAGAAAAGTTTTGGAATATTTTCTTGCTCGATTCCAATCCCGAAGTCTTTAACTTTAATAATTGCTATATCATTTTCAGTTTCAGAAGAAACAGTAATTTTGCCGCCTGTATGTGTAAACTTGATCGCGTTTGAAATCAGATTCCTAAAAATAGTTTCGGTCATTGATTTGTCGGCAAATGCGAAGACGTCCGGCTTTATATTATTTAGAAATTCAATTTCTTTGTTTTTCAAATTTTGTTCGTATAACGCGGCTATATTGTCTACTAATCGCTGAATCCTTAACATCTCCGGCTGGCAGTTAATTGTACCTTTTTGTATTCTTGACCATTCTAAAAGGTTTTCCATAAGTGAATAAGTTGTTTTGGAAGCATCAGCCGCATTGGAGATAAATTCCCTTTTTTCCTTCTCTTCCAATGATTCATACGATTTATTTAAAATGTCCAGAATTCCCATCAGACCACCCATTGGACTTCGCAAATCGTGTGATATAATCGAAAAGAACTTGTCTTTTGCAGCAATAGTTTGAACAAGTTCTTCATTTAGATTAGATATTTTAGCCTCATATTCCTTTTGGTCGTTAATACTAATACACGAACCGATGAATCCTAAATACATTTTCTCGTGACTATAGCGCGGTGTTCCTTTTATTAACATCCACTCGTGCTTTCTTTTCTTACCCATAAATTTGAATTCGATTGAAAAGGGTCTTTGAGTCTTTAGTGCATTTTGATACTTATCTGCTACCTTTTCAAGATCGTCGGGGTGTACATTATTCAACCAATTAATTCCTAACTGGCTGCCCAATTCTCCATCAGTATAATCTAGCCATACTTTATTAACAAAACTAAATAGCCCTTCCACATCTGCAATCCAAATCATAACTGGAGCGGTATTTGCCATATTCTTAAATCTTTCTTCACTATCGCGGATGATTTCTTCTTTCATCTTCTGTGGAGTAAAATCAATCATAGCTAATACGCAGAATTTTTTATTGGTATCGGGATCCTTAAAATACCGAAACATAGCTAAGACATTTAGATTACTACCATCAGGCATTTTAATAATCATTTCAGCAGTATTAGGGACAAGAGTTGCAAATGATTTTTGTAGAGTTTTTCTAAACTGATCCGATTCTTTTTCCGGGACTAATTCAATAATATTTTTTCCAACGATCTTTTCTGTATCGTAACCAACTATTAACTCAGCCAGTTTATTAGCGTTCCTGATCACCAGATTTTCATCAAGTAAAAAAGCAGTTGTGGGAAAATATTCAATGATTTGAAATAGGCTTTTGTCCGGGCTGCCCGATATTAAGGTTTCAGTTATATCAACAATGTTGTTCATAATTAAATGAAGATCATAATTTTTGAATACTTTAAAAACTGTTGAATTCTTTGGATAATTGCTTTTTTAATTGATCATATAATATCGATATCCAACTTCAAACAAAGTGCCGAAAACCAGAATAGATAAAAAAAGTTTGATTTTTCAATGTTTTTTAAGAGTGTTTCAATAAATAACACAATCTAATTTAAGTACACGTTTTCATTCTCATAATATTCCAAGATAGGCTTTTTTTGTCTGCGAAGGTAATAAAATTGCGAATTAGCAAATGGCACTTAATTGGGGTCTTTTTGAATCCGAAATTTGGGTAATAACCATCTTTCAAAAATATGCTCGTTAGATAGGAGTGGAGCTAAAGCTTAAGACTATTTCAAATTAAGTAACATTTAGCACTAACTATCTAGAGAGTCCGCAATGGAAATTTTAACATTCCTGGTAATCCTAACCGGTATTACTCTGTTCCATTTTACACTTCTGGATATTACTGTACAAATCTGTCGTTCAAACATAATTGGAAACAGTAATGGCAATTAATCTTTATCACTATAATGTAAAGGATTAAAAAATGGGAAAATTACTAACACTCATTTTATTTTCGATCTTGCTTCTTTTTGGATGTAATCAGGAAACTGAGGTTGTTTCACCAATACAATCGGATACTCATTCATATCAACTGATTAAACTTCCTCCAAAATCAGGTCTTTCCGTGGAAACCTCATACTCTAAAACTGAAACAATTGATGCAGAGGATGGTGGAGAAATAAAAATTAAGGAAAGCTATGTTTCAGCAAACGGAAAAACTGTAAATATCGATGCAAAATTAAAAATTAAAAAGAATTCTTTTACTGGTATTGTTGACATCACTATGACTATAGATGATGAATGTGCTGCTGTTTCTTTTACGCCTCCGATGGTTTTTAGTATACCAGCAGAACTTGATTTGAAATTTGAAGGGATAGACCTGGATAAATTACAAGCTATAAACGGGGGGGATTATGAATTTGTTTATATAGCTGATTCTTGGGCAATAGAACAAGTAACTTACAATGCTATGAACGTAGACGAATCCAAAGGTAAAATTTGGGTTAAGAAGGCGGACATAAATCACTTTTCTCGATATGGCTGGATAAGATAATTGAACAATCAAATAATAAATTAATTAACACAACACTTTATAAGGGACAAAATAATGAAACATTTCATAGGCTTTCTTTTCGTAACTCTGCTTTTAATACTGGGATGTGAACAGGTGACTGAGGTCAACTCTCCGGTCAATGAACCCCAGGAAAGAGTGCTTAATAAGCAGCTCGTAAATCTTCCAACGCCAACTGGCTTGGTTGTAGAAGATCTTCATACTGAATACAAGGATATTAACGGCGCAACAGGCGGTTGGTTTTCTGAAGACTTTACTTATGAAGGCGGCCCAAACGGGAATGTATACTTTCAATCAACATTGCATTTTTATGCAAATTCATTTACCGGCACAAAAACAATTTCACAAACCTTTGACACGGAAACTGCTGCAATTACCTTCGGACCGTCAATGCAGTTTAATGTACCTGTTGATTACACACTTACAATAACTGGATTGGATTTAACAGGCGTAAATCCGAATACTTTGGATTTCGTTTACATAGATGCAAATGGAAATATGTATGCTGTCCAGAAGGATTATGTTACGATGGATTCAAGCACTGGCATGCTTAAAGTAAAGAATGCCAAACTAAATCACTTTTCAAGATATGGCTTCGTAAACTAATTCCGTTGGAGGATAAGCGAATGCAGATTACATACAGCAAATTTGAGCACGAGCTTAACAGGTTTCTGAAAGCTTATCTTGAGGATGATTCATTTGATCATCTGAAGGAAAGACTGGATTTACCTGAAAAGAAATCTGATCCTGTTTCTGAAAAAATTAATGATTTTTATAAAGAGCAGTTGCAGATAGATAACTCTCAAGCAAGAGACCGTGTTAAAATTGACAGGATAATTACTTTTTCGGAGAAAAATTTGTCTCCTGAAAAGTTTTGCAAATTACTTGTTGAACTTGGCAGGATTTGCCTCTCCGAAGGTAAAATAGATCTTGCAAATGAGATTTTCAGAAAGGCAAATAAGCGAAGCAATAATGATATTACTAAGGCTGAATCACTCCTTGGATTAGCAGATGTTTTCAGCAGAAAAGCACAATGGTCTAGAAGTTTTGAAGCAATTAAAGAAGCTATAAGACTATTTAAGACAAATAATGAGTTCAGGGGCGTTGCTAAATGTGAGAATCTGTTAGGTACATTATATGGAGAGCTGGGAAACATCTCGAAAGCCAAAAAACACTTACAAACGAGTTTGTCCCTTATCGACCGTGATGAAGATTTAGAATTGGCTGCTAATCTATATACGAACCTGGGGATATTATATCATATCCAGGAATTTAACAACGATTCAATTAACTATTTAAACAGAGCTCTATCTATCTACATTAAACTTGGAAATAATAAATGTGCATCAGAGGTAAGTTTAAATATCGGTCTAGTGCATTATGAAGCCAGCAATTATGAAGCTGCATTGGTTGCACTGGATTCAGCAATTGATACTGCCAAAACAGGGGCTTTTCTTTCAGTTCTCTGTCTCACTTACCTCGCCAAAGCACAGGTCCTTATTATGTTTAATAATTTTTATTATGCTTCCGAGTTTGCAAATAAAGCTTTGGAGCTCAGTCATAATTTGGATGATAAATTAACTTTGGCAGATCTTTATAAAATAAAAGGAATAATTGAAAAGCGGTTAGGAAATTTTGAAACTTCTGAAACTTATCTCCTCAACAGCTTACGAATTAATCAGAGCTTGAATAACGAGATGAATATTGCTGAAACATCATTAGAACTAGGTCTGCTCTATGAGAAAATGAATGATTCACAATCTAAAAATTCCTACTTGGAGAAATCTCATAAATATTTTAAGAATATAGAAGCACAAACAAAGGTCGGGTCGATAGAGAAAATGCTGGGATTTAGTTCAGCAGTATAAAATCTTTGCTTTCAAGAGGTAAAAATGAATAAAAATAAAATAAACATAATTACAGATATAAAGCAGCTTCTGGATACCTACCTCAATGAATCTGACACCACAAATTTTGTCAGAATTCTTGAAGAGGATATTTCTCTGAAACCAGACCAGGAATTAAAAATGTCTGAATCAGAGAAAGTGCAGATTGAATATGAACCACCAAAAGGAATTAAATATAGAATAACTATAGATAAGGTAATAACCTTCTGTGAAAAAATATTATCCGAAGAGAAATATTTTAATTTGAAGCTCGATTTCTCTCAACTGATGTTTTTCGCAGGTGAAATTTCATATTCTTTAGAAATTGCTGAAGATTTATTGAATAAGCTTTTGTCAAACGGAAAATACCCGGGTTTACTGGCCGAAGCTAATTTGATGATTTCTAAAGTATATTGGTCACAAGCCATTTGGGACGATTGCAACAATTATATTTCAGAAGCAATGAACATCTTTAAATCAATTAAAAGTGAGCCGGGAATAGCAAAATGTGAGAATATGCTCGGAACGTTATATGGCGAAAAGGGCGAATTTGATAATGCTGAAATTCATTTAAATAACGCATTAACTCATTTAAGCAGTGATGATGATTTATCAGTACGGGCAATGATTTTTACAAATCTTGGAATCATAAACACAATAAAAGAAAATTATGAAAAAGCAATCTGGAATCACAAAAGCGCAGTTGAAATATTCAATAAGTTAAAAGATGTAAGAAGGTTATCAAGAGTATATCATAATATTGGAATGTTATACAGCAGGATGGAGAAATTTGATGCTGCTTTAGATGAGTTTAATAAATGTATTACTGTATCTATTGAAAATGACTATCTGTCAAACTGTGCAGTTGCTTATATAGGCAAGGCATTTATCTATACAAAATTAAAAAATCCGGCGCTGGCTGATGCGTATACAGACAAAGCCATGGAAATAGCGTATAAGTTAAATGATACTCTCTCTATAGCCGATATCTATAAGATTAAAGGAATGATTCAAAACAATATGAATAACTTTGAACTTTCTGAAGAATTATTTGAAAACAGTATACGCTTGAATAAGGATATCGAAAGCAAACTAAACGAAGCTGAGAGCTGCGCGCAGCTAGGAGAGTTTCTGGAAAAAAATAACAGAATCAAAGAGGCTAAACCATTTATCGCAGTTGCAGAAAAATTTTTCAGCGGATTTAAAGCTAATAAAATTACTGCCGGCCTTGTAGAACAGAGTATTTAAAAATATAACTTTCGTAAAAATTTAAGACCATAGTGGATAATTAATGAAAAATATTTTAACAATTTTAATGGTTACTATAGTATTGCTCTTTGGTTGCGATACTTCATCTGACTTATCAATAAATTCTTCTGAAGACAATTTTTCAAAATCTTCAATTAGTTTAACCCCATATGGACTAATACCCCTGCCAAACAAATCACCATTGTGGGCGGATAGTCTGTTTACAATGAGTCAGGTAATTGATGGTTCGGTAGGCGGAAGAATGATTATGGAAAAATATTATATTGCAGAGGATGGTGATTCCGTAATAATAAAGGCGGATTTGAGAATACCTCCTGCTGCTTTCCAGGGAATTGAAACTATCTCTATGACCGTTGATAAAAAATATGCTGCAGTTCATTTCAGCCCAAAAATGGTTTTTGCAGATACGTTAAAATTATTCCAGAGTTTTGAGGGTTTGCATTTAGAAAATTATCCTACCGGAACACTTGATTTTGTTTTTATTTCAGATGGCGGATCAATCGAATTAATAAAGAAAAATGGAGTGCAAGTTGTAGTACCCCAGGGAATAGTAAGAGTACAAAATGCAAAATTATTGCACTTTTCAAGGTATGGATGGGTTCGGAAGCCGATAGATTCTACTCAGTGATAAATAAATCCAGATATTTGAAATGATTAAACATCTCGAATAAATTAATTAGATGGTATTAAGGCTTGATTAAATATAATCTGAAACAAAAGTAGGATGCTATAATAATTTTAAGACTCTATTCCCCTTCTCGATGTAATCCCTTTTTGATAGTAATGTTTTACTTCCTTCATTTCAGTTACAAGATCGGCTACTTCAATTAACTCTTCAGGACAGTATCTTCCGGTTAAGATAAGTTCAACACCAACTGGTTTTATTTTGACGAACTCAACAAGCGCTTTTGTCTCAATAAGTTTGAAGTAAATTGCTACAATTGCTTCATCAAGAATAATTAGATCATATTCACTGCTAAACATTTTTTCTTTTGCAGTTAAAAGCCCCTTTTCTGCTTTGGTTAATTCTTCTTCACCAGGAAGTTCTTTCTTATACACAAATTCATCACCACCGAATTGCTCAATCGTTACCCATTTGGACAAATGTTTTAAACTAATTAATTCATTGTAAGGGTACTCTTTCATAAATTGAGCAATGTATGTTTTCAAACCAAAACCAGCAGCACGTACAGCTTGACCAATAGCTGCTGTCGATTTCCCTTTGCCGTTACCAGTGTAAATCTGGACGAAGCCTTGATCAAGTTTTTTTATATTTTTCATTTTCCTGAAAAGTATTTTGTATTCAATAAAGAAAAAGTGAAAATTAATTCGATAATAAATTTAATAAATACAGCTAGAGAAGTATTTAAGTGGAGTAAAAGAATCTAAGCTTTTAAAGTGAATGTTTCCCCGATGTCCCAAAGTCCAATTTTCATTTCATAATTCTTACTTGATTTAGCCAGCCATTCCAATGGTGCATAAATCATCTCTCCGCTGTCGAATGTTTTAGTATGTATTGGAATAAAATATTTTGCTCCGAGGTGATACTCAGCCATTACAAGAGCTTCTTCCGGGGTGCAATGATATTTTCTCCAAGGTTTGTAGGCTCCAATAGGCATGATAGCGATGTCAATATTTTCATCCCGATGCTTTTTTAATTTATCAGTGAAGGTTGTGTCACCACCAAATAGAATTTTCTTTCCATATCTTTCCATTATAAACCCATTAAAGCTTCTTCCATCTTCAAAGTAACCACCGGACCGATCTTTTTCACCGGGGTAGCGCCAGCCAAAATGCTGGACTTCAACTCCTTTAAAATTAATTCCGTTTAAACTTATTCTTTCATCCCAATCAACTTCCCGAAATGATTTCCACTTGAGGTCTTCTATCACATCTTTTGTATTAAAAGCAAGTATGCAATCAAGCTCACCCGGATATTTTTCAGTTAGGGTTTTTAAAGTTTTATAATCCATATGATCCATATGTGCGTGTGAAAGCAAAACTACATCGGGCTTAGGAATATCTTCAAGCATCAATGCAGGAAGGCTGGCTCTTTTAGGACCAAGAATATATCCCTCTATGTAAACTCCAACAGCTTCAAAGAATACCGGATCAGTTAAAATATATTTTCCGAAGAAATTAATAAGAACTGTCGCATGTCCAATCCAGGCAATATTAATCTCATCATTTTTCCATTTTTCAACATTAGGCCTGGAAGCAGGTACAATCATATCAGCAACTGAATTGCGACTTGTAAATCCTTTAACAAGCTTCGGCGGAATAATGAGTGATCCCGCTGCAGCAATTGTGCTACTTTTTAAAAATTTTCTTCTGTCCATTCAATACTTTAATAATTTTCTTTCATTTTAAGATGCTCTTATTCAAAACTGGTTTCAATATCTTCAAATAAAAGCAAAATATAATTGACTCTGATAATGATAAAATTTAGTTTAGGCTAGTCTTTAAATAACAAATAATCTGATAAAATGGTAGACATTCTTATTTCTCTTATTGTCGCCGGGATTGCAGGCTCAATTGCACGCTCACTATCCGGTTTCAGCCGCGGTGGATGTATTATCTCAATTATTGTTGGATTTATTGGTGCAATGATAGGTGCGTGGTTATCTCGCGAATTACAGTTCCCGGATCCGTTTGTTTTAGAAATCAGAGGCACCAGTTACTACATCTTATGGACGATAATTGGTGCGGTGATTTTTACTGCCATACTTAGTTTGATTTCTCCGAATAAAAAGAAATAGAGTTCCTCGAATGGGAACACATTATATCGGCCTAAAGAAAAATAAAGCGGCGTTAAACAGTTACATTAAATTAATTCGTTCTGCGGAGTCATTAAGCACTGTCATCTATTTAGAGCTTAGTAAATACGGATTAACAGAGAGCCAGTTTGGTGTGCTTGACGCATTATTTCATCTTGGACCTATGAAACATAAAGAGATTGGCAAAAAAATTCTCAAGAGCGGGGGGAATATCACTATGGTAATTAATAATCTTGAAAGAAGAGAATTAGTTCAGAGGAAAAGAGGTGAAAAAGACAGAAGACAATTCATTATTTATCTTACCCCGAAGGGAAAGAATAAAATTCAGGAAGTTCTACCAATAATTGTTAAAAAAATAATAACTCAGTTCGAAATACTAAAAAAGAAAGAACAACTGGAGCTGCAGCGTTTGTGTAAAATACTCGGACTACAAAAAACAGCTTTTGATAAATAATTCTAAAGTTTAAGATCTTCAAAAATTTTCGGAAGAATTTCTCCGGCTTTTCCAAAATATGAATAACTAGCAATTGAAGAAAGTGGTGTTTCTTCAATATTTACTTCAACGATAGTCGCACCACTTTGCTTGGCAGTATAAACCAATCCGGCTGCAGGGTAAACAACAGCAGAAGTTCCAACAACAAAAAATATATCAGATTCTATTGCTGCCTTCTCTCCACCAAGAAATTGATCTTCAGGAAGATATTCGCCAAACCAGACAACATCAGGGCGGATTAAACCACCACAATCACATTTAGGAATCCCGGAAGAAAAATCCAGATTTTCATTATGAAATTTTTTACAATCGATGCAGAAATTCCTTTCGATATTACCGTGAAGCTCAAAAATAGTTTTACTGCCAGCTCGCCGATGAAGGTTATCAATATTTTGTGTTACAACAGTAACGTTTTTAAAGTATTTTTGTGTTTCTGCAATAGCTAAGATGGGCAGCATTCGGTTGGGCTTCGTTTATTATTTTCTTTCGGTGATTATACCACTCCCAAACCATTTCCGGGTTTTTGATGAATGCATTAAAGTTCGCTAATTCTTCGGGCTTCAGTTTATTCCAAATTCCATCCTTCCCCCTGAAAGTTGGTATTCCGCTTTCAGATGATATTCCAGCACCGGTAAAGAATACAATTGTTTCTGATTCTTTCAGAGCATCAATTAAACTTTTATCTATTTGAATCACTCGAGTTCTTTATTAACCTCCACCAAAAGCTGCTTTGCCTCTTTTAAGTACTCATCATCGTCTTCTAAAACAACCGGCGCTTTTTCAACTAATAATAAATTTTCTTTTGCAAGTTCGTACTCATCTTCTTCAATGTATGCTTTCGCAAGACCGAGATAAAACATTCTGTAATTCGGCTTTAGCTTAATTGCATTTTGATATTCCCGTATCGCAACCTCCATGTCACCCCATCCCAATCCGAGTGGAAGTCTTAACAGATAAGCTTTTTCACAAACTTTTGCATGAGTTCTTCCTAAAACATAATGCGAAAGTGCCTGAACATAATTTCCACCGTTGTTTAACTGAATTGCTCTTTCACAATCCTCTTTAACATCATCCACTGTACCAATTGCTGAGAATACCCCCTGAAATAACGCTATTCTTCCATTGACTATCGCTCTTCTTACATAAGTCACGGATTGATCATCTGCAAGTCTAACAGCACTGTCTGCATAAACAAATGATTTTTTATATTGATCGTACTTCAAATCTTTTTGCTCATCGGTCACTTCAGGCATTTTATTTGCCATATCAACTATTGCTCTGCTTATTCTCCAGAGAATTTCCCAATTTGCAGGTGAAAGTTTATCCGCTTTTTGATAAGTCTCCAAAGATTTTTGATGATTGAATTCGGTGTTGTATTTATCACCTTCCTGAATTAACCCTTCAACTGTCTGCGCAAAAAGATTGGCTGAAAGAGTTACAGAAAAAAGAACTGCAAGAAATAATGTAAAAATTTTCATGTCTCTCCTTTGATTAATCGAACAAAGATTTTTTTGTAATTGCTTCAGAACTATCCCCTAAGTTAAATTTATGAAGATCTGTGTCTGCAAGCGGAATGAATCTGGTCCAGTTAGAATCAGATTTCAATTCTGAATCAACAGCATTTTTATAAGCATTAACTTTCGCACTAAGCTCATCTGCCTGGTAAAGAGCTATTGCTTCTGCCGTTTTAGGAACAACCGGTGAAGCATGCTCAAGCTTGCCTTGATGACTTAAAATCAAATGAATAAGACCGTTTTCCATCTCAATGGGAAATTCCGGAATTTTTTTTATTTCATCCCGGACAAGATTAGATGCAATTACGATATGCCCGATAAGTTTCCCTTTATCAGTATATTCAAATGCTGAGTCGAACGATAACTCTTCTATCTTGCCAGTATCGTGAAGCATTGCTCCTGATATGAGAAGATCTCTGTTAAGTTCGGAATGAAATTCACACATCAGTTCACATATTTTTATTATCTCAAGTGTGTGTTCAAGTAAGCCGTGAATGTAAGCGTGATGCCAGGATTTTCCTGCCGGTGCAATACAGAATAGGTCGAATCTTTCGCCTGAAAAAAATTGAGTTAGAAGATTACTTAGATGTTTATTTGATATGCTTTTTATCTTCTGGTTGAATTCTTTCTTCATTTCATCAAAATTACGCTTTGACACAGGAAGAAAATCTCTCGGATTCACTCCATCAGATGCTAAAGCTAGCCTTGCAGACGAAATTTTGATTTGTAATGAGCCCTGATACTCTTCGACTGTGCCAGCAACTTTTACCACGTCACCAACTTTACCTCTTGCAGCAAGCTCTGCAAATCCCTCCCAGATGTTTGCATTTAGAGATGCTGTTTTATCCCCAAGCTCTGTAGAAAGAAAGTCGCTGCCGCTTCTTGTGCTGCGCAAATCAATCCTTCTAATAAGTAAAAAATGATCAATCTTATCATTCTTTGAAAGAGTATTTAATTCCGGTTGTTTTAGCAAGTTGATATTCTAAATTCTAAATGAAAATTCGAACTAAACACACTTCTTACTAATGCATAAAAGATGAATCAGTAAAGCAACGATTCAATTTTATCTTTTAGCTGATCTGATAATATTGGTTTTTGTTTAACTGTTCTGACACCTATTTCCTGATAAGATTTCAATGTGGTTTCAGATTCTGAATCAATGAACGCTATAAACGGGATCATAATATTTTTATTTTCTTTACGAACCATATCTACAAATTGTAAACCATTCATCAGCGGTAAGCCATGCTCTAAAATTATCAATGAGGGTAATTTTGCAGATATGATTCCCAGAGCTTCAAACGCATTTTCAGCTGTTATAACATTGAAATGTTGATAATATTTTTTGATGTCATTCTCCAGCAATTGTAATTGGTCCCGGTCATCAATCACAAGAAGTAAAGTAATTGTGGCAGCAGGAACTGTAAAGTGGAACTCACTTCCCTTGCCTTCAGCAGAGTAAAACCAAATCTGCCCGCCGTGTTTGTCAATTATCTGTTTAGTAACGGCAAGCCCTAATCCGCTTCCCTTTTCTCCATTTGTTCCTGCTGTAGTAAAAAGCTTGCCAATATTAAAAAGTTTTTCTTTGTTCGTTTCTGAAATCCCAACACCGTTATCCTTCACAACAAATTCAATAAACTGATTGTTGTAAACATTTGCACTAACTTCCACGAAATCATTTTCATTAGAAAATTTGACTGCATTACTTAAAACACTGATAAGAACCTGATTCACAAGTCTTTCATCAGCCTCAATATATAATGCATCCGGTATGTTCACTGAAATATTAATATTCTTCCTGACGGTTAAACCCGTCAGATGAGATATACAGTTATAAGCCAGACTTTGGGCATGAAGCTTATGCGATTCAATCTTTAGACGACCAGTTTGAAGACGTGACCAATCAAGCATATAGTTAATAAGCTGCAGCTGATTTTGAGAGGAATCATAAATGTATTTCAAGTATTCGGCTTTGTCTTTTTCGGGAAGCGAAGTTTCATTAAGAAGAATTTCTGCGAAACCAAGAATACTTGTAAATGGTGCTCTCAAATCGTGTGAAAGAATTGATATAAAGTCATCTTTTGAGGAGTTCAACTGTTCGAGCTCTGCATTTTTCTTTGTTAGCTTATCAATCGCCAGAGTAAAATCGGTAACATCAAGTACCAGCCCAAATCTTTTAACTACTTTACCATTGAAATCCCGGCTTACAGTTATTCTTTCTGCTACTGTAATTACTGCGCCGTCCTTCTTAGTTATTTTGTAATTAAGCTTTGTCGTATTTTCATCAGGCTTTTTATCAAACTCCTCTAATTTCCTTTTATAAGCAGCTCGGTTTTCTTTAATTATGAGAGATAACCATCCGTCTTTCAGTTCTTTAATTTCGGATCCCAGAAATCCCGTTACTTCCAAAACACTGTCGGAGTACTGAACATCCGAATTAACTGTTTCTAATTCCTCCTGCCAGAAACAAATTCCACTGAAACTGCTAATGGCTTCATCTAAACTAAAATTTAGAGGTTCTTTCATTTAACTATCAATTTATACTAAGAATTCTCAATCTTTAATTACCTATCTTTCTAAAAACTGACACATAAATTATAAAAAATAATTGCAATTTGTAACAGAAATCCTCTCAGTTCTCAGAACTTTAATATGTTTATAAGTGTTCTTGAATAAAATTATACAAATGGAAAGAAATACATGAAATACTTTATCCTGGCAATTCTCACTTTATTTACAATTGAATCTGCAAAATCGCAGGAAGCAACAGGTTCTGTCTATGGAAAAGTCATCGATAAGTTTACAAATGAGCCATTAATTGGTGCAAACGTAATTATTATTGGTTCAGACTTAGGGGCTGCAACAAATGCTCGTGGTGAATTTTCAATTAATAATATTCCGCCCAACGTTTACCAGATTCGGGCTTCAGTAATTGGATATAACAGCATAACCAAAACCGATATTAGCGTTATGCCTGGCAGACCGGCACAAGTTGACTTTGAGTTAATTGTTACAGCAATTGAGCTTGAAGGTGTAGTCGTTCAAAGCGATTACTTTACCAGAAACCCCATTGAAGTTGGAAGTATAAAAGGATTCAGCAATGAAGAGATAAGAAGAAGTGCCGGAGGATTCGAAGATGTTGTTAGAGCAGTATCAATTTTACCGGGGGTTGCTCAAGCAGATCCCGGAAGAAATGATTTGATAGTTCGAGGCGGCGGTCCATCTGAAAATTTATATTTAATTGATGGGATACCTGTTCAAAACATAAATCACTTTGGAACTCAAGGAGCAACCGGAGGACCGCTTAGTTATGTCAATCTTGATTTTGTTAGCGGAACAACCTTTTCAACCGGCGGATTTTCAGTGTTGAATGGTGATAAACTTTCTTCTGTACTTACGATCGATCTGAGAGAAGGCAGAAAAGATAAAATCGGTGGGAAAGCAACTGTTTCTGCGACACAATTTGGGCTTGATGTTGAAGGACCTACAAGTGATAACTCAACATTTATTCTTTCTGCAAGAAGAAGCTATCTTGATTTTATCTTCAAAGCAGCAGACTTTTCTTTCGTCCCGGAATATTATGATGGATTTGCTAAATATGATTGGGACATAGATAATAAAAACTCTCTTTCATTCCTTCTAATTGCTGCTTTTGATGACGTAAAGTATTTCAATGATACTGAGGACCAGCGTTATGATAATTCGCGTATTTTAGGAAGTGATCAAACTCAATATGCCACCGGTCTTTCTTATCGTCATCTGTTCAATAAAGGGTTTCTGGATGTTACCTTAAATAGAAATTATGTTGACTTCAACACTCAGCAAAGTGATTCTTTATTGAACCCTATCTTCACGAATAATTCTTTAGAGAAAGAAAACACGCTTAAAGCAGATTTAACCTACAAATTTTCAAACGCTACAGAATTTAACTTTGGTGGTTCCGCAAAGCTGATTGACTTTGAAGCGGATATTTTTGTGCCGGAATTCGTCAGCACTTTTGGCGACAGCATTCAGACAACTGATATAAACGCTGATGAGAATTACACCAAATTTGCAGCTTATACCAATTTCAACTTTCTGCTTTTTGAAAAAATGAATTTCAACCTTGGTGCACGCTTAGACTATTTCAGTCCTTTAAAAACCAAGACATACTTCAGTCCACGTTTTTCTGCATCGTACAAATTGACAGACCTGACCTCATTAAATTTCAGCACCGGAATTTATTATCAAACTCCTTCCTACCTCTGGTTAATTGGTGATGAAATAAATCTTAATTTAAAAAACATCAGGGTTAATCAATATGTGCTTGGAGTGGATCAATATTTTTCTGCAGATGCACTCTTCAGACTTGAAGGTTTTATTAAAGATTATTCTGATTACCCTACAAGTTTAACACGAACCTACTTAATCCTGGCAAACACCGGAGCCGGTTTTGCTGGTTCCGATGAAAACTTTGCTTCATTTGGATTAGATCCGCTAAACTCTGCCGGGTTAGGATTAGCAAAAGGTGTTGAATTTTCCGTTCAGAAGAAACTCTCCGGAACCCCTTATTATGGAATTTTTAGCTTAACATACAGCGAAGCGAATTTTACTGCTCTCGATGATGTGGAAAGAATTGGCAGTTACGATCAAACCTGGATATTTAACATCAGCGGAGGTTATAAATTTAACGAAGAATGGGAATCTGCAATAAAATTCAGATACTCTACCGGAAAACCTTACACACCGTACAATTCAGATGGCACTCAGAGTGTCAATCAAATAAATTCAGTCAGGTTTCCGGTAAATCATAGCCTTGATGTGAGGGTTGATAAAAGATGGTTCTTTAGTGGATGGAGTTTAATAACATATATCGATATTCAGAATATCTATAACCGTAAAAATATTACCGGCATAAGATGGGATCAGCGAACACAAACACCAGAGTTCAATGAAACAATAGGTATTCTGCCTTCTATCGGAATTAGTGCGATGTTTTAAACTACAAACACTTTTGCAATGTCAACCAGCAACGAAGGCTGATTCACAAGTGCAGTTGTAAATAATCTGCCAAGTGTTCGTTTATCATAAGGAACTTTATTGAAGGCATGTGCAATGTTATTAAACTTTTCATCAGAGAAATTGTATATGCCTTCCTTGATCCTGTTAAATGTTTCGTGTCGCTTGCCTAAACGATCAGCCCAGGCTTTATCGTAAGTTAAAATATGGTTGGGTTTATTATTATTAACTGATTCGGCGGCAATTCTTCCTGCAATACTTCCTCCTATCATCCCGCTTGCAATTCCTCCACCGCTTAATGGATTCACCTGTCTTGCTGCATCACCGACAAGCATTATTCCCGGTGCGGAGATTTTCTTAAGTGTAATTGCACAAGGAACTCCTCCTGCGATTTTTGTCAGCACAGGAGCATTAGGATAGTGTTTGTTCATAAAATCATCTAGAAAGGATTGAGCAGATTTTTTCTTTCCTATAATTCCGCTTACACCCAAACCAATATTTGCTTTGTTGTGGCCTTTGGGAAAAATCCAAAAATAACCGTTCGGTGAAACATCTTTTCCAAAATAAAAATAGAGTGTGCTCTGATCAACTGGAATGTTTGCAGCGGTGATTTGCACGGCACTTTCCATATCGCGGAAATCTATGTGGGTTTCAAGTCCTGCCCAACGACCAACACGAGATTCAACCCCATCAGCAGCAATTACAACTTTAGCCTTGAGCTCTTTTTGTTCTCCATTATATTCATACTTTACCCCACTTACCTTTCCATCGTCATATAACAATCCATTTACATAAGCACGAGTTAAGATTTCAACTCCAGCATCTGCAGCAGTTCGTGCAAGTTCATAATCAAAGATTCTTCGTTCCAGTACATAGCCAGCTTCACCAAAATCAAGGATTACTTCTGTTCCATCCGGTGCATTGAACGAAAACTTACTGATCTTTGCAGCAATCCATTTATCATCTGATGTAATAAATTCCTCAACACCAATTTTACTAATAGCTTCACCACAACGAACAGGATAGCCAACATCACGATCTTTTTCGAGCATCAAAACTGAAACTCCCTGCTCTGCAGCAAATCGCGCAGCTATGCTTCCGGCTGGTCCAGCTCCTACTACGACTATGTCATACTCCTTTTGCATTCTACCTTATCATTCCAATTAGATTGAACATAATCTTCTTAACACTACAAAGTAGGCAATCATCAGTAGGCAGTATGCAATTATTTAAATTTTTCATCTTTCCGTAAATATTTTTCAGGAAATTCAATCATATGGTTTAATAATTTTCCAACTTCTTCTGATTTTTTCATCAACTTTATGTAATCAGATTTATTAATGTATCCACATTTATAAGAAAAATCTAACCACACTTGAGTTTCTGAATTTTCCATATCTGCATCAGAAGATTTTGATACAAAATAAGCCTGGTATTTTCTTTTCCTATAAGCCTCTGAAATACAAGTACAAACAGACCTTGACGATCTTCTAATTTGATCAGTCAAAGAATAAGTCTCTTCTCGAGGAAATGCTTTTGAAATTTCAAAAATTTCCATTGCAAGTTCAAAGGCTTTTTTATAAACGGTCAAATCTCTGAATGATAAATTCACTTTTTATATTCCTGTTTTAAAATAATTGCCTACTGTTAATTGCATATTGCCTATTGGTTACTTTTCTTTACTTACTGCCTATTTCTCAAGAACTCCCTGCTTGTTAAATTTAATTACCTCAATCGGGCAAGACCAAACACATTTTGCGCAGTTAGTACATCGTGGATCGATAATAAAAATCTCAGCTTCTTTTAATTCGATTGCATCTTCAGGACAAACGCCAACACAACAACCGCAAAAGTCACACTTGTCCGGAAGAATTTCTATCATCAGCTTGCCTGTTTTTGCTTGTCGAAAGTTCAAATCAACTATTAAATAATTTATAATTATGAAGAATTTTTTCAGGTCTGAAGTTAATCAAAGGTCAGGTTTTAATAAAACTTAACAGACAATTAACTAATCACTACATGAACAATTGCTTAGGAATTTTATTAAATTATAACCAATATTAAACTAAAGTTTATGGCTAAATCAAAAAAGTTCGGAACATTTGGTGGTGTATTTACTCCATCCATTTTAACCATCCTCGGTGTTATAATGTATTTAAGACTTCCCTGGATTGCAGGTCAGGCGGGTCTATACATGACAATCGGAATAATTCTGTTAGCACACCTCATTTCAGTAACAACCGGTTTAAGTGTTTCATCAATAGCAACCGATAAAAAAGTAAAAGCCGGCGGAACATATTATATGATCTCCCGAAGTCTAGGTTTACCAATTGGGGGAACTCTTGGCCTGGCTTTGTTTGTGGGTTTATCATTCAGTGTGAGCTTGTACTTAATTGGTTTCGCCGAAAGTTTTCTAAGCTATTGGAATTTCCCGGTTGATAAAAATACAATCCGCTTAACCGGAACAATTATCCTAATTGTCGTGACGATAATTACTTTCATAAGCACTTCACTGGCAATAAAGACTCAGTATATAATTATGACAGCAATTGGTCTGTCACTCGTTTCAATTATATTGGGGAAACATGATTTTGTTCCAAGCGAGACTTTGTTTTCGCCAATTTCAACTGCAGCACCGTTTATTGTTTTATTTGGAATATTTTTTCCGGCTGTAACAGGATTTGAAGCTGGGGTTTCGATGTCCGGCGATCTAAAGGATCCAAAGAAATCTATACCCGGAGGTACAATTGCCGCTATTGCAATAGGGTTAGTCGTCTATATCGCATTGGCATTTTTCTTCTCAACATCTGTTAGTTCAGATTTGCTTGTAAATGACCCCAATGCTCTTCTAAAAATTTCCTGGATACCTGAAATTGTTGTTGCAGGGATCTGGGGAGCTACACTTTCATCTGCACTTGGTAGCATTTTAGGTGCACCAAGAATTTTGCAGGCAACTGCAGTTGATAAAATTACTCCGAAGTTTTTCGGTATTGGCTTTGGCGAAACCAATGAACCGCGTAATGCTTTACTTTTAACCTTCATCATCGCAGAAGCAGGAATTTTAATCGGAGACCTGGATATAATTGCAAGAATCGTTTCTATGTTTTTCATTACTACTTATGGATTTCTGAACTTAAGTTGTGCAATTGAACGCTGGGCAAGCTCTGATTTTCATCCTGATTTCAAAGTTCCCGGGATTGTAAGTCTTATTGGTTCTACTGCTTGTTTTATAGTAATGATACAACTTGATTTTGTTGCAATGGTTGGAGCAACTATAATACTTGGTGCATTATTCATCTATCTAAAAAGAAAAGAACTTACACTTGATACCGGCGATACGTGGGAGGGAATCTGGGCATCGCTGGTCAGAACAGGTTTAACAAAACTTAAAGGACGAATACGTGCAGTAAGAAACTGGAGACCGAATATAATTTTATTTAGTGGCGGGCTTCAGGCAAGACCACATCTCGTGGAATTTGGTAAAGCTATTACAGGCAAGCTTGGAGTCATTTCAAATTTTGATCTTGTTCTAGACCCAAAATCTGATATGCTATTTTCAAATGTTTCAAGTGGTGATGAAGAGAACCTGGAACTAACAGAAAGTGGTATTTTTTCTAAACGACTTACCTGTAAAAATATTTTTCAGGGCATTGAAGCAATTACAAGAGTTTACGGTTTTACCGGAATAGAACCGAACACAGTCATGATGGGTTGGACAAGAGATACTAAAAACTCGGATAATTTTGCAAACCTCATCAATGATTTAGAGAGGCTTGATTACAATGTCATCTTTCTGGATTATGATAAAGAGAGAGGTTTTGGAGAATATAAAACAATCGATATCTGGTGGAGAGGGCAAGGAAATAATTTTTCATTTGCTTTAACAATACTCCGGTTCATAAAAGCAAATCCATCCTGGAAAGAAGCAGCACTAAGAGTTTTATTTATTATTGAAGATGGTGACTGACTCCGAAAAAATTTACAAGAATGCTCAACAGGTTTTAGATCATTACAGAATTGATTCAGAAATAAAAATTATAAATAACGGAATTGAAAGAAGATCGATTACTGAAATAATTCAAAGCGAGTCATCTCAATCGGATTTAACTATAATCGGAATCTCTGAAGAATCAACAAGCAAACCATCTGCTTACATTGAGAAGATGAATTCTTTTATGGACAATTTCGGCTCTGTGGTTTTAATTCACTCTTCTTCCTTTTTTGAAGAAATTGATATAGGCATATCAAGAGCAGTTGAAACTGAAAAAGAAATATCATTATCAGAAGAAGAGTCTTTGCCTGCATTTCCATTGGCACGTAATGAAGTGATTGCAAGTAACTGGGAAAAACTGGATAGGGAAATAACCAAATTCAATACTTTATTCTGTGAAGATTCTATTTACCACATAACAGAAAAGCATCAAGCTTTGTTGGAATCTCTTAAACAGATAGCAGAGAGACAATTTGAAGTTATGACCAAAGCTGTTGGAGAAACAGATAAACCAAGATTCACCAGACTACTGAATAAATCATTAAATGATCTTCTATTCCAGATTAACAGGATTACGCAAAACTATAGTTCGGGATTGGATGAATCGTTCGAAAATATTTTTAAAGATACTATTGAAAATTTTAAGACAAGAATTAGTGATTTAATAGCCCGGCAACCAAAAGATCTTGTTGTTCATTTTTATGAGGATGACTTTAAATCACAGGAAAACGAAAATTTGTTTCTTAAAATTTTCAATGTAAGGAAGAGAATAAAGGCAAAGCTTACAAAAAAGCCGGTCTCAATTGAAATAAATTTTCGGCACTTGCTTCAATTTTATATTCAGCACCGAAGTGAAATCAGCACTTCAGAAATGCTGAACCAGTACGGCTTAGAAACACTTCACTTCTTTTCTGAGAGTAAGTTATTAATTAACGCTTTAAATGAGTGTCTCGACAGGTTATTAATACTGAATGCTAAAAATGAAATGTCAGCTAATGTAATTGAAGCAGAACGAAAAGAAATTTTAATCAAGTTTGAAAAAATCAGCGATCATCTGTCTTCTCTTAACCGCAATCTTAAAAGTAAACTACAACTTGATTGGCGGTATAACCTTTCCGGGATGAATGAATTGACTCAGAAACCCACAGTCAATTTTGAAATTAAGAGAAAGCAAAAAACTATAAAATCAGTGCGAGTACACGCAGAATATGCTGATGGTTTTTCATATATCTGGAATAAAAATTATAGGTACTTCGTTGAGAATTTAAATTTAATCAGTAATTCCCTCTGGCTTAAGGGAAGGTTAAAAACAATTAAGTCGGATATCTCACAAAGCATATCCATATATCTTAAGGAGAATTTTTACAAAGAGACTGAAGCCCTTAGAGAAGATTCATTAAAAATAAAAGAAGGAAAAATCAAATCACTTGAGTTTACTCCTTTATCTGGATATTCAAATGAAGTATCGAAGCAGATCGAAGAACACTTTGAGAGTGCAAGAGAAATTTACTTTGATTTACCCGAGAAAGTTGAAGTGCCTTCCGAAGAATTTTTTATTGCTGCTGAAGAGCATAAATTCAAGGAAGCAGATCCATCTGTTGTTCAATACAGACGGCTCGCTGAGCATTTGATTGAAACTAATTTTATTGAATCAATTAAGAATAAAATTGATTCTGCAAGCGAAAAATTAATTGATGTAAATGAAAACCTTAGAGATGCAGTAAACCTGACTAATTTTACAATCGGTACAATTGAAGATGATTTGACAGATAAAACCAGAAACCAGCAAATTCTTGAAGGTGCGGTAAAAGAATTCGAACGTAAAATTGATAAACAGAATCAACTCGTTTTAGATATTGAAACAGAAATTAAAGAAAGAGTAGAAAAAGGTTTTATTTTAACTGCTGAACCTCTTAGCTCTTACTCAATTCTAAAGGCTTCAACTGAACTTGGACAGCGTATCAGGCATACTGAAGGTAGAAAAGTAATAAGCGGAATATCTGAACTTTCTGAAAAAATTTCAAAAATATACCGCGACATAATCGTAAACCTGATTTATGGCAAAAGCAAAAGCAGACTTTTCGCAAGAAGACAAAAGGCATTTATAGAAAAAGATCTTTCAGTAATTGATTCTGTGCTTAGGCTTGTAAATTCCATTAGCCCTAATCCTACTGCCTATGCACTTATTCCATATTACTATAAAAAACTTTTCAGCGGCACCTCGCGGGTTAGCAGCGATTTCCGGGTTGGAATGAAAAATGAATTCGCTAAAGCAGCTACTGCAATTCATAATTACAAAGCCGGGTACCAGGGAGGTCTGCTAATACTTGGAAAAAGAAACTCTGGTAAAACTACATTATCAAGAATGATCGCATCAAAATATTTTAAAGCCGATCGTCTTTTTACCATTCAAACACCAAAGGCTAATTCTGCTCAGTTGGAAGTGTTTGAAGAGATGTTGAAAAAGTCAACCAATAACCGGGGTTCGATAGAAGAAATTTTTACAGCAATTCCCCAAAACAGCACAGTAATAATTAATGATCTTGAATTGTGGTGGGAAAGAAGTGAAAAAGGATTTGAAGTAATAAATGTAATAGCAAATTTAATTCGCGATTATTCAAATAAAATTTTATTTGTTGTCAATTGTAATATTCACTCATTCAGGCTGATGAACACAATAAATAAATTGGATGGACTGTTTATTTCAACTATTGAATGTGAACCTTTCGATTCCCAATCTCTAAAAGAAGTCATTCTTTTACGGCATGATTCGAGCGGAATAAAATTCAAGCTTGGAGACAAAACTGAGGAAGAGCTCGGAGAAATAAAACTTGCCGGACTATTTGATGATTATTTTAATTATTCAAACGGAAATGTTGGTGTTGCCTTGAATACCTGGATTGCCAATATAACTAAAGTGGAAAGCAACACGGTAACAATTAAACCCCCGGTTGTGCATGATGCCGCAGCGTTGAACAATCTTGATGATGAATGGCTGATATTTATTTCCCAGATTATGCTGCACAGGAGGATTTCTTTCGATACGCTTAAAAGATTAATGAAAGTTAGTGATGAAAATTGTACCGATGTTGTTAAAGGACTTCTTCGATCAGGAATTATTATGGAAAAATCAACAGACATTTATGGAATTAATTTTTTCCTAGAACCTTATTTAACCAGACTGCTTAAAGAGAGGATGATTATAATATGATACCCGATTCATTTTCTTTGCCGTTTTTTTCAACGATTGAATTCATTGTCTTTATTCTTTTTATATATATTCGTGATAAGAGCATTAGCAAAGATTGCCAGCTACATTAAACCATTCAAAAAATCTCATATCATCGTAAAAAGAATTCTTCCCATAATAGATCTGGCAACTTTAGCAATAGTAATCTTCTGGATTACTTTTAGAATTTTCAGATACTCAGATGCGCTACCAATCATTACATCAGTAGTAGCAATAATTCTATTAGGTTTGTTGGGATGGTTCTGGGGAAGAGATTTTGTTGCCGGAATAATTCTGAAAAGTGAAAACTATTTTGAAAGAAATAAAAAGATCCGGCTAAACAATAAAAGCGGAAGAATTATTAAAACAACTCTTAGATATCTTGAATTCGAAACTGATGACGGCGAGGCAATAAGGGTACCATACAGCAAAATAAGCAGTG
Organism: uncultured Ignavibacteriaceae bacterium; assembly: GCA_963699475.1. Classification (GTDB taxonomy): domain Bacteria; phylum Bacteroidota; class Ignavibacteria; order Ignavibacteriales; family Ignavibacteriaceae; genus IGN2. The sequence goes on along the minus strand of CAVOUA010000003.1, from coordinate 255,959 downwards.
AATATTTTAGTAAGCTTTCACCAGATGAAAAATATGAAAGTCATTTAATCACTCTTCAAGTGAACAAGGTTGCAGATACAAGTAAGTTGCGGGAATCGCTCAGAAAAATCATATATAATTCACCATGGTATCTTGCGGGGAAAGAACCTGTAATTGAAATTAATTCTTCTGCCGAAGGCGGATTCAAAATAAACCTGAACATTTATACCATTAATTCATCACACGCAGATTTAATACGGCAGGAATTGGTTTCAGATTTGAGTAAATAAAAATTAGCTGTTTTCTTTATCACTAAGCTCTTCCCTTATTCTTTTTTTCTCCTTTTCCAACTCTCGATTCAATTTGAGTAATTCAATTTTAAGACTTTCATCTTCGGTTAATTCCACTTCGCGATGATTAGATCTTATCTGTTCTTCTATTCTTTCAATGACAAATTTCATCACAGTATCTTTCGCAAATTTCAGCAAGGTCATTTCTGCTGTTAGACTTGGGAATCGATCTTCCCAGCTGCTGCTTACAGAGTATTTATCGAATGTAAGTTCTCTTATATAGGTTTCTTTTCTATCATCTTTTAGCACACTAACCAATCCGCTTGTTGTAAAGTTTTTCTCATTCTCAAATTCATCTTTTACAAGTTCAAACAATTCACGATTTATTGGATTGCTGAAATCTTCGGGCTGCAAATAAGTGAAGATCACTTCTGCAACCGGTTTATCTGCTTCAAACAATAATTTCAAGAATTTCCTTCTCAAGATTGTATAAAGTCGGAGAAATCTCAGTTGATGAATCGATAAGAGCTGAAGAAATTTCTTCCTGTTTTCTATTGCTGTGCTATTCTTGCATCCGGTCTTTCAAATCTCTTCGCCTGTTTAATTTGCTTATCAAGCTCTGATTCAAGAAGCTTTTCTCTCAGATTAAATTTTTGTGCAATACTTTTTAGCAAGAGATTCCTTTTAAGTTCGTCACCTACCAATGCAACAGGTTTCACCAGCTCTCTGATTGCCTCAGCAGCAGTTGCCGGATCATTAAACTTTCCCTGCGATTCATAATATTTTGTTTCATATTCTAAAAAGTTTTCTGCCCGCTTGATAAGATCCTCGAATTCATCTTTGCCATATTTGTTAACATAAGAATCCGGATCTTCTCCTTTCGGAAGCGAAACAATTCTTACTTCCATATCTCTTTTTAGAAGCAATCTCAATGCTTCTCATAGATGCTTTTATTCCTGCAACATCAGCATCAAAAAGTAGAACAACATTTTTTGTATATCGAGATAAAAGCTGAACCTGATCATCAGTTAATGCTGTTCCCTGAAACTGCGACTACATTTTTAATTCCACTCTGGTAAAGTGAAATCAAATCCATGTAGCCTTCAACAATTATTGCTTTGTCGAGTCGTCGGATATCATCCTTTGCAAATGATAGTCCGTAGAGAATTCTTCCTTTAATGTAAATTAGAGATTCAGGCGAGTTTATGTATTTTGCACCGGTTTCTTTTGGATCCAGAACCCTTCCTGCAAATGCAACCACCCTTCCATTCGGTGAGAAGATTGGAAAGATTAGTCTTCCCGGAAGTTTGTCATATAATTTTCCTTCGGAAGTTTTTCCAATCAGACCAAGCTGGATGCATTTGTCAAAGTTCAAGTTTCTGCTTTTCGCATAGTTGATAAAATTTTCCCAGCCTCGTAAAGCATAACCTAAACCAAATGAACGTAGGGTTTGTGTTTTTATTTTTCTTTCGTGAAGATAGTTGCGTGCAAACTCTCCTTCATCATCATTCAAGAGATTATTTAAAAAATATTTTGCTGCTTCTGTATTGATGTCGTAGAGAACTTCCTGCTCGGATTGTTGTTCCGTGTACTCAGCTTTATCAAACTCAATTGTAATTCCCTGCTGCTCGGCAAGTTCCTGGACAGCTTCCACAAAAGAAATTTTATGGAATTCAGTCAAAAACTTAAATACATTTCCACCCGTATGACATCCGAAACAATGAAATATTTGTTTTTCTTCGCTGACAGTAAATGATGGTGTTTTTTCAGTATGAAAAGGACAAAGACCAATGAAATTTTTTCCTCTTTTTCGAAGTTGAACGAATGGTGATATCACGTCAACAATATCGATCGATTCTCGTATTTCCTCTATTTTTGATTCGGGGATTCTCATACTGTAAATATAAATTTATTTTTAATTACCTGCTTACCGTTAGGAATGTTTGTTAAGTGCAGAAAATTAACCTCTTTTAATCGGCGCAGCATATTTCATATATTTGTATGCAAATTTGGTTAATGAATGAATAATCTTACACAAAATAGCTTTCTGATTTTTCTTCCGAAAAAAGATTTTAATGAGGAGGAATTTACTATTATAAAGAAAAGATTATTGAAGGCAGAAAAGCAAGTTTTTATTACTTCAGATGATTACTCTGCTTGCACGGGAAGCAAGGGAATGAAAGTTAAGTCTGACACAAGTTTCTATAATGTGAATGTAAATAATTTTGTAGCTTTTATTCTGATTGGCGGCGTAGGAAGCAAAACCTATTGGAAGAATGAAGCACTTCACAAGATCATAAAAAAATTCTTTGATAATAAAAAAGTGGTCGGGTCTATTTGCTCATCACCAGTAACTCTGGCAAAAGCCGGAATTCTTCAAAATAAAAAAGCCACTTGCTTTTCTGAAGACAAAATGGAACTAATTAATGCCGGGATTGATTATCAGGATAGGAACATTGTTATTGATGGAAATGTGGTAACTGCTGACAATGTGCATTCAGCTTTGCAGTTTGCCGAATCCGTTCTTCATCTGACAAAATAATTATTGAATTATGATTGAAACAATTAAAAAATATTGCAATAGTTTAACTGAATATTCACGATACAAAACAAGAGAAGTTAAAGTCGGAGATGTTCCACTTGGTGGTAACAATCCTATCCGAATTCAGTCAATGACTATTACTGACACGATGAACACAAAAGCAACTGTTGAACAAACTATAAGAATGGTCGAAGCAGGATGTGAATACGTCCGTATAACCGCACCAAGTATAAATGAAGCCCACAATCTTGAAAACATTAAAAAAGAATTAAGGGCTCGTGGATATTCGGTTCCGTTAATTGCAGATATTCATTTCACTCCAAATGCTGCTGAGCTTGCAGCACGAATTGTTGAAAAGGTTAGAGTCAATCCTGGAAATTATGTTGATAAGAAAAAGTTTGAACAGTTCGAATATACAGATCAGGAATATCAGGAAGAACTTGAAAGAATCAGAGAGAGGTTTTCTCCCCTCGTCAAGATATGCAAAGAATATGGAACCGCAATGAGAATCGGAACCAATCATGGTTCTCTTTCTGATAGAATAATGAATCGCTTTGGTGACACTCCGCTCGGAATGGTTGAATCTGCTTTAGAGTTTGTCAGAATCTGCGAGGACTTAAATTACCACAGCATAGTCCTTTCAATGAAAGCAAGCAATACTCAGGTGATGGTTCAGGCTTACAGGTTGTTAATTCAAAAGATGGAAGAAGAAGGAATGAATTACCCTATCCATCTGGGGGTAACAGAAGCCGGTGGTGGTGAAGATGGAAGAATAAAATCAGCAGTTGGAATTGGAGCTTTGTTGGAAGATGGAATTGGGGATACAATCAGAGTATCACTTACCGAAGATCCGGAATATGAAGCTCCGGTTGCAATTTCTCTTGCAAATAGGTACAAAAAAAGGTCAAATCATAAACCAATAAAACCAATTATAGATATTCCAATTGATCCGGTCATTTACAAAAGACGAGAAACATTTGAAATTTCAGGAATCGGTGGAGGTAATGTTCCTGCTGTGGTCGCTGATTATAGTTCCAGAGAAATCTCATCTCAAAAAGATTTAGCAGATATTGGATACAAATACAATGAAGAAACAGATAAATGGAATCTCGCTGATGCTGCGGCAGATATTATCTATCTTGGTAAACAAAATATTTCTTTTGAGCTGCCTGAAAATTTGAAATTAATAATTGACTACGACGAGTGGGAAAAACTTGATTCAAAAAAATTGAGATTCCCGTTGTTTAGTAGAAGTAAATATCTGAATAGTAATAATTTTTCTGACCAACTAAATTTTCTAGAATTACATTTAAATGATTTAGATGAAGAACTTTGCAGTAAAATAAAATTTGATAATAAAGTTGTTCTTGTAATTGAAACCGACAATGAGCATGGAATGGCTGAGCAGCGAAGACTTTTCTTCGAGCTGATAAACCTGAAAATAACTAATCCTGTTATTATTGAAAGAAATTATAAAAATATTTCCCTTGATGAAATACGATTATACTCTTCTACTGATTTCGGTACGTTGCTAATTGATGGGTTAGGAGATGGTGTTTGGCTAACAGCGGAAACGGAAAAACCAGGTTCTGCAAAATCAAATACTCTCACATTAGTAAAAGAATCAAAAGAAAAATTTATCAACCGTACACTCTTTGGAATATTGCAGGCAACGAGGACACGTATTTCAAAGACAGAATACATTGCCTGCCCTTCGTGTGGAAGAACTCTTTTCGATCTTCAGGAAACAACAGAGATGATTAGAAAACGAACAGAACACCTAAAAGGAGTGAAGATTGCAATTATGGGATGTATCGTTAACGGTCCCGGCGAAATGGCAGATGCTGATTACGGTTACGTTGGAAGTGGTGTAGACAAAATAACTTTGTACCGCGGTAAAGATATTATTAAGAGGAGTGTTAGTTCCTTAAAAGCAGTAGACGAACTAATAGATTTAATCCGGGAGGATGGAAACTGGTCAGAACCTACGGAAAATGCAATTTCTTGACATTTTCGACAGTTGTTACTTCGAATTTTTTCTACTATATTTTGATACTTAAAATGATACTTAAAAGAAAGCAAAATTTTAAATACCTCGACATTGTTGACATAAGGGATGTTAAAATCCCGGGGTAGAAAAAAAATTAGGAAAATGCACTTCAAACAGAGAAGTGCATTTTTTTTTGAAATGACTGGAAAAGAGATAATAAAATATCTGGAGGAATGGGCACCTAAAGGAATTGCCTGGGAAAAAGATAACGTAGGTCTGCAGGTTGGTGATCCGGAAATAAAAATCAAGAACATATTAATTAGTCTTGATCTTACAGAAGATGTAATTGATGCAGCGCGAAAGGAAAATTGTAATCTGATTATAACACATCATCCAGCTTTATTTTACCCGCTAAAAAATCTTGACTTTTCAAAAAACAGAACAGCAAAAATGATAAGGGGATTGATTAAAAATAATATCTCTTTATACTCTGCACATACAAATCTTGATTTCACAAAGCATGGTGTCAGCTACCAATTAGCTAAAAAATTACAATTAGAAAAAATTAGATTCTTAAAGAATCTTTCACAAAATCAATTTAAACTAGCAGTGTTCGTGCCTGTTTCTCATGTTAATAAAGTAGCTGAAGCAATTCATAAGGCTGGCGGTGGAATTATCGGTGAGTATTCTCATTGTAGTTTTAGAACCCGGGGGACAGGTGCATTTAAGGGATCTAATCATAGCAATCCTTCAATCGGAAAGAAAGGTATTGTTGAATTTGCTGAAGAAGTAAAATTCGAGGTTCTGGTTGATGAGTGGAAGTTAAATCATGTTATCGAGGAAATGAAGCAAGCTCATCCATATGAAGAAGTTGCATACGATATTTATTCGTTGCAAAATGATAATGCAAATTTTGGATTTGGTGCTATTGGTAAGCTAAAGATAGCAATGGATGTAAATGACTTTCTTGCATTCGTTACGTCTAAACTCAGTGCCTCAACATTACGGTATACAAAAAGCAATAAGAAAAAGTTAAAATCAGTGGCAGTTTGCGGTGGATCTTGCAGTGAATTAATAGACGAAGCAATAAAACAGAAGTCCGATGCATTTATTACCGCCGATTTAAAATATCATACATTCCAGGATGCCGAAGGTAAAATATTGTTAATTGATGCCGGTCATTATGAAACTGAAACACCTATACTTGATGAAGTTAAGCGTCGTTTGGAAAAATTATTAAATCAAAATAAAAAAATTAGAGTTTTAAAGTTTAAGGGTTCAACAAACCCTATAGTTTTTTATAACAAATTAGGAGCTAATTAACATTGTATAACAGACTGAAAATTCTTTATCAACTTCAGCAAATTGATAATCAACTTGATGAACTTGAAGAACTGCGTGGTGATCTTCCTAATATGGTAAGAGAACTCGAAGAAAAAATAAAAAATATTATTGAGGATATTGATTCTAAAGATAAAGAACAGAAAGACTCTTTAACAAAAAGAGATGAGAACGAAGATGAAATTGAAAAGCTGAAAGAAAATCAGAAAAAATTCAAAGCCCAGCTCTACCAGGTGAGAAACAATAAAGAGTATGATGCTCTGACAAAGGAAATAGATCACACCGAAGAACAAATAAACAAGCTTGAGGCAGAAAACAATTCTCTGGCAGACAGAAGTAAAGTGCTTACACAAGAAATTGAAGAAATAAATCCCAGCCTTGATGAGCTCAAAAAAGAACTCAAAGAAAGAGAAGCAGATCTAAAGGAAATAATTAAAGCAAATGAAAGAGAAGAGTCAAAGCTTAGTGAAGAAAGAAAAAAGTTTGAGAGTGAGGTTAAGAAAAACGATCTCTCTGCTTATATGAGAATTCGAAAAGCCAAGAAGGGTTTGGCTGTGGCTACAATTAAAAGATCAGCTTGTTCGGGATGTCATAATATAGTTCCTTCACAAAGGCAACTTGAGATCAGAAGAAATAACCGTCTTTTCTTCTGTGAATATTGTGGAAGAATTCTTGTTTCCTCTGAAATTGCAGAGGATGCAGATAAATAAACTATTTGTGGGGTTATCAACTGCTGATTTCCGCTGATCAATTTTGTATATTTGCTGCAGTTAATTCATAATAAGGATTCTGCAAAATTTAGGATTCTTAAATTGTTAGTAAAAGTTTTAAAGAAAAATAAAATAGTTCAGTCCGGGCAATCGCTCACATTAACTAGATTTTGTGGGAGGAAAGTCCGAGCTTCATAGAACAGGGTGCCGGGTAACGCCCGGAGTCCCGCATTGCGGGATATTGACAGTGCCACAGAAAATATACCGTCTCGACCTTGTCGGGATAAGGGTGAAAAGGCGGGGTAAGAGCCCACCGCTCTGTTGGTAACAACGGAGGCAAGGCAAACCACACCCGAAGCAAGATCAAATAGGGAGATCGTTTTCCGGTTTACCGGAAAGCGGGGTTGTTCGCTCCGCAGTTCTTCGGGTAGATCGCTAGATTCTATCAGTAATGATAGAGCCAGATAAATGATTGCCGTCTCGTTTTTCGGGATACAGAACTCGGCTTACAGGGCTGGACTTTTTATTTGTTCTTTTAGAAGATTGAAAATTCCTATGGGACGAAAACACTGGAAAATAAAAGATGTTTCCGACGAGCTCTCCGTTCAGAGGCTTACGGATTCTCTTAATATCTCGCCGATACTAGCCGGACTGCTGGTTCAGAGAGATATAAAAACCTTTAGCCAGGCCAAGCAATTCTTTCGTCCTTCAATCGAATCCTTAAATGATCCATTCCTCATGGATCAAATGGAATCTGCAACCACAAGAGTTATTACTGCCCTTACTGAAAATCAAAAAATTTGTATTTATGGTGATTACGATGTTGATGGCACCTGTGCTACCGCTCTACTTTACATGTTCCTGAAAGAGCTTGATGCAAATGTTGAATTTTATATTCCGAGAAGACTTGAAGAAGGATACGGACTTTCAACAGCTGCAATCGATATAGTAAAAGAAAAAGGGACTAACCTGATGATTGCTGTTGATTGCGGAATTACTGCTATCGCGGAAACCGATTATGCAAATCAACTTGGAATTGATGTAATCATTTGCGATCATCATCAACCAAAAGAAGAAATTCCTAAAGCTTTTGCAGTACTTGATCCTTTAAAACCTGAATGCGGCTATCCGTTCAAATATCTTTCCGGAGCTGGTGTTGCATTTAAGCTGGCACAAGGTCTCTGTGAGAGAATCGGTAAACGTGGCCTTCCTCTAAAATATCTTGATCTTGTGGCTCTTGCCGGTGCTGCCGATATTGTTACCCTCACCGATGAAAACAGAATCCTCGTAAACGAAGGTTTGAATCAAATAAATATGAACCCTCGTCCCGGTATTGAAGCACTTATTGAAATGGGCAGACTTCAGACCGGACAGTTAACTTCTGGACAAATTGTTTTCACAATTGCACCACGTATAAATGCCGTTGGAAGACTGGGAGACGCTGAGCGTGCCGTAAATCTTCTTATCGCGACAAACAAAAAAGAGGCACTAAAATTAGCCGAAGTACTCGAAACAGAAAATTATGAAAGAAGAAAAATTGATGTTGATACTTTTGAATCTGCAAAAGAGATTGTTGAATCAGAGATAGACCTTGATGATGAACTTGCTATTGTTCTTCACAATGAAAACTGGCACCCCGGTGTTATTGGAATTGTGGCTTCACGGCTTGTTGAAAAATATTACCGCCCTTCTGTTCTTCTAACGACTATTGACGGTATCGCCAAAGGATCAGCAAGAAGCATTAACGGATTTAACATTTACGAGGCACTTCAAAAATGCGATGATCTTCTTTTACATTTTGGTGGTCATCAGGCTGCAGCTGGTCTTGCACTTGAAATCGACAAAGTTGAAGAGTTCAGAGCCAGGTTTAATGAGGTGCTTAAGTCATCAATAACCAGTGAAGATCTTTCAGAAGAAATTTCAATTGATTCAAAAATCAGATTCTCAGAAATCACACCAAAATTTTTAAGAATACTTGATCAATTCGCTCCATTTGGACCAGGTAATCTAAGACCAGTTTTTTTAAGTGAGAGTGTACACATCGCCAATATGCCAAGGATAGTTGGTAAAAATCATCTTGTAGCCAGTTTCAAACAAAATGGAACAGATAAAGTATTTGATTCTATCGGATTCAATATGGGCGATCACTTTGATTTGATTAAAGACAATCATTCTGAACTTGATATTGTTTTTTCAGTAGATAAAACTATTCGTGACAGCAGAATTTTTCCACAACTCAAAATAAAAGATATCAAAGTAAGAACTTAAAGGAGATCTTTAAATGTCGGGGCATTCCAAGTGGGCAACCATCAGAAGAAAAAAGGGTGCATTAGATGCAAAAAGAGGAAAACTCTTTACAAAACTAATTAAAGAATTAACTATTGCTGCACGAGAAGGCGGCGGTGATCCTGCTGGAAATCCGAGACTCCGTCTTGCAGTTGACAACGCAAAAGCTGCAAACATGCCTGCCGATAATATTGATCGCGCAATTAAAAAAGCTACCGGTGAATTAGAAGGTACAACAATTAGTGAACTTACGTACGAAGGTTATGGTCCTGGTGGGATAGCAATTTTAGTTGAAGTTGCAACTGATAATAAAAACAGAACTGTGGCAGAAGTAAGACACATTTTCAGTAAACAAGGCGGGAATATGGGAGAGAGTGGTTCAGTTGCCTGGATGTTTGAGAAGAAAGGGATAGTTACCTTGCCAAAACAGGGTAAGTCAGAAGACGATATTTTGGAAATTGCATTGAATGCCGGTGCTGAAGATATGCGGGCAGAAGATGAATTTTTTGAAATTCAAGCTGAAGTTGAATACTTTGAACCTGTGAGAAGAGCACTCATCGATAAAAACCTTACTTTAGAAAATGCATCTCTCCAATGGATTGCAAAAAATACAGTTAACGTAGCAGGCGAAAATGCCGAGAAGATGATGAAGTTAATTGAAAGTCTTGAAGACAGTGATGATGTGCAGAACGTTTATTCTAATGCTGATTTTGATGAAGAGTTCATTAAGCAGCAATCTTGATTTTTACATTCACACAGAATAATAATAATGATTATACTCGGAGTTGATCCGGGCACAATTGTAACCGGTTACGGATTAATCGAATACACCAATAATAAATTTAGAAGAATCTCCCACGGAGTAATTAAGCTTCCTTCCTCAAAATCTCTTTCAGAAAAACTCGAAATTATTTATAATGAACTTGATAAGCTGCTGAAATTATATAAGCCAGATGAATTTGTTATTGAAACAGCATTTTATGGCAAAAACGTTCAATCAGTTTTGAAAATTGGCTACGCACGTGGGGTTTCTATTCTTGCAGCGATTCATAATAAAGTTCCAATAAATGAATACTCGCCTCGTGAAGTTAAGAAAGCAGTAGTTGGCAAGGGAGCTGCGTCAAAGCAACAGGTAAATTATATGGTAATGACGATTTTAAACTCTAAGAAGATTAAATTTAAACCTGACGAAAGCGATGCTCTTGCAATTGCACTATGTCACGCATTCAGATTGAAAGCACCGACATTCAAAAAGAGTAAAAGCTGGAAAGATTTTATCAACGCTAATCCTGATCGTGTCATTAAATAATTGAAACATTAAAAGATTTAAAAATTAAATGAAAGCAAAAACATTTGAGAATTTAAAAGTCTGGCAGGATTCAAGAGAATTTGTTAAGTCAATTTATAAATTAACTTCGTCAAATAATTTTGCAAAGGACTTTGGATTAAAAGATCAAATTCAAAGAGCGGCTGTTTCAATTATGAATAATATTGCTGAAGGTTTCGAAAGAAATAACAATAAGGAGTTCATATTGTTCTTAAAATATTCGAAGGGATCAGCCGGAGAAGTAAGATCAATGTTATATGTGTCTTTTGATTTGAATTACATATCAAAGAGTGATTTCGATAAATGCTATGAGCATGTAATTAATATTATTACCCAGATTTCAAATTTTATAAAGTATCTCAAGCAATATTCAAGTAAGGTAAAGTCTGTTTGACACTTTATATTTGAATTGAGAATCTTTTAATCATTCAATCTTTAAATTTTTTAATTGACCATGATCGGCTATTTAACAGGAAAAATAATCTCGGCTAAACCAACTCAAATTTTACTTGATGTAAATGGTGTTGGATATGAAATAAGAATTTCAATTAACACTTTTGAGCGAATTAGTGGTAAGGAAAAGGTTTCACTTTATATTCATACAAATGTGAAGGAAGACTCTATCTCTCTATTTGGATTTTATTCGGAAGCAGAAAAAGAAATGTTTGAGTTGCTGATTTCCATTTCAGGAGTTGGTCCAAAATCGGCGTTAAGTTTATTATCAGGAATTTCAACTGATGATCTTAAGCAGGCAATCATTACAAGTAATATTGAAAGAATGATTGCTGTCCCGGGAATTGGAAGGAAAACCGCTGAGAGATTGATTCTTGAATTGAAGAATAAAGTAAGAGATGTAAAAGAAGAAGGATTAACTCCTGCCAAACCAAGCTTGCAAAAAGAAGCTGTTGGTGCTTTAACAACTTTGGGCTATAATCTTACTTCTTCTGAAAAAGCTGTTAACAAAATTTTATCTGAATTGCCAGAATGCAGTTTGGAAGAATTAATTAAAAAGATCTTTGAAGGAATTGAATAATTAATTGGCCACGAACGCACGAATTAGTTACTAAACAACGGTACACATAAGTTCTGCAACCTCTCCGAGTTTTGCTTCCAACTTGTCTCCCCTGTTAACTCTGCTCACTCCTGCAGGAGTTCCTGTGAAAATTAAATCGCCTTTTTCAAGTGTCATCACTGAAGAAATGTATTCCACAATTTCTACGGGATTGAAAATCATACTTTTCAAAGAATCACTTTGTTTTACAACACCATTCACTTTTAGTTCAAGTCTTTCCTCAGATTTTAGTCGATGATCCTTTTTCAAAACGAAATCAGAAATCACAGCAGAAGTATCAAAGCATTTTGCAAGTGTCCACGGATGACCTTTTTTCTTCAGTCCATCCTGAACATCACGTAATGTCATATCCAGTCCAACTCCGTAACCAATTATAGCTTTTTCTGCCTGAGTTTTATTTGCATTTTTAACTGTCTCACCTATCAACAGAACAAGCTCAACTTCGTGATGAAGTTCATTACCGTAATCCGGATGAATGATTTCTTCACCGGAATAAATTAATGCTGAAATTGGTTTTAGAAACAACACCGGCTTGTCCGGTATCTCGTTGCCAAGTTCTTTTGCATGCTCTGCATAGTTCCTACCAACGCAGACTATTTTACCAATTATATATTCTTCTTTTGAATTTTTGATTCGTGCTGATTTCATGTCTTTTGCTTCTTTTTTGTCGCTGCAGGGAAAAGAATGTTGTTTAAAATTAATCTATAGCCGGGAGAGTTTTTATAAAGACTCAAATCAGTCGGGGGATCACCAACTGCGTGCTGGTAATCTTCAGGATCGTGACCGCCGTAAAATGTGAAAGTTCCCCTTCCAAAATTTCCGTGAATGTATTTAACCTGGTCGGTTCCCTTTCTTTCACCAAGAATTATAACAGAATTTTTTATCGTGTTTCTTCTGAACATTGAAGTCTGTCCCATAAATCCTCGAATAATATTTGCGTGATCTTGAGTAAGCATCGTAGGGACAGGATCATACTTTGCTGAGAATTCGAAAAGAGTAAAGTAATCATTCTCAAAATTTCCCACTTCAATAGGTTGAATATCTATATCGCTGTATTCATATATATACGGATTCATTTCCAGTTTGAAGTTTGTGAATGCAAGCGTGTTATCGAAATTCAGTTTCTGCTGTGCATTCGGATCTGCAGCATCGCCGTCATACATCTGCTCGCAGATATCAACATTAACTGCGGAGAGAGCTATATCGTACGAATCAGTTGCAGAGCACATTGCAAAAAGAAAACCTCCTTTGCCTACATAATTTTTAATATCAATTGCAACAGCTTTCATCATCTCGGAAACTTTTTTGAACCCATTCTTTTTTGCATCCTGTTCATAAAGCAGCTGCTGGTCAATGTACCATTGTGCATTTGCAAAACTTGCATAAAATTTTCCATATTGCCCTGTAAAATCTTCGTGATGCAGATGAAGCCAGTCATAGTTATCGAGATCGTTTTTTAATATTTCATCATTCCAGATTTTATCATAAGGAACCTGGGCATATTCAAGCGCAAGCGTGACAGCATCATCCCATGGCTGAAAACCCGGTGGTACATAAACCGCAACCTTCGGAGCCTTCTCCAATCTTACCACATCCATATTGTTTTCTTCACTCTGTACAAATGAATAAATTTCCGTTGCCTGAGAAAGAGTGATTGACTGGAATGACACATTGTTTACTCTGCATTCTGCAGCAAGTTCATCACTGTAATCAATCATAAAAGAACCGCCTTTGTAGTTAAGAAGCCAATCGGCTTTGTAACCTTTGGTCAATGCACGATAAGTAATTCCGTATGCTTTAAGATGATCGGTTTGATTCAAATCCATATTGATGAGGATTTTGGATTGGGAAAGTCCACTACTTGCAATTAAGAAACTAAAAATCAGAATATTTAATAAAGACTTGATCATATTGATTTGAGATTTTATTTCGTTTGTCATTCCGGACTGAACGTCCGCCTGCCAGCGAGACAGAAAGTGAAGATACGGAATCCATAAGCTTTTCAGTTGTTTGTCAAAAATCTCTATTAAAGATTATTAAAAAATGGATTCCTGCCTTAGCGGGAATGACATCTCGTAGATACTTTTTAAGAATTTTCTATGCTGACTTCTTCTCCGCCTTAATTAAAATCGGTTCGTTGCCATTTATAACCACATCTTTTGTAATTACACATTTTTCAACATCTTTTCTGTTTGGAAGCTCGTACATAATATCGAGCATAAAATCTTCCACAATTGAACGAAGTGCCCTTGCACCTGTTTTTTTTATCATTGCTTTTTCAACAATAGCACTGAGTGAAAACTTATCGAACTCAAGTTCAACACCTTCCATCAAAAATAATTTTTTGTATTGTTTGAGAATTGCATTCTTCGGATCAGTTAAAATGATTCTCATTGCTTCTTCACTTAGCTGATGAAGAGGCGCTACTACTGGTATTCTTCCGATGAGTTCCGGAATCAATCCATATTTTAGCAAGTCTTCAGGCTGAATGAATTTTAAAAGTTCATCATCTTCTTTTTTATCTTTTACGTCTCTTCCAAATCCCATCTTATTTTTATTTATACGGGCTGCAATGATTTTGTCAATTCCGTCAAACGCACCGCCGAGAATAAAAAGAATATTTTTCGTATTTATATTTATCAGACTTTGCTCGGGATGCTTCCTTCCGCCTTTTGGTGGAACTCCGGCAATTGTTCCTTCAAGTATTTTAAGAAGTGCCTGCTGAACACCTTCTCCGGAGACATCACGTGTAATGGAAGTACTTTCGCTTTTCCGGGCAATCTTATCTATCTCATCTATATATACAATTCCTTTTTGTGCTCTATCAAGATTATAATCCGCAGCCTGCAGAAGATGAACTAGAACTGTTTCGACATCATCACCAACGTAACCAGCTTCGGTAAGTGTGGTTGCGTCTGCAATTGCGAAAGGAACATCAAGAATTTTTGCGAGAGTTTGTGCAAGAAGGGTTTTTCCAACACCAGTCGGACCAATCAGCATAATATTGCTCTTTTCGATTTCAACATCTTCCAGCTCAAAGAAAGTCGAGCGCATGCTTATTCTTTTATAATGATTGTAAACTGCAACCGATAATACCTTCTTTGCTCTGTCCTGTCCTATTACATATTCATCTAGCTGTTTCTTTATTGATTCAGGTGTATGAGGATATTTTTCTTTCTTATTAGTGTTCTGATAAGTTGCCAGATTATTCTTGAGAATATCAACACTGCTTGCGATACAGATATCGCATATATACACATCCGGCCCTGCGATCATTCCACCGACTTCGTGCCCTTCCCTTCCGCAGAAAGAACATTTAACAATTTTCTGTCCCTGCTTTTTATTCATTTAAGTCCCCGGTTTATTCTGTAATAATAAAATCTTTGCTCTCGCATCATCAGCATAAATTGATTTAGGATAATCAGCTAAAAGCTTCTGATAAAACTCTTCAGCTTTACCTGGATTTTTAATTCCATACTGATGAATCTTTCCGAGCAAATATACTGCTTTATCTGCATAAATATTTTTTTCACCTTCTTTAGAAACTTCTTCTAAAACAGAAATAGCTTCTAAATAATTATCAACGGCTATCAGCATTTCGCCATATTTAACTACTGAAATAGCACGTAAAACAAATGCCTGTTTGTTATCTGAAAGCTTTTTATAAAGAGTTGCAGCTTCATCAAACTTTTTCTGTTCCGCCAGGAATTCAGCCTGAGCATAAGTTAACAGGTTAGACGAATCATTCATCTGTGGGTTCAATAAAAGTGTAAGCTCAATTGCATCATTTGCTGAATTATCCTTGAGGTCGCCTAGCACTTTCGATAAATTTTTTCTTGCTTCATCAAATCGTCCCAGATAAAAGTGTACTTTCCCGAGCTTATAAGTGGCTTTATTTTTTTGCTCCTCATTGGCACTACGTAAACTTAATATTGACGAAAAATCTTTTTCTGCTTCACCAAGTTTACCTTCAATAATTGCAATGTTGCCCAGCTCAAAAAATGCCTCTGCAGAATTTTTTGACAAAGGAGCTTCTTTGATGATATTTTCAAAATGCTTTCGTGAATTTTCAAAATCACTAAGTAAATAAAACTCTATGATCGCGCTTCTCAATATACTTTCATATGCAGGTTCCGAATGCTTATATAGATCCACCACAACATTGAATGCGCGCAGGACATCCATAACTTCGTCCGACTCAAATTTCACTATGGGGAAATATGTTTTCCATAATGGAAGTGTACTTTCATAATCTTCCATAAGCGATGCTTCCAGTGAACGTGCATACCCAAGAGCTGCCTGTGAATTTACAGGCGAGTCAGGATATTTGTCTGTTATTTCTTTGAAGACTTGAGCAGCTAATTTGTACTGCTGTTCAGAGAACATTTGCCGCGCAAAATTATACAAATCTCTGCCTTTGCTCGATTGAGCTGCATCTACATATAAATAAATTTCGTATGCCTTCTGATAAGATTTCTTTTCTGAATACAATCTTGCAAGCAAAAACGAAAAGCTGAGGTTATTTTTATCCGCACAATCCTCAAATACTTTTATCATTGCATCCAGCGCGCCCGGTCTGTTAATATTTTGAAAAACGTTGGATTCAACAATTTGCTGCTGTGAGGGTTGGTTCGAAAGAATAAAGCAATATTCTCGTGCTGCTTTTTCAAACTGCATTGTTAATGAATAAAGTCGCGCAAGATCGAAAGCGTATAACACTTTATCCTCATCTGCATCCTTCCCCTGTTCATACAAATCTATTGCAATTTCAAATGCTCTTCTTTCAACAGCATAATTTCCAATCACTCTGTAAAACACAGGATTTATTTTGTCTGACTTAAATGGTTTATTCCAAACTTCAACTGCCTTCTCCTCATTCCCCATCAAATAATAAGTTGAGCCAAGCATTCCATAAGCTTCGATGTCATCGGGCTTTTGCTTTAACCTTTCATCAAGGATGTTAACAAGTGCTGCATAGTTTTTTAATTGAGTATAAATGCGGTAAAGTGCATTTATATACATCGAGTTTGCGGGATCTGACTGATACAATTCTTCGTAAAGCTTAACTGCAGAGTTATAATCTCCAATTTGCACGTAGCTCTGAGCCAGAGCAAATTTCTGATCATTCCTTTGCTGAGCTTGAACAGTCAGTATCAGAAACAAAAATAATATAACACCAATTTTCATCTTCATACTTCTGAAAAATAAGGATTTATCGGCCGCTTTCAAGGTCAATTAAAGGTTTATAAATTAAAGCATTTAATACGCTTAACAATAATACCATTTACTCAATTTTAACTTAATCTTTAGACGGTTTTTCAGTATTTTTGACCCCAATGAAAAAGGTTTTTGTACTTGGCTCTACCGGATCGATTGGTAATAATTGCCTTAATGTTATCAACAATCTGAAGCATGATTTTGAAGTAACGGGCCTGACCGTAAATTCAAACACCGAATTACTTCTTGAACAGATTAGCAAATACAACCCAAAAGTAGTTGTTGTGAGAGATGAAAATGCTGCCAGAAATCTTTCGGGAAAAATTCCGAAAGGCTGTGAATTATTTGTCGGTGAAGAAGGATTAATTAAAGCTGCTTTAGAAACCGATTACGATATTTTTATGGGAGCGATGGTTGGATTTGCTGGATTAGCTCCAACACTTGAAGCAATCAAACGAGGAAAGAGAATAGCTCTTGCCAACAAGGAAACCCTTGTCGTAGCAGGAGAAATTGTTACCAAGCTTGTTATTGAAAATAGTGCAGAAATAATCCCTGTTGATTCTGAGCATAGTGCAATCTATCAGTGTCTGGTAGGCGAAAATTTAGAAGAGGTTGAAAAATTAATTCTCACAGCTTCCGGAGGACCTTTCCGGGACAAAGATAAATCTTTCTTTGAAACTGCAACTGTAGAGGAGGCACTCAATCATCCGAATTGGAAAATGGGCACCAAGATTACAATTGATTCGGCTACAATGATGAACAAAGGACTTGAGGTTATTGAAGCGCATTGGCTATTCGGATTGCCGGCAGAAAAAATTGAAGTTGTAATTCATCCTCAGTCAATTATTCACTCAATGGTTCAGTTTATTGACGGCTCAATGAAAGCACAACTGGGTCTGCCTGATATGAAGCTGCCAATTCAGTATGCTCTTACATTCCCGGAAAGAGTTCAGAATAATTTTAAAAGAACGGATTTACCTAAAATAGGATCACTAACTTTGTATGAACCTGATCTGAATAAATTCGAATGCTTAAAACTCGCATTCGAAGCTCTTAATGAAGGAGGAACTGCACCATGTGTTCTAAATGCTGCAAATGAGGTCGCAGTAAGTAAATTTTTGCATAAAGAAATAAAGTTCTCACATATTCCCTTGTTAATAAAAAAAGCTTTGGATAAAGTTGAGAACGTTTTATCACCCGATTTGGGAACGATATTTGAATGTGACAGAGTCACCAGAGAATATGTGGGTTCTTTAAATTAAAAACTGAGATACAGGAGTTACTTTCTTAATGGATTATATAATTTATTTCGCAATTACAATTGGAATACTAGTTTTCATTCACGAGCTGGGACATTTCCTTGCCGCAAAGATGACAGGAATGCGTGTAGATGTGTTTGCAGTCGGATTTGGAAAAAGACTTTTCGGATATAATAAAAAAACTGGTTTTACCTTTGGTGACCTGCCAAAAGACTTTGACGGCGAAGGAAACACGGACTACAGACTTTCTATGCTTCCTCTCGGTGGTTATGTTAAAATAGCCGGAATGGTTGACGAAAGTTTTGATACCGAGTTCGCAAATAAAGAGCCTCAACCTTATGAGTTTCGTTCAAAAAATTTCTGGCAGAAATCATTTGCAATCACTGCCGGCGTTATAATGAACCTCCTGCTTGCAATATTAATTTTCTGGGGAGCAAATTTCTTCAAAGGCAAACCGGTTACACTTACAACTACAGTTGGTTATATCAGAGCAGATAGCCCAGCAGATTCAATTGGTTTTATGAAGGGCGATGTTATCCAATCTATAAATGGAGTTACAGCTGAAAACTGGGATGAAATAAGAAATGAAATTTACATAAACACGATAGGTGAAAATCTCAACGTAAAAGTTTTAAGAAACGGTGTGGAAAAGAATCTATTCATTCCGAGAAAAATGATACCAGATATCGAAAAGCGGGGAGAACTTGTTACACCGGATGGTTATAAACCTTACGTTGCAGAAGTTATGAAAGATTCACCAGCTGAAAAAGCCGGACTACTTTCGGGCGATATTATTTATTCAATCAATAACAGAGTTTTAGGCGGATCAGCAGAATTTATTGAAATCGTCTCTCAAAGCGCTGGTGTTGAGCTGCAAGCCAAAGTAGTTAGAGCAAGTGACACTTTGAATCTCGCTGTAATTCCCGGCAGTGATGGTAAAATTGGAATATCAATTAATGATATTTTTGAAGGAAAATCAGAGTATAAAACTTTTGGTTTCTTTGAATCGTTTTATGTTGCTTCTGCTGATCTGATCAATCTAACCAGAGTAACTTTCAGTGTGGGCAGCAAAGTAATCACCGGACAGGTTGAATTTGGAAAAGCTTTTGGCGGACCGGTACGCATAGCACAGCTTGCAGCAAAATCTGCTGATGTCGGAATTGAAAGCTTTCTTTTCTTCCTTGCTGTACTTAGTCTTAGCTTGGCATTAATTAACATAATGCCGTTTCCTGTTCTCGATGGCGGACATCTACTGATGATAATTATAGAAACAATTGCGAGAAGAGAAATTCCTGTTAAGGTTAAAATAGCTATCAATAATACAGGCTTTGTGCTCTTATTAATTTTGATGGCATTTATAATTTATAACGATATACTTTCGTTGTAAGAGATTACGCTCAAATGAATGAATAGAAAGTAGGTTAAATCCTTTTATCATTTTATTTCACCTGCTGTAAAAATTAATCTACCACTCCTCAATCAACTCAATAAGTTTGACTAGTAGAACAAGCCCCGTGTTGTAAACGGGGCTTAATTGTCCTGATAAGACAATTTATAAGTTTAATTTACCTTAATACCGAATAAGATTATATTTGATGAGAAGAGCGAAAAAAATACCGCATAATTTTCAGGATTCAATTAAAGGGCCGCATCCGGGAAAAGATATGAAATTAAGCCGCAAACAAATCTACTGGATTAGTCAGATATCAGGATGGATGTTTTTTGTTGCTGTAAACCTTTTCATTATTGCATCTTTTGAGGAACTTCCCTGGCAGAGAATTTTAGTCTGGATATTTCTTGGTGTACTTGGAATATTGTTCACACATTTTCTTCGTTCAATTATAAGAAAAAACAACTGGCTTAATCTTCCGCTTAAAAATACAATCCCAAGAATTCTCATTGCAAGCGTAATTACTGGCGTGATTATCTATGCTTTTGTATTTGCCGCAAGTTACATTGCCGGCACAATGCGGGATGAAGAATTTAATATCGCACGACCAATTGCCGGAGTTGTAAACCTTGGCGGAATGACACTATTATGGAGTTTGATCTACTTTGTTGTTCACTACATGGAAAATTACAAAAAGAAAGAGATTGAATCTCTCATCTGGGAGGCAGCTGTTAAAGACTATGAGCTGAGAACTTTGAAGTCACAGTTAAATCCGCATTTTATGTTTAACGCAATGAACAGTATCCGGGCATTGATAGAAGAGGATCCCGAATCAGCTAAAGTAGCAATAACAAAACTCTCCAACATACTTCGCTATTCTTTGCAGATGGAAAGAATGGAAAGGGTTCCACTTGAAGATGAAATTGAAACAGTAAAAAACTATCTTGATCTCGAAAGAATAAGATTTGAGGACAGACTGAAGTACAAGCTTGATATTGACAGAAGTTCTGCAAAAATTGAAATCCCGCCAATGATGATACAAACGCTTGTGGAGAACGGCATAAAGCATGGCGTTTCCAAAATTACTAAAGGTGGCGAGATTCAGTTGAAATCTAAAGTGCATTCAACTGCCAACGGATCAAGATTAAAAATTGAGATCAGGAACAGCGGACATTTTAGCGAAGAACAATTAAAGAACTCCAGTGGTTTTGGAGTAAGCAACACAAAACATCGGCTCAATTTACTCTTTGGAGATGAAGCATATTTTACAATAAAAAATGAAAATGGAAATACCGTTCTCGCAGAAGTTGAAATTCCGATCACAAGTCAAAACAATTAAGAGGAAATTAAAATGAAAGCTTTAATAGTTGATGATGAAAGATTAGCACGCACAGAATTAAAAAGACTTCTCACACCATTCAAAGATTTACAGGTTGTGGGTGAAGCTGTGAATGCGGAAGATGCACTCGAAAAAATAAACGAGCTGAAGCCGGATCTGATTTTTCTTGATATTCAGATGCCGGGCAAAACAGGATTTGAACTACTGGAAGAACTGGATAGCGTTCCAATAGTTGTGTTTACAACAGCTTATGATGAATATGCACTGAAAGCTTTTGAGTATAACGCACTCGATTATTTATTAAAACCAATCGAACCAAAACGACTTGAAGAAACGGTTAACAAGCTTATTGAAAAAGGAAGAAAGAAAGCTGCTGTTGAAACTGATTCCGAAATATTAACGGAAAGCGACCAGGTTTTTGTAAAAGACGGTGATAGATGCTGGTTCGTTAAACTTGAAAAAATTAGATTGCTTGAATCAGAAGGAAACTATGTTAGACTTTTCTTTGAAGATAACAAACCACTTATTCTCCGTACATTAAATTATCTCGATGAAAGACTTGACAGTAAAGTGTTTTTCCGTGCAAATCGTAAACACATCATAAATCTTAAATGGGTTGACTCAATCGAACCGTGGTTAAACGGCGGTTTACTCGTTAAGTTGAAAGACGGCCACAAAGTTGAAGTCTCACGAAGACAAGCAGTTAAGTTTAAAGATATGTTAAGTCTCTGATGAATTGTCATTCCGGAGGAGCATAGCGACATCCGGAATCTGAATTTGTCAATGTTTTCTCGATAATTTTTTCTGATTTCATCAGAAAAAAACTCAAAAATCAAACAGCATAAAAGGTTCTCGAGTGATGAAATGTATCGAGAGAACCTTTTAAGATAGCCTTGAAGCAAGCTCCAGTTTGAAAGAAGATTGCTTCTCCCGCTAAAGCGGGATCGCAATGACGTTGAAATGTCAATTAAACAACTCCCATGCTATTCCAAACTTTATATTTCTTTCCGGCATTGGGTAATATGGTGTGATATAATATTGATTGCCAAATAAATTCTCCCACTGAAAATAGAAGATGGCAACTTTCTTTATCTCGCCAGCTAAATTGAAATCAAGTTTGTTGGTTGGTTCTACCCCTCCTACTCGATTGTATATCCCACCTTCAAATGCATAATATCCTGCAGAAAATTCCCCAGTATAATAAAATTTAAATCCTGCTTTTAAATCAAGATTGCCATCAAAGAACAAATCATTAACATAAACTCCACCAACGAATTGCCATTCGGGGACACTCCTGGGATATTTGAAATAATAAGAAGTATTAGTTTCCACAAGAAGTAACCAAAATTTATAATTTAATTCTAATCCTAAACCTTGAACATTATTAGTTGACATTACTTCCAGTGGGATTGGACCATAAGATATCTCTGGCTTATATAAATTATAATCATTATCAAAATATTTGAAATCAATAAGAAGATTGAAATAATTGAACATAGCACCAGCCTCAAAAGAACCTGCATCTTCTGAATTATAATTTTCATAACTCGAGGTACCAAGATAAAACTTTAATTTATTAAGCAATATATAGTTCAAATCAATTCCAATACCGGATCTTCCCAAATTATAATTTCCAGTAGTCATACTGTTATCATCTCATCCAATGATTTTGCTTGAAAGTTATAATGAAGTAAATATAATTAGTCAATAATCCTCCATTATATTCCCCCAAAACTGAATCGTTTGTAAGTGTTTTCATAAAATTAATCCGTTCGACCTTTTTGATTTTACTTTATTGGTTGCTCTCATAAGACCAAAGCAATTGTAATGAAAAAGCACTAATTCTTTGAAAGTAATTTACTTGTCCTCCAAATACTTTTTCCTCTAAATCCCGTCCGAAATATTAAGCTATCCTTGTTCATCTCTTAATTCATCAAGCCCATATCTGTAGTAAACCGATAAATCCAATTGTGAATCATCAAAAGGTTTTGCGAGTGTTCTCAACCCAACATTGTGCTGTAATACGCAAGCTTTTGGTTTGGATAAACAACCGGTGCAGCAATCGGGTCATAAAGATCAGCATTGGGATTATCAGAACTTCTGGTGAGACTGTCATAATCAACTCCGCCATTCAGACCTTGTTGTTTGTCAACATAATAGTAATATGCCTGAAGATTGATCGAATTAGATAACAAATATTTTAGCTTTGTATTTACCTGCCAGATGCTCAAGTCCGTATTCTGATAAGTTTCATCTTTTGATCTGTTCGTCAATTGAAAAGAGTAATTCCATCTCTTAGCAACCATCGCAGAGAACTTTCCATCAATCATAGCTTCTCCATCGGGACCTTCATAATATCTCACTCTTGCGTAAGGTACAGGTGGAATAAAATCTCTTGTTATAAAATTTACCGTGACTGGATTATTATATGGTCCGTATAAAAACCCCCGGGGTGAAGGAACAATTTCAATCGAATCAATATTTTCACTTTGAATCAGGTTGAGATCAAGTGAGTTTGTAAATCTGTTATTCCAGAACACACCATCCTGCAAATAGCTTACCCCGTTATTCCCAATTCCATAAATAAAAGTCTCATTTGGATAGCCGATAAATCCAAGGTCTTTTGTAAAATTCAAACTGAATGACCTGAACAAGTCACCGGTATAACGATATTGATCGAATAAAAATGTTCTTTTACTGATGACTGTGCTCACATCTGTCAAAGGAATTCCCTGTATTGGAGCTAGCGTATCAACCTTAACTTTGGTCGTAACAATCGAATCTGAAACTGCTGATGTATCATTTATTTCGACAAAATTTGTGTCGGGGATAGTCTGGAAATCCTGATTTAATAACGAATCCGCATCCTGGGAAAAGATTAGGGTTGAGAAAAGTACTAATGATGAAAGAAGTTTTAACATTTATTGTACTTAGAGAAAATTTTCATAGTTAACATAAACAAAATAGATAATAATTAGAGATCAAAAAATCTACCTTACAATTTCGCCAAACCTTTGAGAAACCGATTCTCATTCTGAGCCCTATTTACAGGCCTTTGAGCATAATTAATTTTTTAAAATTATTTTGTTTCAAATAAATATTAAGTATTTTTCACCCGTAAGTATCATTAACATTTAATCGGAGGGATCAAATGGCTAAATCAATGACGAAGAGTCAAGTTATAACGCATCTTGCCACCAAAACCAAAACTACCAAAAAAGTTGCAGCGCAGTTTTTGGATGAGTTGGTTCAACTTTCATACAAACAAGCTAAAAATGAATTCGTACTTCCAGGACTTGGCAAGTTGAAAGTTGCCCAGAGACAGCAGAGAATGGGAAGAAATCCTGCTACTGGAGAATCAATTGTAATTCCCGCAAGAAAAGTTTTAAAATTCAGAATTTCCAAGGCTGCTAAAGATGCAATCCTGAAGTAATTCAGTAATTTTAATTTTTAAGCGAAGGATGATTAATTGTTCTTCGCTTTTTTTATTTTAAAGAAAGTTTTATAATGGAAATAAATATTCAGAGAGAGTTTAGTCTTGATCCGGAAGAGTTCATAAGTGTTCTGAATAGAAGCACTCTCGGTGAACGCAGACCAGTCAATGATTCCAAACGGATTGCCGAAATGTGCAAAAATGCTAACCTGATTGTGACAGCAAGATTGAATGAAAAGCTCATTGGAGTCGCAAGATCAATAACGGATTTTGTCTACTGCACTTATCTATCTGATTTGGCTATTGATCAGGAATATCAGAAAAAAGGAATTGGAAAAAAGCTGATTGCTGAAACAAAAGAACAAGCCTCGAAGGCAAAACTGATTTTGCTCTCTGCACCCGCAGCAGTTGATTATTACCCCAGAATAGGAATGAAGCAGCATAATTATTGTTTTATACTTGATGACAAAAGCGAGCTAAAATAAATTTTTCTTTCAAGCGGTAGTATGCTGATGTCTAAGGAAATTTTCATTTCATATCCTTAACTTTAACCAACCAAACGCAAATATTTATTCAATTAACACCGGTTCAAATGAAAAACGTTTTTTATCTGCCTGTCCTCCTTCTGATTTTATTCGCCTGTTCGCAGAATCATTCGAATAAAATTCAGGATATAATTCAACCAGTTAATCTCGAAGAAGGAATTGAAAAAGAAATTGTAATCAGCGACTTGTTTTATGCACCAAATTACAAATTAACATTTTCTCCAAACTCAAATCTGGACGTCGTGCACGACACAGTAAATAATCTGCTTAAACTAAAAGCAAAAGAAAGTTTTACGGGATTGGATGTTTTACAATTTGCCTTTGAAAATCAGCAGTACTACATCCCCTTTAAGCTTGAGCCAAGAAAAAAATATCTATTCACCTACAAACCAAAAGGAAAACCGAATCAGGTAAATCTTTTCGGACAGTTTAACAGCTGGGACAGATCAAGCCTTCCCATGAGCGATACGGATAAAAATGGAATATATGAGATTAGTATCCCACTTGATCCGGGCAGGTATGAATACAAATTTTTTGTTGACCGCCAAGAATTAATTGATCCTCAAAACCCCGTCAAAGTGCCAAACGGCTTGGGAGATTTTAATTCAGTAATCATTATCGACTCAGATGAGGAAGATAGAACATATCTTCATTCATTAAATTTTGAAGCGGATGACCAGGTTAAGAAATACAATTACTATTTTGAAAGTCACACTATAAGCAACATTGGAGAGTCAAATATTGTTGCACTTCTTGACAATCAATTGATCAATCCAACTCTGATTAAAGTAGACGGGAATAAAATCACCCTAATGTTCGATAATGATATTATCGAAGGTGAGAGATTAATCCGAATAGCTGTAAGGTCAAACGGAAAGTTTTCCAACATTCAGTCAACAAGAATAATAAATGGCAAGCCGGTTAGTAATGATTCACCACGCAGCTGGTATGACGCAATAATTTATTCGCTGATGATCGACCGCTTTAATAATGGTGATCCTTCAAATGACAATCCTGTAAAACACGATTCTCTTTTCTCTCCTGCAAATTACAACGGTGGCGATCTGCAAGGGATAATCAATAAAATAAATGAAGGATATTTTAATCATCTTGGTATAAATACATTCTGGATTTCTCCAATTATTGATAACACAAATAAAGCATACAGGGAATATCCGCCACCCCACAGATATTACACCGGCTATCACGGTTACTGGCCTGTTTCTCTTAAAGGAGTTGAAGAACATTTCGGAGATTTCAATCTTGCAAAAGATTTTATTAGCGAAGCACATAATAATAACATAAATGTGCTACTTGATTTTATAGCAAATCACGTTCACGAAGAGCATCCATTGTGGAAAGAGCATCGTGATTGGTTTGGTATTCTCGAACTGCCAGATGGAAGAAAAAATCTTCGTCTTTGGGATGAATATAGATTGACAACCTGGTTTGAGCCTTATATGCCATCATTTGATTATGTTGCATCAAAGGAAGCTCTAGAAACAATGACGGACAATGCTATCTGGTGGTTAAAAGAAACTGAGGCAGATGGATTCAGACACGATGCCGTTAAACATGTGCCCAATGAGTTCTGGAGACTTCTCACAAAAAAAATTAAAGAAAGAATTGAAATTCCTTATGAGACAAAAGTTTATCAGATCGGTGAAACTTTCGGTGGATACGATCTTATCAGCTCATACGTCAGCAATGGACAGCTAAACTCACAATTCAATTTTAATCTTTACGATACAGCAATTCCTGTTTTTCTTGATCCGGAAAGTTCATTCAAGCTTCTTGACAACCAGATGCAAAAAACTTTTCAAGTTTACGGTGTCAATCATTTGATGGGAAATCTTGTGAGCAGCCACGATAAGATTCGTTATATGGCATATGCAGATGGTGATCTTGAAATAAACGATGGTAGAGCTAGCGAGATAGCATGGGAAAATCCTCCAAAAGTTGACCATCCATCCAGTTATGATAAATTGAAACTTCACCTGGCGTATATATTAACAATACCAGGTGTGCCGGTAATTTATTACGGCGATGAAATTGGAATGACCGGTGCTTCCGATCCTGATAACAGAAGGATGATGAGATTTGATAATGATCTAAATGAAATTGAAAAGCAAATGTTCAAAGATGTAAGTAAACTAATTCATATGCGGGGAGATCATTCTGCTCTCAGGCACGGAGATTTCCTTACTCTTCAGGCAGATAAGAATATTTATGCTTACCTGCGTTCTGATATGAATGAAAGAATACTTGTCGTTCTGAATAAAAGTGAAAAAGAGCAGCAAATTAGTCTGACACTTCCTTCCATATATAAAATAAGGATGGCTGAAGATGTTATTTCTGGTGATCCGGTTCAATTAAACGATAACGTAGTATCGTTGAATGTAAAAGGAATCGGTTATCGAATTATAAAATTAAATTTATGAAGAAGTTCATTGCTTTACTTAGAGGAATTAATGTAAGCGGGCAGAAGCAAATTAAAATGTCTGAACTTAAAACTTTATTTGAAGAAGCGGGATTTCAGGACGCAGAAACTTATATACAGAGCGGCAATGTTATTTTCTCAAGCAAAAAAAAGTCTCCCGCAAAAATTTCAGAGATAATATCTTCGGCTGTAAAGATGAAATTCGGCTTTGATGTTCAGGTTATCGTAGTAATTCCAGATGAACTCGAGTATGTATTTAAAAGTAATCCCTTTGTCAAAAAGAATAAAGATCCAGAAAAGCTTTACATCATTTTTCTTTCATCAATTCCATCCAAGGAAAATTTAGCAAAACTAAAGGCCATTGATTACTCACCTGAAGAATATATAGTCGATAATAGAAACATCTTTTTATTCGTACCAAATGGTTACGGCAAAGCTAAGCTGAATAATAATTTCTTCGAGAAAAAACTAAACGTTTATGCCACGACAAGAAATCTAAGAACTATAAAGGCACTTTTAGAGATCGTGGCTTCAAATTAAATCATTGAAATGTTTTGTTAACTTTACATATCAAATAATAATTCAGAAATACAATGGCAAAATTTTCAATTGTTTTAGGAATCATACTAATTGCACTTGGACTGGCTGGCTACTTCGGAATCAGCAGTGAAAGTATAACGGCATTAATTCCGGCATTTCTCGGAGTACCAGTTTTAATTTTAGGTTATATTGGCCTCAATGAAAAATATTTGAAACATACTATGCACGGAGCGGCCGTTTTAATGCTGTTGGGTTTCGGTGGAACTGTTGGCGGACTTTTAAAATTCTTCCGTATGCTTGGTGGAGAAGAGTTTGAAAGACCGTCAGCAATAACAGTTCAGGCAATTATGGCGGTACTTTGTCTGATATTTTTAATCTTTGCAATTAAATCATTCATTGATGCAAGAAGGAAAAGAAGTGAATAAAATTATTTTTTTGTTGATTAGTGCTTTTCTGGTAATTTCCTGTGGCGAAAAGAAAGAAGAGAAACCCAAGAGTGATCTGGAGTTAAAAATGAATAGCGTTGCTGAAGGATATGTTAAGCTTGTGCTCAACGTCGGTAAATACGATCCAAACTTTGTTGATGCATACTATGGACCAAAGGAATGGAAACCTAAAGACACCAATCTACAATTTGATTCAACCGCTTACACTAAATTGATTTCTAAAGCAGATTCTCTTCTAAACGAGCTTGAATTGTTGAGCGAATATAAAGCGACGGAACTTGAGACTCTCAGGTACCGATATCTTTACAAACAATTGTTTTCAGTTAAAGCCAGAATAATAATTTTGAACGGTTCTGTCCTTCCATTTAAACTTGAAGCAAGAGCTTTATATGATGTTAGTCCTCTAATAGTATCAGTAGAAGAATTTCAAAAGGTCTTGAATGAGCTAGATAAAATACTTCCCGGTAAAGGAGATATTACAGAGAGATTTATACAGTTCAGAAATAAATTCGAAATTCCCAAAGATAAAATCCCAAAGGTGTTTGATGCTGCATTAAATGAATGCAAGAGCCGTACGAGCAAGTATGTCAATCTTCCTGCCGGAGAAAATTTCAAAGTCGAATATGTTGCAGGAAAACCATGGGGTGCATACAACTGGTATAAAGGAAATTTGTTCAGTGTTATCCAGGTAGCGGTGGACTTTCCAGTTTATATAAATAGCGCTGTTGGACTTGCTGCTCACGAAGGCTATCCGGGCCATCACGTTTATAATATTCTCCTCGAACAGAATCTTGTAAAAAACAAAGGGTGGATTGAATACACTGTATATCCTCTTTACTCTCCTCAGTCATTGATTGCAGAAGGCACTGCTGTGTACGGAGAAGAACTTCTCTTCCCGGGTGATGACAGAATGAACTTCGAAAAAAAAGTTTTATTTCCGCTCGCTAATCTTGACACAACGAATGCAGATCTGTATTACAAAATACTTGATTTACAAAAAAAACTTAATGGCTCCAGTGTCTTGGCTGCAAAAAATTATCTCAATGGTGATTGGACAAAAGAAGAAACTTTAACCTGGTTACAAAAGTTTCAACTCAGAACAAAGGAGAGAGCTGAGAAATTTCTTTTGTTTATTGAAAATTACAGAAGCTATGTGGTTACTTATAATATGGGTGAAATACTCATACGTGATTATATAGAAAAGAATGGCGGAACTGAAGATAACCTTGCAAGGAGATGGGAAATTTTTAACCAATTAATATCGACGCCGCAAACACCATCGGGATTGCTTGATTAACTTAACTCAGCCTTTACTTTTTCTTCAAGCGTAGAGAATTTTTTAATATCAAGAGATACTTCGTTAATAATCTGTTGAAGATTATCCTTATCTGTTTTTAAAAAATCTTCTTCTCTGGGTGTCACAACTACTCCACCTAAATCAATTGCTGCGGGGCTGATTAACATTTTTTCCGGATCTTTTTTGAAGAAACGCTCCGGTCTGTGTTTGTTTCTCAAAAAAATTATTACACTCCATCCAAATTCCGCCTTGTATGAACTTATAATATTCATCATAGGTTCTGGTTTTGTTCCGGATTGCTTTTTATAAGAATTATAAATTACACGAAAAGATTCCTTAATATTTTTCTTATCTTCTGATTCAATAAAAATAAGTTTCCTCAAACCATCATCAATAAAAGCTGTGGTGATGAGTTCATCTTCTTTAATAATTCTTCCGAAATCGTTTTTCATCTGCTGAATATCATTTTCAATGGGAATGAAATTCTTTGTTCCGGCTTGAAAATGGAGGTGATCAGGAGCGGATGCACCACAAGCAGGTCCATTGTAGAACAAGCTGTATTTCGGTGAAAGAGCTCTTGTTATTTCAAGAAATTCATCAAAAGACTCTGATATTCGCTGAGACTTGTGTTTAAGTGAGCTCACTGTAAAATGCTGGGGAAAGATTGGATAAGGATTGCAGAGCAAAATATATTCGTCAAACAATATTATTCCTTTTTGTTCTGAAGGAAGGTTTTCAATGCAAAGAAAGCATTTTCTGTTCTTAACTGAATCCTCATCAACCTTTGCCGATGTTGATTTTATTCTTTCCAGATTAAACTGAACTATTAGCTTAAATCCATCATACCAAAAAGATTTTGTTTGAACCTTTTTGAGAGAATCATAATTTTTTTTAAGAAGCTGCCAGTTCGTTAACTGGGATTTGAAAAGATAATCTGCAGCGGATGAATAATCATCGTTATCAGTAAAAAATTCAATCTTAGATTCCTTCAAAATCTTTTCGTCGACCAATTTCATCTTTGACTATCCTGATTTATTTCTTGACGGAGTTTTATTTCTCCCGTGCGGAGTGAGTCCTTGAAAAAGTCATGTGCATTCTGTCTCTCAATTGATAGCGAAGCATCTGTGTTCCCTTCCCACCTTCGGCAAAGGTAAATCGGATCATAAATCCTCCCAACTTTATATTGTCGAGAGATCGCAAGCCCGACTGCATAATCTTCACCATAACTTACATTCGGAAATTTTATCTCTCTTATTATTGGTGTATAGAAAGCTCGCGGCGCTCCGAGTCCATTTATTCTTAAAGCATTGTTATGACCATTTTCATCTGTCCACTCACGATGATCAACTAATCCTGGGGGGATTTCTTTTAAATTAAAATCTGTTAGCTTATAGCTGCCGATAACCATAGCGCAACTTTCTTCGTAAAACTTATCAACTATTTTTTGAAGTGTATTTTCATCCGAGTAAAGATCATCACTATCAAGCTGTACAGAAAATTTTCCGCACTCTGGATAGACAATTGCTTCGTTCCAGCATCCGCCGATTTCTAAATCATTCTTTTGAGGTTTTAAATAAATAACTCGCTTATCTTCCGAAGAAATATTTTTTATCTTTTCTGATGTGCCATCATTTGAATGATTGTCAACCACAATAACATTAAAATCAAATTTTGTTTTTTGGTTTTGAGCAGAACCTACTGCATCCTGAATTGTATTAGCTCTGTTTTTAACAGGTATTATTACGGTTGCTTCATAAGTAAAATTTCCATCAAGATTCACTGATTTTTTATTATGAGTGCTTATATATGCATTTATCATTTTCAAATGCTGCGTAAATACTTTTTCCATTTCAATCTGAACTTCACGGTTTTTTGGATCCACATAGTCAAACATCTTGCCAGATGCTAATGCTTTTTCATCAATCTTTAAAGTATAAAGTGGTTTAGGAATCCTGATAATTTTTGAATGACGGGAAATTGCCAGTCTCAAATTATACCAACCGGAATAAAGAAAGTTATTCTTTAAAGAGGCTAAGTCTGGCAATAGATTTTTTGCTAATTCTGAACTGACCAGATAACAATTGCTAAAATCAAAATCGTCTCGAACACTTCCTTGTTGATAATCAATCAATGGATGAGTAATCAAATTATCATTTTGAATTTCATAATAATCTGAGTAAACCATTCCGGCGTTTGATTTTTCCGCAGCTATAATAAAACTTGTAATTGATTCTTCATTAATCTCAACAAGCCGGCTTCCATTTATAAAAAGCAAGTATTGAGTAGAAATATTTTCTACGATTTGCTTGATTGTTTCACTGCCAAATTGATAATCTGTTTGAATTAAGGAAAAAGATTTATTCGCAATTTGATTTTTTGAAACAACAATTATTTTTTCTATCAGTTTAATTTTGAGGAGACGGGAAATCGTTTGATTTGTATAATCAGGATTGAATGAATAGATAACAACAGATATTTTTTGATTCGAATTCATTCTTCAAGTTACAATATTTAGTTCTTCCTGATAAATACTTAAAACTCTTTCGGTGATATTTTCAATGTCAAAATTTTCTAAAACTCTTTTCCTTGCATTTTCACCAAACCTGGCACAAATATCTTCGGAATTAATTAACAATTTAAGTTTTGCTTTTAGATCAACCGCATTTTTGTTCTCAAACAGATAAGCAGTAATACCATCAACTGCAATGTCTAAAACACCATTGGCATTTGAACAGACAGATGGCTTCTTCATTGCCATCGCTTCAACAAGCGCTATTCCAAAGGCTTCCGAGTGAGATGGGAATACGAAGATATTCATTGCTGCAAGAACATCGGGCGTATCTCCTCGATAACCCGTAAAGATCAAATTATCAAGTTTATATTTTTTCGCAAGTTGTTTTATTTTTTCAAAGTATTCTGTTTCCCCACGACTTGGTTCTCCCACGACTAAAAATCGAAGATTGGAATATTCCTTACTTAATTCTTTTGCTGCAAAAAGAAATTCCTCGTGACCTTTACCAGGAGTAAATCTTGCAAGCATACCGATTGCAATTTCTTCGTCGGTAATATTGAACTCTTTCCTCACTTTATTATCATCGACTTTATCAGGATCAAATCTGTTTGGATCTATTCCGTTCGGTAAAATAATCACATTTTCGGGTTTTATAGGAGTGGTTTCAAGAAGATTATCTTTAATGACTGTACTGATAGCAAAAATTTTTCTAATTCTCTTATACAGAATTTTATGTAAAAAATCTTTTTTCAATATAAATGAACCGACCTGCTTTGTAAGGAACAATGGAATTTTTCTATTGGCAAGATATAACGCGGGGACAATGACCCATAGATCTTTGGAAGCCTGTGTGTGAACTATTGAGTAATCATTTTGTCGTAATAAAATTGCTAGCCTTATTGCTGTAATAGGGTGGAAATAACCGCTGGCGTTAACTGGATGTAACATGATTCCCATATTATTTGCTTCAATATGGATTCTTGAATCGGCAGAGCAGATTAGCTCAACTTTAATATCTCTCTTGATAAGCTGCTGGATCGAAGTCAGAGTAAACATTTCTAAACCGCCCCAGCTTTTTGATAAGCAGGAATAAAGTATCTTCATTTAAACTTATCAGTAGATTTTTTTCAAATCAGAATTTTTAAAATAGTGTAGTAGTATCTCGTCGAAATTATAACCCATCTCAGCCATAACAGCAGCGCCAATCTGGCAAAGCCCAACACCATGGCCCCAGCCAGCGCCATGCAGAATAAATTTTTCTGGAATATTTTTTCCAATTTTTTCTACAACAAAAGCAGAGCTATATAAATGAGTCTTTGATAGCAAGCGTCTTATCTCTAACTCCTTCCCAACAGTTATTGTTTTTTTTGTGCCAACAATTTTAAGTTTTACCAGCCTTGCCGAATCACCACGCTCAACAGGAACAAGGTCAATAATATTACCAAAATCAATTTCGCTTTTTTGTTTGATAAGAGTAGATATTTCATCCTGTGTGTACTCAACTTTCCAACGAAAGAAGTCCTTTGTTTCACGATCATAATCTACAAGTATGTGTGAAAGTATCTTACGATCAGAAGTGTTACAGTAAGATGTGGGATTATCCATTATCCATTTTACCGAGTTTGTTTCATCAGAAAAATCAAGCTTAAAATTTTCAGGTTCAAATTTGTAATCCACAACCGACATTAAATAGGGATGTTTTACAGGTTCCCAGACATTTTCAAACGATTCGGTTATTCCCCCGCAACATTTTGAATATCTTGCATCACATACATTGCCGCCACTGAGTAGTACGATACCTTTTGTTTGTTCAACCGCTTTAAAAGATGCGTCCGAAATTATCTTGGTCACTCCCTGAAACCTCTGGCAATGATCATCGGCGCATACGTCAAATAAGTTATGGTCTTCTCTGTCGTACCATTTAATCAATTCATCTTTAAACTCAAGTGACGTTTCATGTGTTTCCTTGCTTTCTATTAATTCCTTTGATCTTGCAATTTGAGCAAGTACCCAGCTTCTTGCAATTACGGCCTGCGCTTTGAGAAGTTCAATAGAACTTTTAGCACTCATTTCGGAAGAGATTACACTTGTTAAATATCTTTCCAACGGTATATGATTAATCGCAATAATCTCATCCTTAGTCTTCAGCAAAAGGAGAGAATAAATAAATCTCTGCTTTTCTTTTCTTTCCCAATGGAATTTACTTCCTATGACTACATCCCTAAGAAGAAATGATTCGGAAATAGGATCAGAGGGTATAAATTCTATCTGATTGGTTCCTTCAAATTCATGTTTACTGCTTTTACATACAATCTGATCATTTTTCAATTCGGCTGTATATACCCCGCTGAAGGAATCTTTAGAGCCCACGACACTAAAATCTCCGTACAACTCAAATCTTAATTTCTTACCAGTAAGAATACCGATCTTGATATGTGGTTCTTCTCCATACAACATAATGCTATCTGAGGCTGCCTTAAGTTAAACTTTTAATTATTCGCACAAAATATACTGAATAGTTTAATTTGATATAGAGAGTTTTTTGAGTATGAACTGCTTTATAATTATTTTGACAATGCTTAAAAGAATTAAATCAAATAAAGAGAATGAAAAGCATAACGAAAGAAAATATTTCTATAATAGGTTTTCCTATGGATCTTGGTGCTGATCGTCGCGGAGTTGATATGGGGCCGTCTGCACTTAGAATCGCAGGATTGAAGACAAAACTTGAAGCGCTCGGTTACAAGGTTGAGGACAGTGGTGATATCAAAATTGAAATAATGGAAAGACAGAAGATCAAAAATCCAAAGTTGAAATATTTGGATGAGATAATTAAAACTTCAAAAATGCTGGCTGAAAGAATTGAAAAGGTTTTAGAGAAAGGTGATTTTCCTATTTGTCTTGGCGGTGATCATTCAATGGCGTTGGGAACAATTTCTGGTATAGCATCGTTCTGCAATAAAAGAAAATTAAATCTGGGAGTTATCTGGATTGATGCACATAGTGATATGAATACTGATGAAACAACCCCTTCCGGAAATATTCATGGGATGCCACTTGCTGCCTTAATGGGTTTAGGATGCAATGAGCTTGTAAATTTTTTAGGATTCTCTCCAAAACTATATCCGGAAAATTGCTCCTTAATCGGAATCAGAAGCATAGATGAAGCAGAGAAGAGAAACATTAGAAATTTGAAGATTCCTATATACACAATGAATGATATTGATAAACTCGGAATTCACCGGATAATTGCAAAAGTGTTGAAGCAATTCCGTGAGAAAGTTGATCACATTCATATAAGTTTTGATGTTGATAGTGTTGATCCTTCTGTTGCCCCTGGTGTCGGAACACCAGTCCCGGGAGGTTTGAGCTATCGCGAAGCACATCTGCTGATGGAAACTATAGCTGAATGCGGCTGTATGTCATCACTCGAAATTGCAGAAGTCAATCCAATACTTGATCACAAAAACCAGAGTGCAGTATTTACGGCCGAACTAATCGCTTCGAGCATGGGGCAGAGAATACTTTGATTAAATTAAATGGTCTTGCACTAATTGTCGTCTTATTCATATTAGTATCTTTTTTACTTTCCGTATTTAAAATAATATCTATATCAATCACGGATATATTATCATACTCTCTACTAATAATAGGAATTGCTCTTGTCTATGGTGAAACTATAAGAAAGAATATGGTTTTGGTATTTCTTGGATCGACAATTTTTCTCTTAGGGGTTTACTTCCTGGTTTCAGAAAATTTTAATTTGAACATTAGCGAAGGTATGAGTATACCAATAATTCTAATTTTAGCTGGTTCAGGTATGTTAGTGCTGTACATATCATCTTCAACGAAAATTATTTTTTTGATTGTCTCGATTATACTTTTGTCAGCAGGTTTAACTCTGTTTATAGCAAAAACTCACTTCAACCTTAGTTTATTTTTGCAATCAATGCTACCAATTTTAAATTTTCTCTGGCCTGTATTAATAATTATTATATTGATTGCATTTTTCTTAAAAACCAAGTAGGTAAAAAGGGGAGAAAAAATAATGACAGAAGAGTGTTTAAATGAACTGGTTTTATAATGGTGAAATTCAGCCCATTAAAAATAATGCTACTATTAAAGCTAAACTTATAACAAAGAGAACTAAACTTATAATGAGGTTTCGTTTAATGTCTTTTCTGATTGATTTCAGTTCATGTTCGAAATGAGATTTAAGGTATTCTTTAACCGTCCTTTCAACTAATTCTTTATCAAAAGTAACTTTGTTACGCAGATCAGTTTTTACTGCCAGTTCCTCAGCCATTCGTTTATGTTGAATTTTCTCTGCAACACTATCAACTCGGGCAGAATCTTCTTCCTGAATTGAAACATCTATATCATCAACATTAATTTCTTCATCAACTAATAATTCCTCTTTTTTCACAATTGGAGCTGGGGGTTCCTCCAATACTTTTTTTGCATCAAGCTTTGCTTTAATTTCATCTCTCATATTATAAAGCTTCAAAGCAACTTTATCTTTAAGTTCGCTTACTGGAAATTCGAGAGTCAAAGCAGCAGGTAATAGAGCAACAAGTTTCTGGTATTCACCTAATTCTTTCCATGGAAAATCAGCATCAACTTCTTTCGCTATACGAAGGGCTTCAGAATCTGCTTCGTTTAAGCAGTATAAAACTTCAAGCTTTATTAATTCTATAGCTTTTTTCTTTTCCATAATATCTAATTTGTTTTTGAAATTTTTTTCATCAGATTACCAATTGCAACCAGCAGTTTCGATTTTACAGTACTGGACGGTATCTTCAATTTCTCTGCAATACCACTTTCGTCCAAACCTTCATAGTACGATAATTCTATTACATATCTTTGAGCATCTGTCAAGCTTTTTATCGCTCCTTCTATCTTTTCTTTCATCCCAAGCACCGCCTCAAGTTCAATGGATTCAATTTCAGCTGATAATTTTGGAAGTATATTCTCCTTTTCATATTCTTCAGTATATTCTTCTGTTACCTTTCCCATCGTCCTGTTTTTAACATCAATCGCTTTATCTCTTGCTAACATAACCATCCAGGTATAAACATTGATTTTACTAAAATCAAACTGATCTATTTGTCTCCATACAATCGCAAATACTTCTGACAGCACTTCTTCAGCTGTTTCCTTATCAGGGATTATTTTTCTTATCAAGGTGTACAGCAAAGGTGTGTAACGATCATAGAGCTGTTCTAATGCTTTGGAATCATAACTTGCTATCCTCTGCATTATTTCTGTATCGGTTAAAGAATTGACTTCTGACAAATAGGTTATTCCTTCAAATGGTTTTTTTTCTTTAATTAAAACTAAAGTTATGAGTGCAAAAAAGCAATTTAAGTGCCATTGTAACTTTATTTGATAATAGCATCAAACAGATTTAGAACAATAATAGTAATTAAATTTTAACCAGCGGGAAGTAAAAATGACTAATGGTAAAATTTTTAAGCAGTTTTAATCGTTTATAGTTTAAAGACTATTGGAACTGTTATCTGGACTTTGATAGCTCTACCTCTTTGTTTTCCGGGACTAAATTTTGTTTGAAGAACAGCATCTATGGCTGCTTCATCACAACCAGCTCCGATACCCTTTACTACTTCTGCCTTAGTAACAGAACCATTTTCATCAACAAATGCACGAACAAATACTTTGCCCTCAACTCCTGCCCGTACTGCAATTTCGGGATAAACTATTTTTTCCTGAATACTTTTTAATCCACCAATTGGAGCAGGCATTTCTTCAACCGCCACAAAATACGCTGGTTCTTCTTCAATTTCAGTCACTTCCTTTGGTGGAATAACCGTTGGTTCATTTGATTCTGTTAGATCTTCCTTCTCAATTCCTTCATCAACAGAATTATTTTTGGCAAATTGAGTTACCGGGGTTTCAATTGGCGCTGGCAATTCCGGCGGTGGTGTAGGTAAGACTTCTTTAATTGTCTGCTCTTTTGTTTGGGTAGTTTCCTCTTCTACTAATTGAATATTTTCCGGAATAATTAATCCCTCTGTTGAATCAACTACTGGAGTTTCCTTCTCTGCAATTGAAACGTTGACTGGTTTATTTACTTTAGGCTCAATATAAGTGTTGTCTGAAGTTGCTATCAGATTGAAATATGAATATACAACCACAGCAAGAACAAACACCAGAGCAAATATTAAAACATACTTTCTTGTTCCTTGAAGAGCTGAATAACGTTCTTTTGACTTTGTTATGATAGGTTTTTCAGGGATTGTATTTACTTCTTCAAAGTCCAAGTCTGATGAAGTGTCAGAAAAATGTACCTTTTCTGGTTCGTTTCGAATGATCGGGTTCTCCACTATTACTTTTTCTGAAGTGTTCAGATCCTCTGGTGAGGTTTTTAAAACCGAAAGTGTCCCCCAGTCAATTTTACTTTTTGATTCGTTTTCTTTTTCTTGTTCTTCAATAAGAATAAGTTCATCTTGAAGAACTTTGTTTTGGCTACTCGTAAGTTCCTCGTCAAAAATTTTATTACCCAGCTTCATCATTATTTTTTCTTTAACTCTGGTGGAGGGAGTTTCGGGATCTAATGCTGACGTTAGAATGGCAATTAAATTTTGAGATTCAGCCAGTTCAATCCAGGGAAAATTTTCATCGCTTTCCATTAATGTCTTAAGAATAATCTTATTCGGTTGACTAATACAACCAGCTGTATAAAGCTGGATTAATTCAAGTATGTTTAATCTATCCATGATTAAATTCACTCATTAAAAATGTGTTTCGTCAGACTGTTATTTGCTAAATGTAGCTTCGACTTAACACTGCTGACCGGAATTTTCAATCTCTCAGCTATAATGTTCTCATCTAATCCTTCATAGTATGACAAATCAATTACCGACTTCTGGGTATCGGCTAAACTGTTAATAGCCACCTTAACCTTTTCTCGTATTTCGGTAACATCTACAAAGTCAATCGCTTTTATTTCAGGCGAAAGTTTAGGTAGGATTTCTTCTTTTTCATATTCTTCTGAATATTCTCTTTTTTCTTTTCCCGTCTCCCTCTTCATTGCATCGACTGCTTTATTTCTTGTAAGTGTAACTAACCAGGTAAAAACATTATTGCTTTTAAAATCAAACTGGTCCATTTGCTTCCAGGTTATTACAAATACATCTGAAAGCACCTCTTCTGCCATTTCTTTATTAGGAATAATTTTTCTTATTAATGCATATAGCATTGATGAGTATCTATTGTAGAGCTGCTCTAAAGCTTTTGAATCGTATCCAGCTAATTTGAGCATTATCTCTGCATCAGTTTGGGTTCCGGCAGATGTCATTTTCTAACTCCCCACATTTTTTCCACTCTCATTTTCATGATTTAATCTCTGAAAGTAGCAATAAAAGTGCCATTTTAGTAGTTTAATTACAATTCATGCTTAAAGCCTATTTTATTATTTTTACCTATATGTTTAATGATAAAGGAAAAAATGACCTCTCACGAAATAAGAAATCAATTCCTTAATTTCTTTAAAAGTAAGCAGCACAAAATAGTTTCATCTGCCCCGGTAGTTCCGTTTGACGATCCTACATTGTTATTCACAAATGCAGGAATGAATCAATTTAAGGATGTATTTCTAGGAATTGGTAAAAGGGAATACAAACGTGCCGCGGATACACAAAAGTGCATTCGAGTAAGTGGTAAGCACAATGATCTCGAGGAAGTTGGGCACGATACATATCACCATACATTTTTTGAAATGCTCGGCAACTGGTCTTTTGGAGATTACTACAAAGCAGAAGCAATAGAATGGGCCTGGGAACTTCTTACTGAAATCTGGAAACTTCCAAAAGAAAGATTGTGGGCAACAGTCTATAGAGAGGATGATGAAGCTTTTAAAATTTGGAAAAGGAAAACGGATATCAATCCTAAACATATTTTGAAGTTTGGTGAGAAAGATAACTTCTGGGAAATGGGAGAAACTGGTCCTTGTGGTCCTTGTTCAGAGATTCATATAAATATTGGGGATGATTTTGAAAATCCTGAATACGTTAATGCAGGAACACCCGAATGTATTGAAATCTGGAATCTCGTATTCATTCAGTACAACCGTGATGAAAATGGAAAACTTCACGATCTACCTGCAAAGCACGTTGATACAGGAATGGGTTTCGAGCGTATCTGTGCAGTGCTTCAAAATGAAAAATCAAACTACGATACTGATATTTTTCATCCGGTAATAGCTGAAATTGTAAAACTCAGTAAGATCAAAATTGAAAAGAATCTCTCTGAAGAAGCTCTTGAAAAATCAGAAGAAATTAAAATTCCAATGCGAGTTATTGCTGACCACATTCGGGCATTAACTTTTGCAATATCAGATGGTGCAGTTCCGGGAAATGAGGGAAGAGGTTATGTCCTGAGAAGAATTTTAAGAAGAGCTGCTCGTTATGGAAGAAAAATTAATCTCAGCGAACCTTTTCTTTATCAGTTGGTCGATGTTCTTGTTCAAACGATGGGTGATGTTTTTCCGGAAATAAAAGAAAAACAAGAGTATGTTAAAAAAGTAATTAAAGGTGAAGAAGAAAGCTTCAATGCTACCCTCGATAGAGGAATTGAACTATTCGAGGAGATAATTGAAAAACTGAACAAGAAAAAAGAAAAACTTATTCCCGGTGAAGATGTATTCAAACTATATGACACATTTGGTTTTCCGGTCGATCTAACAAACATAATGGCAATTGAAAAAGGATTTTCTATTGATGAAGTAAAATTTAATGAGCTTGATGAACCAGCAAAAGGATAGTTCGCGGCGAAGCATCTAAAGAAAATTATTGATCAGCTAAAGTTTAAAATAACTATTCTACAAGGATTTCAGCTATTCAAGCACAGGACAACAGAATTTACCGGATATGACGAATTACAAAACAAAAGTCAAAAGTATTAGATAACCAAGAAGATGGTAATACAGATTTAGTAATTCTTGACAAATCTCCTTTTTACGTTGAAGTCTGGTGGCCAAGTTGATGACACAGGTCACTGATTATATTGGCAAAGATAAATTTAATGTTGTTGATTTGCTAAAAGTTGAAAACAAGATTATTCACGTCGTTGAAAATGATTTAAAGAAAATTCTTCAACCTGAAACCGATTTAATTGCAGAAGTTGAATCGAGATACCGCTGGGATGTGATGCGGAATCATTCAGTAACTCACTTCCTTCACGCTTCATTAAGAAAAATTCTTGGTACGCATGTTCAGCAGGCAGGTTCGTATGTTGGGCCGGATCATCTTCGTTTTGACTTCACACATTTCACAAAACCAAGTCCGGAAGAGTTACACGATATAGAAATTCTGGTAAACGAACAGCTGAGAAGAAATCTTCCGATGCATCACCATCGTAATATTCCGTTTGACGAAGCAAAGAAAATGGGTGCATTAATGTTTTTTGGTGATAAGTATGGCGATAAAGTCAACGTAGTTCAGTTCGGAGATTTTACAATGGAATTCTGCGGTGGAACGCACGTGAAAAATTCTTCTGAAATTGGGTTATTTAAGATTACAAGTGAAGCATCTATTGCAAGCGGGGTACGAAGAATCGAAGCAGTTACTGGTGCCGGAGTTGAAAAATATATTCAATCTCAACTTGAGCATATGAAACAATTCAGTCACAGGATCGATGAGCTGCTCGATACTAAAAAGAAATTGGAGAAGGAAATTTCAGATC
Source organism: uncultured Ignavibacteriaceae bacterium (assembly GCA_963699475.1). Taxonomy (GTDB): domain Bacteria; phylum Bacteroidota; class Ignavibacteria; order Ignavibacteriales; family Ignavibacteriaceae; genus IGN2. The sequence continues at coordinate 214,302 of CAVOUA010000003.1, read as the reverse complement.
TTAAACTAAAGGATTCACTTGGTCAGCTTGATCATATTCTCTCACTCCATTCTTCTGAAAAAGGGATTAAAATATATAAAGGTAAAGTTCACGCAGATAATATGGATGAGCTGAAATCGTTTGGGGATGAATTAAGAAACAAAATGGGAAGTGGTGTTGGTGTGCTTATTTCTCAGATTGAAGATAAAGTTGGAATGGTTGCTGTTGTCAGTGACGATCTTATAAAGGAGAAAAAACTAAGTGCTGGTAAAATTGTCGGTGAGCTTGCAAAGCTTGTTGGCGGTGGGGGTGGTGGGCGTCCTCATCTTGCAACTGCAGGGGGAAAAGATATATCTGGAATAACTGCTGCAATTAGTAAGGTTGAGAAAATTGTTGGCAGTTTAATTTAGTAATGAGCAAAGCAAAATTAAAATACATTTGCTCAAACTGCGGCTATGAATCACTCAGGTGGCTGGGTAAATGCCCCGAATGCGAAAACTGGAATTCCTTCACCGAAGAAATCATAGAAACCTCAAAGCGCAAGCCTGTAATTTCAAAATCAAAATACGAGTTAAACACAATTGAAACTATTTCTGCCAACGAAGAAGATCGGATAAAAACGGGAATAAGTGAATTTGACCGTGTACTCGGTGGGGGACTTATGCCGGGTTCTGTCATTTTACTTGGAGGAGATCCTGGTATAGGCAAATCAACACTTGCAATGCAGGCAACTGCTAACATTAAACAAAAAGTTTTATATGCTACAGGGGAAGAATCAGAAAAGCAAATAAAACTCAGAGCAAGCAGACTAAAGCTTAACTCACCTGATTTTTACGTACAGGCGGAAACGAGCCTTTCTGATATACTTGGAGCTGTAAACCAACTTTCGCCTGCTGTTGTTGTGATTGATTCGATACAAACAATGTATAGAAGTGAACTCGACAACTCTCCCGGAACGATTACACAAATCAGAGAGTGCACATCTCTCCTGATGGAAGAAGCAAAGAAAAAGCATTATTCAGTTATAATAATAGGCCACGTTACAAAAGAAGGAATGATAGCTGGACCAAAATTACTCGAACATATGGTTGATGCAGTTATTCAATTTGAGGGAGAATCTAATTATTCATTCCGGATTCTTCGTGCGCAGAAAAACAGATTTGGCAGCACAAATGAAATTGGTGTTTTCGAAATGCACGAAGACGGTTTGCGGGAAGTAAAAAATCCAAGCGAATTATTTTTAAGTGAAAGAGAAAAACAAACTGCCGGATCAGTTGTAACTTCAAGCATTGAAGGAACAAGACCGATATTATTGGAAGTACAAGCACTCGTTACTCCTTCTAATTATGGTTACCCACAACGAGTTTCAAATGGTTTTGATCAGAGAAGACTTTCTATTCTACTCGCAGTTCTTGAAAAAAGAGCAGGTATCCGAGTATCTTCAACAAACGTATTTATAAACATAGCTGGAGGAATTCGTATAACTGAACCAGCAGCAGATTTAGCCGTTTGTTCAGCAATCGCTTCAAGTCTTACAGAAAAAGTTATCGAAAATCAGACAATCATAATTGGTGAAGTTGGTCTTGGTGGAGAGATCAGAAGTGTTGGACACATCGAAAAAAGAATTCAGGAAGCTGAGAAATTAGGGTTCAAATCTGCAATTATCCCTTCTGGCAATAAAAAAGAGTTGAAATCCTCAGGAAGCATTTCAGTAAAGACTTTTGATAACCTGGACCAGGTTGTAAAAAGCATTTTGTCAAAATCTGCAAATTCTTAGCGTTTTTGAGCATTGTAAGCCCCTTAAAATTCAGTATTGAGATATTCAGGAGTTTTTATATTTTTATATGTGGCTTTTGCCATATTGTTATTTAATTATTAATTGAGGTTCTAGTGAGCAAAAAACTTTTTGTGGGAAGTCTCCCATGGGCAGTAAACGACGAAGGTTTAAAAAAAGCTTTCGCTCCATTCGGAAATGTTGTTTCTGCCACAGTAGTAACAGATCGCCGGTCCGGACGTTCTAAAGGATTCGGTTTCGTAGAAATGGAAAACGATTCCGAAGCCACAGCAGCTATCGAAGCACTTAATGGTTCTGAGCTTGAAGGCAGGAACATTGTTGTAAACGAAGCAAAACCAAAAGAATAAAATCTATACTGGCATATTTTATTTGTTCAAGCGCTCACTTTTCGGGCGCTTCTTTTTTTTAAAACGCAAAAGTGTTTAAGCTAATTACAAAATTATTGCTTCCTCTGTAATTCAGCTTCCAGGCAAACTCAAGCTGCATTGGAATAATCCCCTGTCCTAAACCAAAACCAATTTCATAAAATGGCTTGTCAAAAGTTTTTATTTCAGCAGGAAGAAGTGCAGATGATCCATCTCCGATTTCCGTAATTGCTGAGTTGAAGAAAGCGTTAAGCGTAATTTCCCAATCTTTAAAACCGGGAACTTTCAACAGCTTAAATAATTCATCACGAAAGTCGTATTCGAGATTCAGCGTTGCAACTCTTTCTCCGAATATTTCGTTTACTTTCAAAGTACGGAATGTGAATGATTTTGAAAGAAGATTTATATTGCCCGGCAGCGCATACATATCCTGGTATGGCAAAGCACCAACATTATACATTCCGAAGAGATCAAGATTAATAAATGAGGAACGAAATGTTGGTATAAAGTTATTTATGTATAAACGATATGTTGTAAAATTCAGATCGCTGCTTAACCAGTCTTTATTTGAATGTGTTACATCTCCTTCAAATGTTGTATAATAGCTTCCGGACCTTACTCTCCTGCGGAAATAACCATCCTCGATGTAATCTCTGAAGTCAATTTTGAAACCCGTAGTTAGAGCATTTATTGTTGCTTCATAAATATTTGGATTGGCTGGATATTCTTTATCCTTCTTGAAGAATGAAAAGTCTGTGTTGTTCTGCGCGCTTTTATCCTTCCTGTTAAAAAAACCAGCACTTAATGCAAGCACAGGAAAAACTTCACCTTCAATTTTAAAATCATATCCCGCAGAATAATAGTAATTGCGGAATTCTTCTTTGTTCAACAATGCCAGGAGCGATGCTGTAAGATTAGAATACTCATCCGAAGTACCAAATAGAATTTTAATTGAGTTATAAGCATTAAAGTTTACAGAAGTTGTTCTGTAATCACCTAACAAATACTCAAGTGAAAAATCAGTTTTAAATCTTTCATCTGAAAAACCATAAGCCAGATCAAGAGAAGAATTAAGCCGTTGATCAAAGTAATCTTCAAAATAAAATCCGAGTCTGGGAGTGAAACCTTCTACCCGGTTAAACCTCCAGAAGTTCAAAGTACCGTTAATAGCAAAATTCTCTGAAAAGTATGTCCGCGTACTCAACCAGGAAAACTGGTCCCAGAAAGAAAAAGGTAGTTGCTGAAGACTATCGATTCTTCTGTATGCGCTTTCCTCTTCATTGGTATTCGGAATGGTTTGAGTTGAAGTCCAGTAGAGCGAATCCTTTTTATCTGCATCCGGAAGAACTGTTACGATTGCTTTTGTGAAAAGATCATCGCTTAATTCCGGATTAATTTTATAATCGTATAGAATAGTATTAAGCTCAAACCCGAAACGGGCAAGCCCGAGAAAATTCCCTTTAGCAAAAAGTCTGTAATCAGCAGGCATATAAATATCATCATAGCTTGAGAATTGCTGAAAAATACTGATTGTATCGAAAATTCCGCCAGGGTTTGCAGAACGGTTTAGTTCAAGTTCTACCTGGATCAACTCATACGTGCTGTCGTTAATAAAAATGCTTCCCTGGAATCCCGGATCGTCTGGATTTTCAGCTCTGAAAAAAAGCTTGTAAACCTTTCGGTCATTTTTCATAACCATTCCATCAATGTAATAGTAATAATAATCCAGTGCATCATCAGCAATAGGTCCGGGCAATCTTCCGCTAAAAAATCTTATATCATCTTCATAAAAATTTTGAATGAGTCTTCCACCCGTAAGTATGTTAATAGTAGGTGGAAAATTAGCACTTTGCTTTCGTGCAAGTATTGCTTCTTTAAATTGATCCGGTTTTTTGAAATAACCTTTACTTTGGTTTTCGAGTAATCCGGTTATTTTCAGTGCTGCTGAATCTCCATCAGTACCAATACCAGCAGAAACAGTTCTTCCCCTGGCACTTATTTCGTCGGTTGTCCTGATTAATCCCTTTGTATAAGCTTCAAACTCATAAGTGTTAAGCTTTGAGTTCCTCTCCTTTTTCTTTTCTATTGCTTTGCGGATAATTTCTAATGCCGGGTTTTCTCCCGGTTTAATTACAATTTCAGGAAGAATGATTTCTGTTCTTCTTAAGGAAAAGTTTACACCTGTTGTGTTATTTTTCAATTCAACATTAACAGTATCTGAATAATATCCGATGTAGGAAGCAACAAGTGAATAAGTTCCTGAAGATAGTTTTATTTCGTAGGCGCCATTCGAGTTTGCAGCTGTGCCAAGTGTAGTATTTATTACACGCACATTAGAATATAGGAGTGCTTCGCCAGTCTGATTATCAGTAACTCTTCCAGAAATTGTAAAAGTCTGTGCAAAGATATTTGTCGTAATCAGAAATAATATTAAAATGAAGTAGAGTTGATTCATAATAATTTAATAGTTATGCTTTTTCAAAAGTAATTAAAAGTTATGTTAGTATTAAGAGTTATTTTGGTGTTATAATTGTATGGATATTACATTATCTTTTTAAAAAGAAAAAAATAGTTTCATTATGAAGTATAAGAATATAATTCTGCTGTCTTTTCTTATTTGTATCATGGGTGTTTCATTCGCACAGGAAGAAGTTACGACAGAAACCGACCCGGTGAACATAACTGCTCAAGCAATAATAAATAAGTACCTCTATGCAATTGGCGGAATAGATAAATTTAAGAGCGTTATGGATAGAACAACGGTTATGACCGGCATGGCAATGGGTCAGCCAATAAACATAACAATTATGCAAAAGTATCCTGATCAACTCTTCCAGGAACTGCAGGCTGGTGAAGTTAAGCAATTGCTTTATTACAAAAGCGGTAAAGGAATGATATTAATTGGCAATGAAAAAACTGAAATTGAAGACAAAGAACTTGAAAGACTAAAGGTTGATGCAATAATGCAGTTCTTGCTTGATCCGGAGAGTTATGGAATAAAAACTGAAGTGCTTCCGAATGAAATGGTGGACAGCGTTGACTGCTATAAAATAAAATTTGTTTTGCCTTCAGGCATTAGATGGTTTCAATATTATAGTGTCGAAAAAAGTCTGAAAGTAAAAGAATCAAAAGAAATTCAGACCAAGCAGGGATTATTTGAGCAGGAGACTTATTTTTCAGACTACCGTGAAGTCAGTGGCTTAAAATTTCCATTCACATTAAAGCAATTTTTTGGTCTTCAGGAGATTGATCTTACTGTTACCAGCATTGAGTTAAATACGGGATTAGATGATAGTGTTTTTGAGTTTCAATAAACCTGCCCCTTTAGTGGATGTCTTAAAAGTTTCTCTCGATACATTGCAATTCTCGAGAACCTTTTATTCTATTTGGTTTTCGAGTTTTTATCTGACAAAATCAGAAAAATTATCGAGAAAACATTACCTGCCAGACAGTCTTAATAACTTCAATCAATATGAATAAACGAGAATATTCAGCAATAGTTTTTGATCTCGGCAAAGTATTAATTCCTTTTGATTATACTTTTGCTATCAATAAGTTGAATAAGATTGAGGAAGGATTGGGCAGCAGGTTTATTGAATTCTATAAAACCAACTATAATTTTCACCGTGATTTTGAAAGAGGTAAAATTTCCGAGACGGAATTCGTAAATAAAATGCTGAAAGTTGTCGATCACAAAATTGATTCGGAAACATTTAAAAAAAATTATGCTGATATTTTTTCTTTGAACGAGGAAGTCGCTTCGCTGCTCCCAATTCTCAAAAAAAAATACAGACTATTTCTGCTGTCTAACACGGATTCTATCCATCAGAAGTATGGGTGGCAGAAATATGAATTCCTCAAATATTTTGATAAACTAATTCTATCTCACGAGGTTCACTCAGTCAAACCCGAGGAAATAATATACCGCAAAGTTGAAGAAGCTTCAGGTTTTCCTTCTGAAGAGCATTTTTATATAGATGATATTCAGGAATATGTTGATGCTGCAATAAAAATTGGTTGGGATGCTGTTGTCTTTGAAGGATACGACAAACTCATGAATGATTTGAAGGAAAGAAAAATTATCTGATTTTGAATCCTTCTAACCAAAACTTAATCAAACTATTAAAAATAGAATAGCATGTGCCTTATAGTATTTGCAAATAATGTATTGAGCGATTACAAGCTGATCTTCGCTGCAAACAGGGATGAATTCTACGATCGTCCAAGTGAACAAGCTGAATTCTGGACAGAACATCCCGATCTTCTCGCAGGAAAAGATTTACAAGCCGGGGGGACGTGGATGGGAATAACTAGGCAAGGCAGATTTGCCGCAATAACTAATTTCAGAGACCTGAAGAACCACAGAAATGATGCCCCATCTCGAGGAAACCTGACGCTTGATTTTCTGATCAATGACATTTCTCCCGAAGCATATTACAATAGACTAAAACCAACTTTTAACGAATATAATGGTTTCAATCTTCTCCTTGGAACTCTTGATGAGCTTTACTATTTCTCAAACAAAACAGAAAGCCTTCAAAAGCTTGAACCAGGCATTCATGGAATCAGCAATGCGATACTGGATACTCCCTGGCCAAAGGTAGAGAAAAGTAAACGACAACTCAAAAATTTAATTGAACATCAGAATATTCATCCATGGGAAATTTTAAACCTGCTCGATGATACATCGCTTGCAAAAGATGAAGAACTTCCTGATACCGGGGTTGGACTTGAGTTTGAAAGAATACTTTCCCCAATTTTTATTAAGTCAGAAAAGTATGGAACAAGATCATCAACAATAGTTACTGTGGATAAGAAAAATAATGTCAGATTTGTTGAAAAAACTTATTTCGCTAATTCAGGCAGATTCTCAAACAAAGATTTTAATTTTATAATCAACAATAAATAAGTATAAAAATGGAAGAAAAAATAATTCACGAAAAAGAGAATGAGAGATTTGTTTTTTATGATGATGGGAAAGAAGCTTATGTTGAATATACAGCCGGAGAAGGTGAGCTAAATTTATATCATACTCATACTGACCCTGAGTTGCGAGGTAAAGGATTAGCGGCCCGGGTAGTTCGAGCCGCTTTGGAATTTGCTAAAGAAAATAATTTAAAGATTATACCTGGTTGTTCTTATGTTCAGGCATTCGTTTCAAAGAATGATGAGTACAAAGAGCTCATAAAAGACTAAAATCTTTATTTTAGTTTTGCAGTAAGTATAATCGTCGGACCGGTAAGTGCTTTTGATACCGGACACCCGCCTTTTGTCTGTTCAGCATGCTTCGTAAAAGTTGCTGCATCTATTCCTTCAACATCACCAACGGTATTCAATTCAATCTTAGTTATTGTAAATCCGCTGTCAAGTTTCTCAAGGTGAACATTTGCGTCGGTTTTAATTGAGTTAACCTTAAATCCTTCTTTTGATAAAGAGTTTGCCAGAGCCATTGAATAACAACCTGCGTGTGCGGCTCCAACCAGCTCTTCGGGATTGGTAGTTGAACCCGTTTCAAAACGTGACCCAAAATCGTATGCTGTGTTGTTTAATAATTTGGTTTCTGTGTTAAGTGAGCCTTTTCCACTTTTTAAATCGCCTTTCCATTCGGCGTTTGCTTTCCTGATCGGCATATTTTCTCCTTTGTTTTATTTAAATAAGATCCTGAATTTTTAACTATATAAGTTAATACTATTAAATTAAATATTACCCCTAGATCACTTTAAACTGACGGCAACTTACATACAATTCTACTTGCAGACTCAGTAAATATCTTAGCTAAATTAATATTAAAATAATATGAATTACAACCCAGATGGCAAAGTATAATATCACTTGCCTTCTTAATCCTTTGACGAGAAATCCAAAATAAATTCCCTTTACAATAGTGTTACTCATCATAGAAATTAGAATTGCAGAAGAGATAATATTTTCAACCGGGAGCTGTTTGTTTATTATCGAAATGATAAATGGATCAATATCGGTTATACCTACGATGGCTGATAATCCTAACAGTCCGGCACTGCCGAAGAACTGCTTAACCCAAATTGTAACAATTGAAAGAATAACAAAAAGAGAAGCGAAAATAACAGCGGGCTTAATTTCAAACGGATTTTGAATCGTAGAAATAGGACCGGCGGGAGTATCATTTTTTTTATCATGTAGAATAATTGATAGCAATATCCCGACAAAGAACAGGGCGACTAATTTCCACCAAATTCCATAAGCAATACCAGCATTCAGGAAATAAATGATCACCAATATTCGTAAATACATTACACTGCTTGCTAATATTGTTGCCTGAAAAGCCCTTTTAGAGAGAAGTTCATTCCTTTTCGCAATATTACCCATTGCAATACTAACTGCTGTGCTCGAAACTATTCCTCCCAGTAATCCAGATAACCACAACCCGATTTTATCTCCAAACTTTTTCATCAGGAAATAACCGACAAAACCAATTGATGATACCAAAATGACTATTTGCCATATACGGTATGGGTTTAGATTAAACTGTGTATAATATTTATCCGGTAATGCAGGAAGAATAATTAGCGTGACTAATAAAAATTTTACTACTGCAAGGAATTCAGATTTGTCGAGCTTTTCAATGTACTGTTCCAGCCCGGCTTTTTCGGAAAGAAGTAGCGTAGTAAAGATTCCTAAAGCCATCGGAATCCATATATCTGCAACCAGGGAAAGAATACCAACAACAAAAGTAAGTAACGCAGCAATTTCACTCGTCCAGCCAACCGCTCCAGATTTCTGCTTGGCTAAATAAGAAGCGAGCAACATTCCGCCAATTACAATTAAGCCTACCGGAATAATAAACTCGATATTCAATCTGTAAAGCCACGCACAGCCGAATCCAAACAAACTTACCAGTGTGTATGTTCTTACACCGGCAGTTATTCTGGCGGAGATTGAACCGCCTCTACTTTCTCTTTCAAGACCAACTAAAAATCCCAGAGCAATTGCTACCAGGAATCTTAGTTCATCAGTCCATTCAATCAGGTTCATTAAATAAAATGAAAATTATTATGAACAAATATATCTAAACTTATTTTTAATTACTTTTAAATATGAAAAAAAGCTGGAATCATAATACTAATTTATCAATACTTTAACTGACCAAAATTAATTTTAATGAATTAACAACTGAAAGAAAAACTTTTTTGATTTTACATTTCCGTTCAATTACTAAAATATGTTTTTTCATTTTATCATTTGTTCTTATTGGAACATTCGTTTCCTTTAGTAAAATGTATGAGCCACAAACTCACGTAAAAGTAGATAATCCAAATATTGAATACATAGGTAGATTTGATTTCTCAAGACCAGGAGTAGTAAGATTTGATTGGCCGGGAGTTCAGATTAAAACACGTTTTAGCGGAACTTATTGTGCTATCAAACTTAAGGATGGCAATAACGATTACAATATTTTTATTGATGGAAAATTGACAAAGGTTCTCCGCACAAGTTCCGATACAATCTATACAATCGCTGAGGATCTTAAAGACAACATACATTCGCTTCTCATTACAAAACGTACGGAAGCGCTTAATGGTATTGCTTCTTTCGAAGGATTTATACTTAATACGGGTGATAGTCTTTATCCTGTTGTTGATCAAAAGAAAAGGAAAATAGAATTTATAGGTGATTCCTTCGTAGCTGGATTAGGAAGTGAGGGCAAAACACCTGATTGTTTATTCAGCAGAGAAACAGATAACAACTACATTGCTTTTGGACCAGTGCTCGCGAGAAGATTGAATGCGGATTATTCTGTTATTGCAATCTCAGGAATTGGAATCGTAAGAAATGATGGTGATTCAACCCTAACTTCCAAAAGACCGCTTACCATACTATTATGATAGAGCTTGTCTGAATGAATCACTAAAATGGAATTTTCAGAAGTGGCAGCCGGATCTGGTTGTAGTAAGATTGGGAAATAATGACTATTGGAAAAAACCTTATCCAACGATAAGTTCATTTCACGACGCTTACATTAAATTTTTAAAAAGAATAAGAAAATTATATCCCAAAGCAAGTATTCTCGTATTTTGCGAACCGGTTAGAAAGGATTCGCATTGCGATTACATTAAAAGTTTGGTTAATGAATTAAGCAGCAGACTTCAGGATAAAAAAATCTGGTTTGAAGAATTAAATGTCAATTTAGAAATGCCTAAAGATTATGGATGCCAGGGACATCCGAATGAATCCGGACATAAAAAAATAGCCGACACATTAGAACCAATAATCCGTAAAGCATTGAATTGGTAATGATGCATTTTATTTTACCAAATTTCTTTATGAAATAATTTTTTAAATAATAATGTTATTTTTCAAAAAAAATTTTAACAATAACTATTCAGGTATTAATTATGGCTCGATTTTTAAAGAAAAGAAATGGCACTAAAGGACTTGTCCCCGGAACACCGGTATTCATTGGTAATAAAAAAGTTGATGACATCAGAATCAGGGTTATTGATTATGATAAATCAAACTTGCATGAAGATGAGTTAAAAAAAATTTCGGATGGAACAGAATATAAAGAAAAAAATACGGTTACCTGGATTAATATTGATGGGCTTCATGATTCTGACTTGATGAAAGAAATTGGTGAGACTTTTGATTTGCATCCACTTCTGATTGAAGATATAATGAATACTGATCAGAGACCAAAATTTCAGGAATCTGATAACAATTTGTTTTTAGTATTAAAAATGCTTCGTTATGATGAAACAAGTGATACGATTATAGCTGAACAATTAAGTTTAGTTATTGGAAAAACATTTCTGTTGACATTTCAAGAATTGCCCGGTGATGTATTTGAGCCGGTACGAGAAAGAATCAGAAAACAAAAAGGAAGAATTAGAGCTACTAGCATAGATTACCTTGCTTATGCCTTAATTGATACTGTTGTAGATAATTATATATATATAATTGAAAGATTCGGTGAAAAAATTGAAGATATGGAAGAGGCTGTTCTGGGTAATCCTGAACCTGATGTTATGGAACAGCTAAGTAATTACAGAAAAGAGATGAATTTTTTAAGAAAGAGTATACGTCCAGCCAAAGAAGCAATTACACATTTGTCAAAGTTAGATACCGACTTGATTAATAAGAATACAATTCCGTTTTTAAAGGATCTTGAAGACTTAATTACACAAGCTTCTGAAGCAATCGATACCTACAGAGAAATGCTATCCGATCAAATGAACTTATATAACTCGGCGCTGTCTAATAAGATGAATGACGTAATGAAAATACTCACAATCTTTGCAGCTATTTTCATTCCTCTTACTTTTATCGCGGGTATTTACGGAACTAATTTTGAGTATCTTCCGGAGCTTCACTTTAAATATAGCTATTATATCTTTTGGGGAGTAATGGTTTTAGTTGCCGTTTCATTGCTCATATTTTTTAAAAGAAAAAAGTGGCTTTAATATTGAATCCAAAATAGCCTCTCCTTACTTTTTTAGCTTTAATGATTATTCTGTTTTTGTAAAACTCGTTTGCATCAAAGGGATCCACTTCCCATCAGGATTCAGAAAATAAGTATTGAAACCAAATTCACTGACCTCTTCCTCTGTTGGAATATTAAGTTCTATTTTATATTGATAATTTCTTTCCAGAGTGGAAGGATTTACGGAGGTACTGTCTCTTCCGGTAAAAATTATTGATTCTTCTTCAACATTAAAATTACCGTATTTAAATATGGCATCGGTGCCGAATTCATCTATGGAAAAAAGTATGAATTTCCTAATGTTTGTATCATAGCCAAAGATGTGCTCGCTGGTAAAATTTTTTTCATAGATTGAATAATGCATATTTATCTGTAGAAACCTTCCGCCAAGTATAACTTCAGCATCTGCAGTTCCGCTCCCCTCTTCAGGATCGGAATTCGGATTAATCCATAACTTATAATTTAAATCCCATTTACCTTCAAGCTTGCTTAACATCTTATGCGGGGAGCTTACTTTGGCTAATTCCAGGTTATAATTTTTGATTATGATATTTTCTTCTTGTGCAAACATTTTACCCGGCAAAAAGATAAGAAGAACAGAAAATATTATTACAAAGGATGAATATTTAGTAATCATTGGAGTATTAAATTAATTTATAAATGTTTAAATGATAAATTAAACTACTCAAAAATATGTTAAGCATTAAACACTAATTCTCGTCCCGGAAACGATTTTATTGTGCTTGTTCGATAAAAAGAATTTAATTACATAAATTTATTGGCAGCTATCTGTAATTATTTGTTCTTACATAACCTGAAAGACAAAAAAATGAGAAATAAAATAACCCACGTAAAAAAAAGAAGCGGTGCAATTGTTCCTTTTAAGCAGGAAAGAGTTATCAATGCAATTTACCGTGCTGCTGTAGCTGTCGGCGGCAGAGATAAAGAAAAGGCTGAGGTTTTAGCCGAACAGGTTGTTAAATTGCTTAACGAAAAGTTTGATGAAAGAACCTACCCTCATATCGAGGATATACAGGATATTGTTGAGAAAGTTTTAATTGAAAACGGACACGCAAAAGTAGCAAAAGAGTATATTCTTTACCGGGAAGAATCCGCTAAAAGGAGAGATGAAGAAGGCAGAATTAATTCAAAACTGAATGAAAATATTCCCTGGGCTAAAGTGTGGAGAAATCTCGACTGGGCAGTTGAACACAAACTCAACACGGTTGAACTGCTGAATGAAAGAGTTGCAAACGGAGAGTTCGCCCAGATTGTTCACGAATCAGAAGAGCTTTATGAAGATGATGTTGAGCTTGCTGCCAAAATAATCATTGAACGGCTGAAAGATTTGCGGATGGTTATGATAAGCGGACCTTCTTCCTCAGGAAAAACGAGCACAACAATGAAGTTAGAACAAAAACTAATCAAAAAAGGATTCAAGTTTAAAGCATTGATATGTTGACCACTACTTTTTTGATCTGGAATTTCATCCCAAAGATGAATTCGGTGACTACGATTTTGAAACTCCACAGGCGCTTGACCTTCAACTAATTAATGAGCACCTTGTCAGGCTGAGTAATGGTGAAAAAGTGTTGATCCCGAGTTATGAATTTAAAACCGGAACCCGAACGCTCGATGTGACGCCTATGAAACTTGAAAAAGATGAACTTCTTTTAATCGACAGCCTGCACGGACTTTATCCTGATTTCAGCAAAGACATTTCTTCAGAAGTAAAATTTAAATTGTACCTGGAACCACTTCTGCAAATGAAAGGTCACGATGATAAATATATTCGCTGGACAGATATTCGGTTGATTAGGAGAATGCTTCGTGATTTTGCTCACCGTGCTTACAACCCAACTCAAACACTTGAACACTGGCACTATGTTCGCTCAAGTGAAATGAGAAATATTATTCCTTATAGCAACACAGCAGATTTTATTATCAGCAGTGCAATGCCGTATGAGCTTTGTTTTTATTCTCACAAGCTAACAAAAGACTTTGTTGAGTGGGAGAAAAAGTATAAAGGTAATCCACTTAAAACTGATGCTTATGAAAGAGCTTCACGACTTGCGGAGTTATTAAAACACATCACTCCTGTTGAAGATGATTCCCCTGTTCCGCACGATTCAGTGTTGAGAGAATTTATCGGTGGAAGCAGTATTGTTCATTGAGCGAGTAACTGTTTAAATCAGTCGAAAGGTACTGTCAATTTTAATAGTTCTAAGTTAAATATTAACTGTTATAGTTTTCATTTCAGCTCAACTTTATAATTAGACTCCCTTCTGGTAGAGGTACAAATTTTGTTACTAAAGTAATTGATATTCATTAGCTATGAACTTTATGAGGTAAATTATCAATCCAAAATTCAATATGGTAACTTTTGCAATTGCGTTCTTTATCTTCAGTGCTTGGATATACCCTCAAAGAGAAGGATATACTGATCCATCTGCCGACAGATATAAATTGGCAAATAATCAGGATTCGCTCATATATAAAGTCTCTGATTATTATTATCAAATGGATCCATCCGGTAAAAATTTATGGGACGGAACACATTGGAATAAAAATAAATTTCCTTTGAAGGTGTACGTAAATGACTCGTCTTCAAAATATTACAAATCGCTTTTCAAAGATTATGTGGGATATGCATTCAGGGTGTGGCAAAGAGCTGATGGCAGAATAAAGTACAAAATAATTGACGATGAAAAAGATGCAGATATAGAATTCATTTTTGTTGAAAACCTTTGGAAAAAATATGGTAAAAAATTTATGGGACTAACAGAATACAGTGCGAATGGAGATAATGAAATTAATTCATCCAAAATACAGATAACCCTGCTTGCAATGAACAATATTGTTGTTCCGGATGGTGAAGTTAAAGCAACAATAATTCACGAACTGGGGCATGCACTGGGACTTGCACATAGTCAGAATGAAGAAGATATCATGTTCCCCTATTTAATTCCTCCTCATTCTGAAAAAAAGAATTATGATGATCTATCGCGTGGAGATAAAAAAGCTGTCAAAGAAGTAATTGATGTGAGCAACGGTAAAAAATATTTAAAGAAATAAAGTCCGATCGATTTCAACCTCTTCTTACTTATTTGAGCAAAATCATTTTCTTTGTTTCAAAATAATTGCCAGCAGTTAATGTATAAAAATAAATTCCGCTTGGTAGATTCCGGACTTCGCCGGAATGACTATTAAATTCAACTTCATAAATTCCGGGTGCTTTTTCTTCATTTACCAAGTTGTAATTTCATTTCCTAATACATCATAAATCTTTAAAGTGACGAACTGAGATTGCTTCCCCCGCTCAAGCGGGGTCGCAATGACATTTTGGGGAATGGTGAACCGGATTTTTGTTGAGGGATTGAATGGATTAGGAAAGTTTTGATAAAGAGTAAATCCTTCGGGAACGTTTTCAACTTCATTAACATCAGTTACAGGATTATTTGTAAAAAGAATAAGAAGATCCTGACGTTCATCAATTCCAGTCATATCCATATCACCATCGTTATCCCTGTCGTGAAAAACAGCACAGCTTCCTGCCAGGTTTGATGGCAGATCATTACGATTGATAAAAACTCCGCTTCCATCGTTTTCGTACAATGTAAAATTCGCACCTGTGAAATTGCTTGTTACAATGTCCAGATCCAGGTCGCCATCGACATCGCCTAAATCAACAGAAATCGGAAATGCACCGGTTGAATAATTAATAGGTGATGAAAGATTCCCTGCACTATCACACAACACAACTGAAAAACTTGAACCGCTCGAGTTCGCACACACCACATCAGGAGTTCCATCATTATTAACATCACCGGAAACAACCATCCAGGGACCATTACCAACTGTAACTTTATCGCTGAAAGTAAAACCCCCGTTCCCATCACCTAGCCAGAGAATAACCTCATCGGAATAAATTGCACCAAGGAATAAATCCATAATACCATCACCGTTTACATCAGAAGTTGCTGCAGCAGTCTCGCCGTTTCCATTCCCTTCAAAGTTTATTGGAAATGCAAATGTTCCATCTCCATTGTTAATTAAAATAGATGCATTATTTCCATCTCTATTAGCAGTAACTATATCAGGGAATCCATCACCGTCTGCATCCAAAATCACTAACCCTCTAATTCCATTATCAGCAGTATAATTCTGCAATAGACGAAAAGCTTCCAGTTCCATCTCCAGTAAAAACAGTTACCTGATTATTTGTACTGTTGCCGACTGTAAAATCCATTAGACCATCCAGATTATAGTCAAATCCTTCATTCGTACTTGGTCTTGAACCACCGGCGATAGTAAAAATTGTAAAGTCATTATAACCTCCCTGCTGGTCATTCATAAAAACTCTTATGTCTGCAGGAATTTCATTTGGTACAATAAAATCACTCCAGCCATCTGCATCAAGATCTCCAGCATAGGTACCATAAGTTTGGATCCAACCTTCCCCGGGTTCTCTTACGTTTATGGTTTCGGTTCTTGTCAAATTCATTGTGCCTGAAAGTGTTCTAGTCCAAAAATTCCAGGCAAATCCGTGTTGAAGAAAATTACCCTCTGTATCTTTTATACCTTTTGATAAAGACACTGTAACCTGTTCGCCATAAAAAAAGTTTTCGTTGGGATTAAAATGAATCGATGTTGTATCATTGAAAGAAAAAAGTGTTCCTTTGTGAACACCGGACCATCTGCCCCAAACCTGAAAGGTAGTATCGTTGAATGAAGTAATATCAACTGCTTTGCTAAAGTCAATAGATATCTCTAGCGTTGGTAGGAAATTCATTGATTGCGGCGATGGGGTAACATTAATGACCTCAAGGTTAGCTTGAGCAGCCAGTTGGACATTTAATAACAGAATACTGGAAAACAATTTAATATGCTTCATCTTTTACTCTTCATTTTTAAGTTTAATATAAGATTTTTCAAGAGAAAATTAACCTAATAAAAAGAGTTTATCTTTGATTGTGATTATTTATAATTTTCAAGTGCAAATAAATTTCTTTACTGAAACCTGCGGAGATTGTATATGAAAACAACTATTTCACTACTAACCCTCACAATAATATTTTCTTTTTTCTCATCTCTCTTTGCACAAGATAAAAAAAACAAAGGAGTCTTTGAGGAAGAAAAAGACGGCTTCTATAAAAATGAAATTCTAAAAAGAATAGATGAATTCAACGAACCTGAAAAGGAAAAGAAGAAATTATTTAAGCTTGATTTTACGGGGATGGATCTTCCAAAATCCAAAGATGAATTTACAAGCTATTGGTACAACGATCCGGTTTCACAGGGAAGAACAGGAACCTGCTGGTGTTTTTCCACCACATCCTATTTTGAATCTGAAGTTTACAGGATTTATCAAAAGAAAGTTAAACTTTCAGAGAAATACACTGTTTACTGGGAATATGTTGAAAAGGCAAAACGATATATAAAAGAAAGGGGCAATTCAGCTTTTGAAGAAGGCTCGGAAGCAAATGCTGTCACGAGAATCTGGAAGATGTATGGAATTGTTCCTGGTGAAGCTTATACCGGATTAATGCCGGGACAAAGTTATGACGATCACAAAACAATGCACAAAGAAATGAAAGCATACCTTGAAAATGTAAAAGCTACTAATGCATGGGATGAAGAAGCGGCAATAACAGTAATCAAATCAATTATGAACCATTATATGGGTGAGCCGCCAACTGAATTTTATTATGAGGGAACTAAATATTCTCCAAAAGAATTCCTGAACAACTATTTAAAACTTAAAATTGATGACTACGTTGATATACTTTCTTACATGCAGCAGCCATACTACCAGCAGGTTGAATATGAAGTAGAAGATAATTGGTGGCACAGTAAAGATTATTACAATGTTCCGTTAGATGTGTATATGGATGCCTTGAAAAATGCAATCAGAAACGGTTACACAATGGTAATCGGCGGTGATGTTTCAGAAGCTGGTTACGATTCCTGGCATAAAGTAGCGGTTGTACCCACATTTGATATTCCTTCAGAATATATTGATGAAAGTGCCAGACAATTCCGATTCAGCAACAAAACAACAACCGATGATCACGGAATTCATTTAGTTGGTTATTTGGAAAAAGATGGAAAAGATTGGTATTTAATAAAAGACTCAGGTTCCGGTTCAAGAAACACAGGAGATAAAGGATTTTATTTCTACCAGGAAGATTATGTAAAGCTAAAGATAATGGATTTTATGGTGCACAAAGATGCAGTGGAGATTATCCTGAGAAAGTTTAAAGAGCAGATAGAGTAATTTTGATGTCATTGCGATCACGACTTTAGTCGGGAGAAGCAATCTTTAGATAAATAAAAGTATAATGTCACACTTCGACAAGCTCAGTGTGACAGGCAAGTTTGTAATTCCAATGTCATCCTGAGTCTGTCGAAGGATGACCCTCACTCCTGCGGCTCCATTCCGTAACCTGCCCACTCTTCTTTTGCAGGACCGTAAACACCGGGAACTTTTAATCCTGCAAGTCTCATTACAACGGTTAATTGTGCACGATGATGAATTTGATGAGAAATCAGAGCACCCAAAGTTTTACCTCTCGACCACATATCCCCCTGCCCCGTTATTTTATCTTCGATAAGAAGAGTTTCATCGTTCCATTTTTCTTTAATTTCTTTAATCAGTCCGTCTGAAGCACGCTTGTATTCATCAACAACCTCTTTAACTGTTTTAAAGATTGGTGCATTTTTATCCACAGCTTCAAACGATAATCCCATCCGGTGAGCCATCTCCCCAATTGCAGTCACAATATGCCAGGCAAGTCTCCCGGCCGTGCGGATTTCATTATTAAATTTTACAGTGAGTGATTCATCAGAAAGATTGCTGAGGACTTTTATTGTTGCCTCGGATTCGTATTTCCAGTCTTCGAAGAAGTCTTAAATTTTGTAATACATTTTTAACCCCTATTCGATTTATGATGAATCTCTACTTCCGACTCCTGCTCAGTATGACTATCTTTGATTGCACCTAAAAAGAATTCCTTTAGAATAAATTTCACAATAGTGATAGCGTTCATAACAGATAATCCATGTTTGATCATAACGAATGAACGATTTTATTTCTTTTACAAAACGTTGTGAAAATTTAGCAATTATTTTTCAGTGCATGTTTCCTTTGCTGTTCCTCTTACGCTGAGAAAAGTAGAATACTATCAGATAAAAGTAATTTCAATGTGTTCAGAGTATCACTATAAATATTGCAATATTTTGATTAGTTTCTCATCAAAAAGCTCTGCTCTACCAACAAATAAATTCAAAATTCATCTTTTCAAGAAATTTCTAAAATCTCTTTCAGCTTCCCAGATTCTCCTGCCAATCTCTTTGCTTTGCTCTTTCCTTTTCAACAACTTCTGCCGGTGCACCGTTAACAAATTTTTCGTTCGATAATTTCTTTTCTATTCCTGCAAGAGAACCTTCAAGACGAGTAATTTCTTTCTGCAATCTTTGTCTTTCAACATCAAGATCAATCAATCCTTCCAGAGGAACATAAATCTCTGAAGATTTCACAATTGCTGAAGCACTTGCTTTCGGCTTTGTAATATTCTCTCCAGCTTTCAAGTCTTCAACTTTTGCAAGCTTCTTTATGTAATCAACCTGTCGTTCACTTACTTCATTTGTTTTCAGTAAAACATTTATTTTCTTCGATGGAGGAATGTTCATCTCTCCGCGAATATTTCTGAGTGCAGTTACAATATTTTCAACTATTTCCATTTCTCTATCAGCCTGAGGATTTATCAATTCCTTTTTCACCTTTGGAAATTCTAGAAGTAGAAATACTTTCTCCATCTTTTCTTTCATTTATCAACTGCCAGATCTCTTCTGTAACAAACGGCATAAACGGATGAACCATCTTCAGCATATTTTCAAAGATTGAAAGTGCTCTTGAACAAAACTGCCGATTTAATTTCCTCATTATCAGCCATAAAGTCTGTTCTTAATCATCTCAACATACCAGTCGCAGAAGTCATTCCACACAAAAGAGTAAATGATCTTTGTTGCATTATTGATTTCAAACTTGTCCATTGCATTATTAAACTCTGCAAGCGTTTCATTGAATCGTGAGATTATCCATTCGTCTGCAAAATCTATGTGAGCATCTTTTCCCGAAGGGATCCCGCCTACGCGGGAAAGTTTTTCATCGACTTTGATATTCTCAGCATTCATCAAAAGAAATCTTCCGGCATTCCAGATTTTGTTTGCAAAGTTTCTTCCAAAATCACATTTGTCAGCAGAGAAAAGAACATCCTGTCCAAGCGGTGCAAGGTAAAGAACTGTAAACCGCAAAGCATCGGCACCATATTCTTTAATAACATCAAGAGGATCGGGAGAGTTGCCGAGTGACTTGCTCATCTTTCTTCCCTGCATATCACGGATGACACTTGTAAAGTAAACGTGACTGAAAGGAATGTCCTTCATAAAATGCATTCCGGACATAATCATCCTTGCAACCCAGAAGAAAATTATATCGGGTGCAGTTACAAGAATTGAAGTCGGATAATAATATTTTCTTTCCTCTTCCGTTCTGAAAATTGCGTGAGCCCAAATCCAGCTCGAAGCCCACGTATCAAGAACATCTTCATCCTGCTTTAAATTCTTTGAACCACAATGTGGACACTTCTCAGGTGGATCAACTGAAACAATTGGTTCTTTACATTCAATCTTGCAATGATCATCACCAACACAATACCAAACCGGAATTCTGTGTCCCCACCAAAGCTGACGAGATATGCACCAGTCGCTTATATTTTCCATCCAGTGGAAATAAGTTTTCTCCCAGTGTGCAGGATAGAATTTTACTTTTCCTTCTCTCACAACATCGAGTGCCGGCTTTGCAAGTTCATCCATCTTCATAAACCATTGCTCGGAAAGATAAGGCTCAATCGGAACAGCACCTCTTTCGGAGTAACCGACTTTGTTTTGATAATCTTCTATCTTTTCCATCAAATTATTTTTCTCAAACCACTCAACAACTTTCTTTCTTGCATCAAACCGATCCAAGCCTTGAAGCCAATCAGGAACGTTTTTGTTTGTCGTTGCATCTGGATTGAAGATGTTCACAATTTCCAGCTTGTGTCTCTGACCCATATCGTAATCATTCACATCGTGGGCGGGAGTAACTTTAACTGCGCCTGTTCCGAATTCCATATCAACATATTCATCTGCAAAAATCGGAATCTCTCTTCCGACAATCGGCAGCTTAACTTTTTTGCCGATGAGATCTTTGTATCGTTCATCATTTGGATTTACTGCAACACCTGTATCACCGAGCATTGTTTCGGGTCGTGTGGTTGCAACAACAATATATTTATCTGTTCCAATAACAGGATAACGGAAGTGCCAGAGTTTTCCATTAACTGTTCTGTAAAGAACTTCTTCATCTGAAATTGCCGACTTGTTTGCAGGATCCCAGTTAACCATCCTGTAGCCGCGATATATTTTTCCTTCTTTGTAAAGATCAACGAAAGCTTTTATCACTTCGCGGTAGTAATCGTCATCCATCGTGAAGCGTTCGCGGTTCCAGTCGCAGCTTACACCAAGCTTCTTCAACTGCTGAATGATTATTCCGCCGTATTCTTTTCTCCACTCCTGGCAATGCTTAAGAAATTCTTCGCGACCGATTTTATATTTATCAATTCCCTTCTCTTCAAGGAACTTTGTTACTTTTGTTTCCGTAGCGATTGATGCGTGGTCTGTTCCCGGAACCCAGCAGGAGTTGAAGCCCTGCATTCTTTTCAGCCGGATGTAAACATCCTGGATTGTGTTGTTGAGGATGTGTCCCATCGTAAGCATTCCGGTAATATTCGGCGGAGGAATTGCAATTGTAAATGGTGGTTTCTCGTTTGGTTCTGAGTGAAAAATCTCATTATCGAGCCAGTATTTGTACCATTTATCCTCCGTCTTTGAAGAATCGTATGCTTTGGGTATTTCGCGCTTGTTTTCTGTCATTAATCTTCTGATAATTCGTTTTTTGAGGGATAAATATAAGGATTTTAGACCAGTTGATTCTAAACAATAGAACACGGATTAAACTGATCGGACTGATTTACGCGGATTTAAATCTGCGATCATCAGTTTAATCTGCGTCATCTGCGTTCTATTGTATTTAATCTTCAATCAAATAAAGATAATTCGGGATTTTAACCTGTATGCCGTGGTATTCACCTTCGAGATCACTCCACTGGTCACCGACAGTTCCAACGATTTCATAGCCCTGTTCTGTTAACCAAACACGCTTGCTGCTTTTAAATTCAAGTGCTTTCATTTTTTTTTCATCACCGATCTGAGTGATGAGTGTATCAAAGACTGTATAGCCTGCATTTTTCAAATTTTTATAAGTCACTTCATACTCAGGAAAGTTTCTTCCGGTAAGGAAAATTATTTTTGCACCTTTCGATAAAAGAAAATCATATAACTCTTTCACCTGCGGAATTGCAGGGGCTTTCATTTCAGCATTCCACTTTTTATTCATCTCGTATACGTAACCAAAACCCATCTGCTCAGCCAGCTCATAATTGTCTAAGCACGGTTTCATCAACATCAAAAATTACCACAGAGTTGTTTTTGAATTCAACTTTATCAAATTTTTCTTTTGCTTCTTTAATTACTTTATTTAGTTCTTCATCAAACTTTCCGGATTCATAATATTGTTTTACTTCTTCCCTTGCAATAGAAAGGTTAACGGGTTTATCATTTTTTTCGCAAGCGAAAAAAAGAGTAAGGGAAAGAATAAGTGTTAGAGTAAAAATATTTTTCAATTTAAATCCTTTTTAACAGATTGCTTCGTCGTCCTTCGACACTTCGGCAAGCTCAGTGCAGGCTTACTCAGTATGACTCGCAATGACAGTGGTTACTTATCTTCCAAAAAAGAAAATTAGTGGTCGCTCCAAACGCTTGGCCCACTCTTTTTCATTATGTTCTGCTCCTCGCGCATAAAAATAATCTAAATCTGTTCCGATTACATACCCAAGCTGCGTTAATTTACAGAACATTTTCTGCCCACGTATCAATCCATCTTCTCCGTGATCAATATAAAATTTAATATGCTTCTTTGAACCATCATATTCATCAATCATTTTAAAAACTTTTTCGTCGTTATAATAAAACGAGCTTGACATACATCCTGCAATTCCAAAAACTTCCGGGTGTTTCCACGCAGCATTGAATGAAGCAAGTCCGCCCATAGATGAACCCATTATTGCAGTATTCTTGTTATCTGATAACGTTCTGTATTTTGCATCAACAAAGGCTTTGAGTTCTTCAATAATAAATTTCAGATACTTTTTTCCTTTCTCTGTATCGCTGTATTCTTCAAGCCGCTCACTTGTATTGTAAATTCCTACAACTATGATTTCCTTAATCTTATATTCTTTTATAAGCCTGGTAACTGTTTCATCAACCTGCCAATCAGTGCTGGCATAAGAAGTTTTGGGATCAATCAGGTTCTGTCCATCGTGCATATAAAGAACGGGATAACTTTTTGATAGATTTAATTCATAACCAGGAGGCATCCAAACAAAAAAATCAAGTTTTTTATCCATAAACCGAGAATAAATCTCCCTATGAAAATCAACGTTTCCAATTATAGCTTCGGAATCGGTTCTTTTTTTCTTTCGGAATTTTCTTTTTCTTTTAAATAATGCCATTTAATTCAGGTTCAAGTAATACTTTATAAATAAGGCTCAAAAATAGCCATCATCTTCAAATTATTGAAAGATTTTTAAATGTATTGTCGAGCATTTCAATTTAATTTTATATCAATTAACTCACGCAAATAATGGATTATTTGCTCAAATTTGTGGATTTTAGAGGTGTTCATAAAAAACATTTTCACAACCGGAAAAATTATGGCAGTCATAAGACCATTCAAAGCACTAAGACCTACAAAAGAAAAAGCTCCACAAGTTGCAAGCGTACCTTACGATGTAGTTAACAGAGAAGAAGCAAAGCATTTCGCTGAGGGAAATCCACTTAGCTACCTGCACATTACAAGATCAGAAATTGATCTGCATGATGGGACAGATGTTTATTCAAAACAGGTTTATCAGAAAGCGAAAGAGAATTTAAATAGAATAGTAAAGGAAGCTCCTTTAAAGACTGATGACAAAGCATCCTTTTATCTTTACAGGTTGATTATGGATGGAAGATCACAGACAGGTATTTGTGCAACTTTTTCAGTTGATGATTATGATAATGATGTTATACTTAAGCACGAGAAAACAAGAAAAGTAAAAGAGGATGACAGAACAAATCATATTGTTACAACTGAAGCACAAACAGGAATTGTGTTCTTAACTTATCGTGGCGAGAAAACTGTGAACGAAGTTGTTGATAAGACTATGAATGAAATCAAACCCGAATATGATTTCACTGCGCCCGATGGGATTAAACATACGGTTTGGATTGTTCCGGAAAACTATAATCAAATTATCATCAGCGAGTTCGCAAAAATTAAAAACCTTTACATTGCTGACGGACATCACCGAGCTAAAAGTGCAAGCCGTGCAAGAGAGGAAAAGAAAAAAGCTAACCCAAATCATAAAGGAGATGAGGAATACAATTATTTTGTAGCTGTTCTCTTTCCTGCTGAACAATTGAAAATCCTTCCTTACAATCGCGTCGTATTTGACTTGAATAAATTGAGCAAAGAAGATTTTCTAAATGAAATAAGTGAAAAGTTTGATATAAAACCAACTAAAGACAAAGAACCAAAAACTAAAAATAATTTCTGTATGTATTTGGACAAGCAGTGGTATCATTTGAAGGCAAGAGATAGTGTGTTGGCAAGCTTATCACTGGAAAAATCTGTTGGTGAAAAACTGGATGTGAGCATCCTCCAAAACTTTTTACTTAATCCCATCCTTGGAATTGATGATCCTCGTACAAATAATCGTATTGATTTTATTGGCGGAATCAGGGGGACAAAAGAACTTGAAAAACTGGTTGACTCAGGTAAGGCTGCGGTTGCATTTTCACTTTATCCTGTCGGGCTGGATGACCTGATGAATATCTCAGATGCCGGAGAAGTTATGCCGCCAAAATCAACCTGGTTTGAGCCAAAATTAAGAGATGGACTATTAACACATTTAATAAAATAAGTCTTATTATTTAAAAGGGAAACAAAATGGAAAAAAGAATTTATAATTTCAGTGCAGGTCCGGCAATAATTCCGGAAGAAGTTTTATTAGAAGCACAAAAAGATTTATTTGCACTGCCCGGTGTGGGTATGTCAATAATGGAGATAAGTCATCGTTCAAAAACTTACGATGCAATCCATGCAGAAGCAAAAGAAGGATTGAAAAAGCTTCTGGGTATACCGGATGATTACGCAATTCTGTTTTTACAAGGCGGCGCAAGTCTGCAGTTCTCAATGATACCCTTAAACCTTATGCCACCAAAGAATAAAGCAGATTACATCTCTACAGGAAGCTGGTCAAAGAAAGCAATCAAAGAAGCGAAGAGAGTCGGAGCTGTCAATGTAGCTGCTAGCACTGAAGAAAGTGAGGGTGAAAAAAAATACTTCAAGAGAATTCCGAAGCAGAACGAACTCAAGCTTGATCCTGATGCGGCTTACGTTCATTTTACATCAAATAATACAATTTTCGGAACTCAATGGCACAAAGAACCTGAAGTTGGGAATGTTCCACTTGTTTGTGATGCATCATCAGATATTCTTCATAAAAAAATTGATGTGAAAAAGTATGGGATTATATATGCTGGTGCACAGAAGAATATGGGTCCATCTGGTGTTACGTTGGTGATAATGAGAAAAGATCTGGTTGAAAGAAGCCAGGATTCACTTCATACTATGTTAAGCTACAAAACTCATGTTGATAATGATTCACTATATAATACTCCGAACACATTCGGTATTTACATCATTATGCTTGTTACCCGTCATCTGTTAAAGCTTGGTGGATTGGGTAAGATGTACGAAATAAATAAAAACAAGGCTGATATGCTTTATAAATTTATTGACGATAGCGGCGGTTTCTACAAAGGTCATGCTGAAAAAGAAAGTCGTTCACTGATGAATATAACATTCAATCTTGCAACACCGGAAATGGAAAAGAAGCTTATTGATGAAGCAACAAAAGCTGGATTTAACGGATTGAAAGGACATCGTTCAGTTGGTGGATTACGTGCATCAATCTATAATGCTTTCCCGACCAAAGGTGTTGAAGATCTTGTTGCATTTATGAAAGATTTCCAGAAGAAAAACAGATAATTAACCTAAAATTGTCATTGCGAGCGAAGCGAAGCAATCCGTTTTAGATTGCTTCATCGCTACGCTCTTCGCAATGACACCAAACCAAATTAAAGATGAAAAAAATATTATTATTGATGGCTCTAGGCATAATCGTTATATCCTGCAGTAAAAAGGAAGAGGTTAAGTTTGAAGCATTCAGTCCGGAAGCATTTGCTTATGATATCGGCGATACGTGGGAAATAAACGCAACTGTTAACGTAAAAGGATTCGTGAAAAAAGAAGTGGGTGATGAATTCACTGCTTCTCTTGAATTTACTATTGATATGATAGGTCCTGATAGTTTGGAAGTAACAAACATTTTCAGCGATTCAAAAGATGCAACTAGCAACGAACTTATTGACGTACAGCTTGAGGCACAATTTGAACTCGATTATGATTCTCCCGAAGGTTTTTATAAAATCACTTTTAAAGTTACTGATATAAATTCAGGTGAAGTAACATCAACACAAACTGAATTTGAATTGAAAAAGTAAAGAGCAGATTTAGTCTGTTAGTTCTTCAGGTGGAATCAATTTTCTGCCAGCAAAACCTGCATTAATTTCGTGATAGTACATTATATCATCTTCATCACTTCTCCAGCAAAGGAGAACTTCCTTACCATCTATTACGGCGGGAAAATCAATTAATCCTATTGAGAAATTCCAATCCTTGAAGAAACAACCAATTTCTTCAAGCTCCTGCATAAATCCTTCAATGTTATCAGCAAGCTTTTGAATGCGAGGATCATTTTCTACTTGACCTCCGATTTCATCTGCTATTAATCGCATTTCTCTGCTGGTATCAAGTATATCCTTGACGATCTTTCTTACTAATGGTAAAGTCTTTTTGGCTTCAGCAGGCGTGAAATATTTTATATCTGTCGTCATTTCAAAGAAAAATTTAATTCAATAGTTAATATCAGTACAATATTCATTTAAAAAAAGTTTAATAAAAAGAACCAACGATAAAAAACTGTGGAATTACTAAGCTATAGCACTTTCTTTGCCTGAGTCACGCACAAACAAACAAGAAGAATTTGTCATCTCAGTCACTTCTCTCATAAAACTGAAGTGCAGATCATCAGCAAGACCAAAAATACTAACATCTCCCTTAGGTGCTTTAACTATTACCTCTTTAAAGTTTCCGGAGAGAACGTGAAATTCAGTCATTGAGGGAAGTCGGGTCTGTTTGCTTAGCTCATCTAAAAATTCGTACATCTTTCTTTTATCTTCTTTTTTATCTGCCACAGTAATCAGATTAATTTTTCCTTCCCAATTTAAATGCAATTGAAGTGAGATGAGAACAGCAAGATGCCAGTTTGGGCTTTTATCTCTTAACCAGAGATTTACTGTTTTCTGCATCCCAAATGCTATTCTGGGATGCTGCCGTAAAATTATCACTCCGAGATCATGCTGCACAGCATTTTTGACCATCTCAGAAATAATATTATTTTTTTCATCGTTACTACCAAGAGTCAGAAAAAGAGTGTTTGGTCTGAATGGAACTCCCTCAAGAGTTTGAATTACCAGGCGGGCTCCATGTAAAAATTCTTTGTCTCCAATAACTGATGAATTTACAAGTAGTTTGCTTTCCCTTAGTGGAGCAAGCAACTCGTTTAAAGATTTTTTCGTTTCTCCCAGATTATTTTCTTTTACAGAGAAAGCAAAAATACTGCCAGATGGATGAACTATACTTCTAATAAACAACAATGGACCTGACCACACTTTTGGTTCTTCTATTGGAATAAGTAAATCGGGTTTCCAGGCAACGTGATGTCTTGGAAATCTGGAAGCAATACGCGAAGCGAGCTCTGCCAAAACAATGAACATTCCACCACGAAGATCGCCACTCTGGGATTTTAATCCTTTCCTGGTTAAGTACGAGTATAAAGCAACTATAATAATAAAGGCAACTACACTAAAGACCGGATTTATTAAGAACATTATTACCATGCATCCAACAGCACCAAAAAAAGGAACGAACTTTGGAATTTTAAATGTTGGTCTGAAGCTAATCACCCTCATTCCCTGCTGAATAAAAACAACAAGGTTTAAAGTGCCGTATGTTATAAGGAAGAAGAGTGTAATTAGTGTAGCAAGAGAATCCAGGTTACCAAAAAATAGTGCAAGTATAATTATTATGGCAGTGAAGGCGATTGCATTTCTCGGTTCACCCTTTTGTGTTCTTTTTTCAAAAACTTTATTAAAGGGAATTATTTTTTCATTAGCCAGTGCCTGTAAAATCCGCGGTGCACCCACTATGCTGCCTAATGCAGAAGAGAATGTTGCAGCTAATATACCCAAATACGACCAAAATTCCTATTCGCGAATTATTTACTATTGCCATCTGGTCCGCCCTAAGTTCTCCATCAGGAACAAAGACAGCAAGAGCGTAGGTTAATGAAAGATAAATAATTAGTGTAACACCTATCGCACTCAAGGTACCTAAGGGAATAGCTCTTCGGGGATTTTTCAACTCACCTGAGAGATTTGCACCAGCCATAATTCCAGTTACAGCAGGAAAAAATATTGCAAACACCTGCCAGAAACTTGCATCTTCAAACTTCCCTACCATTGAAAATGTAGCCAATCGTTCATTCGGGGTGAGGAAGAATGAGACTATTGACAGTGCAATCACAATTAGTATTATATACTGAAACTTTAAAGCCACATTTGTACTAAAGTATGAAAGGACTAATAACGCAATCCATGTAATCACCATTATTATTCTTGGATCATGCGAAGGAAATAAGAGGAGCCAGCCCTCTGTAAAACCAACAATATACAATGCAGCAGCCAACGTTTGAGAAATGTAAAATGGAATTCCAATGCTTCCGCCTGCTTCCAGCCCTAATGATTTAGAAATAATCGAGTATGCACCACCAGCACCAATTTTTATATTTGTTGTAATGGAGGACATTGAGAGACCCGTACATATTGTAATTGATTTAGCAAGAATGATAATTACAACTGCACCTAACAATCCTGCATTCCCAACTACCCAACCGAGACGTAGATACATTATTACACCCAGGATGGTAAGAACGTCCGGTGTAAAGACGCCGGCAAATGTTCCAAATCTCCCTTTTGGGACCTCTGTATCTTTTCTAGATGGTTTAATTTTTGAAAGTATTTTTTTCATAAAAGATCGTTAAAAGTATATTGTTTGATACTAACAATAGTATAATGCAGTAACATAATTTCAGGTAGTCTTTCTGTAAAATTGTGCTTAAGTTACACTTCATAAATAAGCATTTTTTTGAACATTTTCTTTATAATTTCGAAGGGGTTCATTATGAAAAAATCTTTACAAACCATATTTTTTTTCCTAATAATTCAATTTACATCATTCGGTCAGGATCCTGTAATTCAAACAATTATCGATCAGACGAATATTGATTCACTGACGTATTTTGTCCAGGAACTGTCTGGTGATGTTCAAACAGTAATCGGTGGATTACCATACACTATAGTTTCCAGACACAAAAATCAACCCTCAAATGATAAAGCTGCAGATTACATTAAACAAAAACTAAGCAGTTACGGATTAGTGACTTATGATCAATGGTGGACTGGAACTGGCAGAAATGTTTATGGAGTTCAGCTAGGGACACAATATCCAAATAAACAATATATTATTTGTGCACATTACGATGATATGCCAACAGGTGCAATTGCTCCGGGTGCCGATGATAATGCAAGCGGAACCGCTGCAGTAATTGAAGCTGCCCGAATATTCACTCAGTATAATTCAAAGTATACAATTATATATGCGCTATGGGATGAGGAAGAACAAGGATTAATCGGAAGTGATTACTATGCTCAGCAGGCTTATAATGCTGGAGATTCCATAATGGGTGTTGTTAATCTGGACATGATTGCATACGATTCTAATAATAATAACATAGCAGACCTGCATACCAGACCTATTGGCACATCCATATTTTTAAAGGATAAAATGGTAGAGATCAATAACTTGTATAACCTGGGATTGACCCTCGATATAAAAAATCCTGGAGGCGGAGGTAGTGATCATTTGTCTTTCTGGAATTATAACTTCGGTGCAATTTTACTAATTGAAGACGGCTCTGATTTCAATGCTTATTATCATACTGTTAATGATAAGGTTCAGTACTTTAATATGCCCTATTTTCTTAAGATGAGCAAAACTGCACTGGGAACTGTAGCCACACTTTCTGAAATGACTAATATAGTGCCAGTAGAACTACTAGCTTTTACCGGGTCAGTCAATAATTCTGAAGTTCAGTTATTATGGTCTACTGCTTCAGAACTCAATAACAGAGGATTCGAAATTGAACGCTCCATCAATGATGCAGAGAATTTTGTTACTGTTGGATTCGTTGAAGGCAAAGGCAGCTCAACGGAAATTAATTATTATTCTTATACTGACAACCCACAAGTAAGTGGTGTTAACCAAATTTATTATCGTTTAAAGCAAATCGACTTTGATGGTACATTCAGCTACAGTGATATAGTAAACATCCGTTATGATGTTCCTGCGGAGTTTGTTCTTAATCAAAACTTCCCGAATCCATTTAATCCATCGACAAGAATAAGTTACTTTGTACCTAAGGAAAGTTTTATAAGCATAAAGGTATATGATTTTCTTGGAAGGGAAGTAAAAACACTGGTTAATGAATTTAAGGCAACAGGCAGCTATGATTTAGTATTTGATGCATCTAATCTACCGAGTGGAACATACTTTTATACTATGATTGCAAATAGCTATTCAAGCACCAAAAAGATGATAATTCTGAAGTAAAGTATTACATTAATACAAAAAAATAAATCACAAGGATTTCATTATGAAAAAAACATTACTGATTTTTACGATACTATTCGTGGCACAATCATTTATGTATTCACAATCTCCCACGATCCAATCAATTATCAACCAAACGAATATTGATTCTCTCATTTACTTTGTTGAAGAACTCTCGGGAGAAGTTTCAACAGTTATCGGCGGTACACCATACACTATCGTTTCAAGAAGATATAATCATGCCGGCAATGATATGGCGGCAAATTATTTAAAGGAAAAACTTCAGGGTTTTGGTCTACCAACATACGACCAATATTTTGGTTCAGGCGGAGGTAGAAATGTTTATGCTGTTCAACTCGGGACAACCTATCCAAACAAGAAGTATATTATCTGTGCTCACTACGATGATTTTACTTACAGCGGAACAATTGTTCCCGGAGCAGATGATAATGCAAGCGGAACAGCCGCAGTTCTTGAAGCAGCAAGAATTTTCAGAAATTATAATTCAGCATATACTTTGATTTACGCTTTGTGGGATGAAGAGGAACGAGGATTATATGGAAGCGCATATTATGCACAGCAGGCAGCTTTAGCTGGTGATTCAATAATGGGAGTTATTAATATGGATATGACTGCCTATGATTCAAATAGTGATAACATAGCGGAAATTCACACCCGACCAATAGCAAATTCTATTGCTTTAAAAGATGAGATGATATCAATCAACAGTTTGTACAACATTGGTTTAACTTTGCAAACTATTAATCCTGGTGCTACATATAGTGATCATGCTTCTTTCTGGAATAATAATTTTGGTGCGATACTATTAATTGAATATGATTATGATTTTAATCCATATTACCATTCCTCTAGTGATTTAATCCAATATTTCAACATGCCTTATTACCTGAAAATGAGCCAGGTTTCATTAGGTGTAACTGCAACTTTAGCCCAATTAACAGATATAGCTCCAGTGGAACTACTTGCTTTTACAGGGTCCGTCAATAACTCTGATGTTCAACTACTCTGGTCAACTGCCTCGGAATTAAATAATCAAGGATTTGAAATTGAACGTTCCATCAATGATGCTGATAATTTTGTTACTGTTGGTTTCGTTGATGGCAAAGGCAGTTCAACTGAAATTAATTATTATTCTTATACTGACAACCCACAAGTAAGTGGTGTTAACCAAATTTACTATCGCTTAAAACAAATTGATTTTGATGGTACATTCAGTTATAGCGATGTAGTAAATGTAAACTATGACGTTCCTGCTGAATTTGTTCTCGGTCAAAACTTCCCTAATCCCTTTAATCCATCAACAAGAATAGAGTACTTCGTACCTAATGAAAGTTTTGTTACTATTAAAGTTTATGATTTTCTTGGTAGAGAAGTAACAACGCTGGTTAATGAAACAAAGTCAACAGGCAGTTACGAGTTATCATTCGATGCTTCCGGTATGCCAAGCGGAACATATTTTTATACTTTGATTGCTGATAATTATTCCGCAACCAAGAAGATGATCTTGATTAAGTAATCTAAATTGGATTAAAATTTAATAGGTCTTGTAGTATTTAAACTGCAAGTCCTTAGAAATTTAGCACAAATAATAAATCAATATTAATAGGATCTAATTATGAAAAAAATTATAATGGTTCTTCTGTTATTCTCGGGGACACAATCATTTTTACAAGCACAGTCACCCACTATTCAATCAATTATTGATCAAACAAACTTAGATTCTTTAATCTACTTTGTTGAAGAACTATCGGGAGAAGTTCAAACCATTATTGGGGGCCAACCATACACAATTGTTTCAAGACATTGGAACAACCCGAGTAACGATATGGCTGCAAATTATATTAAACAGAAACTTGATAGCTACGGATTAGTTACATATGATCAATCAGGTTGGAACGGTCACTGGAAGGAACGTTTATGGCGTTCAATTGGGTTCTATGTATCCTAATAAACAATACATTATCTGTGCACATTATGATGATATGCCAAGCGGTTCAACTGCCCCCGGGGCAGATGATAATGGAAGTGGTACTGCAGCAGTTATTGAAGCTGCCAGAATATTTACACAATATAATTCGGCGTATACAATAATATATGCTCTCTGGGATGAAGAAGAGCGTGGGTTATACGGAAGTGCATATTATGCTCAACAGGCTGCACTGGCGGGAGATTCGATTATGGGCGTTATAAATATGGATATGATAGCTTACGATTCAGATCTCGATAATGTTGGAGAAATCCATGTCAGAAATTATGCGAACTCAAACAGTCTTAAAGACCAAATGGTAGGAGTTAACTCACTTTATAGCATTGGCGTTAGTACGGTCATTGAGAATCCCGGTACAACTGCGAGCGACCAGGCATCATTCTGGAATAATGGTTACGGTGCAATTCTACTCATAGAGGAATATTATGGCGGCGATTTTAATGCGTATTACCACACCACTAGCGACTTGCTTAGTCATTTCAATCAACCTTACTATCACAAAATGAGCAGACTAACTTTGGGCACAGTAGCAACTCTAGCCGAATTAACAGAAATAACTCCAGTGGAATTACTTGCTTTTACAGGGTCCGTCAATAACTCTGATGTTCAACTGCTCTGGTCAACTGCCTCGGAATTAAATAATCAAGGATTTGAAATTGAACGTTCCATCAATGATGCTGATAATTTTGTTACTGTTGGTTTCGTTGATGGCAAAGGCAGTTCAACTGAAATTAATTACTATTCCTTCACTGACCATCCACAAGTAAGTGGTGTTAATCAAATTTACTATCGCTTAAAACAAATTGATTTTGATGGTACATTCAGTTATAGCGATGTAGTAAATGTAAACTATGACGTTCCTGCTGAATTTGTTCTCGGTCAAAACTTCCCTAATCCCTTTAATCCATCAACAAGAATAGAGTATTTCGTACCTAATGAAAGTTTTGTTACTATTAAAGTTTATGATTTTCTTGGTAGAGAAGTAACAACGCTGGTTAATGAAACAAAATCAACCGGCAGTTATGAATTTTTATTCGATGCTGCCAGTCTGCCAAGCGGAGTATATTTTTATACTTTACAGACCGAGAATTTCCTCAACACTAAAAAGATGATATTATTAAAGTAACCTGCTCAGTTTTATTGAAATTATAAGGCGGTCTTAATTAATCAGATCGCCTTTTTTATTCAATCGCTTTTTTTAATGAAACAGCACCTCGCAAATCACCAATATTGTAACCTACTGCTTTATCATTGGAATATGTTTGTGCGATAAGTTCCTTGACTTCTGGCATCATATCGTTCTCACCACCATGACAATTAAGGCATTCGGCTTGAATTAAAATTGGTTTAAGATACCTTAAGTAAGTAAACTCGCTTTCTTTTACAATTTCAAAATGTTCTGTCTTGTCATTCAATTCGTTGTTTTGCTTGAGAAGTTCAAACTTGTTCAGAATTTTTTTTTCAAAATCATCAGGGGAGTTGTTTTCATTTCTGTTTTTCAAAGAAACACGTCTTATATAAACACCCTTTTTAATGCCATAATTATTTGTAAGAACCTGAGCAGTATCAGAACATACTGAAACTGCTTTCGCAACACCATTGGTTTGTATCTGGTTGATCAGAATACTCTTCAAGCTTTTCATAAACTCCATAGAGGTTGTCTCTCATTCCAATTACCTGATCTTCGCTTAATTCCACTTTATCTTCAGAGCAGCTGATGAGAGATAAATAAAAAAACAATGCTATTACATTAAATAAGTATTTCATAATTCTATCCTCCTTTTACTGCAAACATAATTAGTGTATTTGTATAACTCAATCTTTTAAGAATAAAAATATCTTTATCAGAAAATCATTAACTTTGATTTGAACAATAATCACTATTTCAGTGACTGACTCTTCATCTCAACTCACATATAAAAAAATTTTTTACTTCTGGCTGCCGCTTGCCGCAACCTGGATTATGATGTCTGTCGAAGGTCCTTTTCTTGCGGCACTCATTGCCCGATCATCAGAACCAAAATTTAATCTTGCCGCATACGGTGTTGCATATTCACTGGCATTAATTATTGAAGCACCAATTATTATGATTATGAGTGCATCTATTGCTTTAGTAAAACATAGCCAGTCCTTCTATAAGTTAAGAAATTTTACTTATGCCGCCAACGGTTTAATAACTTTAATTATGCTGGTACTTGTAACACCTCCGGTTTTCTATTTCATTACTGAAGGGTTGATAGGTTTACCTGCAGAAGTGTCAAGATTAACACACATTGCAACAATAATATTACTTCCCTGGCCTGGAGCAATTGGCTACCGTCGATTTTACCAGGGAATATTAATAAACAACAATTTGACCAGACGAGTCGCTTATGGCACGATAGTCCGGCTATTATCAATGTCATTATGTGCAATAACTCTTTACATTTCAGGTATTTTTGAGGGAGTGATTATCGGGGCAGCATCGCTGGCTTTTGCAGTAATTATGGAGGCGATTGCAATCAGGTTTATGGTAAGGGATACAGTAAAAAAAATTAAATCAAACGATTCCCCCGCACGACAAAACCTTACTTACGCAGATATCAATAAATTTTATTACCCGCTTGCGCTAACCTCACTTATCGGATTGGGAGTTCAGCCGTTAGTTACTTTTTTTGTCGGGCAAAGCAGGATGGCAATTGAATCGCTTGCTGTGCTGCCGGTGGTTACATCATTCGTATTTATTTTCAGGGCTCTTGGGCTATCTTATCAGGAAGTTATGATTGCCCTTATTGGGGAAAATAAGGAGGGAATTAAACCCCTTCTGATATTTGCAGCTGCTCTTGCAGTAATTCTGGTTGCTATGTTGGCTATGTTTGCTTTTACACCACTCGCAGATTTTTGGTTTATCACTGTATCGGGGTTGGGTTTATCGCTCGCAGATTTTGCTCATCTACCTTTGATAATAATGTTTTTCTTTCCGGCACTAACCGTATTAATAAGCATTCAGCGTGGATTGTTAGTCGCAGTCAAAAACACAAAGCCGATCACCCTGGGTACAACAATGGAATTTACTACAATAGTAATTATACTTTTAATTTTCGTTAGCTATACTACTATTGTTGGTGCCGTTGCGGCAGCAATTGCTCTTGTTGCTGGAAGGATTGCGGCTAATATATATTTAATGCGTTCAACTATTCATTCGTTAAAGAGATAATAATTATTTTCCTTGAATAAATTTTTCAAATTAGTAAGAGATGGTGAACGAACAGTGTTAATTAATGATTATCATTACTACAATTAAACTATGTTGACTTTCCCAACATTATTGCGGAGTTTTATCTAATATAAAATAAAGTTTTGAAATGTTACTTAAGATTATCCCCTTTATATTGCTCATGCCTCTTATGAATATCAGCGCACAAGCGCAGCAATGGATTAACTTCAATACTTCTAACTCGCCGCTGCCAACAAACTCGATTCATTCAATAACTATTGAGAATGACACCATTAGATGGATAGGAACGTGGGGAAGCGGTTTAGTAAAGTTTGATGGTTCAAACTGGACATTTTATAATACTCATAACTCTCCCCTTCCACACGATATTATATACGAAGTTGTAATTGATAAGGATAACAGGAAATGGATTGCTACTCAAGGTGGAGGTGTTGCTGTTTTTGACGATACTTCCTGGGTCGTTTATGATACTTCAAATTCAGGTTTAACTCATAATACAATTTATGCTGTAGCAATAGATAGTCAGAATAATAAATGGATTGGTACCTGGGGCAGCGGCGCCTTTAAATTTGACGGGATAAACTGGATTAACTTCAGCCGCGATAACACTATAATTCCCAACGTAAAAATTCCAGATATTTTTATTGATAGTAGAAAATTTAAATGGATCGGCTCTGCTGCTGGTCTTCTAAGTTTTAACGATTCGACCTGGACATTATATGATGAAACTAATTCTCCACTTGGCAGATGGGCGGTGTATTCAATGACTTCGGATAAAAATGATCACCTCTGGGTAGGGTTTAAATTTAATGGAGTTGCAAAATTTGATGGAAAGTCCTGGTCATACTTACAGTTATGAAAATTCTGATCTTCCCTCAAATACAGTTTACTCGGTTGCCGTTGACAGTTCAAACAATTTATGGGTTGCTACAAATGGTTCTGGTATTGCAAAGTTCGATGGGTTGAATTGGACAGTATTTGATAAATCAAATTCTAAATTAACGGATGATTATACTTTCTGGATAGAAGTTGATAATTATGATAACAAGTGGATAGGAACTTTAAAGGGGGGACTTTCGATATTTAATGAGAACGGTGTTCGTTTAAAGTAAAAAAATCCGTGCAGCTAAGTAGCTGCACGGATTCATAAAGGTTACTACCTCAATCAGCTTTCAAACCTTATAGTCCGAAACCGAGAGAGAATACATGGTTATCGCCTAAACCATCATATTGTACTGCGCGATAGGCATAATCCAATTTAAGTTCAACACCGCCGATATCGTAATTAAGACCAAAACCAGCATTGAACCCATAAGTATTATAATCGCTGTTGCTGCTGAATTCGGTTTGCATATTTGTAGCGGTAAAGTAACCTGCTCTTATAAAGAATAGATTATTGTATCCGTACTCCAGACCACCTTTCCATTCATCACCATAGAAATTGTTGTTTGAAAAGACGCCGCCTAATTGAAGCATGTTTTGCTCATCAATATTATACTGGTAACTTACTCCCAGTTCCAAAATCGATGGCAGTTCAAAAGGTGCAGAATCTATTTTATACAACTCCCCGGAACGGGTGAGCTCAGGAGTTTCTGCATTGATCAATAATCCCGGTCCATCAAATTTCATTTCCGGACCAATATTCTTCATTACGAAGGCAATGCTCAGGCCATTGATATCTGCAAAATCGGAATAAGATACACCTACATTGAATGCAACTCCGGTTGCACTAACTCTGTCAATCTCCTCAGATACTAAATTAGCAGTCAAGCCTACTGCTATTCTATCACTCAGCATTCTCGCATAGGTTAATCCCATTGTCAAAAATGTTGGAGAAAACACAGCTCCTGTGCCATCCGGGTTACCTACTGTAGTAACAGGGATATCACCTATAGATAAAGATTTAATACTAAAGGCGAGTGAACCAAATGATTCTATATCTGTAGATATAGCACCATATTCAACACCAATGTCTGCTATATGTTCCATATGAGAAATCAGAACATTGGTAGAGTAGTCTCCCAGTCTTGCAATGTTAGCAGGATTCCAAAAGAGAGCTTCTAATCCATAAGAATTAGCCAAAGTTGATCCGCCCAAAGCAATACCACGGGCTCCGACGGGGACCAATAATTCAGAGGCTCCACTGGATCCATTTCTTCTGCCACCACCGGCAAAAAGTTCGCTAGCAGCAAGAAGAAGAACTATTAGTATGAAACTTACACTTATTATTATTTTTTTCATTTTTTATCTCCTTACTTTTTAATTACTAGTATCTATCCAGAATCTGCTGTTCCTGAATTATTGCAGCCTTCAATATCTTTGTTCTGCCAAGTTCAGGCATATCAACATAAATGATATATAGACCACTGGCTACAGGAAGTCCGGAATCTGTTAACAAATCCCATCTCTGGAACTGGCCAGGATCTGTTTTTTCGATTGTTCTCACCAGTTGCCCTGCAAGATTAAATATTCTGATTTTAGCATAATCAGGTAAATGATTGATTGTTACAAATCTCTCATATTTATTTATTTCTTGCGAGTTAACTCCATAATATGGATTCGGGAAAACATTTATTTTATTAACATCATCTGAGGCCCGGTCACTGGAGTAGGCTGACGCTGTTGTTGTAAATCTGTAAGTATCCACTCCAACCTGAAATGGATTAGCATAATAAATTGATACAACATCGCCAACTAACAACCTTGTTGAGTACATTACAACTACCCAGGTTGCAAAAGCGTTTTCCGGATCAGCGGGATCTTGAGTCACCGGAACAATCTTTGTCTCATCATAATCGGAATTAATAACGCACAAATAGTTTCTGTCATTAGGATTCCAGGAAAAGAATTTATCTGAGGTTGTATCAGTAGGTAATGTTTGTGCACGATCTCTGAAAGCAATATTTAATTGCCTGTTTTCATCTTTGTTCCATACCTCAAATGGAAGCCTTATAAGGAATGCTGCGTTCGTACCGGGTGAAGGATTGAATGGATGGTTCCTAACATTAGCGGCACCCTGTACAGTACCGAATACGGTTGCCATTTGACCTCCGCTGGCTACAGTTATCAAGGTATCTATATTACCACCTGGATCAGTAACAACAGTTGTATCCAGTATACCGGTATATCTTATCTCAATATCCTGCTGCAGAGTATCTAGGTTTGTTGTTCCAACACCGAATGCATCAATTACCCAACTTGTTGGTAAACCATAAAGTGTATAATCTGCAAATACTGTTCTTGTTGCACTTGGAGTACTTCCGGTTCCAATTGTGGAAGGATCAGCCGGGTCAATCGGAGTAATGTCATAATCAAAAGGCGTTATTGGTGCATCATAGCTCCCAAGTAGACCAATTTCAAATCCATCCGCTACTTGAGCCGAGTTTGTACCAAATCCTGTTGGAAGATCATCTCTCCTCGGATACAGAGAAACGCCATCAACAACAGGTTGATTTTCCAGCTTTATTAAACCTGCATCAAGATCTCGCACGTTCCAATATAATGCTGTTCTTGTGACAAAGCCTATTTCTTCAATGGTTGTTGTTCCCTCTGCATTTAGAATACCACCTGACCAACCATCATCCCAACATACCCAATCAACACTTTTAGGAGGAGTAAAAAGTTCAACATAAACTAGCCATTCTTCACCTCCGTGGAAAATACCATCTTCCGATAGTACGCCGGTAACGTCACCCATCTCTATATGATATCCAATACTGGGATCACCGGTAATCACCGGATCTACAGTTCCTCCTCCTGCTTCAAACGATGGGAAATCAACTATAGTTATTCCCGGTTCGATATCTAGCTCGATTCCATCAGTCCAGTTGCCATCAACTGAAGCATAATTGTAATAAAAATGTAGTTCTATTGGCATACTGGGTAATGACGGATAGATTGCCGAAATATCAACAGACGATCCAGTCAACGTATCCGGATCATTGGGTTGGTGGCTCCTTTTAATTAAACTTGCCGGGACCCAATCACCATCTGCATTCCTTATTTCCTGACGAGATGTAAAAAACAATTCATATTCGTGACCGGTAGTTGCACTCGGATCAACAATACTGACAAAAGGTGCCCCATCGGCTAAACCAGTGTAATGATCTACTTCAAGTTCAGAACCAGGGTCTTCTCCATATGTAACACCCGGGTCTGTCGATTGTGGGACTACCTCTATCACAATAAAAGTATTTTCAAGGTTGTTGGGAACCTGTACGGGATCGGGTTCACCCGATTGATTATATATAGCATAAGCCGTTATTGCAAAATAATATCTTGAGCCATTATTCAGCGGTGTATTGGTCAGGTAATTCTTATCTATAGTAAAAGATCTCTCTATACCATAGTCTCCGCCAAATTGCACAACAACTATTTCTTCTTCACCCGATACGGGATCTACTGTTCTGTCTTTAACAGCTTTTATGTTATCTATAATATCAAAAGTAGCTATTCGAACAACTTCTCCATTTGCAATGTCATCTTTGGTTTTTGTTGGATCCAGAAGCTGATAGACATTATATCCCTGGAAAGTGAAATTTCCCTTGTTAAGTGCTTCTGTCTCATCAACACGCGCAAGATCATAACCCCAGTTAAGCACCACCTGCTTATCAAGGCCTACACCGCTGGCAACCGGTACTGCTGGTGGAGATGGAAGAACGAAGAACTTATCATAAGCATCCTGTGCAATTTCATCGTACGCTTTCAATAAAGAAAGAGAATTAAGGTTGCTGGAGCCCTGTGCAGCGATTTCTGCAACCACTACTTCCTGGGTATCCCCTGCGGCCATAGTGAATGGACCAGAAGCCATACCTGCTCTGCGATCTCCCGGTGGGTGCTGCTGCCCGTCTAACCATCCGGTACCTGCAATCGGGTCGCCATACAAAGCAAACACTGTTGTACCGCCTCCTGCCTGGGGAGGAATTGGAAAAATATCACCGGTGGTTCCAACTCTTCCCTGCATAAAATTATACCACTCCTGCGTTCCCTGATACTGACCCTGTGTAGGATCTCTGTAAATTGCATCGGGATTTATATAGAAATAATGAGCAGTCATCCCAAGATTCTTATATCCTAGTAAATACTTCCCATCAAATATTGCTGTATCACCTGGTGATTCAACAATTGGACCCTGGAAGAAGTCAAATCCGGCTGCAGCAGGATTGCTTCCATAAATCTGGTCAACAGGATTTGCATTGTAAACAAAAGCTAAGCTAAGAGTTGTATCGCAACCAGCGAAGTCATCTGTTGCATCTCCAAGATCAGGGTCGTTCCACATCGAGACGTACATATCCGTAATATCAGTGTTACTCTTATTTATGATCTTAAATTTTCTAAACAACATACTTCCCAGCGGTCCGGCAGAATTATACCCCCATACCGTAACCTGCTCTTCAATACCCATTGGTAAAGAGCCATACATAAACTGGGATTGATTGGGATCGGTGTCATTACATACAAACCAGATTGTCTGATCAGCACCAGGAACGCCCGGAATATCAACAGCCGGGTCATAGAGACCATCACCATCAACATCTTCAAAAGGTGCGCCGTCTGCAGCGGGCCAACCATTCCAATCTCTTTCATAAGCTTCACGAACTTCCGATTCACTTCCTTCACCATCGTCAATCTCTGCTTGAACACTTCCTGTTAGATAATCCGGTCTTACCCTGTAACAGCGAACATTATCAAGGTTTGGATCTTCACCTATAAGTTGGGTGGCAGGTACTCCGCTATTTAATATCTTACCTGGAACTGTTCCCTGACGGTAACTAGAGCCACCAACACGGATTTGACCATCTACTTTTCCGCCCCATACCAGGCCTGCCTGGAATATTGCGGTTTTGCCGCTTCTCCTGGGATATTCAAATCCGGAATTACCATTAGGGTTAATATCGGACTCACCATCATTCTTAAAGAAGGTGGATATTCTGTTTATATTGAATTTTTTGTATACAGGAGAGCCTGTAATTTTATTCAGAGTATTATTCTTCTTGTCCCCGCCTTCAGCTCTTACATCCATAAAAGCAAAAGCCAAGAGCAACAAAAATATACTCAGGTATTTGATTGATTTGAGATTCATATTTCTAAACTCCTTCTTAATAAATAATACATATTAAGTTAGTATGTTAATTTTACGCCAAGTATTATCGAACGTGGCGGACCATAAAGATATGGATTGATTGTTGCAATTACTCCGCCGTTGAAAGCATTCCTCCATTGTTCTGCATAATCAATATTTATGGCTCTGTATACATCTTCATATTGAGGTCCGTATGTGCTTAACAATTGTTGAGTCAACTCCGGATCGGATATATAACCATCATCGGTAGCCGAGCCGGTTCTTAAGAATACGTTTTCAACATTTTTTGCATCGAACAAATTTGTAACCCGGATATAAATACTGGCTGCAAGCCGATCGTAAATCGTAAATGTCTTGTCGATGCTGAGATCTACCTGGAAAGTAGAAGGAGTTGAAGAAGAATTTAACGGCTCAACAGGTTGACGGTTACGAGCATCTCCTTCAAGGTCGGATCCTCCTGTGCCCTGGGTATAGGGGTGTCCGCTTGTAAATACAGCAAGTAATGATATACCAAAGTCATGCAAAGCAGCAGGACCATCGTTAGGTCCAAATCTATAATCTAAATTAATATTGCCTCTTACAGCGTTATTGAAAGTAAGTGGTGATACATAAGCAGGAATAAAAGCCCTGTTTTCAAGCGGAGCTCCTACAATACCTCTGTTTGAATTAGGGAACGAACCGGTTCCTTTAGCATCCTGGAAAGAAATTGAGGCATTCCCTGCAATTCTTTCAAACCTGCGCATGTTGAGTGTTACTTCTATACCCTTTGTAGTTGCGAAGTCGCCATTTGCTAGTGTATTATAGGATTGAAATGAAGAATTCGCGTCAACGTCCTGCTGGATGTAAACGACCTGATCTTTAACATCTTTATAATACATTGTTATGTCAAAAGATAAAAATTCAGCAAATAACTGTGTGAACCCAATTTCATACTGGGTTGTCCTCGAAGGTCTGATTCCCCTCCCAACCGGGGCTGGCTGGAAGAAACCACCTTTGATCTCAAAGGTTGTTCTGTAATATCCCTGGTAAATATCAAGCAGTCTGGACTGCTG
Organism: uncultured Ignavibacteriaceae bacterium; assembly: GCA_963699475.1. Taxonomy (GTDB): domain Bacteria; phylum Bacteroidota; class Ignavibacteria; order Ignavibacteriales; family Ignavibacteriaceae; genus IGN2. The sequence goes on along the minus strand of CAVOUA010000003.1, from coordinate 171,284 downwards.
CACAAACTGACCATACTGTGCATGGAAGACGGTATTGTCTGTTACCGGGAATGAAATACCAAGACGCGGGCTAACATATTGACTTGTTTCAGATTTTTGCCAACCCTCTGGTATAAACTCTCCGCTTTGAGCATCCATACCGGCATCCGGGAGTGCCGGGTCTACGAGTTCATAATTATCCACATCAAAATAATCAAATCTTAAACCTGCATTAATAATAATATCGTTAAAATCTATTCTGTCCTGCAAATATGCACCAATAAACGTCGGTTGATGAGCCCCGAAGTATTCACCATCGTTAAATGTGGTAAGCGGATCGTCGTAACTATCGTCAATCTCATTACCGAATACATCGTAGCCATAGTTATTAACGCCTTGTGTAAGCAGTATTTCCCTTTTAATTACATCAACGTTTGCGTTGGGATCTGCCTGCAGCCTTGAATCCAGCAAGCTTGCAAAGTCATCCTGCGCTGCAACACTCCATCTTCTTAACGTATATTGCTGATACTCTCCGCCTAATTTTAATGTATGGTGCTTGCCTGCAAAATAAGTCATGGCTGCACTAAAGTTGAAACCTTTTCTGTCTCTTTTTTGATAATTAACCGGAACTTCACCATAACCATTAAATCCAAAACCTAAAATATTACGTATGGTTGGGGTTTGATATCTTCCTAATTTGTCACCAGAAATATCCTTAACAGATCTTTCCCAAACCCATCCGGCATTGGCATTTGCAAGACTATCACCATAACTCCAGTAATCATCTTTTAGATATTGGTCAAAGTCTTCCTGATCTTCTAAATAATATCCACCTATCACTTCATAAAACACTTGTGGTGATATAACGTGTGTTACCTTTGCACTGAAACTTCCATTACTAACATCTCTTTCTCCAACTCTTGGATTGAGAATACTTAAAACCGGAGTGAAGTTTCTTGATTCTGCATTATTAACTAAATCCTGTCTTAAATCAGAAAAAGTACCTGACAGTCTTAATGATACCGGGCTAAAATCGAATGTTAATGTTCCAGCATAGGATGTAACATCTTGGGAGTTATTCTTAACCGGTCCGGCAGCATAATAAAGAGTTAAGGAATCTTTAGAAACAGGATCAACAACGTTTCCAAGATTAATTCCGGGATATGGCTGCGGATTTAAATCTTTGTTATAGATATAGTTAACGTTTAAGAAGAAACGGTATCGAGGATCAACAATAGGTCCGCTTATTACGCCACTCATTTCATTGTAACCCCACCAGGTAGTGCCCAGTCTCTGTTCTCCGTCAAGTATATCATCCTTGCTCTTGAACGTGATATTATCTGTGATATACTCAAAACTTGCATTAAACATATTAGAGCCGCTTTTCAGTTGCTGACGGATTATGCCTGCATTAGCTCCGCCAAACTCTGCTGTATAACCACCAGCCTGCACCTGAATTTCCTCGAGTGCATCCTGTGGTATTGTTACAGCGCGACCACCAAGTTCAGGATTTTTAATATTGGCGCCTTCAAGATAAAAACCAACTTCATCCTGCCGACCACCTCTAATAAAAATTTGACTTGCTTCCTGAACAACACCTGCGGTAAGAGATATAATATTGTCTACACCTCTAATAGGTAAAACATCTATATCTTCGCTGGTTGTAGTTCTGATTTTGTTTGTATTATCTTTCTGAATCAGAGGTCTTTCAGCAATAACTACAACATCTGAAACTGAAACTCCTTCAGCAGGCAATTGAAAATTAAGCTCGTTCGTTAAGCCTGTAGTTACTCGTACATCGGATTGAGTAATTGCCTGATACCCGATGTAGGAACACTTAACCTCAACAGTTCCTGCAGAAAGGTTAATAATTAAGTAATCACCGTTAACATCTGTGGCTGCACCATAGGAGGTTCCGACAACGAGAACGTTTGCACCTATGAGAGGTTCACCAGTTTCAAGGTCGGTTACCTTTCCACTGATTCTTCCTTGCGCCAACAACAGAGATGGTAACGATAAAAACAGTAACAACATAGTGATTCGTTTAATCATTTCTCTCTCCTAAATTATTGGATAATGATGATTGAATTAATGATTTCATATTTAAAGTCCTGATGTTTTTTAATTAATAAAGAATTTCACACAGCCACTCTGCCAATTAAGCTTAGAGGTGTGCGATAAATTGATAATTTCCACCGGTGGACAAAACCAGTAGAAAATCATGACAACCCGTGAATTGATAAAGAGAAAGACACATTTGTGCTTAGGAAAGTGTAGAGATACGTCATAAACCTCCATTATTTATAAGAATAATTAATGTCAGACGAAACCTTGTAAAAATAATTAATAAAGTCAACTTATTTTTTAATTATCTATACATACAATAATTAGGCTATAACAACTGTTTTTTGTTACTCCAATTTGCAAATTTGCTATAATCTTGTTAGCAATTTTAACTCGACCCCTTGAAATGCTGGTTCGTATCTGCAGACACCACCAATACAAATATTACCAGCTTGCCGCGTACCAACCAGCAGACTAATATCAGTGTGTCCTCCTATTTTATAACCAGTCTGAATAAAGCCCCAGAATTTTCTAACTGTTCTGCCGGGCTCCGGTTCTTTTGTTTGTACTTCCATCACTGCCGCAACACTAAAACTGGGGGATCTCAGATACTCAATATTAAGTACATCTGAATAATATTCTTCTGTTGTTGTTTTATCTGTAACGTGTTGATGTTCAATAATCACTTTTATTGTATTCACTTCCCCGAAGTAAAATCTGTTTTCAAGAATAGGTGTTATATTTTTTGTATTAGTTGCAAGCTCTTCATTATATCCAAATGCTGCAATAGTGGTAACACTTTCGCTCCAATCCTGCTGCCCGGAAATAAAAACTTCCTCAAGCTGAGTACTTACCGGTATATCAATCTGATTTACTCTCTGGTAGTATGAACTAGCAGGAAGAGTTTTGGTTTGCGTATATGCACCTGTAAAATATGTATCATCACTTAAGTTGTAACCTGCAGCAACCTGAAAACCCTGCTCATCGGCCTGGTTTAAAGGAGAGGGATGTCTGTTTGGAAGAATATAAGTATACTCAAGTCTAACAGAGGGAGGAGTGTTATAAAAGATAGTGCCATCCTGTGAAGTGAAAGCTATGTTGTCATAATATTTAAATTCACCCAGAAGTGAAAGAGATCCGAAATAAAAATTCAGATTTCCGTAGAATCCCTGTCCAACAATTGATTCTGAACCGTTAAAAATATCTTGCTTTATATCCTCATTGAACTTTGCACAGTACTCTCCATAGATATCAACATTCCAAAAGCTGGGCATCACTCTTAAGGAAGTCAATGTTGTTCTTGCAATTTCGTCAGAAGGTGGAAGATTTGAAGCAACCGAAACACCTGCTTTTACTGGTCTCCATCCCCGGTATTCAAGGTCTGCTGCGTGAAGAATATCATTTCTTTCATTACTAGCATTTGAGGCAGAACCCGAAAGCCCGGTAAGAACAAATCCAGCATACTTCCCTTTTACTTTCAGACCTAAAAAATTATTGTCAACTCTTATTGCACGGTCTTCATAACTTTTAAGCACCATTCCCCTGCCGAACAATGTATAATAATTCCCTCCTAAAATTTCCAGGCCCTCATTCCTTTCGCCAATATCAGCCTTAAAATATTTGTAATCTATTTCAGCATATTTCTCTTTTCCTCTGCTAATTGACGGATCAGGATCATTTGGTTGAAAGACATCGAATCTTAATCCGGCAGAAAACATTCCAAAAGAATAATCAAGATTCAACCAGTTTTCAAATATCTCCCGATCATTTTCAACATTATAAGAATACTCAAGTTGGTTCGCGAACCCTAATCCCTGGGGCCAGGTAAGCCCGGATGATTCAGTCTGTGCAATAAGCGGTGAACCTGTAAAAAGTAAAATGGTTATTATAAAAAAAGACAAAGCAGAATAAGAATTTTTCATTTTATTTAAAAAGAAAGAAATTTTTTGAAAAATAATTGAAGGTAATACGTACATTGTTTGCAGAAAATCATAATAGCAAGATTAGTTTTATAAAAAAACCCCGCCAAACATACGGGGGTTATATTTATTTATTAATTTCTGATGAAATAATTTCTTTAACTTTTACTTCATCACCTTTCATATAGCCAAGGTGAGAATAAATTATCATTCCCTTTTTATCCAGGATTACTGAATAAGGAACAGATTGAGCGTAATACAGCCTTGATATATCCGAGTTAGTGTCAAACAAAACAGGGAATTCAAATCCTTTGGATTTTACAAACGGTTTTACCTTAGCAACTGTTCTTTCATCATCAGTTGATATGGCAAACATTTTAAATCCTTTGTCTTTATAATCATTGTAGATTTTTTTGTATTCCGCAAGCTCTTCAATGCAAGGCTTGCACCATGTTGCCCAAAAGCTAAGTAATACCGGGCCTTCACCAACTTCAGCATTTAACTCAACTGTTTCACCATCAAGATCTTCTGTTTTAAAATTCGGTCCTTTGCGAATACCTTCCGATTCACCCTGTGAGAAAACAGGAAGTGAAACGATGACAATTAAAAACAGAGCTATGAATATTTTCATTTATTTCTCCAGTATCATTTTTCGGGTTTGAATGAAGTTGTTAACAGAAAGAGAATATAAATACACTCCGGAAGACAAGTTCGAAGCGCTAAAGTCTGCCGAGTAATTACCTGAATTTTTATATTCACTCACTAATGTTGCAACTTCTACTCCAAGAATATTATAAACCTTTAACTGAACTAATCCGGGATCGCCAACATTGTAGTTAATTTTTGTTGAGGGATTAAAAGGGTTTGGATAGTTCTGAAAAAGATAATATGAGTTCAGAAGATTGTTTTCATTTACACTAACAGTTGGATCTGTTGTTGCTGTAAAATCAAGCGTAAATCTGTCTCCTGGATTACGGAAAGTACCTACCTGTATTTGAACATGAGCTGTCGCAATACTTGTTTGATCAGTAAAAACGTGAATGGATGTTTTAAGTGTATCTCCAGGAGCGACTGGTGGAGTACTGAATTCAGGAGTGGTTGCCACACTATCTATATTGGGTGCAAAACATAGTTGACCAAAACACATTTGGGAATTCCATCCAGAAGGAACGTCATCTATTGTTCTCACTTCAAATACAGTTTGCGTGTCTGCAGATACATTAACAACTTCAAAATCTATTACGATTTCTAATGTGCCGACAGGTTCATATTTAGTAGTTCCGTGAGTTATTATCTCTATTTCCTGTGCATAATTAAGAGGAAATAAAAGGAAAGAGAGAATGATCGTAATGATTATATAAACATGTTTCATAAATACACCTTACTATTTAATAAGCTAGACAAAATTATGATTATTAGATGGAAAAGGTACATCATAAAGATGTACCTTTTATTAATAAATTGGCTCTTACTTGAGTAAGACCATCTTCTTAACTGAAATAAAATCACCGGCTGTCAGCTTATAGAAATAAGTTCCTGAAGCCAGAGAAGAAGCATCGAACTCAACATTATAAGCTCCTACTGATTGTCGTCCGTTCACAACCTCAGCAACTTCTCTTCCCATCACATCATAAATTTTTAAGCTTACCAGGGATTCTTTTGGAATTGAGTAAGCAATGGTCGTTGCCGGGTTAAAAGGATTCGGATAATTTTGTTCAAGACTAAACTTTGTCGGTAATTGAGATCCTTCATCATTGACACCAACAAAAAGAGTAGAAAAAGTTCTCACTTCACTGAAATCACCCCATCCATTTGAATTGAATGCCCTTACTCTCCACCAATAATTTTTATTGGGCAACAATCCAGTATACAAATAAGTTGTTTCAGTTATGTCAGAGTTTACAAATGGACTTGTGAATTGATCAGTAGTATCAAGCTCAAGCGAGTATTTAATAACCTGTGGTTGGCTTTGCTGCCATTCAAATAAAACACTTGAAGAATCAATAACTTCAGAATTAGCTGGCGATACTAATACCGGTGCAGATGGTAGCACCGCTGGCTCTACATTAAAGTAATTTATTATTCTGGAAATCAAAGTATCCCGATCATCTGAATCTGGTATCTGCTCAAAACAAAAGCCAAAATAAACTACTTTGTAATCATTAGTTGCAGCTTTTATTCCTGCAATGTTCGGCCCACTCAGATAAGTGAAAATAGATGATGCGTTGCCATCGTATGGTGCAATATTATCTGGCGATGGTAGAGGCGGATAAATGCTAAAATCAAGTATAAATGAGAGTCCATTTGTAATTGGATCGCTAGCTATACCATTAATAAGATAGCCAGATCCAGCTCCCACAAAAGAGGTGTGCAGGTAATTATTATAAAAGCCCTGGGCAAACTGGCTTTGTCCCCCAGTACCAAAAACATCCTCACCTATATCCTGACCGTTAATAAAAAATTTGCCGCCACCATCAAGATAACTCTGAATGGCATCAACTTCGTCAGGGAGAAAAGCTGGAAGCGTGTTACCAGCTGACCATGAAATCATCTGAAAATAATCCAAAACTGCAGATGGATCTAATGCATTTCTGGAAACAATGCCAACAGTCCCCGCGAAAACATTTTCAACAGAATTTGATACATATTCTCCGTAACCATCTTCACCTGCATCAACCACAAGAATATCAATACCCGTTGTAGTAACTAACCTAAATGTAATACTGCCTACATTCCCAGCATTATTCTTGGATTGAAAACTCAAGGTTGCTTCACCACTGCCACTAAATCCACCTGGAGTAATATTAACTTCAATATTTGTTGAATTTCCAGTTGCAACCTGAACCGAATCTGTTTCACCAAATGCAAATGTGCCATTAATAGTTGTAAATCCTCCAGTCCAGTTCGCAGGACCGTCGAAGGTACAAGTAATATTATAAGTATCATCCATTAACCCTAAATTTTCAAGTACCGAAGTAAACTCTCCGGGCATATTATTATCGCCTATAATGTCAGGACTTGTTGATGAAAATGCAGCAACAAAATCTGGAGATTTCAATACCATCTCTACCGCTTGTTGTATTTCAGCACCACTGGATAGAGGACTGCCAACCTTATAAGCCAATACAACCACATGACAGCTGTCCCATACCATATCCGGTACTGAAGTGTTTATTGGTGTTGGAATAACATAGTTTACTGTCTTAGTAATAACATCGTTTGCATTCCAGGTACCATTAATTATCTCTGTCCCAAGAGCTCCAGTCGACATGTTCATGTCTCTTACGAGGTGTTTGTGTACATAATTTGGGTTGCCAGGACAAGAAGAGTTCCCTGTTTGGTTCCATACAATACCATCTTCCAAAAGGATAACATTAAATTTATACTGTCCATTTAGGTTTGTCAGAGCAGTAAAATCAATAGTAGCACTAAACTCTCTTGTAAGCTCATTAAAAGTACGATCTACATCTATAGCAACCGTAGCTGGTACGGAATTTCTAGTATTCATCAAGCCAGCCCAAGCAGCCCTACTCTGAATTCCTGAAACTCTGTCTATAACGGCGGTCGGGTATGCAGAAAAACCAAATGATCCGATAATAGAATTACCAGGGAAATACGAGAATGGATCGTTTGAACTATTCGCGGGTCCATGATAGCCAATCAGAATAGCATTGGGCATTGATGATTTTATTTGAGCCATGATATCATGACCACAAGGACACCATTGACACCAGGTTCCCGTGACTTCCTCAAGAACAGGATTTCTCTGAGTTTGAGCAAAGACATCTTGCGAGAAACTGATCATAAAAACCATTGCTATAATAGCAACCGTAATGGATTGTAACTTTTGTTTCATAACTACCTCATCTTTTTAGTGATTAAATAAGTTTAATTACTTTACTAAATACTTATTAAAAATAAATTAAATTTTCGTTACTTCAACAAATTCATCTTCTTAACAGACAGAAAAATCACCAGCAATCATTTTATAAAAATAAACTCCTGAAGCTAAATATTCACCATCAAAAGAAACCCCATAAACTCCCGGTTGTTTAACTTCATTTACAAGAACTGCTACTTTTCTTCCTATAAGGTCGTATACTTTTATCGAGACAAGGGTTGTGTTTGAAATCTCATATTTTATAACTGTGCTTGGATTGAATGGATTTGGATAATTTTGCATTAATTCAAACGAAGCCGGCAATAACTCTAACTGGTTATCTTCTACACTTACAGGAATATCCAACCAATCAAGAATCCGTTCGGCAAACAACGCTCTCCTCTCTGCAAGTGCAATAGATTCAAAACCGAAAGCAGTGAATACGACTTTGCTCGAAGTACCATGTAATGCTCTGATTCCGGGATGTTCATCAGGTTTTAACCAGAATGAGAGAATATTTGCATTATACATTCCCTCTGCACTTATCCGGTTAACATATCGACCTTGCGAATGATTAATTGTATTTGCTCCTGTTCCACCAGCAAGGTTTGTCATTCCCAGGCCGTCAGTAATAGGATCTCCACTTATACCTTGCGTTATTAAAGCTGAGTGTTGCCTCAGAATATAGCTGCTATGTAAATAGTTGGTGAAAAAATCAATCGTTTCTGATGTGTAGTATGGACTTACAGGATCCGCGAGTTGGTACGCAATGTCAACACCATTAAGATATAGGTTGCCTCCATTATCAAGAAAAGTTTTAATCACATCTATTTCAACTGGTGAAATTCCCGGTTCGGTAATCCCGGTATTCCAAATAATTATATCGAAGGTATTCAAACTGTCCACATTAGTCGGAATATAACCGCTTGTAATAATCCCGTATTCGGAGCTGAGATTAATCAACTCATTCTGAAAGTACTCCTGATAATTTTTGCCCCCATCATCATCAACAACAAGAACATCTAATCCAAATGTTGTATATCTGAATTCAGCATTACCAAATGATCCTTGATTTGAGATAAAATGAACTATGGTTTTCCCATATCCATTAATTGAATTAGCATTAACATTTACCTGAATTTCAGTGGAATCACCTGGACTTAGTGTTACTGTATCAGTTTCACCTAAATTAAATGTTCCATTAATAGTAGTAAAGGTTTGTAACCATCCAGCAGGACCATCAAATTCCAAATTGAAGTTATATGTGTCCGGAAATAAACCTATATTTTTGACATAGGCTGTGTAAACTGCTGTTCCAGACGAAGCACCAAAGTAATATTCGTCCGGGGTGGTTATCGTTGCCATATAATTTTGGTTTATATCATGCATATTTGACTGATATATTTGTCTGGTATTATCCTCTTGTATAAAAGCTACCACCCTTAAGCTATCCATGTTAACTGCCTGTAAAAATTCAGCCGTGGGAACATATTGCAAGCTGATCATTGTGGAATCTCCGGGAGCAGGAATTGTAAATGTGCTACCCACAGCATTAGGCATCATTTTACGGCATATACTGTAAAAAACAGTTTCACCATTTCCACCAGGGGGAGAACTAAAAGCTACGGTCTTTTCAGTTAGAGCAACTCTTAGTTTAACATTACTAAATGTGGTAACATCAGTTGGATCTCTGATTATTTTTATCCCTATCTCTATAAGATTATTTGATATTACTCCTTGCGAAATAACAATATTAAAAGGCGCGAACTGAGAATTACCACTTGCCACGGCAGATGTAAAAGCACCTTGTGTTTCCGAAATTTGAGTGCCATTAACATCAATCCAGGGTACATAATTGCAACCATAATAATTTGTTCGTGTTGTGTTATCAGATTGATTAAGCAAATACATTGGGTCACCGGCTCCAGGCCACCACACATTATAAACGATGTGAGAAATCAAACCTGAATTCACATAATTTTGACTGGTAGCTGTGTACCAAGCAGTGTTTAATTGTGCACAAGGACCACAAGATGCGTTGGTGAACCTTTCAACTAATGAGAGCTTATCATAAGCATTCGTAAAAAAAACAAAACCTGATATAATCAGAATTAGTAATACATTTCTCATGTTATTCACTTTCCTTTAATTTATCTGTATGGCTAAATGGATGAGGTGTGAATTTAACACACCTCATCAAATTAATGTAACTGAATTATTTCAGTACGTTAAACTTCCTAACGGAGGTAAAGTTATCAGCAACCATCCTGTATAAATATACTCCCGATGCAAGATTTCGCGCATCAAATTTAATTTCATATGTTCCAACTTCTTTAACTTCGTTAACTAGTGTTGCAACTTCCTGCCCGGTCAAGTCATAAACTGTAATGCGTACGAGACTTGTTTTAGGTACTGCGTACTTTATTGTTGTTGTTGGATTGAACGGGTTTGGATAATTTTGGGCTAAATTAAATTCAGTTGGAATTACTTCCAGTTCTTCTCCCAAATTTGAAATTATGTCTATCGTGAATACATTATCACTTACATCATAAACAAACCCATTAGCGACATTAGTTATTCTGATTAGACATTCGTCAGATGAATCCTGTGCTGTTACATCCCAGGCATAAGTTCCAGTATTTGGAGTTGATGCAATAATTGTTGACCAGTTTGTTCCATTATCAGTACTTAATTCTATCTTGACATCATTAACATTAACGCCTGACCAGGTTATATCTTCTGTCTCACCAACTACCCATACCTCTCCACCATTTGGAGATTGAACAGAAACACTTGAGAAAGTAACTATTGATTCGAGTGAATATGTAAAGGTATCCCAGTCGCTATTTGATGTTGGCACAAAATTATTTGAAGTTGCTGCTACAGTAGCTAATTCATTACCTGCTTTATCAAAAATTGTATGCGGAAATGTTTGTCCACCATCTATTGAGACTCTTACTATCATTCTATCTGGTCCAAAGCCGGGATATTCTGCATGTGCATAATCAAACTTAACAGAATCAGTAACCTGCAAACCAGTGAATATTCGCGAACACATTGTGTCGGCTGCACCTACGTTTGAATAACTATAAAAATCCATTTTTACAGATTTTGAGCCACCAAGTGAAGGTCCATTTGCCCCGTTAAAATGCTCAAAAGTTATCCCACCATCCGGATTAATAACCTGCCAGCCTGCAGGAGGGAAAGTTCCTTCAAATAATTCTATATTAAAACCACCAAGAAGAAAATCTTCTCCTAAAATAGTCTGTATTTGATCTTCAATAATTCCAGAGCGGGCAAGTGGTTTTGATGTTAATTTAGGTGGTTGACCCACAGTAATATTATAAGGTAATTCCCGTCCTTTATCAGATCCCCAGATCTTTTTGCTCACATCGTCCTGAACAAATGCAACTGAATAAATCATTGAATCAACCCAGGCTGCATCAATTGGGTAAGTAAAGGTATAATCATATGTTCCTGGAGTTAAAGGCAATAGTGTTCCTGTTATATTGGGATATGCTTTTCTGAAAACATCATAAAAATCCATTTCGCCATTATTGCCCGGAGGAGAAGCATAATGAATCCATCTTTCTACTGCCATTACTCTTAAATAATATTGACCATAAAGCAGAGGAGAATGTATCGTGAGGGTGATATCTGTTCTAATACTATCGTTGCCGACTGGAGTATCTGTTACAGAAACTTCCAGTGGTGTAGCTTTAGACATTTGAATATCATATGCATCCTGAAGACTGCCAGGAGTAGTGTACGGATAAACAGGGGTAGTAACACCACCCATTATAACATGTGGTACACCACTAACTCCATAATATTCTGTCCGTGCTGTATTTTCGGGTACATTATGCAGGTACATTGGGTCGGTATTACCTGGCCACCAAACATGGTATTTAATTGGAACAAGCGTATTAAAATTAGCCTGGACAAAAGCGTCAATGGTAGGATTATTTGAAGCACAAGGTGCACATGAAGCATTAGTCCACTCCTCGAAAAGAACATTAGCTCTTTGTACACCAGGTAAAATTATTGTGTTCTGTTCTAATTGATCATTTGAGGGATTTTCGTCTCCAGCTAACTGTGATGAAACTGTAATATTAATACCTGTACCCGGGATTATGGTAAGATCATCGAAGGTAACAATACTAGATTGGCCGCTGCCTAAAGAGGCTACACTTTTTGTACTTGAATACCCACCAGGCTCAACTGTCATAAAGACATTGAAGGATGAAGTGATTCCCGTTTTACCCAGATTTGTCACTGAAACTTCAGGCCCTATAGTAAAACTGGAAGATCCAATTGAGTAACTTGTGTCAGGATCAATATTATTAATAGCAGTAACGGCAACATCGATATTATATTGATTACCAGCACTTATATTATCTATATACAGGTTATTACTGTAACCGGAAATAGTAATAAATTGTAATACAACTTCATCCTGTGCAAAAACGGATGATCCTAAGAAAGTTGTTACGCTAAGAAAAAGTATTATTTTTTTCATACGCTCTCCAGAGATTAATGATTTATAGTTATAAAATAATTAACCCAATTTATGATTGGGACAGATGAGCTTTCAAATTTTAAATGAACAAATAGTTACAGTTCTTATCTAACCATAAAAACTTTTGAGTTTTAGTTTGAAACAAAAGAAAACGATTCAATTTTATTAATAGAATCTTTTCCTACTTCATTTACATCCACTCCCTGATCCCATAAGTGATAAAACAGAATGCTGCAAGCTTCGGCAAGTTGTTTATGTTCAATGTAAATCATAGTTAATTCATTTGCACTAGGCACGGGCTGTTCAAGTGCAAACATTACTTTTTCCTGATCAAAGACGAGCATTTTTATTGGAAGTTTTTTTACAACTCTTGCCTGTTGTCCCAGTTTCAAGGATTTTTTTACCGAACTTAAAAGCCAGTCAACCTCTTTAAGTTCTTTCAATTCATAAATATCTTTACAGGAACCTCCCCTTTTCAACAGCTTAAATTCTTCGTCTTCCTGTTCTTCAAGACGATCCGAAGTGTCACAGGCATAAGGTCCTTTGTTCAAAGTCAACATTTCTCTTTTAGTGCTGTGAACACAAGCAGTATACCTTTTATGAATTTGACCCTTCTCTTTCATTACGTCAATGAACTCGAGCGGATTAACAATCGATTTACTGTTTTTAAATATTGGAGTGAAAACTTCTGAAACCTGATTGATTAGTTCTTCTTTTCTTTCAAGATCTTTTTTATATGACTCAACAACACGTTCAAGTGCAATTTTAGGTTCCACAGCTTCATAAAGTTTATTCCTGCCTAGCTTTTTCTCCATGCAGATATTTCGGCTTACAAGTTTGTTCAGCACTTCATAAATTTTTGTTCGTGGAATATTGACTGCCTCCTGAAGCTCTAAGACGGTGAACATCTTGCCACTCAGGAGTGTCATATAGACTTTAGCTTCTCGCTCAGTAAGCCCGATCTCGATGAAAGACCGAAGATATTTTGAAGTATCCATAGGTGTGATTTCTATTCAATTACCTATAAAAGGGGTTAACAATTAATAATTTTACCCCGCTGGGGGTATAAACTACCAAATGAAGATAAAAGTATCAACAAAAATAATTGGCGATTGCAAATAAATGCTGAATTTGAACGAAAATTAAATTAAAAAATTTCCCTACTCGAAGGTTGAGCCTGTTTGAAATATTTCCTTTGTGCTTTTATCCTGAATAAATGTTACTACGTGAAGATTATTGAACATTCCATGCCGGGGTAATGGCAATCTTCAAATTGATAAGTCTCTTCACCACTTGTCTGCAATGAGCTTAAATCGCTGTTCCTTCCTTTGATGGCAGCATTTTTCGCGTAACATCATAAAATTTTGTTTCGCCGTTAGAACCTGGAGGTGTTGCAAATTCAATATCGGTTTCAGTTACTACCGCATGAAGAACTAGATCTGAGTAATTGATTGGAGTAGTGTCTAAGTATAAATTGAAATTCAATGCTTTTGATTCACCGGCTTTTAAATTTACGGTCTGATTTGAAGAAAAATATTTTTCGATTAACTTGACATTAACAGTTACGACATAGTTCCCACCTGAAACACTTGCCGTAACTAATACATCAAATCTGGGCAAGCTATCTGAACCTCGTTTCAACCTTGGAGATTACATCCAAAGAATCAGTCGAAATAGGCCTTTCGATACCATCAGTACATTGTGCTTGGAGCAAAAAATATGTTGTAGTAAGCAATTCGGGAATCACAGTCATTTTTGTTGCCGCAAGATAGAAAGGATCATTAGGTGATGGAAAGTTCGTGGGAAATTTTATGATGACCAATTTACTTCTACCAAACTTTACGTTGGACAGTGATTCAAGAATTTTATTGGATTGAACACAGGGAATACAGCTAACGTTGGCAAAGTCTTCGATCAGAACCAATTTAGGGACCAATTCTTTAACTACTTTAATTGAATAATCACCTTCATTCAAAGTTAAAGTGTCCGGAGTATATTTCCCTGAAAAAACACCATCCAAATAGATCTTTGAACTATCTATATTTGCATTCACAACTACATTTGCAAAAGTTGAGACGGAGGTTCGGTTTCAGTTGGTGGGTTTGTATTGCAGCTTACAATTAACTAAGGTAAATATAGCTAGATAGAAAAGTTTATATATCATCTTTTGGTAAACTATATTTTTTTATTGTTAACTCTAAATTATTCATTAAAGCTGAATTAATAAAGAAATAATTTTTTCCGCTTATAAATAATGATCATAATTGTACTATTTTAAAACAAAAATGCCGTTACACATTTCGCGTAACGGCATATTCAGATCTAAAAATTATTTATTCTCCGTGTGCAAGCCAGTAACCTGAAATACCAAATATTTTAGTATCTGCCCAGGTGGAAACCTTAATTGTCATAGCATCACGTGATACTGACAAAGCCTCAACTTTGTATCTGACATTTTTGTCAGAAGTAGCGTCGAGCAGTGTAACCCCAAGCGTGACATCTGGTTTATTTTCAAAGGGCTCTAAAAAATTGACAGTAATTGTAACACTTCTGTCACCTGAATTTTCAGCAAGTGTATAACCTTGTGTTGTTTTGCTTGCACCCCAATATCCGCTTAACACTTTTGTCTGGGCAAAAGAAGAAGTAAGCATACCAACCGCTAAGACGATTGCAGTTAAAAAAAGAATTTTTTTCATTGTTAGACCTCTTTAATTTGAATTGAATTTTACATCTAAAAAATAGCAGGAATACAAGTTATTTACAAGTTCAAGTGAATAACATATAATACGTTTAGAGATAGACTTCTATAATTAGCTAATAAAAATCCGGTACTATATTATGTTTTATTTAACTCATTTTTAAGTTTTTGGGAAAGTGAGTTTACAACAAGATTATATGAATCATCAATCCAGTCAAAGATTTTACTCGGGAGAATTGATCCATCAATAATGACTGTATTCCAATGTTTTTTATTCATATGATAACCTGGCTGTACTGACTCGTATTCTTCTCTCAATTCAATTGCTTTTTCAGGATCACACTTTAGATTGATCTGCAGCGGAACAGTCTCCAAAGATGCCAGGAGAAACATTTTCCCCATTACTTTGAAGACTAATGTTTCTTCATCAAAAGGAAACTCTTCGGTGACTCCTTTTTTCTTGATACAATGTTCACGAATTTGTTCGATGTTCATAAGATTCGCTAAAAAACTTCTGCTAAGATAATAAAAATCAATTTTTCAAATTTGAAGTTATTATTCTTCTTTCGACCAATTAAGTGAGTCGGGTTTAGTTCTAATTTTGGCTATTTTTAACCATGGTGGTTTATATTAACAATAGAATAATACCCATTGAAGAAGCTGCTATTTCACCATTCGATCGCGGATTTCTGTTTGCCGATGGGGTTTATGAATCACTTCGAACGTATAACGGCAAACTATTCCGATTAAAAGATCATCTTGACAGATTAAAAAGAAGCCTGAATGAGATAAAAATTAATTTTGATGATCTTGACTCACTTGAAAATATTATTTACGATTTGATCAAAAAAAATGAAATTGATGGAGAAACACTGGTTTATCTTCAGATTACACGTGGATCAGCTATTCCACGAACTCACAGCTTTCCCGATGAAAAAGTTTCACCAACATTGTTCATATCTGTAAAAGAATTCAAAAAAGTTATGGAAGAGCAGGAAAATGGAGTTAAGGTAATTCTTCAGGAAGATGTTCGTTGGCTAAGATGCGATATTAAATCCATCTCCCTTTTGCCGGTTGTAATTGCAAGTCAAAAAGCCACTGAAGAAAATGCTGCTGAAGCAATATTAGTTAGAGATGGTATTATTACCGAAGGCACACATACAAATTTTTTTGCAGTTAAAGATGAAATCGTTTTCACTGCACCTAGCTCGCGATTAATTCTTGACGGCATAACCAGAAAAGTAGTTTTGGAATTTTGCGACAAATTCAAAATTGAATTCCGCGAGGAATTTATTACTAAGGATGATCTGAAAAGTTACGATGAGTTCTTTATCACAAGTACCACAAAAGAAATTACTCCTGTAACTACAATTGATTACTGGTCAATCAATCAGGGTGAGCCGGGAAAAATTACAAAATCTTTGCAATCAGTATTCAAAAAAATTACCGAGGATTACTGATGGCCAAACCATCAACCAAAAATATTAAAGCATTCATTCTCACGGGCGAATGGCAGGATGTTCGAGGGAAAAATGTACTTAGATTTATTGGGATCTCTGACGAGTTTGGCATCGTTGAATTATCCTTTTCTAACAATCCTGTCTTCTTCATCGAAAACAAATCTGAGATAACAAGTTTGTCAGTTCCTTACACCAGAAAAGAAGTTGACTTAAAAAATTTCGAAGATAAAAAAGTGGATGCGCTTTATTTCAATAGTCAGAGAGATTTAAAAACAGCCGCAGAAGAGCTGGAGGGAATGGGTGTTAGAACTTTTGAGTCAGATATTGATCCTTCCAGAAGATTTTTAATGGAAAGATTTATAAACGCTCAGGTGCAGGTTGAAGGAACATTCAATAAGAAAAAAAATCTCGGTTCTTTTTCAAATCCGAAAATTGAGCCTTGTGAATTCACACCACAATTATTGATCGCTTCAATAGATATTGAAACCGGTGCACAAAGCGGTCAGCTTTATTCAATTGCAATTCATTTATCGGGTAATGTAGAAGAGAAGAAAGTATTTATTGTTTCGGATGAAAAAATAAAAGGCGACGAATACATAGAAGAATGCAAAGATGAGAAAGAACTACTTCAAAAATTTCTTAACTGGTTCAAAGAAAAAGATCCTGATGTAATAATTGGTTGGCACGTTATCGGATTCGACTTAATGTTCCTTGAAAGTAAGTGTAATGAATTGATGATTCCGTTTGATTTAGCAAGAGCTAACGGAAGAGTTTCTTTACGACAAAGGAAACCGCGAGGATATTTTGCATCGGTTACCGGAAGAGTAATTATTGATGGACCGGTAGCGCTGCGCTCTTCGTTTTTTACTTTTGAGGATTACAGACTCGAGACTGTTGCACAGGAAATGCTGGAAGAAGGTAAAACTATCACTCAGGATCAAAATAAAGTTGAGGAAATTGAAAGGTTATTTGCAGATGATAAAGCTAAGCTAGCCGAATATAATTTAAACGATGCTGTTCTTGTCACAAACATATTCAAGAAAGCTGGCTTGATTGGGCTTTCCATCCGTCGCTCTCAACTTTCAGGAATGTTGATGGATGAACTGGGAATGATGACCGCAGCATTCGATCATTTCTTTTTGCCAAAGCTGCACCGCGTTGGATATGTTGCGCCAAATGTGAAAGATATTCAAACTTCAGAGCATGCATCAGGTGGCTATGTAATGGATCCTGTTCCCGGAATTTATGATGATGTAATTGTTCTGGATTTTAAGAGTTTGTACCCATCCATTATTCAGACTTTTAAAATAGATCCTTACTCAAACTTAAAATCAAGTATTGATACTATAGAAACTCTCAACGGATATAAATTCTCTTCAACACAACATTTCCTCCCCGAGTTTATTGATCAATTACTCGAACATCGAAATCTGGCAAAGAGAAAAAATGACAAGCAGCTTTCCCAGGCAATTAAAATATTGATGAACAGTTTTTACGGCGTTATGGGTTCGTTCGGATGCAGGTTTTATAATCCAAACCTGCCAACAGCAATAACAGGAACTGGTCACAAGTTATTACTCGGCAGCAAAGAATATCTTGCGGAGAAAGGTTACGAAGTGATTTATGGTGATACTGATTCACTCTTCATCAAATTAAAAGAGGGTGAAGGAGAAAAAGCTGAAGCGAACGGCCAAAGAATTGCAGCAGATTTAAACGAATACTGGACAAATAAAATTCAGAAGGAGTATGGCTTAAAATCATTTCTGGAAATAGAATTTGAAAAGTATTATAGAAAATTTATTTTAACCCCTGCAAGAGGAAGTGAAACCGGTGCAAAGAAACGTTATGCAGGATTGCTTGTTGAGGACAATGAAGAAAAAATTGAGTTCGTTGGAATGGAATTCGTTCGATCAGATTGGACAAGACTTGCGAAAGAATTTCAAGTAGAACTTTACAACAGAATTTTCAACAACGAGGAAATTGAAAACTGGCTGAGAGAAATTGTTAAGAAAGTTAAAGCCGGTGAGTACGATGATAAGCTAGTTTACAGAAAGAGGCTGAGAAAGGATGTAGACGAATACACAAAAAATATTCCGCAGCATGTAAAAGCTGCACGAATGCTGCCCGAAACGAGTGGAACGGTTTATTATGTAATAACAAAGCGGGGCCCTGTTCCAATAGAGCTAAAGCATACAGATATAGATTATGATCACTACATCGAAAAACAAATTAAACCGATAGCGGATTCTGTTTTAATTCTACTCGGCGAATCATTCGATTCTATCGTTCAGTCAGATCAATTAAGCTTCTTTTAATCTTATTACTTATCTTTGTTATACGTTTGTTCAAATCTAAGAGGAAATCACCTTGAAAATTCAATTCTTCGGTGCAGCCCAAACTGTTACCGGCTCACAACATCTTCTAACAATTAATGATAAAAAAATTCTTCTTGACTGCGGTTTATTCCAGGGTAGGAGAAAAGATACGTACGAAAAGAACAAGACATTTAAATTTGATCCAAAAGAAATTGATGCTATGATATTATCTCATGCCCATATCGACCACAGTGGGAACACACCTCATCTGGTAAAGGATGGATTTAGCGGACCAATCTATGCAACATCGGCTACAATAGATCTTTGCAAGATAATGCTTGAAGATTCTGCCTATCTTCAACAAAGGGATATTGAATGGTTAAAGAAAAAGAAAAAAAAGCATATCCCCGAAGAACCGCTTTATTCAATTGAGGACGTTGAGGAAACAATTCAAAAGTTTGTGCCGGTTGAATACAACTCAGCCACAGAAATTTTTCCGGGCATCGTTGCATATTTTCAGGATGCCGGACACATTCTTGGTTCTGCAGGTATTTTACTTGAAATAGAAGAAGAGGGAAAGAAACTTCGTTTTGGTTTTTCCGGAGATATCGGCAGACCGGAAATGCCGATTATTCGTAATCCTGATCTGTTCCGTGACCTTGACATATTAATAATGGAAAGCACTTACGGTAATCGTCTCCATACTCAAACTGATGAAGTTGAAGAAGAAGTTGCCAAAGTTGTAAGTGAAGTTTTTGACAGAAGAGGTAAAATAATTATTCCTTCTTTTGCAGTTGGAAGAACTCAGCTACTGGTTTATGTGCTTCACAAACTATTTGACCAAAACAGAATTCCTGAAATTCCAATTTATGTTGACAGTCCGTTGGCACTAAAAGCAACTGAAGTTTTCAAAGATCATCCTGAATGTTTTGACAGGGAAACTAACAGAATATTTTTAGAGGGTGGAGAAGATCCTTTCGGATTTAAAAGACTGAAATACATCACGACAGTTGATCAATCCAAAGAGCTGAATGAAATCCATGACCCGATGATAATTATTTCAGCATCAGGGATGGCGGAAGGAGGACGTGTGCTTCATCATCTTGCAAACAATATCAGCAATCCAAATAATTTAATTCTGTTTGTTGGTTACGCTGCACAACATACCCTGGCAAGAAGAATTATGGATGGAATGGATAAAGTTAAAATTCTTGGTGAAGAATACTTGGTAAAAAGTAAAATTAAAACCATGGATTATTTTAGTGCCCATGCAGACCAAAAGGAACTACTCGATTATCTTAAACTGAACCCGGCTAAAAGATTGAAAAATATCTTTTTAGTACACGGGGAAGAAGAACAGGCACTTCCCCTCAGAGAAAAAATACTTCAAAAAGGCTACAAAAACGTAGATTTTCCCATTTCAGAAGAAAAATTTGTGATTTAGGGAACTTTTAGCTCTTCCTTTCATCTTATTACAGTATTATATTTGTGCCCTTGAATTTAACGGATTGGAAAGCCCTTCCGTTAAATACCACAAAATTTTTCTATTCACAATAAAATCCTTTAAAGGAGAGCGATAAGCTTGAAGATAACAAAGCAATTTACCAATCGCGAAAGTAAATCTCTTGATCAATACTTGCAGGAAATAGGCAAGGTTGATTTATTAACTCCGGATATGGAGATTACATTAGCTATTCAAATTAAGAAGGGCGATATGCTTGCCCAGGAAAAATTGATAAAAGCTAATTTAAGATTCGTTGTTTCAGTTGCGAAGCAGTTTCAGAATCAGGGTCTTTCCCTCGGTGATTTGATTAATGAAGGAAATATTGGTTTGATAAAAGCTGCCCAGCGTTTTGATGAAACACGTGGATTTAAATTTATCTCCTACGCAGTGTGGTGGGTCAGACAGTCTATTATGCAGGCAATTGCAGATCAGTCGAGAGTTGTTCGTTTGCCATTAAACCGTGTAGGCAACCTTACAAAGATAAGCAAGGCTTACCGGGATCTTGAACAGGAATATGAAAGAAAACCAACTACTGATGAGCTAGCAAAAATTCTTGATATGACTGCTGATGAAGTTGCATACGCACTTCAGATCTCCGGCCGTCACGTATCGATGGATGCGCCCTTAAAAACAGGAGATGAAAATAAGAACAGTCTTATAGATGTTCTGCCAAATGACGAGCAGCCTTTACCAGATAAAGAGCTCATGAAAGAATCTCTTAAGAAAGAAGTTCAGAATGTTCTCGGGTCCTCTTACAGAAAGAGAATCAGAAGTAATTAAACTTTACTTCGGAATTGAAGGCGATCATTCTGCTACACTTGAAGAGATTGGCGAAAGATTTAATCTCACCCGCGAAAGAGTTCGACAGATTAAAGAGAAAGCTTTGAGAAACTTAGACACTCAAAGAGAAGCGGCAGATTAAAATCCTACCTTGGATAAATAACATTTATAACAGCCCCGTTATTGATTTAGCGGGGCTTTTTTATGATTTGTATTTTTTTTATAAGTCAATTTTCTCCCAACATTAACATTATAATCCATTTCCTTCCTCTCAAAAAAGAATAAAACCAGTTATCACTTTACCAGTAACAATTCACTTCATCCTGTGTTAATTTAATAACAGTTAAGTAGATAACTTTATTCATAGAACTGAAGTTAACCCACGACTTAAGTCGTGGGTTAACTAAAAACAAATGTAAGACTAACCGTTTCTCCGAAGGAGTCCTTTAGACAACGGTTTATAAATAATTTTTTTGCCGGATGATCAACTACCATAATTGATGTTCAATGAAAAAATATTTACTGCTATTTCTATTACCGTTATTTATTTACCCGTCCAATCCAAACGACGCTAAAAAGTTAATCCTGAAAAAGATTAACTCGGAAATTTCGATTGACGGTATTATTGATAATGTCTGGAGTTCTGCAGATTCCGTTGTAAATTTTTTCCAGCTTTCCCCTTATTACAACCAGCCCCCAACAGACAAGACCGTTGCCAAAGTTTTAACTACAGATGACGCTCTTTACTGCATTATGATCTGCTATCAAAAAAGAGAAGATATTCAGGCGGTTTCCGGAGTGCTTGATGAAAATACGGGAGATATTGTTTCTTTGATGATTGATACTTTCAACGACCAGCAAACGGCTTATAAGTTCGCAGTTAATGCCTCTGGAGTTAGGATGGATTCCCGCCTTCTTGACGATGCAAGAAACCGCGACTATAGCTGGGATGGAATCTGGTTTGCAGATTCTAAAATTTACGATTGGGGTTACGTTGTTGAAATGAAAATTCCCTACAAGTCGATAAAGTATGAAAAAAGCTTAACAGAATGGGGACTCGATTTTGACAGGTGGATTCCAGCATACAATGAAGATCTTTACTGGTGTGAATACGAACAGACTGAAGGACAGAGAATTTCTAAATTCGGTAAACTTATGTTTTGCGAAAGCATCCCTTCAGGAGATTGTTTTCAGCCTACCGCTACCGGACTCAATCTTGAAATTTATCCTGTCGGACTTATGAAAGTGAACTACACTGATGATGAAAAATACAAAGTCGATCCCGATGCAGGATTGGATGTTTTTTACAATCCTTCACAAAAGCTAACCTACCAGTTAACCGTTAATCCTGATTTTGCACAGATTGAAGCCGATCCTTTTGCTTTCAATATCTCACGTTACGAATCTTATTTTGATGAAAGAAGACCTTTCTTTACCGAAGGCAACGAAGTTTTTATGCCGTCGGGAAGACAGAGAAACACCGGTTTTTACAGACCAATGGAGCTTTTTTATTCACGACGAATTGGAAAGCTTTTACCTGATGGAAAGAGGGTTCCGTTAATTCTTGGAACCAAGGCTTTCGGCAGGATTGATGAGTGGGAATACGGTGGTTTTTTAGCAATGACCGACGAGGTTAATTACAGGAATGATGACGATGTGGATACGGTTGAACAACGTGCTTACTTCGGATCGGGCAGAATTAAAAAACAGGTATTCGGAAACTCATCAATTGGATTGCTTTTCGTCGGCAAGCAGACAAAAGATAACACTTACGGTGTGATTGACATTGACGGTGCATTCAGGGAATCCAACTGGCAGCTCTCCTACCAGTTTGCAAGGTCTATTGAAAATTCAAAAGGTGACTATGCAGGTTCTGCTGGATTAACTCTCACCACGGATAAATGGCTCACGTATGCACGCACACGTGCCGTCGGGAAAAACTTTGATGTCCAGCAGGTTGGTTTTGTTCCGTGGAAAGGAACTTTGGAATTCGTTTCAATCAACGGACCGATATGGAATTTCGATGAAGGCTACATCAAACAAATACTTTTCTACACGGGACCTATAGCTTATTATGAAGATGTCGATCTTTTTACAGATTACGGCTGGTTATTCGGTTTTAATATGCAGCTAAGAGATAACTGGGGATATGAAATAAACACCTCATTAGCAAAAAGCAAGGATGATGGCGTTGAATACATTTACTACGACTTAACTTATAGTTCGTGGTATAACATTTCTCCCAAATGGAGCGGAAACCTTTACGGTGGATATTCACATACTTATAATTATTCCAGAGAATATCTTGCTTCCTATTCATGGCTTGGTGCAAATATAGACTGGCATACATTTGATTTTTTAGAACTCGGTACCTCTTACGATATGTTCATTGAAGGAAATCCCGACGGCGATGTTGAAGCAATAACATACAATGCACGTCCGTTTGTTTCACTAAAACCAGTTAATGATCTTAATCTAAGAGTGTATGTTGATAATGTTTTTTCATCAGAATCTGATAAGCTGGAAAGTATGATTGTTGGTGTTTTGTTTTCCTGGAACTTCCTTCCTAAGAGCTGGGTCTATTTTGCTTTTAATGATTTCAGAGACAGAAGTGATAGTTACGATTCAATGGGAAACTTACTGCCGACGAAATTACACGTTACAGACAGAGCTTCGGTGCTGAAAGTTAAGTATCTGTACTATTTCTAGTTAAAAACATTCTTAACAATTTCAAAAAGTCCCACATAAGTTCCGAGCACACTTCCTAAACTTGCAAGGATAAAAACTAAAAGTACTTTTAATAATTTATTTTTCCACCACATTGAAAATTTTCTTGCATTATCAGTTACATTTTGAAAATCTTTAACCAGCGGCGGTTGAAAATAAACCTGAACAAATGCTGCAACATAGCCGGCACCAATTAGTGGTGAAAGGCTTGTTACTGGTGCTGCAAGAAATGCTGTTAAAATTGTAAGCGGATGAGCTAATGCAATTAATGCTCCGATTGCACTTGGAATTCCATTCGCCAGTATCCAGAAAAGTGCATTGTCCCCTGCTTCGTTCAGTCCTTTGCTATAACCAATAAAAAGTATTGAGGCGATAATAATTGCAGGTATTCCCCAACCAATAATCTTTGCAACAGGAGATGGTTTTGGAATTACCTCAATCGCTTTCAAATCTATTTTATCATCACTCTCTAAAGATTTAATAATACCATTAACATGTCCGGCACCAACAACCGAAACAATTTTTTCTCCTTTGCTATCTTTCATCTTTTGGGCAATGTATTGATCACGCTCATCAATAATAACTTTTTTAAGAACGGGCATTGCTTTGCCAAGTTCATCCATCATTTCTGAAAGAACATCTTTGCTGCGAAGCTCTGTGAGTTTTTCTTCGGTTAGTTCCTGCTTCTCAAAAATTCCTGCGAGTCCACCAAAAAGAAATTTTAGTTTTTGCCAGAAACCCATTGAATGCCAGGCACGCTTAAGAGTAATGCGCACCTCCCTATCACATAATTCAATTGGTATATTTTTTTCTTTTGCTGTGTTAGCTGCTTCGAGCAATTCTGTTCCCGGTGTAACCCCAAGCTTTTCCCCCAGCTTTTTTTGATAAGATGATAGAACAAGATTAATTATTAAAGTGCTCAGCTGCTTTTGCCTGATCAGGCTTTTAAGATCAAGATTTTCCCAGCGGTTCTTTTCAGAGAGTGCTTTGTATCTTTTTTCATCAAGTTCAATACAAACAGTGTCCGGCTTTTCATTTTCAATCACTTGTTTTACCAATTCTGCTGATTGCCGGGAAATGTGAGCGGTACCAACAATTATGTATTCACGTCCATTTTTATTTACAGTTTGAACGTCTTCGGAATAGACAATTTTCTGATTTTTTAATTCTTCGTTCAATTAAAATCCATTTTTAAAATAAAGAATTGCAAATTTAACTAAATGTTTTAAATGATAAGGATTAAATTAATTACGAGATGATTAGTTGTGATTTAAAGTGCTACTTTCAATTACTGAACCTGCTTGCAACAGGCAAGCAGGTTTGAAATGACATTTAATTGAGACCAGACTATAAACTAACAATTACGGATTAGGAATTTTTAATTCCTGCCCTGGTTTTATCATATCAGGATTTGAAAGCTGATCTTTATTTGCGTTAAAGATCTTCATATACTGATTAGCATCTTTGTAATAATGCTTGGAAATTTTACTTAAGCTTTCACCACTCTGAACCTTGTGAACATGATAGAATTCAGGATGTGCAACTTTAAGATCCGCTTTAATGTCTGTATGTGACTCGCCACCTAATTCTTTTATTTTATCCCAAACTAAATTTTTTTCGTACTGGGTATTTGTCAGTGCCAGATAACTTTAATGCTCCACCCTCTTCAGCAACATTCAGATCTTTTATTTTAAGTTCCTGAGCTAATGCAAGAACTCCACTATATTTTACTTGTAAAGACATGTTGTCTCCTTTCTTTTTTTATAAAACCGGGAATGCAAGTTTAAGATTCACTTTGTACTGTTTGATTTTACCATCCTCAACCGAAGCCATGTGCTTGGTAATTTCAAAACCTGTAATTCCTTTTACAGATTTGGATGCTTTATCTAAAGCCTGAGCAACGGCATCATCAAAACTTTTGGATGAAATTCCAATTATTTCGATCACTTTTACCGCACCATCTGAAATGTGAGACATAGTTTACTCCTTTCGATTATTTGAAATAAGATATTTTCAAGATTATTTATTGCCCCCTAATAAACCACCTAAAAGATTCGTTAGAGGATTTCCTTTATTAGAACTTCCTCCCAATCCGCCTAAAAACAAACCGGCAACATCATCCAAAACAGACCCATCACCATCCTGATCTAACAATCCAGCCAATCCGCTGGAGCCTGTACCGGAATCTCTTTTCTTGGTTAAAAATCCCAGCACAATTGGTGCTAACATCGGGATTAGCTTTGAGGCCATATTGGAATCAATTTTAAAATTGTTAGTTAACATATTTGTTGCATCGGTTCCGGCATTTCCTAGCAATCCGCCTAAATTAGGTTCGGTGGAGTTATCATTCAATTTTTGTTTGAACAGATCCTCCATATTATCCAAAGCTGTTGGATTTCCGTATTTATTTAAAATATGATCAACACGATCCTGTCCACCTCTTTCGTCTTTTTGTTTTTTTAAGCCGCCTAAAATCATAGGTGTAATTGCAGGCAGCAATTGCTGTAATGTTCCCTGATCTATATTTGTAGTGGAAGACATTTTTTTTGTTACTTCGGGTCCAAGTGAGCTGATAAATTCTTCAACCAGATTTGGCATTGTTTCTCCTTTAATTAGTGATTAAAAATCAAAAGGTTCAATATTCTGCAGTAGGGATTGCAAGTTAATAACAAATGAAGAGTATTAAAAGAATTTTGGATTGTTTTTTAATCCAAAACAGTGTTAGGGGCTATAAATGAATCCTTCTCTAAGAATTTTCTCGTTATTATCTACCATTACACTTTTTCCAACTTTGCCGTTTACATTCCCTTGAAGATTTTATAATAATCTTCTGCGGTAATTGCACAAAGCATAGCATCAATATAATCGTGAGATGTAACTTTATTCTTTTTAAAATCATATCCTTTTCGCCTAATAAGAGTTGAAAATTTTCTTATGTACTCAACTGGTAGCTTTTGATTTTGATGGTATTTTTTCTCCCGACCAAAGTCTTTTAATTATATATCGTGGATATGTTTCAAATATTAAAAGCTCTGAATTACTATTATCATTTAATCCTGCGATTGCTGTAAGATTCTTGCTGTAAACATTCCAGAAGATTTCTACTCCGCACTCAATTAATTGCTTATACATTTTCCAGCTTTTAAGTTCTTCTCTGTTTGAAGGAAGAACTCTTGTGGGTGTGTTTGCTAACTTATCACATTCTCTTCTTTTATTTCCAATTGCTGGCAAACTTTGTGGTCCATCGAATGCAATGTGAGTTGGAATGCTTAATCCTCGCGGCAGAGGTGGGAATGGTTTTTCTTTACTCGACAAATAAAGATCGAAATGAAATTCTTTCCCTTCTAACCAGGCTACATAACTTGGTGTCTTAAATGAACCTAAATCTACTCCGCAAACTGACATATCACTCTACTAATTAAATCTTCTTTATAGTATTAATCTTAGTTTTTCAATAATTCAAAAAGCGGAAGGTTTAAGTAAAGTACTTCCTTGCCGACTTTTTTACTTTTTAACAAACCAGTTTTTTCAATTTCTTTTAGGTATTCAGCAGCAGTTTGTCTTTTTGCGATGCCCTCATTAACTACAAATTCTACTTTGCAATATGGATGTGTAAAGAGTAGCTCTATTAATTCTTTTGAATATACTCTACTTGATAATTTCTGTTTCATCTCTGCTAAAGTTTTATCCAATAAATTTTTTATATCGATAATTTTGTTCACCGTAGTTTCTGCAGTATTTAAAATCCCATTTAAAACATACAATATCCAGGTTGACCATTCGTTTTTTTCAGTTACACCTTTTAAAAGTCCGTAATAATCATCTTTGTTCTCTATAATGTAGCGACTTAAATAAATAACAGGCAACTCTAGTAGCTGTTGATGTATTAAGTACAGTATATTAATAATTCTACCTGTTCTTCCATTACCATCTGTAAATGGATGGATCGCCTCGAATTGGTAGTGAATTACTGCAAGCTTAATAAGCGGATCAGTTTTATCTTCAGTATTATTAATATACTCTTCAAGATTAAAAAGCTTCTCTCTTATTAAATTCTCACCTTCCGGCGGTGTATAAATTACTTCCCCTGTTGATGTCGATATTTTAGTTCCCGGAGTGTTTCGGATTTCTGCTGTCGTTTCTTTTATTTTTTGGAATATGCTAATAAATAAATTAGTTGTCAAAAGGTTACTCTTCTTTAATCTATTGTACCCTTCCCATAAAGCTTCTTTGTAACGTAGTACTTCTTTAGTCTGCGGGTCGTATTCATTGCCTTTAGACGCAAATGCTTCAAACAACTTATCATTTGTAGTCAAAACATTTTCAATTGCCGAACTCAATTTTGCTTCTTGTAGTGGAAGTGAATTTATTAATATGGCTTGATTAGGGATTGTCTTTGCCATTCCTTTTAGCTCAGCTAGTGCCTTGTTTGCACTTATTGCTGTTTTTAAAATTTCAGTATTTTCAAGTTCGGTCTTCGGTGGAAGTAGTGGGAGGTCATTGTATGGTTTATCATTATTGAACATTTTTCATCTTTTTTTGGATAAATTTAGCCGGTTTTATCGATATATCCAAATAACGTGTCGAAATATTATAAAGATATCGACACGTTTATAAAACGTGTCGATATCTTCAACATATTAAAAAATGCTCGTATTCAGTTAATTTCGATTTCAATCAGTGTGACATTAAATCTTTCAATATTTAAATCCTGAAATTTTATTTATACATCTCCTCAATCTCATAAACCGGTTTTATATCAACAGGAAGATTTGATAGATTATCACGTAAAGTTTTCATTGAAGGAGAATTAACTACATACTTCGCAATAAGGTCTTTAGCGCCTTTGTAATCGCCTTTTGCCTGGATCATTAAAATAAGATTTGCCAATTCTTTTAGCACGGGTCCAATCTTTTCAAAATTTACTTTTACTTTCTTTGTATCAGGGTTGTATTCATAAGCACCTTTTTCAAAAAGGTAATTATAAATTATTGCATTCCCGCCACCGTGTGCTTCATTTATTCCAAATCTAACCGAACGAAATGTGCCTGCAAGGAAAGTAACATAGGTTTCTTTTTCAAATGTTTCCGGGAATACACCTTTTTCAATCATAAAAATATTATTATACATTCCAAGTATATCGGCTTTGCATTCTTCTAAGCGTCGCATATGTTTCTTTTAGTTCTTTTCTCACTTCAGTGTCTTTTCCATCAACTTTAATAAAGCCTGGACCTATACCGTGAGACATTTCGTGCATAAGTGTGTGACTAAAGAAAGCATCAAAAGTTATATATTCCATTTGTTCCGGATCAAGAACAATTTCAGCAATTGGTATAAGCAGCTTATCGTATTTTGCATGGGAAACATTCTTCAGCATTACTTTTTTAGATCCTTTTGCCTTACGAACTCTTTCATCGTTAGGTAAATTAAAGGCAAGTGTCTGAACACCAGCTTTTGTGTCGCCTGCGGTAAAGATTTCATTCACAACTGCTAGTGGTGATTCCGAACCTCTTTCAAAATTTTTATATTGATCGGGAATCGGCAGATGAATTTCCATATCTCTTAAATACTGTTTGAAAACATCCAGTTTTTTACTTTCAACCGGATCTTTTATCGTTAAGAAACTTTCGAAGGATGCTTTGTAATTGAACATACCATCCTCATAAACTTCATACGGTCCGATTACGATCTCAATTG
Organism: uncultured Ignavibacteriaceae bacterium; assembly: GCA_963699475.1. GTDB lineage: Bacteria > Bacteroidota > Ignavibacteria > Ignavibacteriales > Ignavibacteriaceae > IGN2. The sequence continues at coordinate 141,742 of CAVOUA010000003.1, read as the reverse complement.
CGTGATCTTTAAGATCCATCCAGTCCATATCGCTCTGGTAATAATCGTTACTCAAAAAAGCATCCGCTCTTGAAAGTAAATATTTTTTCAAGGAAGAATTATCAGCATACTCTGCTGCTTCCTTTAGGAGTTTTGAGGCTTCTGTTAATTTGTCTTTCCAATATTCACTATAAGGAATAGCAACCAGCTTTCCATCATCTCGCCGGATTACTGTAAATTCAGAAGTGAATGCTTTTTCATCTTTTGGATTTGCCTTTATCCAATTCTCAAATTCTTCCTTGGTCATATCTTCAGGATAAAAATTTGCACCGAGCGGTTTTTTCTCAGTTCCTATAAATGGTGCATCGTGATCAAGCCTGTCAAATGGACCGAACATAATATGTAAATAATTCAAGTTGATCTTTTGCTTCCTCTGTATCCTGCTTCATCAGGTCTGGCTTTTATCTGGTCATTCTTTGAATAAACCTGCTCTAAAAAGATTTCATCCATTATTTTGGAGGCTTTGTAAAGCTTTTGAATAACCATTTTTTGTCTTTCATCAAGATTACTTGAATCATATTTAAGTTCTGTTGGAACAAATTTCGCAATCGTTTGTTCAGTCATTGTCATTTCCTCTGATTGTTCGGTTTGTTTTTCGCACCCTAAAATCATTAATGAAACTATAAATAAGGGATAAATTAAATATTTCATTGGATTCACCTGTTTGTTTTTGATTTATTAAATTTTCGACCTGTTTTCAGAAAGTTGGTAATTAAGTAATGCTAAATATAACAAGTTTTGAAATTAAGAGGATTATTTTGCTTGATATTATCAAACCACTCATCATTTTTCTAAGTTTCTGATTCTAAATCTCCTTAATTTTAGAAACCTATTAATAAATTAAATTAACAAACAACAGGTGGAGTTATGCACAGAATATTATTCACAATCACCATTCTTTTTTTTCTATCAAACAATGTATTTACACAGCCGATTGAGCGGGATCAGGTTGAAGAAAAATACAAATGGAATCTTTCAGAAATATATTCCTCTACAGATGCCTGGCAAACGGAAGTAAATAATATTTCCGCACAAATTGACAAACTTCCCGATTATAAGGGTAAGCTTGGCAATAATGCTGAAACCCTATATAGTGCACTGAGAATTTATTTTGATTTATTAAAATCTTTTTACGCTGCTGCAACATTTGCCGGCAATCTCAGCAATGAAGACCTGAACATTTCTGAGAACCAGGCACTTGATCAGCAAATAACATCTATTGGAACAAAATTTGGTGAGAACACTGCTTTTATGGAACCGGAAATACTGACTATTCCAAAAGAAAAAATGCAGCAGTTCTTTAAAGAAAAACCAGAATTGGAAGAGTTCTCGAATGTATATTGATAATATTCAAAGATTACAGGCACACACGTTAAGTGAACCTGAAGAAAAAATACTCGCAAGCTTCGGTTTGATCGCCGGAAACCAGAACGATGTTTATGGAATTTTTAATAATGCAGAAAAACCGGCTCCAAAAATAACAATCTCAACCGGGGAAGAGATAGAGCTTACTCCGGCTTCCTACACAAGATACAGATCCCTGCCTAACAGGAAAGATCGTGAAAATGTGATGGAATCATTTTTTAACAGCTATGGCGATTTTAAAAATACACTTGGTGCAAACCTCGGAGGTAAGGTAAAGAAGGATTGGGTTTATGCTAAAAACAGGAAATATGAATCATCATTGGAAGCAGCATTGAGCCGCGATAATCTCCCTGTTTCAGTTTATATCAACTTTGATTGAACAGGTAAATAAAAATCTTCCTACACTTTATCGTTTTCTTGATCTGAAAAAAAGAATGCTTGGTGTTGACGAGCTTCATTATTATGACCTCTATACACCGTTAGTTGATAAAGTTGAACTGACTTATAACATAGAAGAAGGACAAAATATCATTTCAAATTCTCTTAAACTTCTCGGTGATGAATATGCAAGTACTCTTAATAAAGCATTTGGTGAAAGATGGATCGATTACATGCCAACTGTCGGTAAGAGAAGCGGTGCTTATTCCACCGGTGGTGCTTACGATGTTCATCCTTATATCCTTATGAATTGGAACGATGATTACGAATCTGTTTCTACGCTTGCTCATGAACTTGGTCACACTATGCACAGCTATTTTTCAAATAAGTCTCAGCCATTTGCAAAAGCTGATTACGCTACTTTTGTAGCTGAAATTGCTTCAACTGTAAATGAAACATTACTAAACGATTATATGGTTAAGAATGTTAAAAATGATGAAGAAAAATTATACTTGCTTGGAAGCTATCTTGACCTATTAAGATTGACAATCTTTAGACAGACTTCTTTTGCAGAATTTGAATGGGAAATTCATAAAAAAGTAGAAGCCGGTGAACCTATTACAGGTGAAGATATGTGCTCAATATATTATGACATTGTAAAAAAATACTACGGAAACGATGAGGGTCACTGCGTTGTTGATGATTACATACAATACGAATGGTCTTATATTCCTCACTTTCTTGGGTACAACTATTACGTATTTCAATATGCAACATCTCTTATATACGGAACTGCATTTGTCGAGAAAATGCTTGAGAAGGGACAACCGGCAGTAAATGCTTACTACAATATCTTAAAAGGTGGCGGTTCAAAATATCCGACTGAATTAATTCAGGATGCAGGAATTGATCCAATGTCTCCGGAACCGGTTACTCTCACAATGAAAAAGATGAATAAGGTAATGGATCAGATGGAAGAAATTTTAAATAAGATGGGTAAATAACTGATTCTTCAGCTGTCATGGTCTGACCGTGACAGCTTTTCTTATCACATTTCTAACTAAAACCAATTTTCACTGTGTAATCATTTGATTGTTATACTTTCGTGATACATTTAATTTTCCACTTTTATAATTTATTATCAATACTTATAATGATATTAAAAATAAAAGGATGAATATGAAATTTTTAACAGTAGTTCTCACCGGTATAATATTATTTGCTTCGGTTCTTATTGCTCAGGAAGAAAGAAAGGTTTTAGTTGAGGTTTTTACTAACTCCCACTGCCCTCTTTGCCCTGCTGCCCATAACGTTATTGATAATTACCTGGCAGGTCCGAACGGGAATAAAATCAGTTATATATATTATCATATGGTCTTACCCCTATCCAGACGATCAGCTTTATATAGAGAGTATGGAAGGTTCCGATGCTAGAGATGCTTATTATAATGCTATTCAATGCTACACCACAGGGTTGGTTCGACGGAACTCACCAGGGAAGTACCTCGGGATGGGCAGCCAGCTTGGATAATCTGGTTTCTACTCAGAGTCCACTAGAAATAATATTAAACGGGACAAGAAATTCCACTCAATTAAATTTAAACGCACAACTGACTCGAACCGGTGATATAGCTGAAAATGATTTAGTAATTCATTTTATAGTTGCTGAAGATCTCTTTTATGATGGAAGGAACGGTGTTTCAAACCACAAGCACGTAATGAGAAAAATGCTGCCAACACCAAACGGACAATCATTTACCATCGACTTAAATGAGACAAAGGATATACCTCAAACAATTGATCTCGATCCTTTGTGGGATGCTGATAGTTTAAATGTAGTAGTTTTTGTTCAGAGTATAGGATCGAAAACAGTTTATCAATCAGAAACTATTAGCTATCAGAATCTGGTAGTTTCAGTTAATGACGAATCAAATAATATTCCTGGTAAGTTTATTCTTGAGCAGAATTACCCAAATCCGTTCAACCCATCAACAAAAATAAAATATTCTATTCCGTCAAACATCAAACGTGAAATGTCAAACGTAATTTTAAGAGTTTTTGATGTTCTTGGAAACGAAGTTGCAACACTTGTAAATGAAGAAAAACCAGCTAGGAGTTATGAAGTACAATTTTGATGCTAAAGGATTATCAAGCGGAATATATTTTTATAAACTGCAGGTATCAGATCCTGAATCAAGTGCAGGAAGTTTCGTAGAAACTAAAAAGATGATGTTATTAAAGTAAATCAAGCAATACAATTGTCTTAATGCCCCTGCCAATTAATAGCGGGGGTTTTTTATTTTATATAGCTTTTACCACTTAAAATATTATTGCACAATTAGCAATTATTCCTTATAATCAAATTTAAATTATCAATCATAAGGAGACTATGAGTGTGAAAAATGCTTTACTTTTTAAAACATTTCTCGCTTTACTTCTTTGTTCAACCTCTTTTGCCCAAACAGGTTGGTATATCATTCCAGGTATAACTTCAGAAACATTGTATGATTTAAATGTTGGCCCTGCAAATTTTTATTGGATGATAGGTAGCAACGGTGCGGTGTTTAGATCAAACGATGCGGGTGAAAACTGGGAAAATTTTCCAACGGGAACAGATAAAGATTTAAAACAATTACATCAGCCGACCAGCAGTCAGTTGTGGGTTGCTGGAGATTCTGGTATAGTGCTGGTAAGCACCAATGGTGGAACAAGCTGGAACTTGAGAGGTCCTGTAACAAGCTCAAATTTCAGATCAATTTTTTCCAGGGGTAGTGGTGTGGCATATGTAGTTGGAGATAGCGGAAGCTGCTTCTTCAGTGATGACATCGGGCTCTCCTGGGAAATTCGGACTGTTCCCACCAACGAAAATTTAAATTGCGGAATTGGTCCTGTTTCAGGAACATCATTAATTGCATTAGTTGGAGGAACAAGTGGAGTAATTTTCAAAACCACAGATGAAGGTGTTAGCTGGGCTCAAAAAACCAGCGGGACTTCAGACAATATTAATGCATTTGGATTCGGGGGTGGCGGTCAACTTTTTGCTGTTGGAAACAATGGAACTATAATTTCTTCACCAGATGCCGGAGAATCCTGGTCTACTGTCAGTAGTCCGACCAGTCAAGATTTATATTCAGTCGACGCTAGCAGGCAAAATGCAAATTGGATAATAGCGTCTGGAAGTGGCGGCACAATTATAAAGTCTACTGATAACGGAACGAATTGGTTTGTTCAATCGACACCGACAAATGAAAATCTTTATTGTGCTCTTGCAGCCTCGAATAGTGTACACCTTGCCGGGGGGAATAATGGTATTCTATTAAAGACAACTGACGGTGGTGGCAATCCGGTTAATGTCCGTGATGATTTGAGCACCCCAATAAATTTTGATTTAGAACAAAACTACCCTAACCCATTTAATCCATCAACAAATATTGGATTTGTGATTGCTGATCGTGGATTCGTAAGTCTAAAAGTTTACGATGTTCTTGGTAACGAAGTTGCGACACTTGTAAATGAAGAAATAGCCACTGGAAGTTATGAAGTTGAGTTTGATGCCTCAGGTTTAACAAGTGGCATATATTTCTATAAACTGCAGGTATCAGATCCTGAATCAAGTTCAGAACAGGGTTTTGTTGAGACAAAGAAAATGATCCTGCTTCGATAAGCTTAATAGGGCTAAAATTTGATTAAGTAATTCTCTATTTTAAAGTGGAAATAATTCGGAATTTGAGAACTGGTTTTGAGTCCCTTATTCTGTAATTAAACTTTTCTTCAAATAACTATTGAAACAGTAAAGGATTATTTTTGAAACAATTTTTCACTTCATTTTTCATATATATTTTTATTTCTTCACTACAGGCTCAATCTCAATTACCTACAGAGAAGTCAGCACTTTTTAGTGGTTCAGGAAATTGCATACTCTGCCATCAAAGCAACGGAAATGCAATGACCTGGAATGGTATTGATGTTTCACCGATTACATATTGGCGTTCAACTATGATGGGGAATGCAAGTAAAGATCCGTTATGGAGAGCAATGGTTGCTGAAGAGGTAAGCAACTTTCCTCAACTTCAGGAAACGATTGAAAGCACTTGTTTAAGGTGCCATTCACCAATGGGATACACCCAGGCAATTTATAATGGGCAATCAGGATACTCAATGGCTGAATTAAAACAAGATCCACTAGCTAACGATGGAGTCAGCTGCACTGTCTGTCATCAAATCAAACCTGATAACTTTGGAACTCAGGGATCTTATTCGGGAAATTATATTATTCAAGCTGATAGTATCTTATACGGACCTTACGAAAATTCAGACACAACTTTAATGTGGGCAATAATTGGTTACAAATCTGAGTTCAGTCCTCATGTAAATCAATCCGAACTATGCGCCACCTGTCATACTTTGTTTACTCCAACTCTGGACGAACAAGGAAATATAGTTGGAAGTTTTCCTGAACAGACTCCTTACATCGAATGGAAGAATAGCGTTTATTCTTCTCAGAACATTCAGTGCCAGGATTGCCATATGCCGAAGATTTATGATCCGATAAAAATTTCAGGTATGGGAAATTATCCTGACAGGACTCCATTCTGGCGGCACACATTTGTCGGTGGAAATTTTTATATGCAGAATTTACTGAAGAACAATATCGATTCACTCGGACTTACTGCTGAGCCTGAACATTTTGACTCTACGATTTCCAGAACGGAATATAGTCTGTTGGAAAAGTCTGTCGAACTCAGTACATCAGCACGTTACATAAATGACCAATTGGAGGTTAAACTATTTCTAAAGAATTTGACCGGTCATAAAATTCCAACCGGAATACCATTTAGAAGAATGTGGATTCACTTAAAAGTTGAGCAGGGAGTTGGCAACGTTATATTTGAATCCGGTGAGTGGGATGCTGAAGGTAAAATAACGAATTATAATTCAGATTATGAATCTCATTACGATTTAATAGACGCAGAAGATCAGGTGCAGGTCTATGAAGGAGTTTTTGTTAACACTGATCAGCAAGTAACATATAAACTTCTCCGAGCAGCAGAATACATAAAAGATAATCGTCTTCCTCCAGAAGGATTTACTTCTACTCACCAGAGCTATGACACTATAAAAATAGCAGGGAATGCTTTGGGTGATCCAAACTTTAATCGTATTGGTCCTGACGAAGGTAGCGGCGGCGATAGCATTACATATCACATCATGTCTTTGCCGAACACAGAGTACACAATCACTGCTGAAGTCTGTTATCAGACTATAAAAACACAGCTTGTTGACCACATCAGAAATATTGACCATGATGATATAAACAAATTTGTGAATATGTATGATGCATTACCAAACATTCCTTTTATAATGAAACAGGAAGTGCTGAATATTATTACCACCGGGATCGAAGATCAAAGTCCGGTCGTCAATAAATTTTATCTGAACCAAAACTTCCCCAACCCATTCAATCCTTCAACAAATATTGAGTATAATATTCCTGAGCAATCCTTTGTTCAACTTAAGGTCTATGATATTCTTGGAAATGAAGTTGTAACTATTATTAACGAAGAAAAACCAGCAGGTAATTATGAAGTACAATTTTATGCTGAAGGATTAACGAGCGGGATTTATTTCTATAAACTGCAGGTATTAGATCCTGAATCAAGTTCAGGACAAGGTTTTGTTGAAACGAAGAAAATGATTCTGATTAAATAAAAAATAATTTTTTCTTCAGCTGAACCCTTGCATGGATATCTTTGCGGGGGTTTTTATTTTTAAAATAATTATCAATATCCTTTTGTTTCATTCATTTACCGTTAATCATTTATATATTGATGCTTCTCTATTAACACCATATCTTTTTTTTGATAAAAATATACATTTACATTTATTATCAAATTCATCATTAAATCAAGGAGGATAGAATGCAAAAATTTCTTTTTAGAACAGGATTATCATTTACTTTAATCCTTTTTACGCTGATTCTTTTAACAGCCTGCGCACCTAAAGAGGACGAGGGTAAAATTGCCGTAACCACAATGTCAGCCGAAGCTAAAAATGACTTTCTTCAGGGTCGCGATCTTTTTGAAAAGCTACGGCTGAGGGAATCTTTACAGCATTTTGAAAGTGCATTTGCAAAGGACAAAAAGTTCGTAATGGCTTACTATTACCATTCTTTAGCCAATCCAACAAATAAAGGATTTTTTGAAGACCTAGACAACGCAGTTGCAAATGTGGAAAATGTTTCAGAGGGTGAGAGATTAATTATTCTTGCGCTAAAAGCAGGGGTGGATGGAAACCAAAAAGCGCAAGAGGAATACTTGACAAAACTGGTTGAGCTTTATCCAAATGATGAAAGAGCTCAACAACAACTGGGTCAATTCTATTTTGGGCAACAAAAATTTGATCTCGCAGTTCAGCATCTTAAAAAAGCGACTGAATTAGCTCCTGATTTTTCAACTTCGTACAATATGCTTGGTTATTCATACAGGAACCTGGAAAATTATGCTGAGGCTGAGAAAGCATTCAAGAAATACATCGAGCTTATTCCCGATGATCCTAATCCTTATGACTCTTATGCAGAAATGCTATCAAAACAAGGGAGATTTGAAGAGTCAATTACTGAATACAAGAAGGCACTGGATATAAGGCCTGATTTCTTCGCTTCTCATATGGGTATATCCAACGATCTTATCTACTTAAACAGGTATGATGAAGCAAAAGAGAACTGCGATAAGAGTTATGAAATTGCAAAAAATAATGGTGAAAGGCGGTTTGCACTTTTCACAAAAACAGTTGCTTGTGTTGACCAGGGTGATACAGACGGTGCTTTGGTAGAGTTGCAGAAACAATTCAACCTTGCTAAAAACATTGATGACGCCGGAGCTATGACTGGCGATTTGAATCAAATGGGTAATATACTTTTTGAAGCCGGTAAATACGATGAAGCAAAAGCAAAATACAAGGAAGCCTTATCAGTAATGGAAGGATCCGGCTTGGCTGATGAAGTAAAAGAAAATACAAGGAGATTTAACCTCTACAATATGGGTAGAATTGCTTTGATGACTGGTAAAACTGAAGAAGCAAAAAAACTAGCCGGTGAATTCAATACGAGTGCAAACAAAGCGAATAACACTTTTCAAATATGGCAGGCTCATTATCTGAATGGGTTGATTGCTTTGCAGGAAAAGGATTACAAGAAAGCAATAAGCGAGTTTGAAAAATCTAATTTACAAAATCCCCAAACGTATTATTACATGGCAGTTGCCTATTCAAAGGATGGAAATGTTGCGGAAGCAAAAAAGTATGCAGAGAAGTGTGCAAACTTTAATGCTCTGATCAACCTCAACCAGGCTTTTGTTCGAAACAAAGCTAATAAGATGCTTGCTTCGTTATAAATTCATACAGGGCGGAATGAAAATTCCGCCTTTTTTTACTACGAAATATCTTTATAGAAACTTTCAACTTTTGTGAACCTTCCGTGACAATTCGAAATTAGCTTTCTCCTGTAAAAATTCATAAATAAAAGCAGGAGATAAAATGCGTACTTTAATTGTCATTCTTTTTCTCTCATCATTTATATTTTGGGGATGCTCTGAGGAAGAATCTCCAACACAGAATCCACCGGCAAATACTACATTAAAATTAAATATCAGCGGGCTTGAGGATCTTGGTTCAAGCGCCAAATATGAGGGATGGATAATTGTGCCGACTTTATCAAAATCCGGTGGTGTGGTGGAAGATACACCGGTTTCTACAGGAACATTTACTGTAAACTCCAGTGGAACTTTAAGTCAAACCGACTTTGAGGTGGATGCAACAAACTTAGCAAATGCCACTACATTCGTATTAACAATCGAGCCAAACCCGGACTCCGATCCAAATCCAAGTTCAATTCATATACTTGCAGGAGACTTCAGCGGAAATACATCAAACGTATCAGTTGGTCATCCCGCAGCATTAGGTAACGATTTTACTTCAGCAACAGGAACATACATACTAGCAACACCAACTAATGGTTCAATGACTAATGAGAACAGTGGTATCTGGTTTTTAGACTTAAGCACTGGTAGTCCTGCACAAGGATTGTTTTTACCGACACTGCCAGCAGGCTGGAAATATGAAGGATGGACAGTCATTAATGGTAGTGCCGGTAACAACCGGTACATTTACAAGTACAACCGTTGTTGATGATGCCGATCCATACAGCAGCACTATGCCAGGACCTCCATTCCCGGGAGAAGATTTTCTAATCAATGCACCGATCGGGTTTAAGCTTTTCCAACTGATATTGCAGGAGGAACAGCTGTAATTTCTATTGAGCCAGATCCGGATAACAGCCCAAATCCATTCACATTAAAACCACTTGTTGGTGATATACCGATGAATGCAACAGATCATTTTAATTACGATATGAGCACAAACCTTTCTTCCTTCCCCACTGGAATAGTGACAAGATAACGCCCTCTCCTATGAGCTGCCAATTTAGCGGCAGCTCATTATTTTAATTTTAAGTCCTATATTGTGATAGTTTTGTTATAACTGGCAATTATATTAGTAAATAAATAATTTAAAACTGTAATGAAAAAAGTACTTGTAATAGAAGACGACAAATCAATAGCGGATTTGCTGGAGATTCATCTAAAAGATCTGAAGTGTGAAGTAACTACAATAATGGATGGCAGCGACGGATTGAAAATCGCAACAACAGATCAATTCGATTTAATCGTCCTGGATTTAATGCTTCCCAAAGTAGATGGACTGGAAATCTGCAAAGAAGTTCGAAGAAAAGATATTTACACTCCTATCTTGATGCTTACTTCCAAATCTGAAGAAATGGATAAAGTAATTGGACTGGAAGTGGGCGCAGATGATTATCTGACCAAGCCTTTCAGCATTAGAGAATTTATTGCACGTGTAAAAGCAATACTAAGAAGAGTTGAAGCTATACAAAAAGAAATTGGTAGCGACGCAGACATTTCTGTTAGTGATCTGGTTATTGAAGCGTCAAAAAGAAAAGTAACAGCACGAGGAGAAAGAATTGAACTGACACCAAAAGAGTTTGACCTTCTTCATCTTCTTGCATCACACCCGGGCAAGACATATACGCGGGAACAGCTGTTGAATATTCTCTGGGGATATCAATACAATGGGTACGAGCATACTGTTAATTCTCACATCAACAGGTTGAGAAGTAAAATTGAACCTGATATATCCAAACCTAAATATATTTTAACTTCGTGGGGAGTTGGATACAGATTTAACGAGGAAATAACTTAGTGGCAGAAAAATCTGGACATAGAAAATATGGGTTTTTCTCGAGTCTTTACTGGAAGATTGCAGCAGTTTTCCTGATTGCCTTGATAATTGTTTCTGTAGTCTACCTCTATATTGCTGCATTTACTGCAGAGATGTATTACCAGGAGGCTAGTCAAAGGCTTAATGCAGAAGTTGCAAAGCATATCGCAGATGAAAACCAGTGTTTTATTAACGGTAAGGCAAATGATGAAGCGCTCAAAAAAATCTTTCACGATATTATGGTTATTAATCCGAGCATCGAAGTTTACCTTTTGGACACAGAAGGAAAAATTTTGGCTTACTTTGCACCGAATAAAAAAATAAAGCTGAAGTACGTTCCTCTAAAACCTATACATGAGTTTTTGGAAAATGAACCCTCATCGTTCGTAATGGGTGTTGATCCCAAAAATGAACACGTTGAAAAAACTTTTTCTGCCGCAAAAGTATATGAGGGTTCTGTTCTTCGCGGTTACATTTATGTAATTCTTGGTGGGGAAGAATTTGAAAATGCAGCATCTTTTGTTGTGGGAAGTTATATCCTTCGACTCGGTGTTCGCTCGATGACAATAACACTTATAGCAGCAGCATTATTTAGCCTTGTTGCACTTGGTTTTATAACAAAAAATCTCCGAAAAATTATAACAGTAGTCCGCACATTTAAAGAGGGCGATTTAACGGCAAGGATAAAATTGAAAAGTAAGGGAGAGCTTCGCGAATTTGCCGATTCTTTCAACGTAATGGCTGATACTATAGTTAAAAATATTGAAGAAATAAAAACTATGGATAACCTGCGAAGAGATCTTGTGGCAAACGTTTCTCACGATCTCAGAACTCCGCTTGCAACAATCCAGGGATATATTGAAACAATTTTAATTAAAGCCGATTCTCTTTCTGAAGATGAAAGAAAAAAATATATACAAACAATCTATAACAGCACTGAGCGATTAAAAAATCTAGTAGCCGAATTATTTGAACTCTCAAAGCTGGAAGCAAGAGAAACGAAACCAAATCCCGAACCTTTTTCTCTTGCAGAACTTGTTCAGGACATTCAACAGAAAAACAATGTTATAGCTGAGCAAAAAAACATTAAACTATCAGTTAATTTTCCTTATGATCTTCCTCTTGTTTATGCTGATATAGCAATGATGGAAAGAGCAATTCAAAACCTTTTAGATAATGCTTTAAAGTTTACGTCTGAAAATGGAAAGGTATTAATAACATTATCACCACAAGCGGACGAGATCCTTGTTGAAATTCAGGATACAGGACGTGGAATTAATGAAGACGAACTGCCTCACATTTTTGATCGTTACCAAAGAAATCATCGGTCAGCTCAAAAAGAAAACGAGGGACTTGGTTTGGGACTGGCAATTGTGAAAAGAATCCTGGAAGTGCACAACATGGAAATTAAAGTCAGAAGTGCTGAGGACAAAGGAACGGTTTTCTCATTCAAAATACCCATTTACAGAAGCAGTTCTAAGGTCACCAAAGAAGTTGAGTACAGTTAATCATATTTAAGTCTGTTAACTATCCACTAAAATAAGCCCAGATAATTCCAACCAGAATTATGAGAAGAACAGATAATATGAAATCCCTCCTTCGCCAGCTTTTATCTTTAATATCAATTTCTTTTGTGGTTGTATGAATAGTAAGTCCATCAATTTTTTGAGCTACGGGTTGAGAAGTGAAGTAACTAACAACTACCAAAACCAAAGTGCAAACAAGGAATAGCAGAAAAGCAAAGTGGAGAAAATTAATATCAGCATATTGATAAAGAAAACCACTTAACGAGCCTTTCATTAGTTCCAGAACTAATCTTGCAATTCCCAAAACAAATCCCGTTAGTAATGCCGCAATTGCTCCCTGTGAGTTAACTCTTTTGGAGAGAACTCCGAGCAAAAATATGGCTGCAATCGGAGGAGAAATGTAAGCCTGGACACTTTGCAGGTATTGATAGATCTGTCCTGAAATTAATTTCATCATCGGAATCCACAACAATCCAAATACAACGAGAACCACTGTAGAAATTCTTCCAACAAATACTAATTTTTTTTCAGAAGCATCTGGTTTAACTTTTTTATAAATGTCCCACGTAATTAAAGTTGAACAGGAATTGAAAACTGATGAAAGAGAACTCATAAGTGCAGCAAGTAATCCTGCAACAACAATTCCTTTCAAACCAATTGGCAATAAAGTTCCAACTAAAGTTGGTAAAGCATGATCAGGAGAATCTAATGTGATTGCTCCAGTCTTAGTTAAGGCATAAGCTATAACACCTGGAATTACAAAAATGAAAAGTGGAAGCAGCTTTAAGTATCCAGCGAAGATTGTTCCTCTTCTCGAATGATTGATGTCTTTTCCAGATAATACTCTTTGAACAATGAACTGATCTGTGCACCAGTACCATACTCCAAGTATCGGCGCACCAAAAAGAATTCCAGTCCACGGAAAATTGGGGTCGGTCATCGGTTTCCATAAACTGAAAAATCCAGAACCAGCATGATTGTAAAGTTCACTAACGCCGCCGAGCTTAACTAAGCCAACAATTGTTACGGTTACTGCTCCACCAATAAGAATGAACATTTGAACCATATCAGTATAGAGAACAGCACGAAGTCCGCCGAGAACTGTGTATATTCCTGTAATAATAACTACGATTAGCGCTCCTGTCCAGAATTCGATTCCCATCAATGATTCAAATACAATTCCTCCGGCAGCAATTGTTACGGAAATTTTTGTGAGCACATACCCGACAATTGAAATGATAGCAAGATACCAGCGTGCACCGGAAGAATATCGCTTCTCTAAAAACTCCGGCATAGTAAAAACGCCGCTCTTCAAATAGAATGGAACGAAAAGCCAGCCTAGTATTAAAAGAATTAATGATGCGAGAATTTCAAATTGACCGACAGCAACTCCACTTGCAGCACCAGTGCCGGCTAAACCAACCAGATGTTCGCTGCCAATGTTTGAAGCAAAAAGTGATGCCCCAATAATGAACCAACCGACATTTCTTCCGGCAAGGAAGTAATCGGACGAATCTTTGCTCTTTCTTTTCTTGCTGAATGAAGACCAGAAAGCAACCAGAAAAACTACTATGAAATAAGCTGCTATTAATATCCAATCCAAGTATTCAAGCATAAAAATTACTTAGAATTATTAATTATTATTCTTCAGATTCCAGACACACTTAATTCGCAGGACGTCATTCCGGCTTGTCCGGAATCTGGACTGAACAAAAAAACAGATTCCTGATTCACTTCATTCACGGGAATGACAGTTAAAGTAGTTATCATCGCTTGCTTGCTGGAATAAAACTAATCGCCGTTCCTCCACCTGGTGCAAGTTTTAACTTTAAAGTGTCCGAATTATTAACAATTTTATTCTCAATTTTATAAGCTGTGGGATTTTTATCCCAATGAGAATCTTCAGCATCTTCATACAAAGTTGCGTTGTATCTCTTGCCTGCATCCAGAAAATTCAATGATACTTCAATCGTTCTTGCATTCTCATCAGTGATGCTGCCTAAAAACCATTTGTCTGTATTTCGTTCTTTTCTTACGATTGTAATGAAATCACCAATTTCTCCATTTAAAACTATTGAAGTATCCCAATCAACACCAACATCCCGAATAAATTGAAATGCCGGATGTCCCTGGTAATTTTCAGGAAGATCTGCGGCCATTTGTAGTGGTGAATAAATAACAACATAAATTGCAAGCTGGTGTGCAAGTGTTGTATTTACCTGGTTGCTTGGTTTGTACTTATTAAACTTGATATCAAATATTCCCGGCGTGTAATCAATTGGACCGGCAAGCATTCTCGTGAAAGGAATAATTGTTAAATGTTCTGGTGGATTGCCTCCATCGGGAGACCAAGCATTAAATTCCTGACCCCGTAGTCCTTCCCCACTCATTAGATTAGGATATGTTCTGCGCAGACCTGTTGGTTTTATTGGCTCGTGAACATCAATCATTATCTGATATTCTGCGGCTTTCTCCATAACTTTTCTGTAATGATTTACCATCCACTGTCCGTGATGATATTCTTCATCGGGAACAATTTGTCCAACATAACCTGTTTTAACAGCATGAATGCCCAGGCTTTTACAGAGCGCAAATGCAGTGTCAAGCCGTTCTTCATAAGCTAAAATATGAGCAGTAAGTTTCATGATGCATAATTATAGCAACACCCTTCTCTTTTGCATATTGAACAACTTCTTTTAAATCATAATCAGGATAAGGAGTCACAAAATCAAAAATATAATCCAAATTTTCTGAACCAAGATAATGATCCCAGCCCGTGTTCCATCCTTCAATTAACACGGCACCAATTCCATTCTTTGAAGCGAAATCAATATATCGTTTTGCGTTTTCAGTTGTTGCGCCGTGTCTTCCGCTTTTCATATCCCAGGTGCTTTTGCCCAGATGCATTTCCCACCAGATGCCAACGATACTTTGTTGGTTTTATCCATGAAACATCTTCTAATTTATTTGGTTCATTGAGATTTAGAATTGTTCTTGAGCTTACTAAGTCAGTCGCTTTATCACGAGATTAAAATTAATCTCCAAGGAGTAACGAATGGAGTTTTGGTTTTTACTTTTATTCCCGAATCATTTCCAACAAGCTCACTTTGAAAAAGAAGATTTTCCTTATCAACTTTCAAAGTCATATCCGCATAGTTTGTAAGATTTGCTTCAAGAATACTGATGTAAATTCCATCATCGATTTCATTGTAACCGGTAAGGTTAACTGCATTCTCAGGAATGTAAGTTTGCGCAAGCGCTTTGTGAGATCTTTTTGATAAGGCATCAATTTCAGTAAATCTTGATTTGTTGAATAAATGCTCATAAATATCCCAGTCACCCGGAGTCCACCAGCAAGTGTGGTCACCGGTTAATTTGAATTGTGTGTTTTCATCAAGAATGACAACATCATTTAAATTTTCCTGTTCCGGAAATTCAAACCTGAATCCTACACCATCATTAAAAACTCTGAAAACAACAAAGCAGGTTCTTCCCAATCCACTTTTTTCTTTTAGTTCAACCCTAAGCTCATTATAATTATTTCTGATAAATCTCTGTTCACCCCAAACTGTCTCCCAGGTTTCATCAAATGTGGAAGTTGAGGTATTAACAATTTCTAAATTTGTACCGAAAGATTTTTGATCCTGAAAGTCAAAACTGAAATACGATGTGTCAATTACATTTTTATCCGAATAATTTATTAAATATCCGGCTGTTCCTTCTTCAGAGATAAAGAAATTAACTTTAATCTTTCCATCAGGCGAAGTAGTTTCAATTGAATCATTTCTACTTCCACATTGAATAAAGATAAAAAATGATGCGAAAATTAATAAGAGAGTATTTACGGCTAAATATTTCATGATTAATTTCGAAAAAATTGCATTGTTTAAAAATCAAATTAAAAATTTTAATATTGTTAGGAATCTACTTTGGACTATTACATTTATTCGTTTAATAATTTAAATCTAATTCTTAAAACTCCTTCATTGAAATCGGTGGAAATTATATTAAAGATACCTATTTCTTTAGTATGAGAAACGTGTAAACCGCTGCAAGGGCAGGCATCGTACTCACCAATCTTAATAACTCTGACTTTTTCACCGGCATCTTCAGGCAGCTTTGAAAGGTTATACTTTACCTTTGCTAACTCTTTTGAGTAGAACTCCTCCACAACAGTTAAATCCTGCTGAATTACCTCATTAACTTTATTGTTAAGCAGATATATTTCTTCTTCAGTAAGGTTCCTATCAAAATGATAATCGCATTTAGATTTTTTCTTTTCGATATGGTTACTGAATGATCTTCCACAGTTGAACACTCTAACCATCGTCTGGTTTAGAATATGTTCAGCAGAATGCATCTGTGGATGGTACTGCTTGTTCGATTTTATTTCCCGGTTAGACTTTGTATCCATCTTTAATTTTACAAATGATAACGAATAGTTTTTCCTTTTAGACTAAAAATGCATATACTCGCAACTCAAAACAAAAGTAAAAATACTAAAACGATATGGAACATCTTTATGAAAAATAACAAATCAAAATACTTTTATTTTTTTCTTGGCATAGTTGTAACAGCAGGATCAGTAATTCTATTAATGATGCTATTCCTTACTGAAAGTACAACCAATGCCAGAAGCAACCCGGATGAAGATTTTCCGCAAGGTTATAGAATAATTTCTCCTGAAATTCCAAATTACCTCGAATTTGCAGGTGAAAAAATTCCAACAGAAAACTTTGAGGTTTATGAGAGGATGGAGCGTGAGTTTCTTGCAAACACTTACTGGCACTCGGCCACAATACTTGCGATTAAAAGAGCTAACAGGTGGTTCCCGGTAATCGAGCCAATATTAAAAAAGAATAATATACCTGCTGATTTTAAATATTTATGTGTTGCGGAAAGTAATCTTGAAAACGTTATTTCGCCTGCTGGCGCAACCGGCTTCTGGCAGTTTATGAAGCCTGCTGGTGAAAAGTATGGCCTTGAAATAAATTCACAAGTCGATGAAAGATATGATGTTGAAAAGTCAACTGAAGCTGCCTGTAAATATTTACAGGATTCATACGATATGTTTGCAAGCTGGATTGTTTCGGCAGCTTCATATAACATGGGGCAGGACGGAGTACAATTGCAACAAGAACGACAAAAAACAACAAAATACTTTAACCTGGTATTAAATTCAGAGACTTCAAGATTTGTTGCAAGAATTGTTTCTCTTAAATACATTCTTCAAAATCCTGAAAAGTACGGTTTTGATATTGAACATGAAGAAAAGTACAAACCATTGGATTATAATGAGGTAACTCTTGATAGCTCAGTTGCTGATTTCGCAGATTACGCAAAAGGTTTAGGTATAAATTATTTTATTCTTAAAATGTATAATCCCTGGCTTCGTGATAACTACCTGAGCAACAAAGCTAAAAAGGTTTACACCATTAAGCTGCCTCAGGAAGGAAGCATAGAGATAATCAAAGAGTAGTTTATGATATTCGTTTTTTGAGATGGAGAACAGCCAGGATTAATTTGAAAGTACATCTATGGTTCCATTAACTGTCCCGGGATGTAACCAAAGAACCAGAGAAGAAGTATCTCCATAAAAGTTAACTATCCAATCGGCAGTACTTGTTACGCCGGTAGTGTCAATCGATTTGCTTGGAACAAGAAACATATCTATTTTGCTTCCCGAGTTAGTTGCTCTGAAAGTTGAAACGTCGCTCCTCACGATCATTTTGTCTATTACTCCAGGACTGTCGTCATAAGAGATTGAACCCTCAATGTGTAAAGCAGACAATCTGTTAAATACTTCACCTAAAATATCTTTTGCACTATCGTCTTTTATTAAAGCCAGCATATCTGTAAAATTTATTGGTGACTTTACCGGAGTATTTTTATATACAGGAATATATAATTCATTCGATTGGGCTGAGTCAGATTGAACAACATAAACAAATGCATTTTCAGTCGGCTTTATCAAATCAACTTGCCCCTTAGTGCTAACATTTAACCCATAAATTGAAGCTAGTTTTGCGTCACCAGCAAAATCTTCCTTTGCCGTACTAAGAACGTCGCCAACTTTTGATTTTGCAGTTATAACTGAGTCACCAAATTCATTTATCAGTTCCTCCGGGTTACAAGATACAATTACATATATTGATAAAAATAAAAAAACACTTCGGGTTTTCATTTATAGTTTCTTTCTTTAAAACTTCTAATAAACATTACCAATAAATTAATTTATTTGGGCTCCCAATCAACTCCATCACAAGGGACGTAATTTTCTGTAGGATGCTTATCATATTTGATGCAAAGTACTGCAGAACGGTCAAAACTTTTACAACTAGAGCAAAGTGTTGATTCGATTACGTTCTTATTCTGCTGCTCAAACCATCGATAGCTTGCCATTGCCGGGTGAATAATGAGCACATAAATCGCTGCAACGCAAATAAATATCCAAAGCTGAAAATCGATTTGACCTTTTAATATCCATAAACCGGGAATTGTTACAGCAGCCCGAATAATTGTCCAAAAGACGATTTCACCCATAAATATCCAATAGAGTTAATAAATTATCGTTATTTCTAAAATAGTGCCAGATCACTTTACCTAAAACCCATCAAAAAATCAATAAATTAAAGTTTTTCTCAAAATATCGTCCGCTTGTAATTTTTACATTTAAATATTAATATTGAATGTTGCTAAACTAAAGTTTTAGAGTGGTTTGTCTTTGTAAATATTTGTAGAGAAAGAAGATAGAGTGAGCGCGGGTGGGATCGAACCACCGACCCTCTGCTTAAAAGGCAGATGCTCTACCCCTGAGCTACGCGCCCTTTACAAAAAGGAATGCAAATATAGCATGTTGATAATTCTAATACAAAATAAAGATTTTGACACATAAAATCGATTGGCGGTAAATATGGCTTCCCTTAAAAATTCCAAAATTCTTGTATGTGATGACGATGAAACTTTATGCTACCTTCTCAAGGAACAATTGCTTGAAGAGGGTCTTGAAGTTGATATAGTCTATGACGGAAAGTTTGCAATTGAAGCAATAAAACGAACAAACTACGATGTTCTTTTACTTGACTTAAATATGCGCGAGGTATCCGGGGAAGAAGTTCTAAAATTCGTCAAAGACTATAACGCTTCGCTGCAAATAATAATACTCTCTGCACAGGGAGAAATGAGAAAAGCAATTGATTGCATTAAGGCGGGAGCTTATGATTTTATAACTAAACCATATGAATTTGATGATTTACTGCTAACATTAAGCAGAGCACTCGAACATAAAGAACTCCTTGTAAAAACTGAAATTTTGACAAAAGAGATAAGTAAAAAAAGTTCCGAGAACATAATTGGAAATAGTTCTCAATTAAAAAGGATACTTAATCTTGCAAACAAAGCAGCCATTTCAGACTCCAATATTCTTGTTGAAGGAGAAACAGGAACAGGTAAAGAGCTTTTAGCCGAATACATTCATAAGCATTCTGCACGAAAGGATAAACCTTTTGTGGTCATTAATTGTGCATCGTTACCAGACCAGTTAATTGAAAGTGAATTGTTTGGACACGAAAGAGGTGCCTTCACCGATGCAAAAAACACAAAGCAGGGATTGGTAGAAATTGCGCACGGTGGTTCTCTTTTTCTGGATGAAATTGGAGAATTGAGTCTTGCTCTTCAACCAAAACTATTACGATTTTTAGAGAACGGCGAATATCGAAGAATAGGAGGCATTACAACACTAACATCAAACGTAAGAGTAATCGGTGCCACAAACCGTAACCTTTTAGAAGAAGCAGACAACAAAAATTTTCGGAAAGATTTATTATTCAGGTTAAACGTCATTACTCTGACCATTCCTCCTTTAAGAGATAGGAGGGATGATATTTTGCTGCTTGCAAATCATTTCATCAAAGAGAAAACACCTATCAGGTCTCCTAAACATCTCTCTCCGCAGGCAGAAGAAATTTTGTTATCATATTCGTTTAACGGAAATATAAGAGAACTTGACCACATCATTGAGAGAGCGCTCATTTTTGCCGAGGGAGATATTATCCACCCGGAAGACCTTAACCTTCCTCAATCTTTTCAAATGCAAACGAAGAAGTTTTCAGATTTTGAACAAGTCGAGGAAATTCTGAGTATGGAAGACCTGGAAAGATGGCACATAAAAAAGGTGCTGGATAAAAACAGATGGGATAGAACACAAACAGCCAATCAATTGGGTATAAGTCCAAAGACTCTTTATACAAAAATTAAAAAATATGAATTAAAACCCGTCTAACCTTAAATGCCCTCGAACATATTTGCCAAATATTCTCCGGAATTAATTTTGGGGGAAACACTCCCGCTTGCAATAGCTGATAGTAAGTTCAAAATAACCTGGTATAATAAAAACTTTAAGCAATACTTCACTAGTGTTGCTAGATTAAAGGGAGTAACTCTATTCAAAATATTACATTCTGCCGGGGTTGAAGCAGAAACAAAATCCATTTATAATAAACCTATTGAAATCTTCCTCCCAAAAATTAGCAGATATATCCGGATTACTCCCCTTTTCACAAATGTAAAGCGGAAATCTCCAACCGGATACAAACTTGAGTTGGGTAGTAGTGAGGAAGATAAGTTTAATTCCAAAAAATTAAACGACTCCATACGATTGCCGGTAGTTGACTTCAGAAGTGAACTTCAAGAAATTCTAACACTTATGGTAAAGGAAAATTCAATTGATACCTTATCAAATGAAATACTAATAAAATCATCTAAATTGGCTGATGGTGATTTTGGATTGATTGTATCTTTTAGTGGGAGTACCGGAAAATCATTTAAATACTTTGATCCTGGAAGATTGATATCTAATAAATCTGAAGTAGAAAAAACTGTAAACGCTGACTTTAATTTTATTACGAAGTGGCTTGCATTAAATAAGCATTCACTTGTTGCTGTTAATGAAATCAACAACCTCGGTTACAATATTACTTCTACGCTTAATTGCAAAACTTTGGTGATATCACCATGTTTTTTTGATGATCAAATTATTGCAACTTTAATTATAGGCAAGCTCGAGAACAGTTTCAGCCAGGATGAAGTTACCCTTGTTGAACAATTTGCCACCCTTTTATCGTTTGTAATAAGTAATATAAAAACCAGGGAATTGAATACTGCTCTTGAAAGCAGGCTTCTGCAAGCTCATAAGCTTGAAACTATCGGCAAACTTTCCAGTGGAATGGCACACGATTTTGGAAATCTTTTATCAAGCATCTTTGGAAGTGTAAACTTGTTAAGAAAAAGAGCTGATCAAAATGAATCTGTTCAAAAACTAATCGATAACATTGAGAACTGTTCAGCAAGAGCCAGAGATCTAACAAAGGGATTACTCTCTTTCGGTAAGCCAACACCTAAACGAAGGGAGCTCGTAAAGCCTCATCAATTGTTGAACGAGATTGTAAAAATTATAACCCAAACCTTCCCAAAAACAATTTCTCTCACACAAGAAATAGATGAAAAGCTTTACGACTTGTTGGGCAACAGTACTGAAATCTACCAGGTGCTGCTAAATTTATGTGTAAATGCAAAGGAAGCAACTGAGGGCAAGGGGGAGATAAAAATCTCGGCTAGTAACACCACCATCAACAAGGAAAATCTCACTTATTTTCCGCTGTTAAGTATAGGAAACTATGTCAGGTTTTCTGTAAAAGATTCTGGTACCGGCATAGAAGAAAAAAATCTGACTAAAATATTCGATCCATATTTTTCTACAAAGTTAAAAGATACTGGTTCCGGTTTAGGTTTGTATGTTAGTTATGGAATAATAAAAGCCCACAATGGTTATATTGATGTTTCGAGTAAACCAGGAGTCGGAACTGTTTTTGACGTCTACATCCCTGCTTTTGAACCTCTAAAAGAAATAAAAGCGGAGCCAAATGAAAAAATTATTTTGCTTGCAGATGATGAGCCAATGCTTGGAGATCTTCTCGCCGAACTTCTTGAAACAAATGGCTATTCAGTAATAAAAGTTACTTCGGGCAAAGAGGTTCTTAAGATTCTTACCGAGGAAATTAAAGTCGATCTTGCAATAATTGATTACAATATGCCTGAGATGACCGGTCTGGATACGATAGCTGAAATAAGAAAATTAAATCTGAATATTCCTATTATACTGTCTTCGGGTAGTATGTGGGTTGAAGATGAGTCTGAGCTTTCAAAGTATCAAATTAATAGTCAGATACAAAAACCCTACGAATTCGAAACAATGCTGGCAACAATAAAAAAACTTATTTAATTTCATCCTCGGCAACATTAATCATCTTAATGCTTTTTGTATAATCTGACAGGACAGGGTTTGTAATCGAATTAAGTTTATTTAATACCTCTGAAATTTCCTTTACAGCAATATCGATATAGTTAATACGATTTAAAATTGCTTCTTTTGAAATAACCTCTTTATTAAGTTCTCTCTTAATAGCAGCAGATGAAAGGTTAATTAGGGTGAGAGGCTGTTTTATCTTATGATTTGCTGTTACAACTGTAGCAACATAGGTTGTCCGTTTTTCAATATCCAGAAGAAGTTTATTCGCCTCAGAGAGCTTTAGTGCAGACTTGACCCGGGCAATTAATTCAACTCTGTTAAAAGGCTTTTTAATGTAATCAAAAGCACCGGCTTCAAGCCCTTCCTTTGTATCTTCAGCGCCAGCCTTTGCTGTTACAAGTATAATTGGGATATGCTTCGTCTTTTCGTCATTGACCAGAATTTTACACACTTCAATACCGGTAATATCGGGCATCATAACATCAAGAAGAATAAGATCAGGTAAATGTGTATAGGATTTTTCTATTCCGCTGTTGCCGTCATATGCAATGATTACCTCGTAACCTTCGTTCTGAAGCCGATCCTGCAAAATAAATACATTTTCGGGCAGGTCATCGATAACAAGAATTTTTTTCATTTCAACTGGCCTTTAACTGGGAGATTAGCTTCTGGATCTTGAAAGATACAATGGTTGGGTTGACAGGCTTGGGAATATAATCAGTGAAGCCTTGCTTTAAAACAATATCCTTATCATTTTTCATTGCCTTGGCAGTTACTGCAAAGACTGGTATGTCGGACCATTTTTTATTTAATTTTATCTGTTTTATTGTCTGGAAACCATCCATTTCAGGCATCATTATATCCAACAGAATCAAGTCCGGGGTTTTTTGTTCCAAAGCAGCAAGGCATTCTTTTCCACTTTTTGCAAGAACCGTATTACAATTACATGCCTGAACTATTTCATCCAAAGTATAAAGTGTATCGGCATCATCATCAACAATCAGAATTTCTGCATTTGGGTTTTGATCAGCTAATTCATTATTGCTGTTTTTATTATTGTTATTTGCAGATACTTTATTAATCATGTTTTGCAAAGAATCAGTCAAATCAGCCTGCTGCATTTCAATTCGGTTTCTAACTACTTTTAAAACATCAAGCGGATGCTCTTTGGATTTTACTGCAATACTTTCAACAATATTATTTAGTGATGCTCTTTCATCTTCGGTAAGATCTTTTGCCGTACTGATTATTATCGGGATATGTCTGGTTTTAATGTTCGACTTAAGTTTATATGAGAGAGTAATACCATCAATCTTTGACATCATAAGATCAATTATAATTAAGTCGGGCTGTACTTCAGCTATTTTACTGAATGCATACTCACTCTCTTTAATATATTCTATCCTTATATCATCTGAAGCAAATTCTTCTTTAAACTTCTCAAACTCAAGTTCATCATCATCAACAACAACAATTTTTTGTATGGGTTTGTTAGCGAGGTTTTCAAGCTTTGAAAATGCTGAAAGTAGTTTTTCTGATGATATTGGTTTAATAAAATATTCAAATGCGCCCAGTTCATAACCAATGTTTTTATCACCAATTATTGAAACCATAATTACCGGGATGTCTTTGGTTAGTGCATTTTCTTTTAATTCTTTAAGTACACTCCAACCATCCTTACCTGGCAGCATAACATCAAGAGTAATCGCAAATGGTTGATTTTCAATTGCCATTTGCAAACCTTTGTCGCCATCCTCTGCAAACAAAACCTCATAACCTTTGGAAAGTAAATATTGACCTATTGTATATCTTACTTCTTCATCATCGTCAATAACAAGAATAGGATTCTTCCTGTTTTTTATGAGTGTACGGATATCTATTTTACTCTGAAGTTCAGGAACTTTGGTATCAACATATTTTAAAGGAATAGAAAAATTGAACGTTGACCCCTCATTAATTTTACTGGTTACAGAAATGCTGCCACCGAGAAGGTCAGATATTTTTTTCGAGATTGCCAACCCAAGACCGGTACCGCTGTATTTTCTTGTTATTGAGCCATCAGCCTGTCTGAACTCTTCAAAAATTAAATTCTTGTCCTGCTCTGAAATACCAATACCAGTATCAATTACTTCAAAGTTTAGCAAATTATCTTCTGCTGAAATTCTAAGTGTTACGCTACCTTCATCAGTAAACTTGACTGCATTTCCAAGAAGGTTCATTAACACCTGAGTAACTTTTCCACGATCAGTATTTATAAGCATCCGAGTGTCTATACTCCTTATAACCTGAAATCCTATCCCCTTCTTATTTACAAGAGGCGTAATGGACGCTGAAACTTCTTCAATCACTTCGTCAAGCATCACATCCTCATATCTTATTTCCATCTTTCCGGCTTCAATTTTTGAAAGATCGAGAATGTCATTGATTAAATTCATAAGCCTTTTGCCACTGTTCAATACAACTTCGAGACGTTCTCTGTTTTTGTCTTCCAGACTAGCTTTTTCGAGAATCAATTCGGTCAGCCCAAGAATCGAGTTCATAGGGGTTCTTAGTTCATGAGACATACTTGCTAAAAACTGTGATTTAATTTGCGTCGATTCTTCTGCTTTTTCTTTTTGTCTTTCAAGTTCTTCAGCCTGTTCTTTTAAATCGTTATGCAATTGGATTAAAGTATCATTCTGCTGTTTAATATGAATATTTTGTTTCTGGTATTCTTCGTTTAGCTTCTTAAGTTCCGCGACAAAATTTTCCATCTGAACAAGAGCCTTAGAATTGGTGATGCCAATTGCTAGCTGATCTTTAATTTTATCAAGATATTCTATTACTTCTTCGCTGGGTTTATTAATTGAGCCAAGTTCAAGTAGTGCTGTGATTTTGTTATTGTAAACTATCGGCAGCAGAAGTAAATATTTTATTTTTATTCCCATCAATCCCGACGAAACAACCGGTAAATAATCCTCCGCAAACAGCTCAAGCTTTTCCTTGTTCTTAAGCACTCGTTTATGTAAAGTAAGTTCGCCGGAATGTTCACTGCTATTATGATCTAAACCATATGAGCTAATGAGAGAAATTTCATCATCGTCTACAGCATAAAGACCGCCAATAATAAACCCGCCGATGTTAATTATTTTATTTAGCGCGGCGTCTGAAATTTCAATAAGAGTTGGATTCTGATTTATCAATGCAATGAACTCGGAGTATTCATTTTTGGCTTTTTCTTTCTTATCCAGCTCATCAAGCATTTTGTTAAATGCATCTCCTAGTCTGCCGATTTCATCTTTGCTTTTAATATTAATTCTATGTTTGAAATTTCCAGAATAGGTTTGTTCTGTTGCTTTTCCTAATTCGGAAATCTGCTTTCTTAGTTTATCTGTAAAAACGAATGTGAAAATGAGTGATAATACAATACCAGCTAGCCCTACTAATAAAAATATATTTCTGAGTGTTGTGCGCAACTCACCCGTTTCCCGGAATGAGGAAAAAATCAGGAAGTATATATTTCTTTGTTTATTTGTAGTTAGAGATGGTTTATAAACTGAAGCTATTATGTCGTTAGATTCTGTTCCATCACTATAAATTTCAAAATTATTTTTATCCTTTAAATATTCATTTGCTTTATTAAGAAGATATAGAAATTTTTGGTTTTGTGCAGGGTTTGACAGGTCTGCGGGCATGCCCTCCCAAACAATGGCAACCTCTGAATTGATTTTCTTTGAAAGTTCATTAAGAAGTGTGGGAGTAATTATTCTACCATAATAAAAACTTTTGTCTTTTTTCCCTTTGGCTTCCTGTACCAGCGCATAGGGATTATAGTATAAAAACTCTTCCCAGGTAATTGCTCTATCAGGCAAATAAACATTATTATTAGTTGCCTGATTAATTATTTGACCGGATTGATTATCGTAGAGAACTATAAAATCAAGATTGTTCGCCTTAAGATTATTTGTTTTAAGAATAGTTTCTACTTCGTTTGGTAAAAGAGCTAAAAACTCATCTTCTGATTCTATTAATTTTGCTCTTAGTACATAAATAAAATTGTTTGTAGCACTAACAAGCTGCCGGGATTGCTGTGAGATTAAGACATTGTACATAACAGAATAGAAAGCAAACGCTGAGCTGCCTAGAATTAGTGCAACTATAACAAAATTTATTAAAAGAATTCTTAGGCTGATCCTCATAGCTTGGATCTCCGCCTAATTACTACTTTGAAGGACTTTCCTGATCGTAATCAGTAGCTCGTCAAAGTCATAAGGTTTGCTGATAAAATCTGCGGCGCCCAATCTTGCAGATTCAATTGCGCTTTTTACATCTGCATAGGCCGTTAGTACAACTATTTTGGGATGGGAGTTTTGATGATTATTAATTTGCTGGAGAATATTAAAACCATCTGTGCCTGGCATCTTTAAATCAAGGAGAAGAAGATCTACCATTTTGGTTTCCAAAGCTTTTGCAACTTCTTCTCCGTTGGTCAAATAACTGGTTTCATACCCAATTTCATTTAATTCTTCCGATAGAACGGTGCAAAGATTAATATCATCATCGACTATAAGAATTGATTCCATTGTTAAGGTGTCTCTTCACCAGGGCTATCAAATTGATAATATTTAACTCGATTTCTACCTTCGTTCATTTCTCTTCTTAAGACATTTTCCCACTGCGGATTTTCAAATCTTTCCTGCAGAGTTGGAATAAGTTCAGTCTTTAAGAGTATTACAAGTTCTTTCTTTCTAATTATAGTCTGATCGTAACCGGTTAAATATCTGATACCAAATACCCACCAGGGAAGATCTTTAAGAAATGGAATACCATTACGGGTTACTGCCTCTTCGTTTAGAAATAATCCACCTATTGCAGTCTCTTCTCCATTGAGCATAATAACCTGTGTGGCAGCAGTTGTTTTTCTAATCTCAGTGGTTTGCTCTGAGGTTTGAAATGAACTTCTCTCAACAGCAACATTTAATAGAACATAATCCAACCCACCTTCTTTATGAATGTAGGGAGTAACTATGATAATTGTTCCTGTCGGAAAGAATTTCTCAACAGTATTTCCGGCAAAGTCTCTTGTTCTTACAGAAAAATCAGATCCTATTTGGATTTTTCCTTCGTTTCTGTCTCTCACAACTATGCTTGGGTTTGAAATAATTTCACCAATGCCATTTTCTTCAAAGAATTTAAAAACGGCTGTGGCTTGACCAAAGAAATCGCCAATTCTAAAGTCAGAAGTAACGCCAAGTTTAAACTCTGGTTGTAGTCCTTGTTGTGTTGTTCCACCCTGTTCACTTTGAGCACTTTCGGTTTCGGTTCTGAGAACACCAGCTAAAGTTGTCTGATCACCTGATAACAAAACCTTCCAATCAAACCCTAGTTTCCTGGATTCCAAAACATCTATTTCACAGAAGACGGCTGATATTCTAACCTCCCGTTGTGTAACTGGTGCATAAGTATCCGGTGTTTGCTCAAACGCAGGACCTTCTTTTGATTTGACTACTATAACGTCTTCTTTCATTTCATACTGCAATCCAGCAAAATTGACTATCATCAATAAGGCTTTATCATAAGGCATATTTGTAATTTCTATACCTATAGGTTCCTGCCTTGTCGCGGTTGAAACGATTCTCCTTCCGGAAACACTTTCACTAACCTTACTCAATAATTCTATTGCCTGATCAAAGGGAAGTGTTTCGGACATTGTTACTAATTCGTCCGGGTTTTGATAAGTTTTGAACTGGCGTTCCCAATACTGCTGTGAGTATGCCTGAAGGACGAATAAGAATGATAATACCAGATAAGTAATTATGTTTTTCATGTTAGTTCTCTTAATTTTTTACTTGTTTTTATCTAATTCTAATGTAACTTTTTCTATGATTCCACCTTTATTCAGTATGAAGCTGACAGTATTGTTATCATAGTCGATTTTAGTTAAGTATCCTAAATAGACCTGTTCTCCTTCCCAAACCAAATAAGTGTTTCCTTTAGTATCAGCAACAAAAGCTCCTTCAGGAATTAAGGCTAAAAGCTTAGCTCCCTGAACATCAAGAAGATTGTCCACATTTGGAGGTATTTCATTTCTAATTAAAGGATAGAAAGCGTCATAAAGCGGGCCAGCAGCAAGGTTGTTTTCAAGTGTAGCAACAGCTGCAAATCTGCTGTCTGAGGAGTAGTAAACTTGTGCGGTCATATCAAAACTAACCAGGAATAAGGGAATTCCTTCATCGTCTGTTCTCATAAGATTTCCAAGACTAAGCTGATTAATCTTTTTTAATTCCTTGCTTTGCTCTATCGCATATATCATACTATAAACTTCATTGAAATACCCGCTTCCCGACAGTTTATATTGATGGACAAAGAATTCTTTGTCTTTTAACTGATCCAGATATTCCACATTCACTTGAGTGTATTGTGAGAAATTTGCTACAATGTTATTAACAAAGTTGTAGAACTTTATTGACGGAACGTTTTGAGGAATATTAAACTTTCTGGCTGAAAGTATTGAGTCGAGTTCGGCTGATCGCTTTTCAAGAGCCAGATAACGTGCGTTAAGTTCCTCAGGATCATAAACGTTTGCATTAAGTTCAGCAAGCTTTTCTTTCCTCTCGTTTATCGCACCACGCTGGAATACAAATAAATAAACTCCCCCAATAACCAGTATGATTATCAGCAAGGCAACTAAACCGAGAGTGCTTCTAAGTTTCTTATTCATTTTGGTACTGCTGATTTGAAGTGTTAAAATTTAAGTTATACCTATATGCACTTTTTTCTCGTAATTCTTCATACATCATGCTTCTTAATAAAGAGCTTTCGATCGAAGAGGCAAAATCAGTAAGTGTATTACGAGAAAGTGAATATCCTTCGGCAACAACGGATCGTCCATCACCTGAGGATAATTTAGAAACCCAAAGAGTGCTATTCTTCCCACAAAAATTTGAAACTTTGGAGATAACATTCTTCCAAACACCGGCACCGGCTGTGGCCGAGTCTAAAATGGCCTGCGTTTGATCAAAACTACTTATTTTACCTTCGATGTTGGCAATTTTACTTAAGATTTCCTGATTCTGTCTCATTAATAATGTTTTTTCTGCTACTTCTCTATCAAGCTCTTCCAGCGATTTGTTATTCTTTAAAATCTGCTGTGTAATAAAGAAGGTAGCTATAAAAAGCAGGGGTAGAATTGCATAGCTATGCCAGGAAAACTGAAAAGCTTTTTGCTCTTCCTTAATACTTTTTGGTAGAATATGAAGACCGTGATGCTCTTTGCTGAGTTCATCAAAATAGTCGGTTGCAATTGCAACAGGCACGCTAAACATAGAGAATTTTTCCCTGGTCTCTTCATCTAATGCAGATAAATCGACATCATCAAATTCAAGTCTGCTTACATTCGCCTCGGGGAATGTTCCGTAAAATGAAAGAATTAAATTTTCCGAATCATCTTCGCCACATACCACTATATTATCAAGAGATGAAATACCTCCATTTTCCATTTCCAGCAGAATTTTCGAAAAATAAACATCGTAGGTATGAAGGTTTTGTGTACCGATGTCAAGAGTTGTTCCTATATGTTTTAATCTTCTCCCCTGCAGAAAAATCAATTTACTGTATTCTTTTCCTATATAAACAATCAGGGAGTGATCATCCGGGAAAAACTTTTTTCTCTTCGCAACATAATAAGCAAGCGAAACGTCTGCACTTTTAATCGTAGGTACTTTAAAGCCTCTCTTGCCTCTTTGCCTGGCTAAAGAGTTAACAAGATCAACACACCTTATATCACCAACCACAAAAACAGATAATAAAGCTTTATCAGAGAGTTCCACATAGTCAATACTCTCTCTGTCCACACTAATGTTTTTGGACTCCAGTATATCACTAATTATCTCTTGTTTTAACTTTACCGGTTTGGGTGGTCTGGCACCTTCAAACACATGATAATAAATCGCCGGTTCTGTTAAGGCGGGGATAAAACTGGACTTGTTCAAATTAAATCCTTTTAAGGCGCTGCTAATTTCAGAAATGCTTGAAGAGTCGAGATCAGCATTTATGGATGCTGATTCTTCTAAACCTTCAACATCAAGAGCTTCGCCTTCTATTTGAAAACCAGTTACGTTTTCTTCTAGTTGAGCAGAAGATTTTATGAGACTAACTGATGCTGTTTTTAGAACTGTAGGTTTTCTGCCTTCGCCTTCTTTTTCTATAACAGCAAGTTTAGTATCATTTCCTTCGCAATAAATACAAATTAATTGTTTCATTTTGCTGACAATAATTGGTTGATTCTTGTTTTATTATTTGAATAAGTAATCGCTGTTTCCAACGATATCCTTTTCTGATCGTATAATCGTTTTAAGTCTTGTTCCATTGTTAACATTCCCAGTTGTCCTCCCTGGTTGATCATCATATAAATTTCACCAAGGTTATTATTTTTTATAGCAGCTTTTACACTGGGTGTCATAACCAACACTTCTTTGGCAAGAACTCGTTTACCGTCAAGGCTGGGAACTAATTTTTGTGAAATTACAGAAACAAGTACATCGGCAAGTCTGCTGCGAACTCTTTCTTGTTCAATAGGATTTACTTCTGCAATTATTCTTTCAAGAGATTCAGTTGCTGAAGAAGTATGAAGTGTAGAAAATACTTTATGACCTGTATCGGTTACCTCAAGAGCTGCCATTATCGTGTCGGGGTCTCTCATTTCACCTATTACTATAATATCAGGATCCTGTCTTAAAGATTGAACAACGCCTTCTTTAAACGAAAGAACATCTCTTCCAACTTCTCTGTGCTTAATCATGCAAAAATTTGAGGTATGCACGTACTCAATAGGTGCAGCAATGATAATTACATGCGCGGGATCAAACTTATTGTGGTGATCAACAATTGAGTCTAGTGTCGTTGATTTACCGGAACCGGTAATTCCTGTTATTAATGTCAGCCCAAACTTTATATAATTGTGGCTGAGATATTTTACAGTGTTTGGATGAAATTCTAATGAGGTTAAGGGTCTAACAGAGGTATTGATTGCTCTAATACTGCAAGCCAGAGTATCAAGATCGAAGTATGCGTCTGCTCTGAACCTTACATTAATTTTTCTGCGTTCGTAGAAAAAAGTATAACTGAAATCAAGATTCCTTGTTGTTGCAATATATTTTTTCTGATTTGTATTGAAAAGATTAATGATTATAAGTGCGGATTCATCTTCTGTAAATTGCGGCAGGTCTTTCACTCTTTCAAGTTTTCCGTGAATCCTCATCCAGAAATAGCCTTCATTTCCGTGGCCACCAATTTCAATATCTGAAGCATCACGCTCAATCATTGAAGTAAGAACTTTATTTACAAATTTTCTTAAAAGAACTTTATCTTCATCCTTTATCTTATTACTGTTTTCAAGGATGTAACCAACCCGATCAGGTCCGAATAACGATTCAGGGATTGATGCAACAAAATCCGTCAGTACTCTTTTTTCTTCTGTAATTACCAAAATAGAACTTTCTTCAATTTTACATCATTATTTAATTAAAGCCATTTACATTTATTGTTCCAAGAAAAATAGCATTGTAAATAATCGTTACTGCAATAAAAAAGATTCACTATTTACAATATATAAAATTGTAACAACTTGTAAAATATTTTAACTGAAAATTTAACTCAACCTGGTAAGTAAAACTTACCACCATTTTTAACTGGTTATTCTTCCATTGTTGAAGAAAGTACCTCTTCAACAGTAGTTATACCCAGTTTAACTTTATCAAGACCGGACTCTCGTAAACTTAACGTGCCGTCTTTCTTCGCTTGATTTCTTAAAGACTCTTCATCTACATCTTCTCCGGAACGTACAATCAACTGCCTTACTTCTTTGGTGAAATAAAGGGCTTCGTGAATTGCCATTCTTCCTTTGTATCCTGTGTTATTACATTCATCGCAACCAACAGCACGATATAAATCGACATTCTTCCAATCATCCATATTTATTCCGGCTGCTTCCATTATTGTGCTATCAAAATTCATTTCTTTCTTTTTACATTTTGGACATATCCTACGAATCAATCTTTGTGCCACTATAAGATTTATAGCATAAGCTATCAGAAAAGGTTCAATCCCCATTTTAAAAAGCCTTGCGACGGCACTTGGTGCGTCATTAGTATGTAAAGTTGAAAATGTTAAGTGACCTGTGTTAGCAAGTTTTATAGCTGTTTCTGCAGTTTCTTTATCTCTCATCTCACCTACTAAAACAATATCAGGATCGTGACGAAGAATTGATCTTATTGCCTGCTCAAAATTCATTTTATAACCAATCTTTAGCTGGCGTGCCCCTTCGATAACATACTCTACGGGATCTTCTACAGTAAGTACATTCACCTCGGGATTTATAACCTGGTAAAGAGCAGCAACTAGTGTTGTACTTTTACCACTACCCGTCGGACCTGTGAGAATTACCATTCCCTGTGGTTGGTTAATAGCCTTTACAAAATTTTGACGTGCGATGCCCGTTAACCCTAATTTGTCAAGATCTCTAATGACCTTTCTGTCATCAAGAATTCTAATAACAATACTTTCGAACTTGTTTTTTAATTCCGTGCCGACCATTGGTAGAACCGATACTCTGAACCTTATAACATAACCATCTATTTCTCTCTGAATAAAACCATCCTGTGCCATTTCACGCTCGAACCTGTCCATACCTTTACCTCGATCTTTCACCACGGCTATAACAGCTTCTGGGAGAGTGTTCTCCTGAACATGCCATAAGCGCAGTGAACCATCAATTCGCATATAAACATCTGTCCTGTGACCGCTGCAAGGAATAAAGTGAATATCGCTGGCACCTTTACGAACAGCTTCTACCAGCGCACCTTCAACAAGGTTTATTAAAGCACTTTTATTTATTTCTGCATCGAGTTCTTCTTCATCCAAATCTCCTTCCCTATCTTCAACGGGAATAAAACTTTCATCATCTTCTGATATTGCTTTTAGATAAGCGTTTTCGGGTGGAAGAATTTTTTCAATTAAAGTCTCATAATCTTTTTTCTTGATAAATATTACTTCATACCTTTGTGCATTCAGACCGAATGCTACTTTCGGTATATTTCTATCAGTAGGATCTATAGCAGCAATTATTAGCTTTTCCTTTTGTCGTTCATCGTACATAAATGGAACAATCTTATGCCTGAGCATAAGATCTTTAAGCTCATCACCCGATCCTTCAATAATTTTACGAATCGCATCCAAACGATCACTAGGAATCTCATAAGAGTCTATATCTAATTCACGGAATGCGTAAAGTATTGCAACCTCTCTGAAGATCACATCGTGATCATAGCTAAATTCGTCTACAAGAATCTGTGCAAGATTACGTCTTAATTTATTACGATCGTTAAGCTTTGCGTTTAACGCTTTCTCAAGAGTAATTTGATCTATTATCCCCTTTTTAAAAAGGAGGTAACCTATTTTATCCGTCATTTCCAAATTTGTCTCAATCATAATTTACATCAAGCTCCGTTACTATTAATTAACACCGGGCTGCTTTGGTCTTACAGTAGCAGTTTCGGCAGACACAAGTGTTAATGCAATCATTATGATCATTATTATCATTGCTATCATAACCTGAATTATTTCAATTAAATTTTTAAGGCGGTAAACTGTTTCACTCTCATAATAGTTTGCTAATTGTAATGCTGTGTTTTTAATAGTACCTGATTCTTCACCTGAGTGAATACGGGAAATCGCCGTTTCAGTAAAGACACCGGTAGCTTCAAATGCGTCTGTAACGCCAACTCCTTTTTTAAGCATAAGCGGAATAGCCACCGATTTAATACGATCTTCAAAATAGCTGTTGCCTGTCGCTTCCGCTGCTATTCTTATAGGTTCAATACTTTCTGCTGAGCCATGATATAGTGTATAAAATACACGGCAGAATACCTCAATTAAAGTTTTATGAATAAGCGGACCAAGAATCGGTATTTTCAAAATATATTGATCAACAAGATATTTGCCTTTTTTAGTTCTACTGAACTGAAATAATAAAATCGGAGGCAGGATTGTGACTATAGCAATAGGGATTGGATTGGCTATAAGAAAGTCACTTATTTTTAAAGTGAATGCTGTCATTGGCGGAAGCTCAATTCCGAAACGAACGAATAATTTTGCGGTTTCAGGAAAGATATATCCGACATAAAATAAAACTGCAAGAAATAGAACAAACAGTGTAACCATTGGTGTAATCAGAGCGCTTCTCAAGCTTTTCTTGAATTCCTGTCTTCTCTCAAGGAATTTTGCTGTGGCTCTGTAAATCTCGGTCATGTTACCGCTTTTGGAAGCAAGTCCAAGCATATAGGCAGTAAACTTTCCGAAGACATTCTGATATTTTAGGAAAGTCGCTTCAGAATCGGCACCCTTTCTTAAATCATTACTTATCTCTTTTAATGTATTTCGGAGAGTAGCATTTTGTGTGTCATTAATAAGAAGGGTTAGTATTTCACCGAAATTTAATTTTTGTTCAAGAAGTTCAGCACTGATTTTTACATACGTAACAATCTCAGAATACGGAGGCTTCGACTGAAAATCAAACAACTTTTTGTTGATTGAAAGAACTTTGTAACCCAGCCTGGCTAAAGCTTCTTCAACCTCTTTTTTACTGAAAGCCTTTTGTTCGCCTCTGACGGGTTTTTCTTTTCCTTTACGAACACGATATAGGTAAGTAGATTTTTTTTGAACTTCGCTAAGCTTTAGCTTGTTCTTTTCAGCAAGCCTTTGAATTTTTTTCTTCCCCTCTGCAGTAGAGTTTGCAGTTACGGTACCTGTTATGGTCTGCCCGTTTAATTTTTGTGCAGTAAATTTGTACTCAACCATTTGCCACTTTTCCTTTTTTCTGTTTTGTTTGTTTTGTATTCAAATATAGTTCCGGAATTTCCTCCCCGAATCTTGACTAAATATGCCGTTTAAATAATGAAGAAGTAAGGTTTAAAAATAAAAAGGCTGTAAAAGTTACTTTTACAGCCAATTAAAGTAAGCTACTGTTACTTAATCAAGATTATACTAGTCGTTTACAACTGTTGTAATAGTTAATGCCGTCACAGTAGTAGTTACATCCCAGGTATATTCATGTGGATCGTCCGGTTATTACAACATCAGCTGCTGTTGGGGCTGCAGTATACAAACCATAAGCTGTTGAATCTAATCCACCGGGTACGCCAGTACCAGGAACTTCCCAGCCTACGAAACTATTTCCGCCGCCGCCCATTGAGGTTGGTTTCTTATAATACTGCTGTGCCATAGCACCTAGATTAGTACAATCTGATACTACGCCATCTTTTGTTGATTCTTCTGCATTGGCATTAAATAAATTAATACCTACGACTACTGCGATACCAACTATGATAACGCCAAGTACGATTAAGAGAAGCTGTTGCTGACCCATTATTTACTCCTTTGTTTATTGAGAATTTAGTTAGTTAGTTGTTCTGTATTTGAGTTAGTTAATTATGATTGTAAAAATATTCATCTGGTGTTACTCTTGTTTCAACCTTTATTGAATCCGTATCTGTTATCGACTTCACTTCCTGTGCCAGTAATTATAACCTCCGCAGGACTTACAACTGCCCTCATAAAATTACCATTGAATGTTTGAACCATTTGCGATCGGGATTTCCCAACCTGTAAAAGATCTACCTCCACCTCCCATAGCTTGCGGCTTCTTATAATATTGAATTGCCATTGTTGCAAGGCTTGTTGTTTCTTCAATTAAAAGATCTCGCTTCGACTCTATCGCATTGCTTCTAAATAATTGCACGGATATAGCTATTGCTATTCCCACAATTATTATTGCTAATACTATCATTAAAAGTTGTTGTTGACCCAAAGCTTAAATCCTTTTTATTTTTTTTCTAAATTATGTTCGAAAAAATATGCCAAGTCTTTGGGAGGCCTGTTTCTTCATAAATTTTAAACCAAATTGACGTAATTTTTGACGCGGGTAAGAATTACAAGTAATTATTTCAAATCAGGTTGTAGTGGGTGGTGTAGTTACTTTATTAAAAATTACTACAAAATATCAAACGTTCAAACTGCCGTCATTGTTTTTTAGCAACATTGAAAGTTTTTTAAGAAGGAAAAATTTTTGAGGCTATTTATAAAACCTCATAACTTTATAAATAAGATATTTTGTCAAGTAATTGTTACGGTCGTGGTTTGTAATTCTGACAAAAATGTGCTTAGAATCATTTAATCTTATGTTTTCCTGAAGTTCCTATAGGAAAAATTACCTTTTGGTACTAAACACTATTCAAAGGTATTGGAGTATCTAATCAGGGAAAATTTACTGAAAGTCGCAAGTAAATGATTATCAATCTTTAATTATTAAATGCAATTCTTTCATTTGATCTTTACTTACCGATGATGGACATTCATCCATTAATGACATTGCACTTGCTGTTTTCGGGAATGCAATAGTATCTCTAATGGAATCGACACCAGCAAATAACATCACCATTCTATCAAAACCGAACGCAATTCCTCCATGCGGTGGTGCGCCATATTTGAACGCATTAATTAAGAATCCAAATTTTTGCTGAGCTTCCTCATCACTTATTCCAAGTGCTTTAAACATTCTTGCCTGCAACTCAGAGTTGTGAATTCGTATACTACCGCCTGCTATTTCACTTCCGTTTAAAACAAGATCATATGCCTGTGCTTTAATTTTACCTGGATTTTTTTCCAGTAAATCGAGTCTCTTCCATCTTTGGTGAGGTAAAAGGATGGTGCATTGCGTAAAATCTTTTTGTTTCTTCATCCCACTCAAACAATGGAAAATCAGTCACCCACAATAATGATGGCGGTGTTTCGGGTTTTATTAATTTTAACCTTTTTGCTAACTCCAATCTCAATAAACCTAATTGATTAAGTGTTGAATTCCTTTCGCCTGCAAGAATCAGAATTAAATCATTTGGTTTTGCTTTGAGTGCTGATACAAGATTTCCCTTTTCTTCATCACTGAAAAATTTTGCTGTCGGTGAGTCAATCCCCTTTTCTAGAACCTTAATCCAGACCATTCCTTTGGCACCAAGCTTTTTCACAAAATCAGTTAACCCGTCTATTTGGTTTCTGCTGAAAGAAGCACAATCCGGGGCAACCAATCCGGTTAGAATTCCTTTTGAATCTATGACGTCTTTGAAAACTTTAAATTCAGAATTACTGAATACATTATTTATAGTATGAAGTTCCAATCCAAATCTTAAGTCGGGCTTATCACTGCCGTATTTTGTCATAGCTTCTTCAAAAGAAAGACTCTTAACTGGTGTTGATAAATCAATATTCCAGACTTCCTTGAAAAGCAATTTCATCAATCCTTCAACTATATTAAACACTTCATCCTTTGTAATGAAAGACATTTCAACATCAATTTGTGTAAACTCGGGTTGGCGGTCTGCACGGAGATCCTCATCCCTGAAACATTTTACAATCTGGAAATAGCGATCGAATCCCGATACCATTAATAACTGTTTATACTGCTGCGGTGACTGCGGAAGCGCGTAGAATTTTCCTTTATGAATTCTGCTTGGCACAAGATAATCGCGCGCACCTTCGGGTGTGCTTTTCATCAATACAGGAGTTTCAATTTCTACAAATTTATTTTCATCAAAATATTTTCTAGTAAGTTGGTACATCTTATGACGAAGCAGCAATACTTTTTGTAAGGCTGGTCTTCTTAAATCAAGGTATCTATATTTTAGTCTAAGATCTTCAAAAGCATCTGTTTCATCTTTTATAGCAAAAGGCGGTGTTTCAGCCTCGTTTAGAATAATCAACTGATCTGCAAGAACATCAATTTTACCCGTTTCCAAATCTTTATTTATTGCATCATCAGGTCTTTTTCTAACATTTCCTTCAATTGAGACAACAAATTCATTTCTTAATTTTTTTGCCAGTTCATAAGCTTCTTTATTAATATCTGGTTCAAACACTACCTGGGTGATTCCATACCGATCTCTTAACCAGATAAATATCAACCCGCCGAGGTCTCTCCGACGATCAACCCAACCATTCAAAACTACTCTTTTACCCACAAATTTTTCTCTCAATTCACCACAAGTATGGGTGCGAATTTTAAACTTCATAAATATTTTTTTCTCCAATATTCGAATGTTGAGTGCTAAAATTAATCAATCCATTTAGGGTAAACAAATAACAAAATCTACCATTACTCCGATTATTTAAGTGTAGATTTAGATTCTCTTCTGACTTCACTAAAAAATCATTTCTTTGTAAGTTTCAGTAATGAACACAGTAGATTTGATAAAAAAGAAGAGAGATGGAATATCTTTTAGTTCCGATGAAATAAATTTTCTAATCGATCAGTTTACTAGAGGAAATATCCCCGACTATCAGTTCTCTGCCCTGCTAATGGCAATTCTTCTGAAAGGAATGAATAGTTCTGAAACTGCTGCATTAACCGATTCAATGCTGAACAGCGGAAAAGTAATTAATCTTTCTTCGTTAAAAGGAAAAAAAGTTGATAAACACTCCACAGGCGGTGTTGGAGATAAAACATCACTAATAATTGCACCAATAGTGGCTTCTGCCGGAATTTATGTCCCGATGATTTCAGGAAGAGGACTTGGACACACAGGCGGGACACTCGACAAGCTTGAGTCAATCCCAGGATTTCGAACAGATTTGAGTTTATCAGAATCAATGAAGATCCTGAAGAAATGTGGGGCTGTTTTAATCGGACAGACGAAAGAAATTGCACCAGCAGATAAAATGATTTATGCACTCAGAGATGTAACCGCAACAGTTGAATCAATCCCGCTTATTACTGCCAGCATAATGAGTAAAAAACTTGCTGAAGGAATTGACGGACTTGTGCTTGATATTAAAACCGGTAATGGTGCATTTATGAAAAGAAATAGAGATGCAGGAGAACTCGCCAATTCATTAATTAATACGGCTAAATCATTTAATAAAAAAGTTGTTGCATTTATTACTGATATGAATCAACCGCTTGGTAATTACATTGGTAACTGGCTGGAAGTTTATGAATCGATACAGGTTTTAAAAGGAAATGTAAAAAATGATCTTTACATGCTTTCTATAAGACTTGCCGGCGCAATGATCTTTCTTGGCAAGAGAGCGAAATCACTGAGAGATGGTGAACGAATTGCTAGGCAAAAGGTTGAAAATGGTGAGGCTTTTAGAAAGTTTTTAGAAATCGTGGAACTTCAAGGCGGAAATATCACTTACATTAATAATCCCGATAAATATAAAAGACCCAAATATCAGAAGAATATTCTTTCTACCAAGAGTGGCTTCATTAAAGAGATGAACACATATCAAATTGGTATGGCTTCACTAGAATTAGGATCCGGTCGAAGAACTAAAGAGGATAAAATAAATCATAAGGCAGGAATTGTTCTTTACAAAAAGATTGGTGATTATCTTAATAAAAATGATATCCTTTGTGAACTTCATTCAGATTCCAATTCTAAAATAAAAGTAGCCGAGCAAATGATCGTTGAGTCAATCAAATTTTCAAAAACTAAACCTGATGTTCCAAAATTGATAAAAAAAGTAATCCTATAGAAAATAAAATTTAATTATTAACCTATGATATAAGGAGAAAATACTATGTTATTTCTTATAGCTTTATTGCTGCAGTGGTTGCATTCTTTGTTTACAGAAATGCCAAAAAAAGATTTCAAAAATCTGAAACAACTTTTGCCTTAATGGGTTTTATTGCGGCATTACTAATAGCGTTTCTTCAGTGCTTTACAATAATTCCCGCCGGACATACAGGTGTTATTGACTTCCTCGGTTATGTAAGTGATAATACTCTCAAGCCTGGAGTTAACCTGGTTAACCCCATGGCCAATGTTGAAAAGATGAGTATCAAAACGCAGGAATTGAAAGAACTAATGTCTGTCCCATCTAAAGAAGGATTAAGCGTTGATCTTGAAATAAGTTTGTTATTTAAATTGGATTCGGAAAAGGCAAATGACATATATAAAACAGTTGGTCCAAACTACGCCGAAATTATTTTAGTTCCGCAGTTTCGTTCAGTTGTTCGTGGAGTTACGGCACGTTATGAGGCAAAAGCATTATATACTGCTTCGCGCGAAAAGTTGGCAGGTGAGATTCTCGAGGAACTTGAAAAATTAGTTGGTCCACGAGGAATTATAGTTGAGCAAGCGCCTCTTAGACAAATTCAACTTCCTGAACGACTAACAAAATCCATCGAGGAGAAATTGCAAGCTGAGCAGGAAAGTCAGCGGATGGAATTCATTTTAACGCGTGAAAAACAAGAAGCTGATCGAAAAAGGATCGAAGCAAAGGGTATTGCTGATTTTCAGGAGATAGTGTCCAAAGGTATTAGTGAACAATTGTTGAAATGGAAAGGTATTGAAGCAACCGAAAAGCTTGCAAATTCAACAAATACAAAAGTTGTGATTATTGGATCAGGGAAG
The DNA here is from genome assembly GCA_963699475.1 of uncultured Ignavibacteriaceae bacterium. Classification (GTDB taxonomy): domain Bacteria; phylum Bacteroidota; class Ignavibacteria; order Ignavibacteriales; family Ignavibacteriaceae; genus IGN2. The sequence goes on along the minus strand of CAVOUA010000003.1, from coordinate 100,394 downwards.
GATGGGCTGCCAATCATTCTTGGCTCTGACAAATAATTACACAAGGATATATACTATTACTTTGTTCTGAAGGCGATCTATTCGTATTTTTGAACTCACAAGTCAGAAAAAGTTAGATCGCTATGATTTCAGCAATACATACAATTAATATACTACTGCCAATCTTCTATTTTATCACTCTGGTAGTCTATTTCTATGATTTCATCAAAGGAGAGCAGAAGCTTGTAAATGTAAAACGGGTTTTTTTATTTATCACCCTTTTCGTTCATTTAATTTACATTGTGTTACGCACGATTGCCTTCGATCATCCCCCGATAACAAATGTTTTTGAGATTTTCACAATTCTTGCTCTAACAATAAGCTTTTCATATTTTCTTGTTGAGTTAGTTTCTGACATCCGAGGAACCGGACCTTTTATAATAATACTGCCTTTTATCTTTCAATTAATATCATCTTTATTTATTCAGGATTTGACGGAAGTAAAAGAAGTTTTAAGAAGTAACCTTTTAGGTAGTCATGTTATCAGTGCATTGCTTGGTTACTCCGGTTTTACAATTTCTGCAGTTTACGGATTTCTCTATTTAGTTTTGTATAAGGATATCAAACTCAATAAGTTTGGATTGATATTCAACCGACTCCCAAATCTTGAAGTGCTTGAGAGACTAAGTCTTTACTCTGCAATCATTGGTTTTATCACTCTTACTATTGCAATAATTATTGGTATTATATGGCTTCCTGTTGCATTTCCCTAAATTCTCCTACCTTGATCCGAAGTTAATCGGCTCAACATTGGTATGGCTGCTTTATGCCATTGGTATAACCAGTAAAGTTCTTGGCAACTGGAGAGGAAAAAGATTGGTTTTATTATCGATAACCGGTTTTGTTATCGCAATCATATCAACGATTCTTTCAAACTTTATAGCACAAAGTTTTCATTCCTTCTATTAAGAGTTTATGAATTTAATAGCAATATCTATAAATCACAGAACTGCACCGGTTGAATTAAGAGAAGCAGTTTATCTTAAAGAGGATGAGATTCGCCCTTTTATTAATATCGCTAAAGACAACCAAATAAAGGAAGGATTGATTCTTTCAACCTGTAATCGAACAGAAATATTCGGTATTCCGAGTAATGAGGAATCATCCCACAAGAATTTTCAAAACCTTCTGCTAAATTTCAAACAATCACAAAACATTAACGAGCAACATTTTCAAAATTTTGTTTCGAGAGATGCAATTAAACATCTGTTTAGTGTTGCCACGGGAATTGATTCTCTTCTTGTTGGCGATAACCAGGTTTTTAAACAGGTAAAAGATTCCTTCCAAATTTCTGAAGAGTCAAATTTTAGCGGTTACATTATGCACCGAATTTTTGATTCAGCAATTAGAGCCGGTAAAAGAGCAATATCTGAAACAGCGATTAGTGAAGGAGCTGTAACCGTTAGTTATGCAGCTGTTCAGTTAACAGAAAAAATATTTTCAAACCTTAGTAAAAAATCAGCGCTGGTAATTGGTGCGGGAGAAACCGGCGAGATTGCAGCAAAACATCTTTCCGAAAAAGGAATTGGAAGCCTTGCAGTAACAAACAGAACCCAGGAAAAGGCAGATATGCTTGCTAAAAAACTGAACGCTAAGGTTGTTCCGTTCACAGAATTCAAAGACTTAATTTATAAATTTGATATTATTATAAGTGCGACCGCCGCACCGGAAATTCTTATCAGAAAGGATGATGTTAAAACCGCTCTTAAAAAGAGAAGCAATAGCCCGATGATTCTTATGGATATTGCTGTTCCTCGTGATATTGATCCAGAGACTAAAAAAATTGATTACATTTTTTATCATGACCTTGATTCATTAAATATTATAGTGGATCAAAACCTTTCGAAAAGAAAATCGGAAATTCCCAAGGTTGAAAAGATAATTGAAGAAGAGCTCAATAGCTTTTGGGAATGGTATAACTCTCTTCAGGCTGCGCCTGCTATTAAAGATCTCAGAGACTTTTTTGAAGAAATCCGAAATGAAGAAGTAGAAAAAAATAAAAATAAGTTTGTAACCGAAGACCAGGAAAAGCTAGATATCGTTACAAAGAGAATCATCAACAAAATTCTTCACCACCCTACTATCGAATTACGCAAAGCAGATGAGGCCTCAGCATCTGTTGATACTTCAACTAAAATTGGAATAATAAGAGATCTTTTCGGAATTTATCCCGGACAAAAATCAAAGAAAGATTAGGAAAAGATTTGAAGCACAAAATCATCATCGGCTCAAGAGGAAGCGAACTTGCTCTTTGGCAGGCAAACTTTGTAAAGAGAGAGCTTGAAAAGTTGAAATTCCCTCTTACGGGGAAAAACAAAAATGTCCTGGTTGAGATTAAAATCATAAAAACCAAGGGAGATAAAATACTTGATGTTGCTCTTTCAAAAATTGGTGACAAAAGCTTGTTCACGAAAGAACTAGAAACTGAACTGCTAAATAAAAAAATTGATCTCGCTGTTCACAGCCTGAAAGATTTGCAGACGGAAATTCCCAAAGGATTAAGGCTTGCAGCGGTTACCAAAAGACACAATGTTCATGATGTCATTATTGCTAGAAAAAAAGGGACGACAATTTTTAATCTGCCTGAAAACGCTACAGTTGCAACAGGATCATTGAGAAGAAGATGTCAACTTCTGCATCTCAGACCGGATTTGAATCTTGTAGAACTAAGAGGGAATGTTCCATCAAGAATTAAAAAATTTCTTGAGTCTGATTGGGATGCAATTATTCTTGCTAGAGCTGGGGTTGAAAGACTAAAACTGAATAAGTACATCTCATCAATAATTAAAACAGACACAATGCTTCCGGCAGTTGGGCAAGGTGCTTTAGGAATTGAAACGAGGGCTGATAACAAAACCGTGAATGAAATTGTAAAGTTAATTCATCACGAAAATACATATAAGGCAGTTTTAGCTGAGCGTGCATTGCTAAAAACTCTTGAGGGTGGTTGCCAGGTTCCAATTGGCGCATTTGCTGAAGTAAAGCCAAGTGGTTTAATCCTCACTGCTATGGTTGGTTCACTCGATGGGAGTTTAACCTTTAGTAAAAGGATCCGAGGAAGTAAAAACACGCCGAAGGCAATCGGGAAAAAACTGGCAAATGACTTATTAAAAGCCGGGGCTAAAACTATTTTAGATGAAATTTACAAAACGACAAAGATAAAATGATGAAAAAATTTACTTTCAAGATTTCGCTTTTTATTTCTGCTTTATTAATCCTAATCAGCATTGCTGTTTTATACTCGTGCAAATGCAGAGCTTGTGAGGACGAAGAACAAGGAACCGTACCTTTAGAAGTATTGACAAAAGCTGATTCCTTTATAGTTGCTTCCACAGGTAAAGAATTTTTTGAAAAGTTTATAACAGCAGACTTTGCACGAACCAGACACACTCCTCCTTATTACGAGATGGCTTATAAACTCTTTATGCCGGAAAAACCTTATGTGGATGCAATAATAAAATTTACAGTTGATTCTGTTGGCAACGTGATAAAGAACCGAGACATAGTCGGAGTACCCAGATGTAAAAATTTTCCCGAGCAATGTAACTTCAACATTGATGAACCAACAGCCAGACAAATTGCTGGCGAGATGGGTCTTAAAGAAGGAGTAAGAGAATGGGATGCGGGATTTTTATGGGATTTCAAACTACGGAGGTATGTCTGGAGAATACTATCAACCTTGAAGGAATTCGGTGGTGAGGAAAATTATAAAGCCACGGGTCAGGAAATGGTAATTGATCCGAACACAGGTGAAGTGCTTTCACTAAATGATTGGAGAATAAATTAGTTCACTGCAATGTTAAAAGAAAAACGTGAAATAAAACGGGAAAGGAAAAGAGAAAAAATTCTTGAGGCTGCGGCTGAACTTTTTTCTACAAAACACTATCATGAAGTAATGATGGATGACGTTGCAAAATTAATTTCTGTTGCAAAGGGAACGGTTTACAATTATTTCGCCTCGAAGGAAGAGCTCTACTTTACCATAATGCATACGCGTATGGAAAATCTGCTTTCGCTGCTCAAGCAAAATATCGAATCAGAAAAAAATAGTATAGATTCTCTCCGTGCTTTCGTCGTTCATCTTTATACGTTTATGATGAAGCACCAGAAATTCTTTTTAATATATCGGAGAGAAACTCTCAACGGTAATAATTCTTTCTGTGAAGATATGATCTCCCTTGAAAAACAAATGAAGCAGATGATTATGCAAATAATTTCCAAAGGAGAGGCCGAAGGTGTTTTTAGAAGAGTTGATGAGGAATTTGCAATAAGCCTGATATTCGGAAGCATTTATGGTGCGGTTCAAAGAGGAATAAATAGTAATCTTCCAAATAATTTAGTTGTTAAAGAGAAGGAAGATATCTTTGATTTCGTTCTGCACGGTCTTTATTCTGGTTTCAACAATATCAAAGAACTCCCTTTAAAAGGTAAAACAATTGTAATAACCAGGACCATTGAGCAGTCTCGTGAATCGGCGGCTGCTTTAACTAATCTTGGGGCAAATGTAATTATTGTTCCCACACTGGAAATTGTTCCTCCATCCGACTGGAGTAAATTTGATTCGGTTGTTGCTCATCCTGATAAAATAGATTTTATAATTTTCACTTCGGTTCACTCAGTAGAAATGTTTTCTAAAAGATGCCGGGAATTAGGAGCATTAATAAATTACAACCAGATAAAAGTTGTTGCTGTTGGAAATAAAACTTCTGCTCATTGTCATAAGAATAATATAAATGTTAACATTATTCCGGAAAAGTTTAGTGCTGAAGGTGTGATTGAAGCACTATCAAAATATAATTTGAAGAATAAAGTAATATTCATCCCCCGCTCGGCAATAGGCAGGGAAGAGTTGCCAATGGGGCTGAAGGATTTGGGTGCAATTATTAAATCTGTACCTGTTTATAATGTTGCAATTCCATCCGGAGATAATCTAAAGCAAAGTCTAAAGCAGTTAGATTCTTCTCACATTGATCTATTTATTTTTACAAGTCCTTCAACTTTTGAAAATTTCTTACAGATTGCCGATATCAAAAACCCATTTCAATATTTCAGCAGGTATAATGTCGCTGCAATTGGTCCAACAACCAAAGAAGCAATTGAATCAAGGAAAGTGAAAGTAAAAATTTTACCTGATGAATTCACAATAAATGGATTAATAAAAAAAATTGTTGACTTTTATAATTCAAAAGTAAATAGCGGAGCGTAGTTGAATAACTTAAAAAATGATTTGTTTCTAAAAGCGTGTAAACGTCAACCTGTTGAACGTACACCAGTCTGGATTATGCGGCAGGCAGGCAGATATTTGCCTGATTACAGAGCTGTGCGTGAAAAATATGATTTTTTAACAATGTGCAAAACTCCTGAACTTGCTGCCGAAGTTACAATCCAGCCGATTGATATTATAGGTGTAGATGCTGCAATAATTTTTTCTGACATACTTGTCATTCCCGAGGCAATGGGTATGCATCTTGAAATGTATGATGGTCGTGGTCCTGTATTTCCCAGTCCTGTCAGGTCCCCTGATGATGCTGCTAAGTTAAGAAATATTGATCCTTATGATGATCTAAGCTATGTTATGGATACAATTAAGCTGGTTAAAAAGGAACTTAACGGAAGAGTTCCGGTCATCGGATTTAGCGGCTCACCATGGACTCTGCTAACTTACATGGTCGAAGGACAGGGTTCTAAAAGCTTTTCAAAAGTTAAAAAAATGGTTTATGATAATCCTGAACTGGCTCATCAGCTGCTTGATAAAATTTCTGATGCAGTTGCTGCGTATCTGAATGCGCAAATTAAATCAGGTGTGGATGCAATTCAGATTTTTGATACCTGGGGTGGAATTTTAACTCCTCGTGACTTTCTTTTATTTTCCTTGAAATATGTCTCTAAAGTAATTTCAAATATTGAGCGCAAGGGGCAGCCTATAATTTATTTCCCTAAAGGTGTTCATTACAGAACAAGAACCGTTGGCGACTGCGGTGCAGATGTAATCGGTCTGGATTGGACAATGGATATTAGCAAAAGCACGGGATAAGATAGGAAAGAAAGTTGCCATACAAGGAAATCTTGATCCTACAGTTTTATACGCAGAAAAAAACTTCATTCGCAGAGAAGTTAGAAAAGTCCTCGAAAATTACGGTCCGGGCGATGGACATATTTTTAATCTGGGACATGGTATTCTGCCGGATATTGATCCCGAAAATGCAAAAGCAATGGTTGAGTTTGTTAAAGAAGAAAGCATGAAGTATCATACTCAAAGATGAAAAAGCAGGTGAATAAAGGAGCAGAAAATGTTTGAAGTCGATTTAAAAAAATTCAAAAAATATGATAAACCCGGGCCGCGGTACACAAGCTACCCGACGGCACCGCAATTCAATGAGCAGTTCACTCACGCTGAATATGTTGATGAAATTGTAAAAACAAACTACGGCAAAAATCTTCCCGACCTTTCTCTTTATTTTCACATCCCCTACTGCGATACGCTTTGCTTCTTCTGCGGATGCAATATGCTCGTTACGCGCAACAGAGACAGAATAAACGAGTACATAAAGTATGTCCAGAAAGAAATTGATTTGCTGAGAACTTATTTGCTTCCCGACAGAAAAGTTGCTCAACATCATTGGGGAGGCGGAACTCCAACGCATCTTAAACCGGAAGAAATTCATAAACTTGCTTCGTACATCAACCAGTCATTTGAGTTTACGGAGAATCCTGAAAACAGTTGCGAAATTGATCCGCGTGAATTGACAAAAGAACATTTGGAAGCATTAAGAAGCAATGGCTTCAACAGAATAAGTATGGGTGTACAGGATTTTAACGAGCAGGTACAGAAGGCAGTAAACAGAATCCAACCGGAAGATTTAACTCGTAAAGTTGTTAATTGGGTGAGAGAACTAAAATTTCAGAGTATCAACCTTGATCTTATTTATGGTCTCCCTTTTCAAACTGTGAAATCTTTTACAGATACGGTTGAAAAAATAGTCGATATCTCTCCTGATAGAATTGCACTCTTCAATTATGCTCACGTTCCGTGGATGAAAAAACATATGGCACTTATTCACGAAGAAGATCTGCCAAAGCCCGAAGAGAAACTGGAAATATTAAAGATGAGCATTGAAAAACTTACAAGTGCAGGATACGAATTTATCGGAATGGATCATTTTGCAAAACCTGATGATGAGCTTACAATTGCAATGAAAGAAAAAAAACTTTATCGGAACTTCCAGGGATACAGCACAAATGCCGGTGCAGACCTTTATGCATTTGGAATCACTTCTATCAGTCAGCTAAAAAATATTTACGCACAGAATTATAAAACTGAAAAAGAATATTATACAGCACTTGATAATGAAACCGTTCCGACAGCAAAAGGCTACAAGCTGAGCGAAGATGACCACATCCGTCACGAAGTGATTATGAGAATTATGTGCGACTTTGAGCTGAACTACAAATCAATTGAAGAAAAGTTCAAAATTAATTTTAAAGATTACTTCAAATGGGGACTCGGCAACCTGAAAGACTTTGAAGCCGACGAACTAATTGTAATGAATGATGACGGCTTTAAAGTAAAAGATATGGGCAGACTTCTCATCCGCAATATTGCGATGAATTTTGACGGATACATTGAAAGAAAAGAAGATAAGGCTAAGTATTCGAGGACGGTTTAAAAACTATTTCAGCAACAGCACTTCTTCGTGGATACAAAATCATTAACCCGAAGGATATAAAAATAAATTCCGCAAAGATTTGAGCATCGAATTGTGTCGAATAGTTACCTGCATTTTTTCTTTCACAACAACTTTTCAACTACTTTACCAAGCACATCATAAATTATTTTGTCCTGGTTTTCTTCTTCTTCGATTCATATTCCATTGCACAAAACTTTTTTCCTCTTAAAGTTGGAAATGTTTATCAGGTTGAGGATGATTGGTGGTGGGCTCAAAACACTGGTGAATCGGGAACATACTACTACAATTTAGCAGTTGTGCGTGACACGATTGTTGATGGGAAAACTTTTTTCGGTCTGCTCTGCAATAGCGGTTATCAACATTTTAATAATGAATGCTTATACAGATTTGATTCTTTACAACAGAAACTATTCATTAGAATTCCTAACGATTCAACCACACGATTAGCAGTTGATTTTACTTTGCCGGCAGGATCAGATTACACATCTTATATTTCTCTCAGTATTTCACCTGTTGTATTTTTAGGTGACACTCACTTTGTATACGATGGAAGATGCAGTTATACCAGAACCTATCAATTTTCGGATATTGTTGGGTTCAAACATACAAATACTATTTTGGAACATCTAGTGGTGGCAGTCATCAACTCATAATGTAATTTCCGCAATAATAGATTCGTTAATTTATAATCCATATACTGAATCGTCTACCCGGTTATTGACAGACCTATTGACACTTTCCCGTATTTGATTACAATACCTTACACAGCAAGCTACCCTGCTCTTGTCGATTCATTTTATCTTAACGTCGAACATTTGAGATCTGATACGTTGGTTCAAAATAAAATTTTTAGCTTATCCAAAAGCAATCCTTCGCATTTAACTCTTTATTTGGACAGCTTACATGTCTGGGATAAAATCAAACTTAGGGTAACGATAACAGATACTTCAATTTACAATAATATTACTCATTACCCTGATACTGGTTGGGTAGTGATGAATGTTCTCCCCCACATATTAAGTGTAAAAAATGAAAATATCCCTCTGACATATAATCTTGCTCAAAATTATCCAAATCCATTTAATCCAATTACCAAAATAAGATATCAAATACCTGAACCAGCATTTGTTTCAATCAAAATATATGATGTTCTAGGAAATGAAATAGCGGATCTTGTTAATGAAGAAAAGAATGCTGGAGGTTTTGAGATTGATTTTGATGGCTCTGAGTTGACGAGTGGAATTTTTTACTACAGAATCACGGCTGGGAATTTCAATCAAACTAAAAAAATGATTTTATTAAAATGAAGACTTTTATCACTATCCTACTTTTGTCGGCGACTAGTTTAGTTGCTCAACCCATCCCAAGCCATTATAATTTTATGGGACAAAGGGATAGTCTGTATTACTTACTGATAATGCTTTATTGAAATTCTACTCGCACGAAGCGAGCGGTGAGTTTTTTCTAACAAAATATGTTGAGGGTAACTTTCCATCCTCAACCAAGTCCACTATTAATGATGATTATTTCTTTCTTTCATACAATGACTCGGTATTCTATTATCTAAATAGAACCTTTGATGAATTAAGTTTTGAAAACGTTTTTGTACCTGAATTTCCCGTTACTTCAGTTCACGGTTTTGGTCATTATTTCTTTATCCGTTCTGGTAATGCATATCATCTGTTCAAAATCGTAAATGGATTGGTAAACTTAGTCGAGGATTCTCTTTTTACTTTTCCTTCGCAGTGGTTTGTGTTTTTTACCTATCCATATGTCGTAAGAGGAGAGAGTGTCTATAAATATATAGAAGGATTCGATTTTTATATAGTTACTCAGATTGATATAGGTAATGTTAACATAGGAATAAATGATAATACTATAATTGCATACTATTTCTGGGTAACACCACCCCTCCGGAGTTTATCACAGCATATTGCATAGAATAACTATTGAGGAACCTGATTTCTCTCACGAAATTTTGAATTGGGGATTGAATATCACACAATTGCAAACTTCCGCAACGGTGAACTTTAATACCTAAAAAGAATCTTTATTACATGACTTGGGCTGGTGTTATCACAACATATAATTCCCAAGTAGCAATCTACCAGCAAGCGAAGACCGAGAATGATACCTATTAAATCTTCGAATGGAATCCAGATGCAAATAATACTATACGCTGCTTGGCCATTTGAACATGTTTACGATTTTACATTGGAAAAAACATTGATGCAAAAATAGATGCTTTTACAGGAGTTGTTACACTTCATGGAATCCAAATCCAATGAATATCTTTTTACACTCACTATTAATGATGAAGATGTTTATGTCGCAGGTTATTTCAATTGGTGGACACCCAATCGAAATCTGGCTAAAGTTGATTTTGCCACTGGGTTAGTAGATTTCTACCTATGGGATTGTTGTAATTGATAGTTCAATTTACGTTGGCGGATATTTTTCCAACATTGGCGGACAACAAAGAAATTGTATTGCTAAGTTAAATACTGGCAGAGCGGATTACATTCATGGTTTACTAATGCGAATAATACAGTAAATTATTTTGCCAGAAACTTTATATACTAGGTGGAAATTTTACTTTTAGTGGATTTTCCAGAAATTATCTTGCAAAAGTAAATTTATCAACTGGTGCTGTTGACGAATGGATCCAAATGCTAACTCAAAGCTCACATTAATTTTGATGGAGAAAATATTTTTATCGGTGGTGATTTCAGTTTAGTTGGTAATCAAAGTAGACATAGCGAAATTGAATCCTATGGGACCCCTGATTCACTTTGGCAAGGATCGGCAAATAATCCATTCTTACCATTGCAATAGAAAATAATAATTTATATGCCGGTGGAGGATTCACTTCTTTCGGTGGATGTGTCCAGAAATTGTATAGCTAGACTTTTCAACTTAGATGGGAAGGCAGATTTTAGTTGGGATCCAAATTTAGATGGCAATGCCTCTGACATTGTAATAGTTGGGGATGATATCTATGTAGGTGGTGATTTTACTTCCGTTAGTGGATTGAACAGAAATCACATCGCCAAACTAAACAACACGACTGGTCAAGCTGATCCTGTATGGGATGCTAATGCAAATGGACAGCGTTAGAAGTCTGGCAGTTGGTGATAACAATATTTATGCCGGAGGGTTCTTTACCTCAATTGGTGGACAGTTCAGAAATTATGTCGCTAAGTTGAACGCTACGAACGGAGATGCAGATCTGGAATGGAATCCCAACGCAAATTATGTTGTTCAGAGTATTAAAATAAAAGAAAACAACGTTTACGTTGGTGGCGGCTTCACATCAATTGGTGGTCAGCTGAGAAATCGAATTGCCAAGTTAAACAACACAAATGGAAATGCTGACGAATTTTGGAATCCGAATTCAGATCACTATATAAATTTCAACCATTGATGGCAACGATGTTTATGTTGGAGGTTGGTTTACGACCATCGGTGGTCAAACGAGAAGAAATTCGCTAAATTGAATGACACAAACGGAAATGCTGACGAATTCTGGAATCCTGATGTAAACAATACTGTATACTGCGCAGCCATCAACGGAGCCAATTTTTTTGCTGGTGGTAATTTCACTTCAGTTGGAGGATGTTCTAGAAATCATATTGTTAAACTGGACAAAATCACCGGGGAAGTCGATTCAAGTTGGGATGTAAATGTGAATGATCGTGTTACGGGCATCGGTATGAGCGGAAATATTTTACTTGTTGGAGGATATTTCACTACTATTAATGGTGAGAGTCGTCCCTATCTTGCAGTATTTGAGGATGAAACACTTCCAGTTGAAAATGAAAGTAATATACCAACAGAATTTACTTTATTCCAGAACTATCCAAACCCCTTCAATCCCAGTACTACAATCAGTTATCAGGTGCCTTTCGTTAGCTATTTTTCACTTAAAGTTTATGATGTGCTTGGAAGAGAAATTAAAACTCTTGTCGGTGAAGAAAAGCCGGCGGACAATACAAAGTTGCATTCGATGGTTCAGGTTTGTCAAGTGGGATTTACTTTTATAGGCTGAAGTCTGGCGATTTTATCTCCACGAAAAAGATGATTCTCTTAAAGTAGTAATCAGCCCATCTCTATCTTATCTATATGCTAAAGAGTTCTTCCTAAAATCAACTTACAAGATTTTCAACTCCAACATTAACACTACTAAGAGCTAATTCTTCTTTTCTCATTCTTTCCAATCTCATAGATTTCGTTCTGAATTTTGGAACGAAAAGGGAGAGAATGTAACTTCTGAATATGTACCACCAGAAACTTCTTTCAAGCAGAATTGGGTCGATATTCTTTTCAATTTCTTTGTGGGCTTCGGGAACTTTATTCCAGTGCAGCCCGGCTTTGTGGTGATGAATTGTATGATAACCGTTATTGAAAAGTAGAAAATTTAAAAAACCGGTATAGTTTCTTGAGTGGTTCCACTCAGATTCTTCATCTGCGTGAACATGCTGGACATAATTAAATATTAAAACGCTGAAGAGAGATACCTGCTGAGGTATAATTACAAAGAGAAGTGCTTTTTCCCAATCTATTATTAATGCCGCTGCTATCCACAATACAAGTACGACATACTGTGAAATACTTACCCAGAATTTTTCCTTATTGTTAGCTTTCATTTCTTTCAGATAAACCATTATCGCCTTTTGCTGGTAATAACCGCTTATAGTTGGATATGAAATTAGTGTGAGAAAATTATTTTTTTCACTTACTCTGTATGTGATCGAATCATCACCTTCCCGGTTGTTAAAGCGATGGTGATTCTTATTATGCGTTGGTATCCAGGCAAATATCGGGAAACCGTAAAATACCGTCAGCCACCAATCGGTAAGTACGTTCATAACTTTAGAACGCCACATCGGCAGGTGGTTGTGATTGTGAGTCATAACGGCTACCGCTACAGACATAAATAAAAACCACGTGTAAATAAAAGGATTAACACCCAACCAAATCCATTGAGTTATAAATAAAGCCGTAGTAATAAATATGTAAATAAGACTTTTAACATCGGCGCTGTCTTTAAGCTTGAGATTCATTTTGATAAGTCTTTCATTTAATAAAACAAATTAACAGGACAACTGACTGGAGAAATGTAATATAGTCTGAAGTACACGAGCTATAATAGAGATTTAAATGCTTAAATAAAAGATTTATTTTTAAGGATAAAGCGGTTTTACAATTATTTACAATCCAGTAATCGGGCTTCATCAATCACTAGGTCTTTCCTTCATCGTGGCGGTTGTGAAGAAATCTTTATAAAATCTTTCTGTATACTTTTCCAGCATTTCTTCTACAACTTTGTAATGTTTTGAACGAAGAACAAATCCAGCATGGTAAGGTTTGTTCAATCGCCAGACAATTTCAGGATCGTTGTATGAGGAAAGATTCGGCCATTCTTGTTTTGAAAGCGAGGTTATTATCCCGGCATAGTAATCCTGTACTTCGGGATACTGATATTCCCCTTCTCCTCTTAATATTTCTATCTTTGCCCATTCCCGCCACAAATTAATTCCGGATGCTGCCAGCACAAGTTCAGAAAGATTTGCTCCACCGACACGCGCGGACGTTTCAAGAAAATAAAACTTACCGTCCTTATCAGATTCAATAAACTCAGTGTGTGAGACTCCCCTTAACATTCCTAAAGCTTTCATAAGCTTTTCATTCATCTCTAAAAGCTGCTGCTCTTTTTTGCTTCCTCTTTCAATTGTTCTACTTGTAAAAACTCTTCCTTCGTGCGCAACTTCAAATGGTGGTCTGCCGTACTGACTTGCCAGTGCAAATCTTACTTCGTGCTCATAAATTACCGAATCGACGTGATAGATATTTCCGGGAATAAATCTTTCCACTAAAAAAAATGACTGCTCATCACCGAGGTTGTTGATTCTACTCCACATTTCCTCTTTGTTTTGAACTTTCTTTAGTCCGTATGCACCAGCAAGCATTCTCGGTTTAATCATATATGGGAAAGGTATTTTTTCAGCAAACTCATTTAAATCATTATGATTTAAAACGTGAATGAACTCCGGAACCAGCAAATCCATCTCCTGAGCTCTCATTCTCATTGCAAGCTTATCGCGGAAGTATCGCGCAGTAGTGTCTCCCATTCCCGGTAATCGTAAATGTTCACGTAAGGCAGCAGCTTTCTCAACATCAAAATCATCAAGTGCAACTATCCGATCTATTTTTTCTTTTCTTGCCGCAAAACTTACTCCGTAAATAACATCACGCATATTCCATTCTTTATTTTTATCGGGCATATAAAAAGTTTCGTCAATTGATTCTTTTGGCCACTCAGCGTTCTCAAGACTTTTAGATGTAAGAAGAAGAACCCGACAGCCATGCTCTTTGCACTCACGCATAAAATCGTGCCCTTTTTCATAAGATGAAACGCACAATACAGTAATTGGTTTTTTAGTGCTCATTTTATTTCTTTTATTTGATTAAGCAAAATAATGTGAAGCAAGTTTAAGTTTAATAATGGAAAGAATCAACTAAACAAGACGGCAGACCTATTTTAATAGAATTTAAGGATGGCTTTTTGCTCCTTAAAGTTTATCACAATTTGTTAAATTTACACTCAATTAAAACAAAAGAATATATGCCTTCAAATAAGAAAATAATTGTCATTGGAGCTGGAATTTCAGGTCTGACAACTGCTTACCTTCTATTTAAAGAGGGATATGATGTTATTGTTCTTGAAAAGAAGGACAAAGTTGGTGGCTCGATTGAAACTGTTGACGAAAATGGATTTCTTTTCGACAGAGGACCCAACAGTGGATTAGAAACCACTCCGCTTATACAACAGCTTGTAAAAGAGCTTAATCTTGAAGACCAGTTTGTTTATGCTAACCGTGAAGGAAATAAAAGATATATTCTAAAAAACGGACATCTTCATGCTCTGCCAATGTCACCTCCTGCATTCTTCAAAACGAATCTCTTCTCAGGCAAAGCAAAGTTAAGATTGTTCGCGGAGCCATTCATCGGAAGATCAAAAGATGGTTACTATCAAAGTATTGCTGAGTTTGTTACACGAAGGCTTGGCAAAGAATTTTTAGATTATGCTATCAATCCATTTGTTGCGGGTGTATATGCAGGAAAACCGGAAGAGCTAAGTGTTAAATCTGCTTTCCCGAAACTTTATGCTCTCGAAGAAGAATATGGCGGACTTATTATAGGAACGATCAGAAGCATTCGAAAAAGAAAGAAAAGCAAAGAAGTTTCTAAGCAAAGCGCTAAAATGTTTTCATTTAAAGAGGGAATGAAAGTTTTGCCAGAAGCAATCGCAGATACACTTGGTAATCGTATCAGCACCGGAGTAGAAGTTACTTCTGTTAGAAAAACAGCTGAAAAAAAATATGGTGTTACATTCAAAGATGGTCAGCAAAATCTAACTCTGCTAGCAGATATTGTTCTTTCAACTGTTCCTGCTTATAAAGCGGCGGAGCTGTTTGGACATTTTGATGAAAATCTATCCGAACACCTGAACGAAATTTATTATCCCCCCGTAATGGTTTTATATCTGGTTTATGAAAGAAGCGCCGTTGGTCAGCCACTGGACGGTTTTGGATTTTTAATTCCGGAAAAGGAAGAAAAATCTTTTCTTGGTGCAATTTGGAGTTCGGTAATTTTCCCAAACAGGAGTGATGAAAGTAAAGCAGCGTTTACTCTTTTCATCGGCGGTTCACGTGATGCCGGCTTTGTTGATGATGTAGAGCAGAATGTTATCGATCGGGCAAGAAGGGAGTTTGAATTGATTATGAAAATAAGTGCTGAACCAAAAATGATATCAAAACGGTTTTGGCCCAAAGCAATTCCACAGTACAATCTTGGTTATGTAGAACACGAAAACTTCTTTGATCATTTTGAAAAAGACAACAAAGGAATACTTCTTGGTGGAAATTACCGTGGCGGTATTTCTGTTGGAGACTGCATAAAGAATTCAGAGCTGGTTGCAAACAAAATAAAAAATCTAATTTGAAGTAAGGAGAATTAATGTCAAATCAAAATTTTAACTTTAAAAGATTCAGAAGATTACGATACAATCCAATCGTTCGTGATATGGTGAGAGAAACCGTTTTAACGAAGAACGATTTGATCTATCCACTTTTTGTTGTGCCGGGAAAAAATGTAAAGAACCCGGTTAAATCAATGCCGGGTGTTTTTCAATTGTCTGTAGAAAACTTAGTTAAAGAATGTAAAGAGGTTAGAGACCTTGGAATCCCAGCAGTAATTCTTTTCGGTATACCTGAACACAAAGATGAACAAGGAAGTGATGCTTACAATTCAAACGGAATTATTCAGCAGGCAATAAGAGCAATCAAAAAGGAAATAAATGATCTGCTAATAATAACTGATGTTTGCTTATGCGAGTACACCTCACACGGACACTGCGGGATTTTAGCTGGCGAAGATATTCTTAATGACGAAACTATTGCAGTTCTTGCAAAAGAAGCAGTTTCTCACGTTGAAGCTGGTGCAGATATGGTCGCTCCTTCCGATATGATGGATGGTAGAGTTCTCGCAATCCGCAAAGCACTTGATTACAAAGGTTATGAAAAAATTCCGATTATGAGTTACGCAGCAAAATATTCTTCCGGCTACTACGGACCTTTTAGAGATGCTGCCGAATCAACTCCTGCTTTTGGTGACAGAAGATCTCATCAAATGGATATTGGAAACATTAACGAAGCAATTCGCGAAGTTGAGGCAGATATTGAAGAAGGTGCTGATATTGTGATGGTGAAACCAGCAGGACCTTATCTTGATGTTATAAGAAAAGTAAAAGATAAATTTGGAATGCCGACTGCTGCTTATCAGGTAAGTGGAGAATTCTCAATGATAAAAGCAGCCGGACAAAACGGCTGGATTGACGAAGAAAGAGTAATGGTTGAAGCAGCAATGGCTATCAAACGTGCCGGCGCGGATATGTTTCTAACATACTTTGCAAAAGATCTTGCAAAGTGGATAGACAAGACTCGCCAATAAAAAACCGTAATTGCGAGGAGCAAAGTGACGAAGCAATCTGCTGTTCACACAAAAAGATTGCTTCTCCCGACTAAAGTCGGGATCGCAATGAAAAACACACTGGAGAAATAATGAAATACCGCAAACTTGGAAAATCAAAAATTGAAGTTTCAGAAATTAGTCTTGGCTGTTGGACAATGGGCGGGCTGAACTGGGTTAACGGTGATCCGAACGGCTGGGCAAATGTTGATGAGAAAGAAGTTGCAGAAGCAATAAACTATGCAATCGATCATGGTGTAAACCATTTTGATAACGCTGACGTTTATGGAAACGGCAGAGCGGAAAGAATGCTCGCAAGAATTCTCGGTAACAGAACTAACAATTTTATTATTGCAACAAAAATCGGATGGTTTCCCGGAACTGCTGCCAATGCATATGAGCCTGCACACATTCGCCATCAATGTGAGCAGTCATTAATCAATCTTAAAAGAGATTACATAGATCTTTATTATTTCCACCACGGATACTTTGGTGATAAAGATGAATATCTTGATGATGCTGTTGAAGTGATGTACAAATTAAAAGATGAGGGCAAAATAAGGTTGGTCGGACAATCTGCTTATTCTCACAGAGATTTTGTTAAGCTTATCCCAGAAGTTAAGCCTGATGTGTTGCAAAGTTTTGCTAATCCCGTTGAAAGAAATTTCATTGATGATGGGAATCCTACAAGAAAGCTCATGGAAGAAAACCAGATTTCACTTGTTACATTCAGACCACTTTATGAGGGTTTGCTTCTTGACAAATACAAAAAAGAAAACCCCCCTCAGTTTGAAAATGGCGATCACAGAAAAGGTCTTGCGAGATTTTCGTACGAAAGCCTAGCTAATCTTGAAGTTCAATTGAATAAAATAAAAGAAAAGTTTGGTCCTTCAACAGAAGATCTTGCCAGAGTTGCTCAACAGTATTTGCTTCATTACAAATTTGTGGGCGCAGTTATTCCAGGATTCAGAAATCTTAACCAGGTTAAGATTAATTTAGCTGCAATGGATAAACCTTTAACAGATGATGAGTTTGAGTTTGTGAAGAAGGTTTTTACCGATTAAACGAGATTCTAAATTAATTTGGCGGCATCTTTAAGTGGGTTGTTGACTGCAACCCTTTCGAAACTTCTGGCAGGATTCCCATTTTAACATAAATTGGTCTTATGTGTTTCCGAAGTGAAGGCAAATTTTTATAAAATAGAATCGCCCCTATAAGACAAATTATTCCACTCGATAAAACTGTATAAGGCGCACCGATTGTGCTTGCAAGCGATCCGGCCATAATACTTCCAAAAGGTGCGGTACCCATAAATGCCATTACATAAAGGCTCATCACCCTTCCACGTTTATCGTCATCAACCAGAGTCTGAAGCAACGTGTTTGTTGAAGCCATCTGCATCATCATTCCAAAACCGGTGAAGAGCATAAGTCCAACCGACAAATAAATATTTCTTGAAAAAGAAAAGAATAAAAGTCCAAGTGAAAAAACACTTGTTGCTATCGCTATCCATCTTCCCAAACCCAATACAGATTTCCTTGAGGCAAGATAAACTGCACCAATCAACGCTCCCGATCCTACTGCTCCAAATAAAAATCCAAGAGTGTGAGCATCGCCGTGCAAAATATCGCGTGCAAATACAGGCATCAGAACAGTATAAGGCATTCCAGTTAAGCTAACCAATCCGATTAACAGAAGTAGTACACGAATGGGTTTGAAGTTGTACGCATATTTTATTCCTTCCGTCAGCCCTTCCAGCATTTTCTCTTTTTTCTGATTGTTTATCTGCGGCGAAATCTTCATCATTAGTAACGCAACAATGACCGTCAGATAGCTTACTGCATTCACCAGGAAACAAAATCCCTCACCTATCGCAGTGATTAAAATTCCTGCTAATGTTGGTCCAATTAATCTTGCTGCATTAAACATTGATGAGTTAAGAGCAATTGCATTAGGGAGATCACTCCTGTCTTCGACCATATCAATAACAAAACTTTGTCTTGTCGGCATGTCGAAAGCATTTATTAAACCTGAGAATAAACTCAGTAAAAGAATATGCCATATTTGAATCGTATCACTTAAAGTTAAAAAAGCGAGAATGAATGCCTGAGCCATCGCAAGAGTTTGAGTAGCTATTATTATTTTGTGCTTGTTGTATCTATCAGCTAAAACTCCCGCAACAGAAGCTAAAATAAAAGTAGGTATCTGAGATGCAAATCCCACGAGCCCCAAAAGGAATGCAGAATCAGTCAACCGGTAAACCAGCCAGCCAAGAGCAACCTGCTGCATCCAGGTGCCTATTAGTGAAAGACTTTGTCCACTGAAAAAAAGTCTGTAGTTTTTATGACGCAGCGCTCTTAAAGTCTGTTTAACAAAATCAGGAAGCATATAGCAAACATGTAAAATATTTGTCTTATTAATAAGATATTTTTACCTATACAATATGCCTGAATACGAAATTCACATAAGATTCTATGAAGAGCTGAATGATTTCCTTCCGGAGGAAAAAAAGAAGAAGCGCTTTGAGCATCATTATATAGACCGCGCATCTATAAAAGATTTAATTGAATCTATCGGAGTTCCTCATACAGAGGTCGATTTAATTTTAGTAAATGGCAAATCCGTTAACTTCAGATATTTAATTAAAGATGGAGATGATATTTCTGTTTATCCGGTTTTCGAATCGTTTGATATTACAGAAGTACAACATCTTAGACCAAAGCCTCTTCGTAAACCAAAGTTTGTGGCAGATGTTCACCTTGGAAGATTGACCAGATATTTAAGGATGATAGGATTTGATGTATCGTATAAAAATAATTTTAACGATGATGAGATTGTTCGCATCTCACTACAAGAGAAAAGAGCAATCCTGACAAAGGACAGAGGAATTTTAAAAAGAAATGAAGTAACTCACGGATACTATGTACGAAATACAAAAGTTGAAGAACAAGTTAAAGAAATATTGAAAAGGTTCGATCTTCAAAATGAGATAAAAGAATTCTCACGCTGCCTTGAATGTAATGAGTTGCTTAAATCGATTAAAAAAGAAACAATCATTAAACAGCTTCCGCCAAAAGTAGCTGCGTCACAAAATGAGTTTTACAAATGTCCTTCCTGCAAAAAAATCTACTGGAAAGGAAGCCACTATCAGCGAATGTTAACATTCATCCAATCGACAAAAGTTATTGATAAGTAATTGACTTATTTTTAATAGTAAATTTTTTCAGATTTTAAATAAAAGATAAATTTTATGTGGGTAATCATTCGTCTTCTAATCGGTATTGTTATACTTGTTATCGCAGAGTATTATTTTATTCGCCGTTTAAACATTGCAGCAGAACATTTCTTCCCGAAGTTCTATGAAGGGAAATATCGTCTTTTAAGAAAAATATTCCTAGTCTGGATAAATCTTTATCCACTGGTCTTGCTTTTCATATTCATATATTTCGGTATCACAGGCTCTTACCTTACTGCCCCTGAAAGCACGTTTGCTGATTATATCTTAATTTATCCTTTCTGGATTGCCTTTATTCTGATGATTCAATGCTTTCTGTTTTTTATACCTATTGATTTAATAAAACTTTTAACATCTTTATTTGCAAAAAAATATAAAGAGAAATTAATTCGTATCCATTCAGCTCTCGTTTTTATCATTGCAGGATTTTTTATTCTCTACATTCCAATAAGAGTTATTTATGATTACAATATTGTTGATGTAAGAGAAATCAATTATAAAATGAATGATCTGTCACAATCTCTTGAAAATTTTAAAATTGTGTTTATTTCAGACATACAAGCAGATCATTATACAGATAAAGCGAGGTTGGAAAAATTTGTAAACACAGTGAATTCGTTGGGCCCCGATTTAGTATTGATTGCGGGTGATTTAATAACAACCGGCCCGGACTATATTAAAATAAGTGGACAAGAAGTTGGAAAAATAAAATCAAAGTACGGTGTGTTCTCTTGCGTGGGCGATCATGATAACTGGGCATACAGAAATGATTATGCAAAAAGTCTGGCTGAGGTTGAGGCCTCTTTGTATGCTAATAAAGTGGAAATGGTGGACAACGGTATAAGAAAAATTACTGTTGGTGATGCAGAGATAAATATCACCTTCATCACTAACACATATGTAGAAACTATATCTGAAAATATTCTTGATAGCCTTACATCGGAAAGTTTTGGTGATTTAAAAATTTTTCTGGCACATCAACCCCGGCCACACCTTATTGATATCGCTCAAAAAAGTGATTTCGATTTATATCTTGCTGGTCACACACACGGCGGACAAATTACTTTTGTTTTTCCCTTTGTTCAACTAACCCCAACAATGTTCGAAACAAAATACACAAAGGGAGATTTTTGGTTCGGCAACCCCGACAAAGTCGGGGCAAGTATGCTGCTTGTTGTTACAAGAGGATTGGGAATGTCATTAGCTCCAATTCGTTACAATTCAACTCCGGAAGTAACTTTAATTACTTTAAAGAAAAAATAGAGAATTTAAATTGCTTACTCTTTCAGAAATTAATATTTATCCAATAAAATCGCTTGGCGGAATAAGTCTGCAGTCGTCGGAAGTTGAAGAATGCGGATTAAAGTACGATCGCAGATGGGTATTGGTTGACGATAACTAATACATTTTTTACCCAGCGTGATTTTCCTGAAATGGCATTAATTAAAGTTGCTATTGAACAGGAAGGATTAAAACTTCAACATAAAACAAAAACCGTTGAGCCATTATTTATTCCCTTTGAGTTTGAACATTCGAAAACAGAAAAAGTTGTTATCTGGAATGATACAGTCACGGGTGAGTTTTATAACGCACTAATTGATGACTGGTTTTCTGATATAATCGGAATTAAATGTCATCTTGTGAAAATGCCCGATTCAACAAAAAGAGTCGTTGATACGAAATACGCTACAAACAAAGTAGTGAGCTTTGCAGATGGATACCCTTTTTTAATTATCGGGCAAGCTTCACTTGATGATTTAAACACAAGGATGGAAACTCCTCTTCCAATGAATCGATTTCGTACAAACTTTGTGTTTGCCGGTGGAAAAGCATTTGAAGAAGACAATGGAAAAAAATTAAAGTTGGTGAAGTATAGTTTCGAAGCAGTAAAACCTGTGCATCGCTGTGTCATCACAACCACAAATCAGGAAACTGCTGAAAAGCTGCATGAACCACTGCTGACACTTTCAAAGTACAGAAAAATTGATAATAAAGTTCTGTTCGGGATGAACCTTGTTTGTGAATCAACTGGTGAAGTTAAGATCGGAGACAAAATAGAATTTTAATAATTAACTAGATTTTACCTGGGAGGTTATTATGCATACCGCACTAAAGCATTTTCTCATCACCTTGTTATATACTTTTCCTATTATACAACTCTTTCCGCAAACCATCAATAAAGAAAATATTGAAAATGCTGAAAAGATAATCGGGCTTGAGTTTACCGACACGGAAAGAGATTCAATGTCAAGCAGTCTCGATTCGCAATTTGTAAATTATAAACACATAAGAGAAGTTGACTTAATTAATAGTGTCCCCCCGGCAATTCTATTCAACCCTATTCCTATTGGGTTTGATTTTCCGAATGAACAGAAACCATTAAAGTTCAGCGATTACTCAAACACAAAAACGCCTGGAGATATAAACGATCTCGCTTTTTACACGATTGGTCAACTAGCAGAACTAATCAGAACAAAAAAAATAACTTCAACTGAACTAACAAAGTTTTTTCTTGAAAGATTGAAAAAGTACGATCCAAAACTTCATTGTATAATTACATTAACTGAACAAAGAGCTTTAAATCAAGCAAAATTAATGGATGAAGAAATTGCTCAAGGAAAATATCGCGGTATGCTTCACGGAATTCCTTTTGGTGCGAAAGACCTTCTTGCTACAAAAGATTATAAAACATCATGGGGTGCCACACCATTTAAAGATCAGATGATAGATGAAGATGCGACAGTAATAAAAAAACTTGAAGATGCTGGTGCTGTCCTGTGTGCAAAATTAACCCTTGGTGCTCTTGCCTGGGGAGATGTCTGGTTTGGCGGAATGACACGCAATCCCTGGGATACAACTAAAGGTTCGAGTGGTTCTTCCGCAGGTTCTGCATCTTCTGTTTCTGCTGGATTGCTTCCCTTCGCAATTGGTACAGAAACATGGGGTTCAATTGTTTCTCCTTCAACTATTTGCGGAACAACTGGTTTGCGACCAACTTACGGAAGAGTAAGCAGAACCGGTGCAATGGCACTTAGCTGGAGTATGGATAAAATCGGTTCTATTTGCAGAAGTGCGGAGGACCTTGCAATTGTTTTTGATGCTATTTATGGGCCTGATGGAGTTGATCAGACTTTGTATGATGTACCATTTAATTATGAACCGGAAATTGATTTCACAAAATTGAAAATTGGATATTTAAAAAGTGACTTTAATAAACAATATGATTTTCACTCACAGGATTCTGTAACACTTAAGAAATTAAAAGAACTTGGCGCTGAATTAATTCCTATCGAATTGCCTGCACTTCCGGTTAATGATATTTCAATAATTCTTTCAGCAGAAGCCGGGGCAGCATTTGATGAATTCACTCGGAGTAACAGAGATGATCTGCTTGTCCGCCAAATAAAAGATGCATGGCCAAATGTTTTTAGGGCATCACGATTTATTCCTGCAGTTGAATATATCAACGCAAACCGAATTAGATTTCTTGTTATTCAACAGATGGAGGAATTAATGCAGAATGTTGATCTTTACATTGCGCCATCGTGGGAAGGAGATAATCTTCTTTTAACAAATTTAACAGGACATCCTTGTGTTGTTTTGCCAAACGGTTTTTCAGATGATGGGACACCAACCAGCATAACTTTTATCGGGAGATTGTTTGATGAAGGAAGACTAATTGCTTTCGCCAAAAAATATCAGGCTGCTACAGACTTTAATAAAAAACATCCGGAAAATTTTTAAACCCGCTCAAACTTATCAAAGCCCCGGTACTCATCGGGGTTTTTTTGTCAACTCCGACGTCAACTTTAGCTAATATTCTCTCATAACTGAAAATCCCACTTTATTTTAGTTGATATTTGGCAAAAAGGGGTGCGGTATAATAGTTGCTAAATGTTAAGCTAAATCAATATAAGGAGAACATATGAAATCGATGCCGTTATTTTTAACAACCCTATTCATACTTTTTTTAACTTATAATTTACATTCAGAACCTGGCTTTAATTCTGGTCCAGGATGTTCTGGATCAGGATGTCACTCTTTTCAGGATAATAATGTTACTGTCGTACCATTAAACAATCTGCAGGTACAGATTACGGTAACAGGGAATAGCGGCCCCGTTGGAGGAGAACTTGTAAATTCAAGTAATACTGTTGTTGCATTTATTAATAGTACATCGACCAATCCATTTATATTAACAGCACCTTCAGAAGGAACATATCTTATAAACGCAGGCTATAAAAATCCTTCCAGAAGGTGGGACTCTACTCACGTTACTCTGCAACTCAGCTTACCACCAAGTGCACCAGGTAACTTAGTCGCACAGTTTATTCCAAGTCCCCTTTCGGTTGAGTTAACATGGACAGACAACTCTAACAATGAAAACGGATTTATTATCGAGAGGGAGAGTCAAGGTCCTGATGCATTTGTAGTCATAGATACAGTCTCTGCAAACACTAACTTATTTGTGGACAACACTGTTTCGTATTCAACTTATAACTATAGAATTACAGCTTATAACGCTTTCGGCCAATCAGCTTATAGTAATGTTGCACAAATTCTAGTCCCGGTTGAGTTGACTTCGTTTAGCGCATCAGAAAAGGATGAAGGTGTTTTATTAGAATGGACCACGGCTACAGAGTTAAATAATAGAGGTTTTGAGATTCAGAGGAATCAGTCATCTAACTGGGAGACCATTGGATTTGTCGAAGGACGGGGCACCACTGCTGAAATTTCAAACTATCAGTTCTTTAATGATCTATCTGAGCTGAACTCTTCAGTAAAATTACATTACAGGTTAAAGCAGGTAGACTTTGACGGTACATTCTCTTATTCAAATATTATTGAAATAGTATTTATACCAGAGGCTTATTCCCTCTCGCAGAATTACCCTAACCCATTCAATCCATCTACGAGCATCAGCTTTACATTAACAAAAAATACTTTTGTAACCCTGAAGATATATAATGTGCTTGGAAATGAGATTACTACGCTGGTTAATCAAAACATGCTCGGTGGTAAACACGAAATAAAATTCAATGCGAACGAGCTAGCTAGTGGTGTGTATCTTTACACAATTACCGCTGGTGATTTTGTTGACACAAAGAAAATGCTATTGATGAAGTAATATATAATTATTTTCTATTTAACGAGGCGTCCCGTAAGGACGCCTTTTTTATTTTTCTTTATTAAGTTTGTAGTTGAAAAAATTATCTGGAGGAAAATTATGAGCAGAAAAGTTGAAGTTGCAGGAATAATGGGTCCTGTTTGGTTTATCGGCTGGTTGTTTACAATCGGTTTTCTAAAATTGTCCTTTTTCAAAGGATTGCTGGCACTTATTATCTGGCCATATTACATCGGCGATTTTCTCTCTAATCTTCCTGTATAGTAGAAATAGATTAAAAAGCGGTTATATGAAAACTATCGGAATGATTGGTGGGACGGGCTGGCCATCTACGCTTGAATATTACAAAATTATAAATCAGGAAACGAACCGAAGACTTGGCGGTTTGAGTTCGGCAAAGATTATACTTACCTCTTTTAACTATGCAGAAATAGATAAGCTTAACAAAGCTGAAGACCATGGTGGAGTTTATAAATTAGTCCTTGGCTCAGCTCAGAAATTAAAAGCCGCTTTTGTTGATTTTATAATCCTTTGTGCAAATACTTTGCACCAATATGCTGATGATTTGGAGAAAGAAACTGATTTAAAGATCGTTCATATTGCGGATGCAACCGCAAAAGAGATTCAGAAAAAAAACATTTCAAAGATTGGTCTTCTTGGAACAAGATTTACAATGGAAATGGATTTTTATACCAAACGACTAAAACATGCTGGAATTGAATCTCTTGTCCCACCAAAACCTGAACGTGAATTCGTTCACGATGCAATTATGAATGAACTTCTTAAAGAAGAATTCAAGAGGGAAACCAAAGAAAAGTTTGTTAAGATTATTAATGATCTTGAAAAGCAAGGAGCGCAAGGAATAGTCTTAGGATGCACAGAAATTCCGCTTTTAATCAAACAAAAAGATGTTTCTCTTCCCGTTTTTAATACACTTGAAATTCACGCTAAAGCCGCTGTTGATTTTGTTTTAAGCTGATTGAAATTAAAAATTGAACTCGCCTCTCCTGACTATTAACTGCTTCGAATTATCCGTATAAGTTACTTCAATAGTGGGACGATAAAACAAATAATCGCGGTGAATTTTAGATTTATTTTTTCCGCCACCCGGAAAATCTTCGTTATTACCGAAAGCAAGATGTGCAGTGCCTAATGCTTTTTCATCTTCAAGCATATTCCCTGTTATAGCTGCACCTGGATTTACACCAATTCCTAATTCACCGATCACCATTGAATCTTCATCTACGCCTTGCAAGTCTGATATTATTTTTACCAACTCATAATCTTCACTTTCAAACTTTGTTATTCTGCCCTTTTCCAGATAAACCTTTAGTGGAGTTTTTAGCAAACCAATATCTCCTATGCTTGCATTAAACACAACAACACCATCCGCTTCTGTTTCCAATGGTCCGCAAAAAACTTCGCCACAGGGAAGATTGCATTCCAGACTTTGCTTTACTCCAACGTCACCAACAAAAGGACGACCTTTTACTCCAAGGATTAAATCCGTTCCTTCTTCTGTAGTAATATGAATCTTATCGGCATTTTCTAATACTTTAAGTAATGAATTAGCAGTTGATTTCATTTTCGTGTAATCTACATCTACAGAACGCAACATCATGTCTTCAGTAATGCCGGGCATATGCCCCAATTTTCTATGTCTGCCCTCCTCCACTTTAAATATCCATTTGATGCGAAAGGCAATTTCTTCAGGAAATGCTCTGAGGATATTTAGGACAACACTTTTTCCCTGATAATTTCTTTAAGAGTTCTCCGGGGGGTTCTTTTAGCGGTCGTTCAGTTTCTACAATCTCATATGTTTCATTCGAACAACCAATTTTATTACACGCTTCTCTGAAAGCATTTGCTATTGTTTTGCTGTATATATCTGTTAAGATTAACAATTCATCATTCGATGAAACTTCATAAACTTCCAGCATAGCTTTGTATGCAGCTCCCAACATTTCTTTCCTGCTCATTACTCCTCCATAGTTAATTTCTGACATTTAAACATAAATAGCTAAAACATAATTCACAATCAGCGGTGGTGTATGTCACTAAAAAGTTACATCGGGCACTAAATACAGTCTCCCTTTTCAAAAATCACCTTTCTATTTATCATAAATTAATTCATTTCAAACTTTAAATGCGAGGGGGTTAGGCGTGGAGTGCATATCTTCATTTTCAACTTTAATTACGAGGTAAATTAATAATTAGGCAGTCGTAATTATTTTCTTTAGTTTTGAAGCCTCCGGTAAATAGACCGGTTTATTATTAAACATTTTTTTGGAGTTCTAGTGAGTACTAAGTTATTTGTGGGTTCTCTCCCATGGTCGGTTAACGACGAACAATTAAAGACAGCATTTGAGGCACACGGAAACGTTGTTTCTGCTAAAGTAGTTATGGATCGTACTACCGGCAGATCAAGAGGGTTCGGATTTGTAGAAATGGGAAGTACCGACGATGCACAAAAAGCCATTAAGGCTTTACATGATTCGGAATTAGGCGGAAGAAATATTGTAGTTAATGAAGCTAAATCTCGTGACTAAAAAGTTATTCCAGTATTAAATTCTGAAAGGCGTCCGATGGACGCCTTTTTTTATTTAAATATTTCCTTTAAAATAAAAAACCCCCGTTACAATTGGGGGTCTTTAGATAAATTAAATTATTGGAAGAAATACCGCAAACCAATCTGCATTTGCCAGCGGGAATTTACACCCGGATCATCTACATATGTTGTTTTTGCTGTTCCTTTATAATTAAATGTCGGCTCACCGCTCTGATCAAACCCTACTAACTCAATTGGTTTGGTAGCAGCAGAACTTGCTATCTTCCTTACACCCCAATCTGAGTTAAGTAAGTTAGCAACATTTAAAATATCCAGGCTGAGCTGAAAAGTATGTTTCATCCCTCCAGCAAAAAATGCAAAATCCTGCATAAATCGGAAATCAATATTCCACCACCACGGATTAACTGCACCGAACCTCTCTGCAATCTCGCCTCTATGCTCTTTTAGGTAATCATCTTGCTCAATAAAAGCATTTAGAGCAACCCATTGTTGTTCGGGTGATACTGTAATACCATTCTCATCGGTGTATGGTACTAAAGTTATCTCACCTTGATTTGCAGGAATATATATCAAGTCGTTGCTATAACCGTCTCCATTAACATCACCTGCATAGATAAACGAATATCTGTTACCACCAGCCCCGGTAAATCTATTCCCTTCAGAAACTTCAAAAAATAATCCAAAGTGACTTTGAAAATTATCGTTCCAAACATGAGTGTAAATTGCATTACCTGTTATTCGATGACGGGTTCCAAACTCAGAGTAACTTAATTCTGGTTTATTTGGATCTCCTTGGGTCGGATTCTCCTGCCACAATACGCTTGCAATCTCAGTTGACTTGAGCAAACTCTTAGCTTCTAAATATGTATAAGCTAAACCAGTGCGAATCCCAACCTCAAATTCTTTTCTCAACTGGATTGTTGCACTGTAGTTGTAACCTTCACTCGAATTGTCAATAACATATACGCCGGCTTTTCCATCGGGATTTAATTCATGTGCACCATTGCCATTTAACGAATCACCACCAAAGAACGGGCGTCCATCATCAAGGTATCGAATGGGAGTTCTTAGATCAGCATTTCTTACATATATAGAATTAATATCCTTACCATAAATAAATTCTAGCGTCCCTAGTATTCCACCTGGTAACTTGTGATCAACTGCAATATTAGAATTCCAAACCTGCGGCCATTTAAAATCTTCAACCATTCCATTAAGATCGAATGATGTTTGGAGTATTGCGTCATCCTTAGTTTTAATCTGATCTGTTACATTTGGATAGAGATTAGGATTATTACCGGGATTAGAGATAACGTTTCCAACCCATACAAACGGTAATCGTCCCGTAAATATTCCAGTACCACCTCTCAGTTGTGTAGATCTATCACCAGTAACATCCCAGTTGAATCCAACTCTGGGAGAAAATAATGGCTGAACACCTGGCAGTTTACTTTGATCTACTGTTTCTAGTTGGTCATTTTCATCAAGTAATGTTAAACCTCTTGAGAAGGGATTATCGACAGGTTCTGTAAAATACATTGGTAAATCCACTCTTAGTCCAAAATTTAGATTAAATACGGGAGATACAAGAAATTCATCCTGAACATAAAATGATAATTGGCCAACTTCAATGTTTTCACCCTTATATGGTCCTGTTCCGACAACTGATCTGAAGTCATAGAAATTTGCACTGTCAGGATTAGTACGTGCAAAGAATTCATCAATTGAATAGAATTGTGCACCACCTATAAAATCTAGAAAATTGGGCAGGAAGAATACACCATTACGGAATATGTTAAATGAGTTGAAGAAACTAAAGTACTCAAAAGTTCCTCCGGCTGTAACTACGTGATTTCCAAGAAAGTAACTAAAGTTATTAGTCACCTGCAAAACATCCTGATCCAATATATTGTGTATTGAAAACGGTTCATGCCCAATTGTGGTATAATTAACACCATCAACATCAATTTGAATGGTTGGAAATGGTTCACTGAAAGGATCTCTATAATCCCTGAAACGATTATAGCTTGCAAAGAATCGATTGGCAAATTTTTCTGCACGTGAGTTTAGCTCAAGTGCAAAAGAGTTTAGCCTGTTGTTTATTCTATACCCGGCATTTTGGAATGGCAAGCTGGTTTCGTTCGGTCCTCTTCCTCCGTTACTTAGAACAAACGGGTGCGGTGGAAGATCTCGTCTTGCATCCAAACGGTTATATCTAAAAGATAAGTTATTACTTTCATTAATGTTCCAGTCCAGCTTAATTAATATTTTTTCATTTTCTGTATTATGAACAAACCCATCATAGGCCCCTGTTTCATATCCATAAACTTCTTTCATTCGTGTCCTGATTGAATCCATCAAACTCGCCCTTACCCTTGATTCACCAAACTCGACAGCACCGCCTGGATTAGCAATAAAGTTTGTTCCTGGATCTTCCCTGCGCTCTATCTCACCATTCAGGAAGAAAAATAATTTGTCCTGAACAATTGGACCGCTTACAGAAAATCCGCTTTGATTGAAAGAAAGATCTGGATTTGCAATTACATCATTACCACTAACAGTATTGCCTAGAAGTTTTTCATTTCTGAAAAAACTGTATAATGATCCTTGATAACGATTTGTACCGGATTTTGTAACAACGTTAATACCTGCACCCGTGAATCCTCCCTGACGAACATCGTAGGGTGCAATCGATACCTGAACTTGTTCAACAGCATCGTATGGAACAGGCTCAGCATTTGTTTGACCGCCGGGAGCCGGATCGTCAAGTCCAAAAGGATTATTAAAATAAGACCCATCAAGCGAGATATTATTGTAGAGCCAGTTTTTGCCTCCAAAACTGTAGTTACCATCGCTTCGAGGGTCTAACCTGGTGAGGTCCCTTATGCTTCTTTTGATCGTGGGTAATGATTGAATTTGATCAACTTCAACATAGGTGGCTGCACCGGTTCTGTTGCTATTTAATACCGCATCTTGTTCCGCAGTAACAACAACCTCACCTACTGTGACGGCTTCGCTTTCCATTGTGAACTCAAGCCTAAAGTTTTGTCCCAAATTCAAATTAATATCTTCCTTCTTCTGGGGATTAAACCCAATATAGGAAACTGTAACAGTATATGGACCACCCACCCTCAAGTTGGGTAAGTTAAAAAATCCATTATCTCTTGTAGCTGCACCATACTGACTACCACTTGGTACGTGCTCGGCTATTACATTAGCCCCCGGCAATGGATTACCATCGGCATCTTTTACTACACCACTTAAAGATGCAGTAGTAACACCCTGGGCTAGTAATGTTTTTGGTAAGGCAATTAGAAGGGAAATTACCAAAAAAGACTGCAGTAGAAATTTTATTCGCATATGCCCTCTCATTTTAAAAATGAATAATTAGTTAATTAGAGTCGCAAATAAATTTTAAATTTTCGTACGGAAGATTCTTTTTCGGACTGATTAAAAATATCAATTGTTTTATCTATGTCAAATAAAAATTGATGGAGAATGTAGAAAAAGTGATTTTCTAATTGTTAAAAATGATGCCAAAAATTTTTCATACTAAATTAAAGTTGTGTTTATTCACTCTTTCAAAAAATAACTTCAATTTTTCTTCATCAAGATGGTTTTCTGTTCTAACACCACTGCAAATATCTAAACCGTATGGCTGAACAGTATTAATAGCTTCCAAAACGTTCCCCGGGTTCAATCCACCAGCAAGAAAAATGGGAATATCAACCTGGTCTTTTATTTGTTCTGCTTATTGACCAATTATGTGTTCTTCCTGTCCCTCCAAGTTCTTTAACTTCCAAAGTTGGATTCCCTGAATCAAGCAACAAAGCATCTACATATTCCTGAACATTTAAAGCCTCATTAACAGAATGTTCATTTACCACATGAATAACCTGAACCAGCTTTATTCCGGGAAGTTGTTTTCTAAGTTTCTTAAGTTCAGCATAAGCAACAAAATCAACTAACTGAAGTGTATTAACTTTAGTTTTTAATTGTTGTTCTATTATTTCTTCAGCGGTTTGTTTACTGGTTAAAAGAAATGTTGCAATAGGTGGGGAAATTCTTGAAGCAATTTCTGCAATAAGAGTTTCATCAATCACCCCCGGACCGCTCGGCATTTCAGAAACTAATCCAAGAGCAGATGCGCCATATTTAATTGCCAGCATTGCTTCTTCAACGGAAGCAATACAACATATTTTAGCCCTGACAAAGTTTTTCAATTTGATCTTTCATTTTTTATTTGTGTTTTGAAAAATAGTATTTTGAGAGATAAGATTGACATCATAATTATAGTATAATGCATGGAATCAAAATTTCTCTTCGATAAATATCTATATCTACTTAAGGTTGGCGAAGGAGAGCCAACTTTTGAACGGCTTAAACAAATTGTAAAAGCTCATCTTATAAAAGTGCCTTTTGAGAACATTTCAAAACTTCTATACAAAAAGCAGGGAATGAATTATATCCCCGATTTTTCCACATACCTTGATGGAATTGAGAATTACAATTTTGGAGGTACCTGCTACTCAAATAACTATTATCTATTTTCTCTGTTAAGACATCTTGGATATTATGTTAAGCTGTGCGGGGCAGACATGAAAAACCCTGATGTTCACCTACTTAGTATTGTTAAAATTGACGACAAGGAATTTATTGTTGATGGCGGTTATGCAGCACCATTTCTTAATCCATTACCAATAGATTTAAAAGAGGATTACATTATCAATCTCGGCTTGGAGAAATACGTTGTTCAACCAAAGGATGAAGTAGGAAGAACAAAGGTAGAACAATACTATAATGGAAAATTACAGCATTGGTACACAGCAAAACCACGGGAACGAAAATTTCAGGATTTCAAGAATGTAATTGAAGACTCATATTCTGATGATGCTGTATTTATGAATGCAATCAGAATTACAAAGTATACCGAGGTTGGATCTTTGGTATTAAAAAATCTTTGTTTAGTAAAAACCATCAAGGGCAGTATTTCCACTGAAAAATTTTTATTTAAGGAAATTCCAACAGTAGTTGAAGAGAACTTTGGAATACCTTCAAGTATTGTACAAGAAGCCATCAGCAGTATCAAAGAATTGAAAGATATTCATGATTAAATTAATTCTCAAAATTCTATTGACTTATAATAGCCGGCACAATATAGTCAGCCACAATACTTAAAACAGATCTCTCGTGCTGATCTGCAGTATTCCAGTCAAGCTGCCACTCGGCTGTCGTTACAACAATCATTTTCAGGTCTGGAAAATTTATTACAAATTGACCACCATGTCCAATTGCTAAGAAAACATTGTAACTTTTAATTTCGCCCAGCCACCACAGGTAACCATAATTAACTTTATCCAAATCTCCCCAGGTTGAATTGTTAAAATTAGTGTAGTTAGTTAATGATTCTTCAACCCATTCTGCCGGTACAATCTGTTTTCCATCAAGCATTCCTGAGTTCATATAGAGATCACCAAGTCTTGCCATATCTCTCGGAGTAAAATGCATACTGTTTCCACCAAAGTAATAACCCTGCGGATCCTGCCACCATTCGGCACAATCAATATTCATCTTTTCCAACAGATAATTATTTGCGAATTCCATTGTGCTCATTCCGCTTGCCTTTGTAATAATTGCAGAAAGCAAATGTGTTTGGAAGGTGTTGTAGCAGAATCTTGTTCCGGGATCATAGATCAGTGGAAGCTCAATGGTCGTTTTTATCCAGTTAGGGCTATTTACTATCTGAGTATATAGATTCTGATCGTGATCAATCCCCATACGCATCATTAATAAATTTCTGATTGTGATGTCGTATTTCCTTGGATCGATATTAGGATAAATATATTCGGGGAAGTAGTCTAGTACTTTTTCATTAAGATTATTTAAATGCCCGTCTCTTAAAGCTATTCCTGTCATAACTGAAAGAAATGATTTTGAAACTGACATTACATTATGCGGTTTATCTATACTATAGCCGTTGTAATATTTTTCGGCTACCAGATAACCATTTCTGATTACAAGTATGCAATCAACAAAATCATAATTTTCTCCCTGCTGAAAAGCTTGCTGAATAAACTGAGAACTCATTCCCTGTTCTTCCGCCGTTGAGGTTGGCCAGTTGTAGGATGATATTTTAGGACCTGTTGGCTCATCGCTGCAGGAAACCAAAATAAAAAAAACAAATACGAGTAATAATTCCTTAAATATTTTGGCCATCATTTTCATTTCTGTTTTCACTATGCAAATTTTATTTGAAAATCTCATTAAAAAATATTCGAGCCAATTAGTATTTCAAACCAAATAATTAGTATTGTTTTCAATCTTAATTGCCGATTATTAATTGTTAATTCATAATTTGCCTGCCAACAAGAATAATAACCATTTAACCGAAAATTAAGCTCTAAGCCTTGCCTTTATTATATTTTTATAGTGTCTTGGGTATTATAATAATTAAAGGAGGTTTAAATGAATAAAAATCATTTTTGCTTGTTATTACTGATGCTTTTATTAACGTACACCAGTATTGTTTGTGGACAGGATTCTTCAAATCAAAAATCAATCTTCCCGGAAGGTATATCTCTTGAATACGGTATTGGAAGTTATGCTGTAACAGATGAATATATTTCCAAAGAAAAATATTCCGGCTCACTTCCCTATTACAGTATAACCTGGGCTAATCAACATTCAAATTATGTTTATCATCTGAAAATTGACTTCGGTAATTCATCAGAAATAAAAAACTACAACGTAAGTGCTGACATTTATCAATTTACACTCAACCAGGGATTTAGTTACGCTTTACCAAAATTTACTATGTTCAATAAAGATGCTTACCTGTATTTGGGTCCTTCTACAGAGTTATTCTTTTACTACAACAAGCAAAACATTGCTGTGGATGGATTTGATTATGCACAATCATTCGCACTATTAATATCCGCAGGTCTTAGTTCTCAACTGTTTTATAAGTTATGGAATGATTTAAACATTGAGGGATCTCTTGACTTTAATGTTCTCTCTCTGGGGTTCCGTATGGTAGATATGGAAGAAAATGACGAGTCTCCGGCAAAGATTCTAACATTGATTTCGGCAAACAATGTTGTGTTCACTACAGGTCCCAGATATTACTTGTTCGACAATCTTTCAGTAAAGGCAGCTTATCTTTTTCATTTAACAAGAATCAATACCTGGGAACCATTACTTTCTGCCAGTGATAACGTTGTATTTACATTAACCTATGGATTTTAGGAGGAGACCTAGATGAAAAAGACTATTTTAATTTTTTCTGTCCTTTGCCTTGTAGTGATTCTCTCTTGTAAAGACCTGGTTGTAACTGAGCCTGAATCAAATCTTAATGTCGAAGACTTTGAAGCAGCATGGAAAAGAATCAGAGATGTGTATCCTTATCTTGAGTTCAAGAATATTAATTGGGATTCAATTTACACAGTTTACTTTCCTCGTGCTGAAGCTGCGCAGGGAGATGAATTTTATCTTGTGCTTCGTGATTTTTTAGCTGAGTTGAAGGATGGTCACGTTTATTATCGTACTAAGGGCGGCGGTGAAGTTTATCCTTACTATCCACAAAGACATTTTAAAGATCGCCATGCTTACAGCCCATTTGTAGTAAGAAAATATTTTGACAGAGAACTGCGTTTAACAGAAAGTACTACTGTAGAATACGAAATCTTACCGGGTAATATTGGTTATGCTTTTCTTTCTGATTTTCATAAGAACTACCTCACCGATGAATTTCCGGGTGTACTAGAATATCTTAAAAACACTAAAGGTTTGATACTCGATATTCGCCAGAAGCGAGGCGGTGATTACAAAAATATTGAAGCTGTTGTACAGCGGTTTTTAACTGAACCACTTGAAAGAAATGATGCTTATACAATGGGTGAAAAATGGGTTATACCACCTTTCCAGCCAGCAGGTCCATTCCAATACACAAATCCTGTTGTCGTATTAATTAACGGTTCAACATTTAGTGCTGGCGAATTCACCACAGAAATTTTGAAACAACTGCCTCATGTTACTGCAGTTGGTGACACAACTGGTGGCGGATCCGTCGGGGGTGGAGACGCAAGCTTGTATTTTCTACCAAGCGGAAAATCAATTGAGATTGGTTTCATCGACATAAGACGGTATGATGGACTCCCGTGGGAGTGGCTTGGCGTTCCGCCGGACATTCGTGTTGTACAAACCGAAGCGGATATTTTAGCAGGAAGAGATAAGCAATTAGAGTATGCGATTGAGATGTTGAAGTAAATAGATCAAATTACATTTTAATCATTCAATGGAGTGTGAAATTGAAAAATATTATTATAATACTTGCACTACTTTATTTTTACCGACCACCTAGCTCAGGTCAAACCACAAACAATACTCTTGATATTCAGTCTGAAACGAAGTTGATTGAGAATGCGATTAACAACGTATTCGGCTGGGCAGTGAAAAAGGATTTCAATTTG
Source organism: uncultured Ignavibacteriaceae bacterium (assembly GCA_963699475.1). Lineage (GTDB taxonomy): Bacteria > Bacteroidota > Ignavibacteria > Ignavibacteriales > Ignavibacteriaceae > IGN2. Next base: position 64,240 of record CAVOUA010000003.1, on the reverse strand, counting down.
TTCTTCCAGACTATTGCGAATGATTCCAATTTTATCAGTGTGACACCTTACAAACGTGTGAAATTTGGATTCAATGAGGTCAGAAAGGACAGCACTTTTTGGGGAAGTCCCTATTTTAAAGCGATTCGCCACGAAGTTCGTGAGTTGAAAATCCAATTTTCAAGATCAGGGGATGTGGCCTGGTTCTATTGTGTTCTTGATGATATAAATGAATGGAAAGGTCAGCCAGCCAATTGGGAAAATACCCGCTGGACCGGTGTTCTTGAAAAAAGAGATGGCAGGTGGGTAATCGTGCAACAGCATTTTTCTTTTGCAAGTGAATATTAATTAAAAATGAAAAATCTTACCATAATATTTACACTACTTTATTTATACCAACCACTTAGCTCAGGTCAAACCACTAACAATACCCTCAACATTCAGTATGAAAAGAAGTTGGTTGAAAAAGCAATTCACAATTGTATAGGCTGGGCAAAAAATAAAGATATTAACCTTCTCTATAGTGTAATTGCGAACGATACAAGCTTTATTGAGATACATCCAAATAACAGAGTGGTAAAAGGATTCGAGGATTTTAAGAAAGCAGAAAAATTTTGGATGAATCCTGATTTTAAGGCTATAAAGTACGAGATAAAAGATTTGATCATTAATTTTTCAAAATCCGGTGATGTCGCTTGGTTCTTCTGTATACTCAATGATATGAATGAGTGGAAGGGTCAACCAGCCAATTGGGAAGATACCCGCTGGACAGGTGTTCTTGAAAAAAGAGATGGAGGGTGGGTCGTTGTCCAACAACATTTTTCTTTTGCAAGTGAATAGTAATCAAAAGGAGAATCAAAATGAAAAGAGTATTGCTCATAGTAGCTATTCTATTTTTTAATTTAATTATATCAGGAAATATCCTGGCTCAAAAATCCAATAATGATTCCTGGAATTTAAGAATTACAGCGCAGTATGGTTACCCTTTCGGGTCTAACGACTGGGAATATTCTCATCCTTTTTACACCGGAACCGGAGTTCAAACTATAAATGAAACCGGAACATTCAATGCAAAATCAGTTTGGGGTGGCGGGGTTGAATTATCAAAAGGATATTTTGGAATTAATGCCAACGCCGGGATTATTCCGTCCGAAATAATTATTAATAAATCAGGCGAACGATATAATTTCAATTCTACCTTTTTTGAAATCGAAGGAATATTCTTTCCGTTTGCGAACACAACTGATTTTGTAATTCCATTATTAAAAATTGGAGGGGGGGGAATGACATCCAGCGGTGATTTAAATAATAGTGCATTATTCATTTCATTCAGTGGAGGAGCAAGAACATACTTTACAGAAAAATTCAGTGTTTCTTTGATGATAAAAGGTCGTCACATTACTTATGATGAAATCCCACTTGATGAAAATATTACGGGTGATATATCTCTTACGAATTTTGCTATCGAATTTCAATTGGTATATACATTACAATAATCTGGTATTTGTGTTGTACAAATGGAAGCAGGCATCTTGCTGGAAGAGACAAACAATTAGTGTATGTAATTGATATGCTGAAATGAGTTTAATGTTAATCTTTTAGGAGGGTAAAATGAATCTAACCATTTTCTTTGTAGTTATTGCCGGCATTGCTGTTGTCTGGTTTATAGTATCAGGTATGATGATTGTAAATGAACTGTTGAAAACGAAAGCAGAAAATTAATTTTGTTTTTATTAATGCTTATGTTGCCGGTTTATGCACATCGCTATAAAAAAATCACCCTGGAAGAGACCGGCAAAGTCGGCTCATTATTTTATCATTGGTTAATTTCGATTAATGTAGCGTTAGTATTTGCTGTAGCTGCGATAATTTCAAAGGTAATTTAATTTTAATAATGAATAGATCAGGATCGGGGGATTTTTTAGGAAGCGATTTTTGCAAGCTCCAATATTTTCAAATAAGATTTTCCGTAATTAACTTTGTTCCGCGTTCGGGAAAGCTTTAACATTTTAAGAAGTCTTCAATGAATAAAATCTTCATCTCTTTAGCGTTTACAATTGTACTGCTGCTGCTATTTGCCTGCACCAAATCACCCCGGCCTGTCAGTGCTGAAAATGGTATGGTAGTATCAACAAGCTCCTATGCTTCAAAAGCGGGAGTTGAAATTTTAAAGAAAGGCGGTAATGCAGTTGATGCAGCAGTTGCTGTTGGATTTGCACTTGCGGTTACTTATCCGTCCGCTGGAAATATCGGCGGTGGTGGATTTATGGTAATCCATCTTGCTGATGGAAAAAATATTTCTGTCGACTATCGTGAAAAAGCCCCGTTATCTGCTCGCCAGAGATATGTATTTAAATGAAGCCGGTGAGTTTGTTCCGGAGCTTAGTCAGCAAGGAACAACTTCAGCGGGCGTGCCCGGAAGTGTTGCTGGATTAATCTATGCATTAGAAAAATACGGAACACTTTCACTCGCAGAAGTTATTCAACCAGCAATTGATCTTGCAATTAACGGATGGCGGCTTGAAAAAAGAGATTCAATTTATTTCAGCAACAACTTTTCTGTGTTTGAAAAGTATCCTTCATCAAAAAAAATATTTACAAAAAATGGTCAGCCGTATTCAGTTGGTGAGCTGTTTTTTCAACCCGATCTTGCGTGGACACTTGAACAGATAAAGAAATTTGGCAGAGACGGATTCTACAAAGGAAAAGTAGCTGAACTTCTTATTAAGCAAGTAAGCTCTCTTGGCGGCTACATTACTCTGGAAGATCTTGAAAAATATCAGCCGGTAGAAAGAGAACCTGTTGCCGGAACGTATCGCGGTTATGAAATTATTTCAATGCCTCCGCCAAGCTCGGGGGGAATTGCATTGGTTGAACTTTTGAATATTCTTGAAAACTATAATCTCCCGGGTGAAGATTGGGGAAGTGCTCTTTACGTTCATCATCTTGTAGAAGCGATGAAATATATTTATGCGGACAGAACCTATCACCTCGGTGATGCAGATTTTTACCCGGTTCCGGTAGAACAGCTTACTTCAAAAGAATATGCGAAAACAATTTTCGACCGAATAGAAAAAGCAAAAAATAAAGCTGTCCCCTCTTCAGAAATTAAAAGTCTTGATATTGCCTCCCTTTACGAAAGCATAGAAACCACTCACTACTCAGTCTATGATTCTTTCGGCAATGCAGTAAGCACTACTACAACAATCAATTCTGCCTTTGGGTCTGGAGTTGTAGTTGAGGGTGCGGGCTTTCTGCTTAATAATGAAATGGATGACTTCAGCAGTAAGCCGGGTGCGATGAACCAATTTGGTCTGCTTGGTACAGAAGCAAACGCAATTCAGCCAGAGAAGAGAATGTTAAGCTCTATGACACCAACAATTATTCTAAAAGACGAAAAACCATTTATCATCATTGGTTCACCGGGTGGTTCACAAATTATTACAACTGTGCTTCAGGTAGTTTTAAACTGTATTGATTTTAATATGAACATACTCGAAGCGGTTGAAAAACCGAGAATTCATCACCAGTGGATGCCCGACTCAGTCTACTACGAAATAAATTCTTTTCCTGAAGAAGTTAAAAAAGAATTGACCGCAATGGGTTACGCATTAGTAAATGAGGGTGCTGATCTTAGGATAATAGGAATTGCTGAAGGAATAATGATTGATCAGCAAAACAAAATTATTTATGGAGCTTCCGATCCGCGCGGCGGCGGGCGGGCGGCTGGTTATTAACCGGTTTCATCCCGAACTTGATTCGGGTTCTCACGCAATACCACTTCTAGAGGGGATATCAGATGCCGGTTGCTCAATTGCCGCAATGCATTATTAAGGTAATTATCATAAATTATCTTCAAATATTCACTTAAAAACACAGTTTAAAGAATTAATTAGTTAATGCCGGTCAATATGTATAGTTTTGTCCCCTCCGGAAATAGACCGGAATTTTATTTACTTATTTTTAGAGGTTCTTTGTGAGCACTAAGTTATTTGTGGGTTCTCTCCCCTGGTCGGTTAACGACGAAGAGTTGAAGGAAACATTTGAAAAACATGGTAATGTAGTTTCTGCAAAAGTTATTACAGACCGCGACACTCGTAGATCAAGAGGATTCGGATTCGTTGAGATGGAGAGTTCTTCAGATGCAAACAATGCTATTAAAGCATTGAATAATTCGGAATTAGATGGTAGAAATATCGTAGTTAATGAAGCTAAATCGCGCAATTAATTAAATATTCTGTTCTAAGTTCTGTAAAGGCGTCCTCGTGACGCCTTTTTTATTTTACTTACTTATTGACACACAAAGCTTGCTTCGGAATCATTGCGGGGAACAAGGTGACAGCCTGACCTCTTTTTGCTGGAGAAGAAGTTCTCCATCTTCTCACCTTTTACCTCAAACCCCTCCAACATATTACAAAATATTCCACTGTTGCAGTAAGTAGTTTATACCTGCTTTCCAGTTAATCTGGTCATTATAACAAACTCTTCCAAGTATGCTATTGATGAAGTGAACTTTTCAATTCATCATTTAACACAAGTTCGGCTCATTAATTTACTTCACAATCGACAAACATCTGATGCGGCATTCTTATTGATAACACTGATACGGTTAAAAAATTTTACACGATTAAATAACTTTAATTTAACAACTGCTTATAGATGGGGAAACTATCAACAGCAGAATTAATGTATGCTTTTTGTCCAGAGGAAACCAACCCTTTCCCCTACCCAAAATCTATAATCAAACTTACACACTCAAATTTCTTTTAAAGGAACAGCAATGAAAAGAATAACTATCTTTTGGCTCTTATCCGTGGTGCTTGGCTTTTTATTAATTACTTGCACTCAAGAAGAAACACCAACCGAACCACCTGCCCCGGTTTGTGACCAGGCATGCCAGGATGAACACGTTGCTTACGGGTTCGTTGATGTTTTCTGGTTTATCTGGAATCAGAATATTGCCGGGCAGCCGGAAGGCGGAAAAGATTTTACTGTTGCCGGTCCACAGGGTGGAACCGTACACGTTACCGGAACAACTGAGGTTGCCAACAACGGTATTAATACCATGCATCTTTTAATGCAGTTTACTAATTGTAAAGGAATAAAAGAAACATATAATCTTACTTTCAGCGGTTCAGTTACTGTGGACGGAACTTTTTCGGACACATATAGGGCTATAACTTATGCATCGCAACAGCTTGGTTATAACGGAACTGTAGGTAAGGATAACTGGGTAACAAACGTAAACGGTTTCTGTGAAGCTACGATTAACCAGACTTTCACTGCTGTGGCAGGATCAATGTGTGGAAGAACAATTAGTTATTAATCCTGAATTTTAGAATTGCAATTTTACTCCCTCCCCCGGAGGGAGAACTAATATTCACTGTGTCATTTCAGAAACATCTGCCTTGCCTTATTGGAATTAAGGTTGTCATTCTGAGTCCTTCGATAAATTCAGTGTTTCACTCCCTGTCATTCCGGACTTGATCCGGAATCTAATTTTTTAATTTTGAGTATAAATAAGAACCTGAAACAATCCGCCAAGTCGGACAGGTTGACAAGACAATGTCAGGGTCGGACCCCCAACAAAAAGGGCAGGAGTAGATTCGATAAACCGATTCTTGAAAAGCAAAATCGGTGGAGTTGTTAAAAATTTATTCAGAATGAAATTTAATCAGATCATTTTTTACGTGTACGTCTCTTTGCGGGAATGGAATTTCTATTCCGTGCTCTTTAAATTTTTTAAATGCTGAATAGTATAATTGACTTTTTAGTACAAGAGGCTGGGTAATATAAGTGCTTGTCCACACTCTTAAGGTAAAATTAATCGAGCTGTCGCCATACTCATCAAGAAGCACATCCGGTGCCGGACTTTTTAAAACACCATCATTTTCTTCGGCTACTTCCATAAGAATTTTTTTTACTAATTCGGGATCGGATTTGTAGGAAACACCAACGGGAATATTAAAGCGCACATTCCTGTCTGTATGACTCCAGTTTATTACGGTGGAAGAAATAAATTCCGAATTGGGGACAATTATTGAAATATTATCATTTGTAATGATGGATGTTGATCTCAATGATATTTTTACAACATCCCCTGTGACATTGGCGACCTCAATTCTATCCCCGATTTTAATCGGGCGTTCAAACAGTATAATAATTCCGCTTACAAAATTATTTGTGATATTCTGTAGCCCGAAGCCCACACCAACACCAAGCGCACCGGCTATAATTGTTAAACCGCTCATATCAACACCGAGAAATTGCAGGATTAATGTAAACCCTATAACCATCAGAATATATCTGAAAATGGTTCCCATTGCATGACGGACGCCAATATCCAGACTGGTTCTTGCAAGCAACTTATGAATGAACCAATTTTTTAATTTTGCCGTACCGAAGAAAAGAAAAATGACGAGAAGCAGAAAGTAGAAAAGCATCCAAACTGTAACCGGGTTGTTACCGATTGAGAACAGTTGTATAGCTGAATACTCCTTAATTAATTCGATGAAATTAGAAATTGTTTCCACGCGTGTATCTCTCTTTTGGATTTAAGACTTGAATTGATTTGGCATACTTATGAAATAGAAATTAGCGAAAAGTAATGTTAAAAGAAAGAAATTACTATTACACAAAACTGGAAACAATTTTTACTAAATCTTGAAATGAGTAAGTAATGTTGTCATCCTGAGCCCTTCGATGATCTCAGGGTAGGTTCTGTCGAAGGATGTTTTTGCTCTCTGAAAGTCCTTATTCTTTTTAATCACTCAAGTTTAAGCGGCGGACCAACAACCTGCATATCATTATCTGCAAAGATTTTTGCTATTTCATTTTGTGATGGTTCATGGTCTAGTTGAGACATCGTAATAAAAAAGTTCTCCAGTTTACCCGCAGGTTGTAAAACCACGGTCATTTTGCCCTGCTCAGAAACCTGAGTCCAGGCATGGGCAACTTTTCGAGGTAAAAAAATACTATCGCCAACAGTCAGATTATATTTTTCTTCACCAACCTGAAAGTAATAAGACCCTTCCCTAACATAAAACACTTCATCCTGAGAATTGTGAATATGCAGCGGAGTTCCTTTGCCTTGAGAGAGTGAAGTTTGTTCAAATATTGCAAGTTCTCCATTTGTATCGCTTCCGGACACCTTAACATCGAGTATGTTAGAGTTCACACCTTTTAATTTTATGTGTCCGTGAATACGCCCTTCACCGGAATTAATTTTAAATCCTCCGCTCATTTTGTATGATCCTTTCAGTATTTGTGAAAACAAAAATGTTGGTGCTGTTCCTAAAGCTATAAGCGATACAATAAACTTATTGCGTTTCATAGTTAGTCTTTCTAAAGATTAATATTAAGTAATAGTTTCGTAATAGATTAGTTATTGATTGTAAGCTAAGTAAATGATTTCATCACAGCAATGTGATTAGGGAGATTATTTTATCATTCCGAAATTGCCTGCCCGGCTTTGACTGGCTGCGAGGTCGAAGGATGCTTGCCCCGAACTTGTCGGGGTCATTCTGAACGGCCCGCCAAAGAATCAACAGCTTACTGCCTGGAAGATTAACAGTGCAAGTAAATTCTTACTTAATTTTTAATTAAGCTCCAGTATGTAAATCCCGATCGTTCCTGCTTTCTGACGGTTAAAAACAATTTCTTTTCCATCCGGAGAAACACTTGCTCTTGCATCATAATAAGGAGCTTTAGGGATTGAAATTCTTTTCATATCGCTGCCGTCTGCATTCATTGAGAAGAGACTGAACTGACCATCCCAGGTAGATGAATAAATAATTTGCTTGCCGCCGGGTGTCCATACCGGCCAGCCTTCATTCGAATCACTTTTAGTTAAATCTATTTCGCCCGTACCGTCGCTGTTCATAACACATACCTCGTCATTTCCCCCGGGAGTTCCTTTCAGATAAACGATCTTTGTTCCATCCGGTGAAAACCTTGCACAGGTTTCAACTTCTTCTGTGTCAGTAAGTCTTATTAATCCTGTCCTATCAGTATTTACCTGGTAGATCTCAAAACTTTCTCCGTCATCACGTGAAGAATTAAAAAGTATCTTCTTCCCATCAGGTGACCAGTAAGGATGAATATCCCTCGCCGGGTCATTTGAAAGATTTTTCAAACCGGAACCGTCTATATTCATAATGTAAACATCTTCATTGCCTTTGCGGTCCGAGACAAATGCAATTTGTTTATTATCCGGCGACCAGGCAGGGAAGTTGTTGTTGTACTTATCGGTTGTAACTCTTTTATTGTTGCTGCCGTCTTTGTCCATCATGTAAATCTGCCACCTGCCGGTTTTGTTGGATTGGTAAAGTATCTTTGTTCCGTCGTTCGACCAGCGGGGATAGGCATTCTCAACCCCATCTTCCCAGAGGATTGGTGTTATCTTTCCTTCCTTCTCTGTGCTTACCGGTTTTTCCTGTGCATAGCTGATAAAAGCACACATAAATAAAACTGCAGTCACGGTTATACATTTAATTAAATACATAATAACATCCCTTTATTTTATTGGTTGTTTTATTCTGATTGACAGAAACATAATTAATACGGTGGTGCTGCAACAGCAGTTTTTGATAGGCGGTTATTCAACTGTTACGTCGGTGCGGGCATGTAATCCTGAGCCCTTCGACAAACTCAGGACAGGCCTGCTAGCCTCGTCTAAGTCTGAAAGATGAAGACGGGTCATTCCGGCGAAGTCCGGAATCTGGGAAAAGCTTCTTTCATATTTGATATCTGTTCTTTTCTCTTGATATCCCGAAATAAATTCGGGACAGGGGCCAGAACCAAAAGATCAAGACTGAAAATCTTTTGCTGAAAATTTTATTCGTTCAGCTGAAATAAAATAACTCGTCACTTTGTTCCTCAAACAGATTTTATTTCTAAACGCCTCACTCATACATTTTCTTAACGCAAAATATTTTAAGTCCTCCGGAATCTGTCATTCCTGCGGAAGCAGGAATCCATTGCTTTGTTAATCCGAACTTGCCTGACCGGCAGGCAGGCATTGACCACTACGGGGAGGGGAATGTGCGTTGAAAAAATGAAGAATTACTTTTAAAAAATGGAAGCTTGCAGGAGCCAAATGGAGATTTACATTTAAAAAATGCGGATCTGACATCAGCAAAATGAGAACGTACAGGGACAAAAAATCATTTTACAAGGACACAATGACATCTTGCAGAAGCAAAATGAAGATCTGCAATGGACAAAAATGGATTTACGACGACAAAACGGGGATTTACATTTAAAAAAAATGAATTTGCACCATCCAAAAATCAATTTACAGTAGAAAAATGGGCTTTTCTATCTGAAATAAAAGAAAGCCCGCTTTTTGCATATCCGAAGACATCAACCCATACAATAAATCCAGAGGATTGAAAGGCAGCCATACCCCCGGTGCCTTAAGAGCCATATTAATATCAATTAATATATAAGGAGTTTTATATGAACGACAGACAAGAGAACAAGCTGACGATGTACAGGGCAGTTGAAACATTGCTTGACAACAACGCAGCGAAGACGGGACCTATTACTGCGCTTGCAACAGCGATAACTAATTTTAAAAACCAGATAACGGAGATAGAGACAGCGGAACAGGAGAAGCAGACGGCGACAACAGGAAAGACTGCAAGCAAGGGAGAAGCAGAGGCTTTGCTGGTTAGTGAAGCAGTAACGATAGCGGCAGGATTGAAAGCGCTGGGAAGCGTAGCGAACGATAAGGAGCTGCTGGAAATGGGCGGCGAAACGAAGAGCAGTCTTTACGGAACGAGAGACACGGACTTAGTTACCAAGACACAACTGATACATGATTTTGCAAACACGAATGCAGTTGCACTTGCAGATTACGGAATAACGCCGGCGATGATTACGAGTCTGCAAACGAGGATAACGAATTTTAACGCTGCACTGGGAACGAGAGAAGAGAGCGTTGCGCTGCGAGTTGCGGCGGGTGCGGAAGTGGAAAGCTTCTTTAAGGATGCGGACAACATACTGGGGAACCAGATGGACAAGATAATGGAGGTGTTTAGAGAAAGCGATACGCAGTTTTATAATGAGTATAAGAATGCACGGGTGATTAGAGACTTATGAGAATGAAGCAAAGAAGAAATAACTAACAAGGCAAACGGGTACCGGGGTGTTGGGGTGGATTTTTAGAAATTGGTTGTGGAAGATATGAATTGAGGTAATTGGTAAAAACGGGAAGCTTGTTGATTACGGCGGCGGAATGTGGAGAAAACAATTTTTATTGAATCTTGAAATGAAGACTAAGTGAAGTTATTCTGTCACACTGAGCCTCGAAAACTCAGGGCAGGCAGTGTCGAAGTATGATATTGCGATTTGCCTGTTAAATAAAGACTCTTTTCGCTTCTATTCACTCCAACTTTTTACGAAATAATGTTGAGGAAATGAAACGATGTGGTTAAGTTTGATTGTGTCTTAAACACTATTAATTTGGAGTTTATAATGGCGCTTCCTGATTACCAGACAATTATGTTGCCCCTCCTAAAGTTTGCTGCTGACGAAAAAGAACATTCCATTCACGAGGCAATAAAAGTTCTCGCCGATCAGTTTAATTTATCCCAAGAGAAAGAAGAGAACTTTTACCAAGCGGTCAACAGGAAGTGTTTGTAAACAGAGTCGGTTGGGCAAGAACTTACTTAAAAAAATCGGGTTTGCTTGAAGCGCCGAAAAGAGGTGTTCTTAAAATAACTTCACGAGGAAAGAAGATATCTTCAATCCAACCCAAAAGAAATAAATAATAAACTGCTTTCCCAGTTCGATGAATTTAAAGAGTTCAAAGCAAAACGAAGAAAGCAAGGTGATGAGCAAGAAGAATCTACCGAACAAGTAAAAACTCCAGAAGAAGCATTTGAATCAGCTTATGAAAATTTAAGAGCTGAATTATCAATTGATATTTTAGATCATCTCAAAAAATGTGATCCTGGTTTATTTGAAAAAATTGTAATTGAGGTTCTAGTTAAAATGGGTTACGGCGGAACACTGACGAGACGCAGGAAAAGCAATTGGTAAAAGTGGTGATGAGGGAATTGATGGTATAATTAAAGAAGATCGATTAGGATTAGATATAATTTATGTTCAAGCAAAACGCTGGGAAGGAAATATAGGACGACCAGAAATTCAAAAGTTTGCAGGTGCACTTCAGGGCCAAAGAGCAAAGAAGGGAATCTTTATCACAACTTCTGATTTTTCAAAAGATGCGGTTGATTTTGTTTCCCAAGATTGACTCAAAAATCATCTTAATTGATGGTGATCAGTTAGCTGAATATATGATTGATTTTAATGTTGGTGTAACCACGACTTCCAAATATGAATTAAAGAGAATTGACTCGGATTATTTTGTAGAAGAATAGGTATTTCATTTGTTGGCATTAAATATTTTTTTAATAACTCGACAGGAATACAATGAGAAAAAGAATCGAACTTTCTGCAGTATTGGATAAGGATTTAAAAGGAATTCTAGTGGCTCATAATTTATTAGAAAAATTTACATCGGGAGATCTGAGGTGTAAATTCTGTGAAGAACCACTTAGTTGGGATAATCTTGGAGGATTTTATGTGCAAGATGGTAAACCTATACTAGTATGCAGCTCACTTGATTGTATCAAATCCAAAGTTAATAGGTGAAATAATGATAGCAATTGGAAGTTCCTCTATTTTATTTCTTATTTTGGTTTACTTAATATTTTATCCAGATAAAGCAGAAAAATTAAAATCCTTAATTCTTGAGCCCGCATTCAGACTTTTTAAATGGGGTCCAAGACAGATTTTTAGCTGCAAAGATTTCAAGTATGAACTCAGATTTTTTTAATAAACATATTATTGGATACATCCCTTCTTTGAATGAAATTAAGTTTAAGATTAAGTGGGTGAAAAATAATATGGATCCTGTTTAAAAGTGATGGAACTATTATCCTGAGGTTAAGAGAAACAAATGATCAAACTCTAAACTTCTTATCGGCTGCAAAGGTAGCTTTTCCTAATATTATCTGTTCAAATATTAGATTTAACATAAAAAAATATTTCGAGACTTCTATAGACTTAACTTTGTTAAGAAATTTCACTTTAAAACTTGGCAAACATGCACAACCATTGTTTCAAAAACATTTCCTGAGTCCAGCAATAGCTGAGGTTCCTGAAGTTGCGAACTTATTCAAAAAGCTAGTTGAAATAGACAATAAAGGAACCTTTGTTACCGTTTTCTTGGAAGAGTTAAATTTACTAGGTGATGTTCTTTTCAATAACGCAGATTACAAATGATTATACTGAAGAAATTTTAAGTTTTTTAAATTATTTACTAAAGGAAGCGAACAGAAAGATTGGCGAAGATATTCGATTAGAGCATATAACTGAACACTTTCGAATGGCTATCGTATTGGTAGCCAAAAGCTGGAAAGCTGAAACAAAAGGTGCTGGACCTTATTTAAACTCAATAGACATAAACTTAAAAAAAGGGTGTGACTCAATATATATTATTGCTTACCCTAACGCTTTTGATTTCTTAAAAAGGATTCTAGATGTTTTAGAAAGCGATAATCGACTAACAATATACAAAAAGAATAGAGTGAAAATTGATTATGATGATTTAACAAATTCCTCAAGATCTTCACAGATAGTGTTGCTGAGAAGAAATAAAATTTATGACTTAAGCACATTTGAAGAACAAATAAATTCGCTAAAAATTAAAGAAGGAGATATAGTAGAAGGAAACATTATTGATGTATCAGAAACAAATGCATTAGTAAACATTTTAGGTTTAAATGGAACAATTGAACTAAAAGATTGTAGTCGCAGTCTATAATTTTGATTGTAGAGATTCATTTACTTTTGGAGCTAAAGAAAAATTTATTATTAAATCAATTGACAAGCAAAGAAATAAAATTAATTTAAGTAGGAGATTTGTCGAAAACGATCCTATACTATTACCAAGAGCACCAAAAATTGGTGCGGTAGTTAATGTGGAGGTAATATTTGAGTCCCTCAATCATTTAGTTACAGTTTATAATCGGGATCTTGAAATTATTGTTAATAAAACTGAACTTTCATGGAACGAGCTAACTAACACTGAAACTAAGGAATTAGTGGGTAAAAGGATTGATATAAAAATTTCACATATTGATAAAACAAATAGTAGTTCTTCGGCAGTGCGAAGATATTAACCTCCGATCCTTGGCCAATTATACATAAGAGATTTCCCAAAGGTAAAAAAGTAAATGGAAAGATTATTGAGATTCGTCCCGATTCTGTTATAGTTTCAATAGCAGAAGGAATCAATGGTTATATTTTGAAAGATTATTTAGTGCAGGCTGGATTTGAGTATAAAAATTTCGAGCAAAATCTAATTCCTGGACAAGGATTAGAAGTTGTCGTAGACAAAGTATTTGTTGGGAGAGGACGAATTAGGTTAAACTTGGCTAGAAATGTTGTTTGAATATATAATCAAATGAAATCCTTCTTCCCAAAACCCACATTCAAAGTTGATGATATAATTTCTTATGCAGAATTAGTTGCTGCAGAAAATGCCAATGTGCAAAAGGGAATGAACTTTCAAATCAAGCCGGAGTATTCAATCTTTTTAATGTCTGTTCGTAAAAACGCACCTTATGCAGATGAGTGGGATGAAAAAACAGGAACGCTTATTTATGAAGGTCACGATGCATCTAGTAACTTGGCAAAAGATCCAAAAGAAGTAGATCAACCTTTGAACACTCCAAACGGCACACTCACAGAAAACGGAAAATTCTTTACTGCTGCTCAGTCATATAAAATGAGAATAATAAAAGAACCTCACAAAGTAAAAGTCTATGAAAAAATTAAAGACGGTATTTGGTGTTATAAAGGTTTCTTTAATCTTGTAGATGCGGCTTTGGTAACTTCAGAGAACAGAAAAGTTTTTAAGTTTTATCTAAAACCTGTAGAGTTCATCACAAAGAAAAAACAAGTGGAGCTTCCACACTCAAGATTAATTCCTACAACAGTGAAGTTAGAAGTTTGGGCAAGAGACAAAGGACAATGTGTTCTTGTGCGGTTCAAAAGAAAATCTTCACTTCGACCACGATCTTCCCTACTCCAAAGGTGGAACATCATTAACCGCTAATAATGTTAAGATACTTTGTGCTAAAGCATAATCTTCAAAAGTCGAATAAGATACTATCCTTCCCCCCGATTTTTCTTTCTTAGATTCCGGGCTTCGCCGGAATGACAGATCCGTTTTTGTCGATCCTCTTTCGGCGGACAGGTATTTCTTTTGTAGATCCTTCACCCTTCGACACTTCGACTTCGCTCAGTGTGACGGGCAAGCCGGGATGACACTGCATTTTTAAAATACTTTCCTTCCCACCGGTCTCTTTTCATAAATCAATCATTCTTCCTTCAGCAAAAACCGCAACCGGGTAATAAGTATAAATTTCTTTCTTTACTAATTAGAATTATAGCCACCCAAGTGCGGGAAGAATATAGCTGTTCATAATTTCATCGTTTGGAGGGTCATTAACATAGTTGGCGCCAGTAAAGACCACAACCATATTTTCAGTTGGGATAATAATAATTTGCTGTCCTCCCCATCCTTCAGCATTAAATGAGTAATATAAGCGTCCACCCGCATAGTATCTTTTCAGCCACCATAAATAGCCGTAACCGTACGCCCAGTTTACGGGTGGTGTAATGTGATTCTGAAAAGAATTGTTTACCCATTCTTCAGAGATAACTCTTGTACCGTTCCACACACCTTTTTTTAGAAAAAGAAAACCGAACTTTGCCATATCCCTTGGAGTAATGTAGATATCTCCATGGCAGCAGGTAATTCCGGATGGATAAAGTGTCTGCCAGTTATAATTAGTTATACCCAGCGGTTCAAATAAATATGTTTGCGAAAAGCTTTTTACATTCATACCGCTTGCACGCCTCACAAGTTGTCCGAGCAGATCAACTGTTCCGCCGTTGTAATAATATGCGGTACCGGGATCAGTTACAACGGGTTTGTTTAAAACATAATAAACCGGATCAGAAGAAGAATTCATACGAACAATATCATGATTGCTTTGAGAAACCGAGACGTCCCATTCATTCCACTCAAATCCGCTGGACATTGTTAGCAGATGCTCTACTGTAATCTTTTCTTTTTGCTGATCTATCAGGTTTGAGTAATCCTGGAAATAATCAAATATTTTATCGTCAACACCTTGAATGAATCCTTTGTCAATTGCAATACCAGCCAATGCTGATGTAAAACTTTTTGTTGCAGAATGAGTGTTGTGTCGTGTATCCCTGTCAAAGTCTATATAGGTTCCGTGATAATTTTGCCCGGAATATCCAAAATCATGTCCGGAGAAATATTCCTCAAACACAAGCTTATCATTTTTAACAATTACAACCGAGTGAACTTCTGTGTATGAATTAGTTTCTATTTTATTAACAAGAGTTACTAATCTGTCGGTGTTAAGCCCAACGGAATTTAGTGATGCTGTTTCCCAGCCGTCGCCAGTTTCCTCGGGTACAGTGTAAACGTAGTTTCCATCCGATGGGTTTGTTGATGTTTCTTCTTCACATCCAAAGAAAAAATATACTGAAAGTAACAATAGAAGGAGTAAAGCATTATTTTTTGTTTTCATAGCTGTTACCTCTATTAAGGTCTTATGTTTCTTTTTGTAATTTAAACCATCAAGTTTTATAAGTAAATACTGGTTTAGTGCCGGAAAAAGGGTAGGTAGAAAAACCAAATTAAATTATAATCCTTCCCCAAGCTCTATTTTCAAATTAATCAATCTTGCCCAGCAAAACCGCAACCGGGTAATAAGTATAAATTTCTTTCTTTATTTACCCGCCTCTGGCGGGCAAGCCTGCTGCTAGCATCGGGAGTGTACTGGTCGTAGTAAATAATTTCTATCGGCTCACCGGGTTGTGTTTGTAAAATGCCATCGTTCTGTTTTGCAACGGAACTTTCGCTTAAAATTACCGCAACAGTGCAACTACCTCCAGGTTACATTTCAACAAGCTCGACCCTGCGGTTGAGTTTCCTTCCATCATCATTTTTGTTCGAGCCGATGGGACAGATCGGGCCGGCCCCCTTTCCTGTCAACCGTTCGGCGGCAATGCTATAGTCGTTCACCAACGCCTTGACGACCGCATTAGCTCTTTCTAATGAGAGCCCCACATTGTATTCAAATCCGCCGGTCATGTCTGTATGCCCCACCACATACAGCTTAAGTGATTTGTTGGCTTTGAGCATATCGGCTATAGCTTTAAGACTTGGTTTGGATTCCTGTTTGATTTTGGCGCTGCCATGATCGAAATATATACCATAGACTGCGGCATGCCCGGTGCTCTCAATATCTCCGAATAACGCATCCGGATTTACGACAACTTTCTGCTCCATCTGCTCACGTTCCACGATGGTCAAACGGTAGAGGCGGTCTAAAGCATGGACCTGGATCCAGATCTCTTTGCCCTCCTTTGTGACTTTGCAGTATAAATCTTTTTTCGTCGTACTTAAAATTTCAGCATTTATCTTTTTCAAGGCATTTTCATGATTCTTGAGTATCATCAGAGGACCCGGTTCCTGGGCCCCCGTATTTAAACGATACTCGATGAAATACTTATGCCCCTCAATGTCAATCTTTTTATTGGCCTCATCGCGAAATGTATACGATTCGTACTCGCTCTCTTGATATGAAGCAATCCAGAAGTCCGGCATCCTGGATATTAGAGGGTAGTCACTGCTTCCTTTCACGTCTTTATTTTGTGCCTGAGTGATACCGGTCGTAATTAATACGATGAAAATGATTGTGCATACTTGAAAAATAAGTTTCATGGTGATCACCTCATTAATTAATGATAGAATTTTTAATTTCTACTATTTGAGGAAACAATGGATGGATCAGAACCCTCACAGTATTGCAAGCTTGATATTATCATACGCATATCTTTAAAACCAAACACAAGTTATATTATTTATATAAAATTACGATCCTTTACTATGGTGTGCTTTTTTGATTATTTAAGGTTCAGTAACTTTTAATTAATAATTTGGAAAAAAGTTACAATAAAATTAAACAATATCGAACTTTAACCTCAATAAACTATAAACGAGTAAGTAGGAGTGATTGATACAATACTAAATCAAGAAACAAAATCTCGTCTTATTCTAGATTTATATCTAATAATGACCAACCATTGCTTAATAACTTAGCAGGGATTTTTTATTTGACAATCACTAACAGCAGTCAATCCCAAACAGTTGCTTGTTTGTCATCCGAAATGTTTGCAGGTTTGTTAAAGGATATAAATCTACCCCTTAGGGGAAGCGTATGAGAGTACGGTTCTCTTATCTTTCTTCATAATGCTGTGCTTCCCTCAAGGTATAGGAAGTATTATTTCAATTTTAAAGGATTAAAACAATGTTACTAAGATTACTTTTAACCGTTGTATTATTTGCCGGGCTTGTGTCTGCCCAGGAAAATAATGGAAATGAAATAATTGTTTCTGATCTACAACCTTCTTTAAATAACGTTTCTCTAGATGAAATTTTTTCTATGATACCGGATGAAAATAATGCTTTTGTAAATATAGCTCCCATACGTATTGCTGAGGAACTAACTCAATTGGAGAATGAAAACATTGATGAGGTAATGGAATCAATTGACAGATTCAATAAACTAATTGCTAACCATCAAAACATTGGGTCACAAGAACAAGCAGTAAAGTCTCCTAATGATTATGATACTTGTGAAACTAATTTTAATTACACCGAGTGCACTTTTTATAGAGATAAAGGTGAGTATTCAATTACTATTGTACAAGGTATAGCACAAATGTACACCACCTACACAGTATACTACTCAGGAGTATTTGAGGGAGTAGATTACGGCGAAAAATATAAGATTCAAGATCATTACATACAGAAAGATGGAAAAGTTTTAAATATTTTGTTTTATCGCCCACCAGTGCCTCCTGAATCTGCAAATAATATTCATCACGAGTATGATTTTCGAATATTCGATGACAGTACTACTATATATACTCCCTGGGGTACATTTGATAACAAGGTGCTAGTGTTTAAGGAAATATTCTATGAGTGGGAGGTAAATTCGAGAGTAAATCATCAAAACATCCATCAAACTGCATCAATTGATAAAAATATTCTTAGGCTTGGAATTGATTTTTGGAATATCAACAAAGAAGAATTGTACCATGCCTGGGTAGCAATGTGGGATTTTGAAGAAATGGAAGGTACCTGGATGAGCTTTGATCCAGATGGTCGTCTTAAAAATACAGGTCCGATGTAATAATATTGTAATTCCCCCAAGGAGTAGGAAGTATTATTTCAATTTTAAAAGATTAAATCAATGTTACTAAGATTACTTTTAACCGCTGTATTATTTGCCGGGCTTGTGTCTGCCCAGGAAAATAATGGAGATAAAACAATTAAACCTGGGCTCGAACATTATTTAAATGATACTACTCTTATTGAAATATTTTCCTCTATATCCAAAGAGCATAAAACTTTTTTGGACATTCCTCCCCTACCTGATTTTGATGAATTAACTGATTTGGATAATGAAAATGTCAACCAGGTATTTGAATCAGTCAGTAGTTTCAATGAGCTTGTTAATAATGGTCAAAAAATACTCGGGTCAGTAGAGCAATCAGTTAAATCATCTAAGGATTACGATACTTGTGAAACTTTTATGAGTAATGGGGAGTGTACTTATTTCAGAGATAAAGGAGATTATTCAATAACAGTAAAGCAGGAGTTTACTCATTATTACAATATATATGAAGTATATATTTCTGGAGTTTTTGAAGGTGTAGATTATGGCAATATGTATTTGCTTCAACATCAATCTTATATGGGTAAAGAGGAAGAGTTATTATTTATTTTGGAAATTTATCTACCTGCTTCTCCTCCTGAATGTGCTAATGAGCGATTCTATACTGTAGAATATATTGTTTATGATGATGAAACTACGATATATACACCCTCGGGTACAATTATTAACCAGGAGATAAGTTATACATCCACAAATTATGCGTGTTATCCGGTTTTTGGTAAAAAAGATAGTCATCCAATGAGTTCTGATAAAATGACTGTAGATGGCAACGAACTTATTTTCGTAATTAGTAATTGGAGTTACAAAAATGAGGAATTATATCCCTGGTGGATAGCAACTTGGGATTGGAATTCACGATCAGGAACCTGGATAACTTTTGATGAAGATGGTATGGTAAAAAACACAGGTCCGATGTAAGGAAGTACTTAATTACTTGTACTACTATTCAGCCCCTGCTTAATAACATAGGCGGGGGTTTTTATTACAGTTGGATCTATTTCACCTGTGAAACCGAAAAGGATTATTGAGGATTACATTCACTCAAACACCGCAACCGGGTAATAAGTGTAAATCTCTCTGAATAGTAATCTTTATCGAAATCAAAGAACTATTAAACCGAACGCTTTTTATAGCTTGACTTTAAATTCCATAAGATTAGTTTTTATGAAAGAATTATTTCTTTAATAGTTACCCTGAATTATAAAGGGAAAACAAATGAAAAAATTATTTCTGTTACTACTGTTAATTGAACTTTTTACAGCAAAAATTATTTATTGCCAGGTTAACGTTGGCGATACACTCCAGTTCTGGTCGGTTGCATATATAGACTGGCAGCCAAATCCCCCGATTGAACAAAGGATAATTAATGCTGTCTGCGAATCGATAGGGGATGATTGTTACTTTTTCGTTGATACTGAAATCACAAATCCACCTTCTGTTCAGCAAATTAATTCTCTCGTAAATATTTTTGATACTCTCTTTGTTCCTAACCTGACTCCGCTTTATGGTCCGGTACCTGACGAATTCGATAACGATCCTAAAATCCACATTCTTATAATTCCTAATGAAGGATGGGTGGGTTATTTTGACCCTGCTCATCAAATGGCTGATTCGATGGTGTGGCAATTATGGGGGAAGCACAGCAATCAAAAGGAAATTGTTTACCTGTCGCATAATGTATTTAATTATGGTGCGGAACTTGTACTTGCACACGAGTTCGGACATATGCTTCACTGGGGAAGAGATCATTCACCCGAACCTCCGAATGACCCGGTAAAATACTGGGAGGATGCATGGATCGATGAGAGCTTTGCAACTTTTTCACCCGTTTACCTGCTTGAAGATCTTAACCAGCAGAATGTGTATGATAACCAGGCTTACTTTGCAAACGAACCGGATTTAAGCCTGATAAACTTTGAAAGTGGACTGTGCTATAACCAGGTTAAGCTATGGATGACATTTATGTGGGAACACTTCGGGACCGAAAATTTTATAAGCACGCTAATAAACGATCAGGCAAACGGAATTGAAGGGGTTGTAAATACTCTTGCCGCTCTTAATTATGAAGAAACCTTTAACGAAACTTTTGAGCAGTGGATAGTTGCAAACTTTCTGGACAACACAACATATCTTAACGGTAAATATGGGTACTTCCATTACAACTTTTCTGCATGCAAAATCGAGGCGTCATATTCTCAGTTTCCAACAGGTGTTAAAACGGGATCAGTTAGTTCATACTCGGTTGATTACCTGCATTTTTCTTCCCCTCTACCAAGAGATATTTCCATTCAATTCGATGGCGTGGACACATCAGAATTCAGACTGGCGTTCATAAAACTTGGAAGCACTAATTCACAAATCTATTCTGTGGAATCTTTTCCTGTTGATACACTAAATAATGCAAATTTTTATTTTGATTCACTTGGGATGGATATTGAAAAAATAATAATGGTTGTGATGTGCACAGACACATCACTTGGAGAAGGCGAAAAAGTATTCTACACCTACAGTGCAGAAAGTATTGTGGATGTTGATAAAGAGCAGGAACCGGTGATAAGTTTTGCGCTATATCAGAATTATCCTAACCCTTTCAATCCAACGACAAAAATTCGTTACTCAGTACCATCTGCCACCCTTCGACAGGATCAGGGTGACATCTTAGTTAAGCTAAAAGTATTTGATGTTCTGGGAAATGAAGTAACAACGCTGGTTGATGAATATAAACCAGCCGGCACTTATGAGGTGGAATTTTCCGCCAAAGGCGGATTCGCCTCCGGCGGAAATGCTTACAATCTTCCAAGCGGAGTTTATTTTTATACTTATAATGCGGGCAGCTTTAGTGACTGCAGGAAAATGGTAGTTATAAAATAGGCAGCTGCTCGTCGGTGATGCTAAGATCTTAGAACAATTCAGCCATGTATTGAAAGTCTATTTTTCTTTAGTAAGCACTGCAACCGGGTAATAAGTGTAAATTTCTTTTTTTATTAATCTGCCTGACGGCAAGGCAGGGTTGGAACGACAACGGACCGGGTTAATTAAAAAGACAGGGAACAGACAAAAGTTTTTGTCCGTCCCTGTTAAAGTAAAGATTACTTCTTAAGATGAATCTCTCTCATTATTTTAGTGCCCTGCAAGTCTCTTATAACATCATAATTTGTAACTGTCGCATCGAATTCCTTATCACCCATTTTCTCCTGCACTTTCTTTTGGATAGCATCAAACGCATCGTCTCTTTGTTTATTCGGATCGAGCGTAGCCATATTTTTATTTTCTATCATCAGCACAAGGTTAAAATCTTCTTTGTTTGCTGCGGCACCCTGCAGAATTTTATAAGATACAATAAGCCCTTCTTTCTTTGCTTCTTCCATACTGGCAACCCAGGTATGTGCCAGCCCTTTTAAGTAATCGTCTGTTTTGTTCGCAACGGTTCTTACGAAAGTAAGCGACCATACAGTGCCGTCTTCAAACAGGTCTTCTTCCTGTGCAGAGATTTGTTCAAAGGGAAAAAGAAATAATACAGCGAACAGGACAGAGAAAAACAATACACCTTTCATAGTGTCTCCTTTAGTTAATTGATTGATAAATATCGGATGGTTTGAAATAGTTATAACCTCCAATTGCATATTATGGAGAATATCTTTTATTACCAAAAAGACTTGAGCCTGTCAATATTTTCATTACAGTTCTATCATTCTTTATTGGAGAAAACAGCAACCGGGGAATAAGTATAAATTTCTTTCTTTCCTGCCTTTTTTATTATTTTAAAAACATAATATCTATAAAACTATTATGAGTATTGATATAAGTAAACTGGATTCTTTTGCAAAGGAAGTTTACAATAAGATAATAGTAAGACATCCTGAATGGGATAAGTATGCGAAGGTTGATTCTTATAAATATCCCGGTGGAGAATGTTTTTATTTAAGCATTGAAATCCCGCCTCCTATCCCTGGCGTATTTCCAATAGACATAACTGCTGGAGACGATGAGCCTGACGAACTAACAATTTTCTTTGGACCTGCTCACTTTCACATGGGTATATATTTGCGTGGAAATAGGAATATATTTGATCAACTGAATGGAATTGAAAAAATCACACGCCAAATCTTTGACGAAGAGTTAATCGCTGTTCAGGGATGGCCGGGATTCTTTTTCGTTGGCGAAGGCATGGTCACGCAAGATCAGTATAAAAAAATGCTTGATAAAGGAAAGCTACGAAGAGCTGTTTCCTGGAAAGGAACGTACAATTTTCCCAAAGATGGAACACACCTTGAATGGAATCCGAAAATAAGAGCTTAAGAAATCAAATCTAATTCTATCCTTCCCGCCGATTTTCCTTTCGTAGATTCCGGGTCAAGCCCGGAATGACACACGAGGCTTAAAATATATTCGATAAGGTTCGGGATTACAGATAGCGGTGGGAAAGAAAAAGGAACCGCCAAAAGGTTTTCATTTCATAAAAAAGCCTTCCGCTTGCAGAAGGCTATTCAAATCAAACTGTAGTTTAAATACTAAACAACCGCGCCAACCTGCTGGTCTGCTTTTTTATTCATTTCATTCTGAACAATAAACCACACTGCCGGTGCAAAAACAAACCAAAGAACAAACAGAAGCCATTTGTTAAAATGATCTGAAGAAATTTTTTCATAGAGTTCTGAGAATTTATAATATGAATAGATGCAGCCAAATGGAATGAAAAGCAGGACCGTCCACAGTGCCGGCGATGCCGAGGCATCCTTCCCGACAAATTTCATTTCCTCTGAAATTTTATAGAACCAGTAGATTACATAGATACCAAGAGTTATAATCACTAACCCAACCTGCCCGACCATGTTTCTTTTTTTTATCATTTACTAGCCTCCAAATGTGATGAAGATTGATCATTGAAGATATTCGGTAAATAAATCCGAGCATCATGCCTATAAAAATAGCAATGGAGGAATGCGAAACCAATAACAGTATTAATTTCCCGAGGCTATTTATGGCAGTACCAATCTAAAAAAATATTACGTCCTCTTGCCTTCGGTGGACAGGTATACCTTTCTAAAATTAAAAGCTAAGGTAAATAATCTTCTCTGGCCGGAGAAAAAACTTCAATCACTACAGAATCTTCATGCACCTCAACACCGTGTTCAACGTTACCAGGAATATTCCAGCTGTCGCCCGGTTCAGCACTATGCCTTTCACCGTCAATTATAAAAGTCATTCGTCCGGAGATCACATAGCCCGTTTGTTCGTGCGGATGGTTGTGATTTGGAATTATACATCCTTTTTCAAGCTTGAATTCACCAAGTGATGTTTTGTCACCGTAAGTCAATGTCTTGTAAGTGACTCCATCAAAGGCTTTTCGGTATTCACTGGAATCTTTTTTATAAAACATTTTTAACACCTCCTGAAATTGTAATTAATTATATTCTTAACGAATAAAATATGTTTTTATTGTTTCTGCTCTAATTCTACAAAGTATAAACCATCCGCTATTCAAGTGCCGGAAGTATATAGTTATTTAGAAATGTTGACGTTGGCGAAGACATAAGGTATTAGTTTGTTTTTTCATTTTAATAATAACATTTTCTTAGTTTGTATGAAGTTATTCGCCAAGAATTTATAGAAATAGATGCCACTTGGTAAACCAATTGAGTTGAACTCAACTTCATAACTTCCCGCTGGTTTTTCTTCACTAACTAATGTTACTACTTCATTTCCTAACACATCATAAACTTTAAGAGTAACATAACTTAATTCTGGAATATGGTATTTGATTTTTGTTGATGGATTGAATGGGTTTGGATAGTTTTGAGAAAGTTCAAAATTCGTTACTGCTTCTTGATATGAATTTTCCTCAACTGAAGTAACACTATCTACAATAGCAGTCCATAAACTGGGATAATCATTGTCCACTCTTGTCCAGACAGGTCGGACTATATCGTTATGGGCACTTATACCAATGTAATGACCCAGATAATTATTTGGAAATGGTGTAAATGGTTCTTCACTTATTCTAAAATTTGTAAATGAGCTACCACCATCAGTTGAACGAGCCACATAAACATCTGTTTGACCCGATGATGTATAGTTACGTCTATCATAAAAAACAAAATATAAGTTACCATTGGTTTGATCAATTGTCATCCAGGCAAAAAACTGATGTTTCCCCGGTGGATCATCATTCACACGAATAGGGGCACTCCAGTTTAATCCGCCATCAACGGATTTAACCAGCCATACATCGGTATCATTATAACCGCTTCGTTGATCTGTCCAGCATATATATATATTTCCATTATAGGCACTTGAGCTAATATCACAATTTATAATTGGAAAACCGGGAACAATCGGTACACCGGGAACATTGAATACCAACCAATTAATATGAAAGCCCGAAATATTTATATCATTTTCTAACCAGGTTAAACCACCATCGGTGGATTTATCAAACATAAGACCTTCCGGACCCATCCACGTAACATATAACTCATTATTAGGTCCCACCGCAGGCATTGGCGCATGATCGCTGTAATTACCAGCCTGTGCATTACCTTTTCTATCACTAACAATTACTGGTGTCGACCATGTGATTCCACTATCAGTTGAGCGTGACAACTGTATTTCAGAACTGTCCCGTGGATCAAGACTTCCGTGATTATCAAATTGAGCCCATGCAACATATACATTACCATTGTCCTGATCTATCACTGCCCACTCTTTGTCGTTATCCTTTGTTCCATTTATACCTGTGTATGAACCATTTGACCAGCTTCCTCCAAGAGAATAAGTTTTTTGACAAACTACCCGGCTTAAATCAGGGACCAAATGGAAATAATAATAACCGTCTGCACTTGCCAACACACAAGGATCCCCACCAACACCAAAAGTTGAAGTAAGAACTTCATTTTGCCATGTATACCCACCATCAGTAGAGTAGTAATAATTATCTGTATTTGCCCCAACCAAGTATATAATTCGAGTTATACGGATTTATAATAATTGAGGGTTCAACTGGTTCATAGGGGTTGATTGCATTTCCCACTTGTACATTTTGATATTGCGAATAGATTTGTATAGAGTACTCAATGAAAAAAAATACTAAGAGAACAATGAAGCATTTTTGCATTTCAGAACTCCTTTTAATTTTTAATTATAAAAATTATTTAACCAGCAACATCTTTTTCGTCTCAACATAGCTTCCAGCCATTAGTTTGTAAAAGTATATTCCACTTGAAAGAACATTTGCACTAAACTTAAACTCATAGCTTCCGGCTGATTTTTCTTCATTAATAAGAGTTGCTATTTCATTTCCCAAAACATCATAAACTTTAAGTGTAACAAAGGATAATTCTGGAATTGAATAATTTATTTTTGTGCTTGGGTTGAAAGGATTGGGATAGTTTTGAGAAAGAAAGAATTTTATTGGTAGTGAAATATCATTATTTGGAACCGAAACTATGTTTGTTCCAATGATGTTGATCCTTGAATAAATTCCATCACCGTAATTTCCATTTCCTATTTCGAAAGTAACATCAGTTTCATACTCTAAATTATTTTGATTGGACCATAATCGAGCAGTGATAGTATTTCCTGTAGTAAAACCAGGATTCACACTATCAGCTTCCCAGGCATTCATTTCGATTGGCCATTCGCCATCAACAATTACAGCACCAACACATAAGTCACCGTCATACACTGCTATTTCATCTCCCGCCTGTAAAATGCTTGTATCGATATATGCTTCATTAATGATGAATGCATATGGATTATCGGTGGGAGTTACCGGATTAAAATATTCATAATCGTTATACGTCCAGGGATTTATTGCGAACCTGTCAAAATAGTTCCAACCGTTACTTAAACCTTGAACGAAGAGAGCAACCTGATCCACACTTTGAACCGGAATATTAATAGCTCTATTTAGTATTACTTCCAAGTTATTATCAATTAACATAAATTGAAGTTTACCATTGTAATACCAAATTTTCTGCTTATACCATTCATTGGAGTCAAGTGTAACTAATGAGTCTAAGTGGACTGGGATTGGATTGCCCGGCACTGTTGTGTAAACATATCCGGGGTGTCCATCGGGATCAAAAAACGTTCCTAGTATTAGACCATCTTTTAATAAGAATACACAGCACCCCGCACCCATATTACCAATTGGAAATGTTTCCATTTTAAACCACGTTTCTATCTCTGCGCCTTCGACTGTTTGAAAGGGTCTTAATAAAGCAGTATTATCAAATTCAGTTGATTTAATTCCTGTTGAATATTGACCTTCAAAAACAGGGTCCTCGGTAATTACTGATGGCATACCCGAAACCCCAATCTGATACCACTCACCAAAACCATTTTCAAAATTATCGGCGAAAGGTATTCCATAAGCATTTGGTCCTTCCCATAGACCATCTTTCATCGCTCCAAGAGATTCACCATTTAGGAAAACCGCCGTAACATCATAATTAATATTTCCCCTTAATGAGAGAAAATGATTGTAAGCAAGAGAAGAGGTTGTATCAATAAGTCTCCCATTAAGATAAATCCTGTATCTCTCTAAATTACCTGGTTGTGCTGGTGGATTCCAATTTAGTTGTACCATTCCATCTATCGGTATCGGATTAATATTTAGACTTTGTGGGGGGGATAGTGAATAATTAAAATCTACTACTTCCTCTGCACCAATACTTGCATCATTAATTTCAATAGGGATATTTAGAGATTGAAGACATAACTGCTCTGACAGATCTTCAATAGTCAAGGATTTAATAAACCCACCATAATTGTTGCCAGGGGCTTCATCAATAATCCTGATAAAAATTTCATTGCTGCCTCCACCTTGCATCAAGCTTACCATATCAGTTAAATCCAAAACCAAAGCACTCTCATCTGGATATGGAATTCCTGAATAAATTGACATCGGACTAAAATCAAAAAACGTGAGAAGCGTATCGGGTGAACTTGTATCGCCATATCCCGCATTGTATACAAGGTGGTAACGATCAGAATGACCAACTTCTATGCGAGATGTTAGTAAGGGTTCATAACCAATTCTGTCTGTTGCATACATTACATAACCGTATGAGGTTTGAGTATGTTTTACAGCTTCATAAGACATCCAGAAAAAACCATTATCACCCCAACCTGTTCCCCAGGAATTTGCGAGACGGAATGCACCCATTCCATCTGCAGTAACCAGACTATCATCGTAACCAATAATAGTAACCTCGTGCCAAAATAGTCGAGAACCGGTAACCTGGGATTGACAATACATGTTGTTATAATTATTAATATTCACAAGATTCTGGTATCCGAAAATCCCAAGCACAGCAAGATTTCCAGCAAGTAAATGATTTTTTAATGTCTGAAGTCCGGAATCACTGCGGGTTTCTATTTGTTGAGTTGAAAGTGTACGAAATTGCATACCATTTCTGAAAGCAGTTTCAGTAGGGAAGTTTCTGTATGTTGTATATTGATAAGGCATGTCTTCCATAGTTGCGCACCCCATCATTTCGAATAGTTCAAAGGCATCGTGCCTTGCACTGTCTCCTTCCCAGGCACCATTATCAACACCGCCATTTGTTAGATTATAAACATAAGCCGGGCTACACTGATGAGAAGGATCATTAACATCCCAACCATATTCCTGCCACTGCAGGTGAGTGAGATAATAATATGCAGCTGCCCATGCATAACAACTACCCGCAACAACCTGATCTCCAACGGGGGGAAGTCCATCCAGGTTTATCCAGGCGCTTTCCGTGTTTCCAGAATTATTTTCTGGATTTAGGTTGTCCCCCTTTTCAATTTCACTATTTGCAAGGATAGATGAAATTAAAATTAGAGCTGTAATTATCACGGTGGTAATTATGGATTTATTTTTCATAACTCCTCCTAATGAAAATTTAGTCTTTTAGTTTAATCGATTGGGGAATTGGGACCCCCAAATGATTACATTATTTTGTTGCCTGTTTGAGGTTAGAAATAATATATTATTTTTACCTTGAACTACTTCATTAACACCATCTTTTTAGTTTCAACAAAATTGTCTGCCTTCAACTGATAGAAGTAAATTCCGCTTGATAATCCTGTCCCATCAAACTCAATCTCATAATTTCCCGTAGATTTTTCTTCATTAATTAAAGTCGCAATCTCGTTGCCCAGAACATCATAAACTTTAAGTGTAACAAAACTTTGTTTTGGTATTTGGTAATTGATTTGTGTAACAGGGTTGAAGGGGTTAGGGTAGTTTTGTTCAATTTTAAAATCTGTAACAGCAGATGGAATGGTGCCCGCATTTACAGGAATCTGGCTCAGCAATTTTGTTTCATAAGCTCCATTACCGTGTGTCATTGCCCTGATAACATTATTTACTGTAGTTATGTTTAAATCCATTGCTTGTATCGCATCAGGCAACCCGTTATTAAAATCCTGCCAATTGCCACCCCCATCTGTGGATACAAATACTCCAATATCTGTTCCTATATAAATATGAGATAAATTATTAGGATCAACAATTACTGCAAGAGTGGGGATATCAGGTAAGTTATCGCTTATATCCATCCAGGTATCTCCGCTGTTTGTTGATTTATAAACATGCCCGGTTCCAAAACCATAGAAAGTAACGTAAACAATATTATCATCATTTGGATCAACAGCTATATCAGCAGGAAACCTATCGGGAAGAGTTCCTGTGATGTTATCCCAGCTAGTTCCGCCGTTAGTTGTTCGGAACAAACCAGCGCGTGTTTGGTAAGGGGCCGTTCCAACATACACCTTATCACTTGTTTGATAACTTATATCCATAGCCAAAGAGGGGTTATCATCTAACAAATTTCCACCATTTGTTTGAAACCAATCGCTTCCACCGTTTGTTGATTTGTAAATCCTGCCCCTACCGGCATAAATGATATTACTGTTACTTATAAATGTTCTAAAGGGTGCTATAAACGAAGTAATACTACCTAAGGCTGGTGGTGTAACTGTAATGGCGAATGTATTTCCTCCGTCTGTAGATTTCATCATGTTCAGGTATTGTAAGGATGCGTACATTATATTATCATTTTTCGCATCTATTGATGTCCAACTGCCATCACCAGCAACAGAAGTTCTAAACCATGCTAAATCTCCACTGTAAATATCGGTGCCGTTATCCTGGAATCCGCCTATTACTTTTAACGAATCCATTTGAGAGCTGGAAGTTCCATTGTAAAACTGTGTGGTTTGATATCTTCCGTTGTGAGATTCATAAGTTTCACCAAAATCAGTTGTTCTAAATATTCCCCCATCGGTAGCAATATAATAAGTATTGTAATCGGTTGGATGCTGTTTAACATCATGTGCATCTACGTGGGTATAAAGAGAATCTCCCTCTTGTCCACCGATAGGTGGTGTAAAACCAGTCGTCACTCCACCAGTTGATTTTTGAACAATTGTAGAACCGCCATCTGTTGATTTGTATACTCCTATTCCAACTATAATTAACTCATCAGGGTTAGATTGATTTACTGCAACATCGTGAGAAAACCACCCTTGATGTTGTGAGTAATCAACAGTAGATCTAATTACCCAATTCTCACCAGCATCTGTTGATCTGCAAAGCCAGCTTGCCCCGCTACCACCAATGAATCCATCTCCAATACTTGCATACACAATGTTAGGATCAGCATTATATATATCCAATTGAATTTTACCCTGGAAGTTACTTGGAAGAGAACTTGTTATTTTTGCCCAAGAACTTCCGCCATCGGATGTTCTATAAAGACCGAACCCTATGCTTCCAAAATTCCCATTCCCGGTAATAACTATATTAGTATCAACAGAATTAATAACGAGATCCATAACCATTACCACATTGTGTACTTGCGTCCACGTTGTGCCAGCATCATAGGATCTATAAGTTCCCTCTGTTGTTGCTGCCCAGACGGTGTTAGGATTAAGTGGATTTATTTTAACAGCCCATATTCCTTTTTGCTGCTGGTAAGTCCAATCAAGACTCTTGGTCCATGTTTGTCCGCCATCAATAGTTTTAAGGATACCCATTCCATAAGTGCCACGGGTATTTCTATATGCTGCACCGGTTCCTGCTGCATCATAATTATATACTTCGCCCGTACCAATATAAATTGTGTTCGAGTCATTCGGTGCAATTGCTATTGTACTGACACCTAAAACAGGAAACCCGGTTGGCACATAGTGCCAGCCATTTACACCAACACCTCCTGTATAACTTCTCCACAATCCTCCGCTTGCAGATCCCAAATACATTGTGCTTGGATTTTGAGGATTGAAAGCGATGGCATTTGTTCTACCACCTTTATTATGAGGACCAATTGCTTGCCATTGGTTGGTTCTGTTAAGATTTTCTGTTTTGTATAATTTATTTAGCTTTGCTTCTTCAAAAGCTGAACACGTTGCAATGTTGGGTATATCATCATTCGGATAGGCTCTTGCCATTGTCCAGAAGTTTAACGCATCGTATGCACCTGAATTTTTCTCGCCACGAACTATCCTTACTTCTTGAGACGAATTAACAAATGCCAAAAAACCAAGTAGGAGGGCACAAGCAGTAACAATTACTGAAATAGTTTCGTTAAATTTCATAATCAACTCCCTGCTGATAATTTTAAATATTAAAAAGTTTTTTGCCCAAAGGGCTCAATATTTTCTCAATTCCGCCTAAAAAATATATTATTTTAATAAAACCATCCTCTTAGTTTCAACAAAATTGTCTGCCTTCAACTGATAGAAGTAATTTCCGCTTGATAATCCTGTTCCATCAAATTCAACCTCATAATTTCCTGTAGATTTTTCTTCATTTACTAGAGTTGACAATTTCATTTCCCAAAACATCATGAATTTTAAGTGTAACAAAAGATAATTCTGGAATTGAATAGATTATTGTTGTGGTTGGATTAAATGGATTTGGATAATTCTGATTTAAAGAATAATCTCTTACTATCTCATCATCACTTGTGTAAAGAGTTGATTCGTCAATTATCAGTTGTAATAATATCTCTACCGAACTGGTCGGAACGAATCCATACTGGGTAAGCCTTGCCGTTATATGCAACAATGCTTATATAATCCCCAAGAAACTTTTGAATGGTGGCTTCGAATGGTGATTCACTAACCACAAAATTACTAAACGTGTCCCCGCCGTCAGTAGATCTGGCAACATAAACTTCTGTCATCGTACTTATTGTATTTCTTCTGTCATAATAAACGATGTACATAATTCCTGTTATGGGATCAATACACATCCATGGAAAGAACTGTGGTCTGCTGGTGTTATCGTTATTAACAATTTTTGTCTCGCTCCAGGTAATTCCTTTATCGGTCGATTTTTTTAATAAGATATCAGGATTCAAAATTCCGTTTCTTTGATCAGCCCATAAAACATAAATAGCGCCGCGGTAAGGAGAATTACTAATATCGCAGATCGTCTGGGGTAACCCATTTCCATAAATTCCCTCAATCTCATAACCCCATCCCCATCCCCCAACATGTTCGGTCACAAAAATATCTTCACCAAAGGTAACGCCACCGTCAAATGAACGGTCAAAAACAATTCCTTCCGGTCCAGCCCACGCTATATAAATTTCTCCATCAGGTCCGATTGCAGGAATAGCTCCTTCAGTAGTGTTGTCATCATCCAAACAATCGCCTTCTACATCACTTATTTCCAGAGTATTACTCCACGTTTCACCTGAATCTGTTGAACGAGAAAAAAGTATCCTGCTTTTATAAGAAGGATGAGCGTACCAAAGTGTGTCGAATTCTGTCCAGGCGACATATAAATTATTTTTATAGATCGAATTTGTTATATCAACAGAAATCCATTCTTTATCCTCAAATTTTGGTCTGTTTAAACCCGTGTAAGTCCCATCATTCCAGGTTAAACCACCGTCAGTTGATTTTTGAATTATTATCCTATCGGCCCAGCGCCCGGATAACGGAGGCTCACCTGATAAATGAGCGAAATACAAATTACCATCCAGATCAAAAGCTAAGCTCGGATCGCCCCACACTCCCATTGAAGAAAACATTTGCCCCTCGGTCCATGTATTACCACCATCAAAAGATGTTAAGAAAAAAGTGTTATTTACACCAATTACTAGATTATCCAGGTTGGTTGGATTAAGAGTAATGCTTGGTTCACTGCAAGTTGTAAGTGTGTCGCTGTTCGCCTGAATATTTTGGAATTGCCCGAAACAGATTGTGGAAAAGCCTGAAAGCCCCAATATCAAAACAGTTAAAAATAATTTTTTCATTGGCATTTCTTCCTCCATTGTTTAAATGGGACAAATCATGTTTAATGACGCACATAATATTATGACTATTTAATACTGACAATTCTATTCTATATTGTCACCTATTCAAAGACTCATAAACTCTGGCAATAATTTAAAATGATATTTTGCATATGTAAATACTGATTAAGTGCCAGTTTTATGACAAAATTTTGTTTTCCCGTGTCCAATCAAGTGAATTCATGCAAACCAGAATAACACAATTACAGGCAAAATTCCTTCGAAGAAAAATTGTAGCATTAAATCTTAAAAGAACCCATTTGCACTTCTTCTAACCATAGCATGGATTTTGTTACCAAGATAAATTGAACTATTATGTTTATTAGAAAAAATTATCATGCCGATTTTTTTCAGGATGAAACTCAACCCGCTAAGCAGCACCCGGCTCTCCACCCTGGTACTCGCACCAATCATCCAGTCTTTTATTCCAGATTAAACATCTGCCGCTTCCAAGAATATTGAACAATCATAAGAGGATTGATTCGTGTTGTTATTACTTAAAAATTTAATGCTCTCCCACTAATTTTGTTAGATACTACTCAATGATTAAAAATTTTCAAACCACTGAATTGCACCAACGATTGCTATGGGACCGGAATTTTCGTGAGTACCACCAGGGATAGTTGTTAGCTGTATGTTCGTTCCTCCGTTTGCTACTAACCTTTCCACTGCAGTTAAAGAGTGTTGATATGGAGATATATCATCTGCATCTCCATGAAAGAAATTGATAGGAGCCTCAGGTTTCCAATCAAGCAATGTGTTTTCCTGCATTGCTGAGATAAAAGCAGATTCATTTCCGTTGTTGACGTCATTAACAAAATTAGAATTCATAAGTGCTGCAAATGTTGCCGGCAGCTGACTTTCAACCTCGCCGAAGGTTTTTGATCCGTCAAATAAATTTTGCACTGTTGAGGAGTACGGCGCATTAAAAAAATCATTCAGACGGTCCCATCCGTAAATGTTATTATAAGCCGTTATAATGTAGGCAACGTATGCTGTGTGATTATATTGACCGGTTTGAAAAAGTGTCTGCATCATTCCATTTAAATCATAAGGTCCTGCCATAGGAGCAACGGCAGTTAAATTAAATTCCTGAGAATATTCCATTTCAATTTTTCTTTGAGTTACCAGTGTTGCGTAACCTCCCTCTGAATAACCGATAAGAAAAACCCTTCCATTCAATGTTATTTGATGCTGCGAACTATAAGTTCTTCCGGCTCGCATCAAATCAATTACACAGGGAATAAGTGATTTTGCATGAGTATAAGGATGCATAACATTTGACACTCCAAAGCCGGGATAATCGGGAACAACTACCACGTAGCCCATCGATGCCATAATCAATCCGATAATACCTTCCGTTGAGTTTAACGGTGAAACTGATGCCACAAGGTTATCTTTTGTCTGGGTTCCGTGCTGAATGCTTACCAATGGCAGGCTGCTTCCACCCTGTGGAATAATAAGAGCTCCGGATGCAATTGTCTGATTACCAGATCCGTCTGTCGTATAGTAATTTATTGAAATTGTCTCAACAGAATAATTTAATGTGAATGGAATTGTCATGTTCACATTTGCAAGTATCTGTTGTATATCACCTGGCTCCATTGTACCTAAACTATTTGATTGAACAATCTCACCTCTTTCGTGGATTGCTGGTGAAACCGGATTATTATTTTCTTCTTTACTGCATGCCTGAAATCCAATAATTACAACAGACAATAGTATAATATATTTAATATGATGATAAAAAAACTTTAACATAATTTTCTCCGTTAAATATTGAACATTAATTTATTGGGCGAATAATATTTATACCATTAACCTCAATATGATAGCAAAGTATATTTAACACTTAATAAATATCTATTCATTTTTCCTCATTAAGTGTTTGCTACTATTTTAACAATAACATCTTCTTTGTTTCCACAAAGCTTCCAGCTTTCAGTTGATAGAAATAAATTCCACTTGTTAACCTCGTTCCACTAAATTGTGTTTTATAATCTCCTGCTGATCTTTCTTCATTAACCAGAGTTACAATTTCGTTACCCAACACATCATATATTTTAAGCGTAACAAAACTCGCTTCAGGTATTTGATATGATATTATTGTTGTTGGATTAAATGGATTTGGATAGTTGTTACCCAGACTATAGTCCAAGATAATTTTATCGTTATTTTCTGCAACGGAAGTAGAATCATTAATCCATTCTATTGCTGCTTCAACAACATCATCTTTATTGTTTACCACGCCTTCCTGAGTAAGCCATACTTCTTTATACATGTCAAGTTCTGTATGAGCTAAGTATTGATGATCGGATATAACATAACCATTACCCGTAGACAGATAAAAAAACCAATCAGGATGACCCAAATCTGGGTAGCTTGCTGTGCAGTATGCACCGGAAGAAGATTTGCCAAAAAACTTAGCCATCGGATGAAATTTCAATCTCCTTGATTCAAAATCTCCGGCACTTACAGTCCCGGGTCCTGTTAATACGGCTATTGGTTTATCATAATAATTGTTAGGATTTCCATAAATTCTAAATAATAGATAGGTGATAGTTGGATGATTGCACATACTAAAATGATCATTAGGATCCCCGCACCTTATATCCATATTTAAAGTATTAAAGGATGTGTTGAAAAGAAGAGAGAAGCCATTATTACTTGTTCCTCCACCACCCAAGTTTAACCTGAAGTCGATAATCATTCCTATAGTTTCGTTATGGTGCATCAGACTGTCAATTGCATTGTAGAATTGCTGACTGATTTGATAAATAGGATCATAAGTCCAAGCTGTTACATATATATATCCAATTTGTGTTCCCTCAACAATACCCCAGCTAACAAAATCATCCTGAAATATGTTTGGCCATTCTACACCAGGTACATCTCAACTGTTCATTTCCCCATACGGTACCACTTTGATTGCTTAGTAAACTAGCAGATAAATGAAGAGTATCACCGGTTTCATATTTTACGATGTCTATTGTATCAAACAAGTGCCAGTTCAATCCCGCACTTGATAGTATGCAGTGAGTAATAGACTTATCATTACTTCCCCAAACCCAGTTTAAAGAGAGTGGTAATTGAGCGTTTAATAATTCTTTATAAAGTTCCTTCCATGGAATTCCATCATACCCCAGTACAATATCACCGGCAACCAGCCCAAGAGTGTGATTTGGAAGTGCTCTGTACACTAACAACGAACTATCCGGAAGCGGAGTAAGACTCGCACCAAATCTTGCATTATTATACCATGGACCTATTACAAATAATGGTATGCCCGGTGTAATCTGTGTCCCCCAGTTAACGGGAACATCCATAATTACGGTGTGACACTCTTTCATAGCCAGAGAAAAATGACTCATAATTGCAGCAAACCTTCCTCTGCTTATTCCGTTTTCAATTTCCGGGCGATATAGATCTCGCAATGAATCTATATTAACATCCAGATTCTGAAACGCTGCGTACTTTGCATTAATTGTATCCCAGGCAGTATCAAAAATTTCGAGTTTTTGTGCTGTTGGTAATCCCGGTCCCCACACAGAATCAATAACTTCCTTCCAGTCTTCTCTTGAATAATGACCCGGCTTTTTAGTCATTTGGGGTGGCCGGAATATTTCATTCTCTGCCAAACTTCTATTTAATGTTGGAATGTAATTTTTATCATAAATCAATTTAGATTGGGATAATAAATCAATCGAATTAGTAATGATGAAAAAGAAAATCATAATTAATTTGAATTGACTGAAGTGTAATTTATTATTCATTTTTCTTCCCTGAGTTAATAATATTTTTTGCCAATAGTTCATTACAGTTCGTTTATCAATCAAGGGTGCCAAACAGCATTTATTGCTGTAACGCCAGATGGTGAATCAGTTACACGCCTTACGTTGGTACCATCCATATTCATAATAAATACTTCCCATTGCTGATTTGACAAGTCCATGGTGAAAGATATAAACGAACCATCTGGTGACCATCTTGGATAACTATCAGATACGTTATTGTTCGTTAGTCTTCTAATATTGGTTCCATTTGCATTCATTATATAAATTTCAGAAGAACTAAAATCTCCGGAAGCATATGCATTGTATGCAATCAAGCTATCATCCGGAGACCAGACCGGAAACCATTCATCAACAACTGTATTGGTTAATTGCTGTATATCAGTTCCATTAATTTGACAAGTATATATCTCATAATTCCCTGTACTTTTTGATGAATAAATAAACCGACTTCCATCAGAAGACCATTTAGCGGCAAAACCTTCAACACCTATATAATGTTGATTACTTCCATCTGAATTCATAATCCAGAGTTCTTCTTTTACGAAGTTCTGTGATAATCTCGTGAAAGCTATTTGAGTTCCATCTGGAGACCATGCCGGTTCACTGTCCATTACATTACTTGTATTCGTAAGCCTGGTTAAGCCTGTTCCGTCTATATTAAAAACGTGAATTGACCATGTGTTAAATCCGGCATCCATATAACCTACGCACGCAAATCTTGATCCGTCAGGTGATATGTCGTGGTGATTGAGTCCTAAAGACGCATTTATTATTTTTCTATTTCCGCTACCGTCCGCGTTAAGACCATATATCTGGTGTATACCGTTTTGAAGTGGTTGATAACAATAAAATATAACTCCACCGCCCCTTCCATCAAGCGGAGTTCCTTGTGGTGCAGGTTCAGGTTCAGGCGATGTACTATCATCACTGCATCCAACGCTAAAAAGAAAAGAATGAACTATAATAATTGAAACAAACTTCATCAATGTTTTCATAAAATTTTTTCTTCTATTTATTTTACTAACAACATTTTCTTTATTGCAGAATATGAACCTGCATTCAGTTGATAAAAATAAATTCCGCTTGTTAGATCACTTGCATCAAATTCAATATTATACTGACCATCAGGTATCTCCTCATTAACAAGTGTTGCAACTTCATTTCCTAATACATCAAATATTTTAATGCTAACAAAACTTCGTTCCGGTAAGTGATATGATATGGTTGTACTCGGATTAAATGGATTGGGATAATTTTGAAAGAGAACAAAATCGATTGAGGTATTGTTAAGTTGAAAATCAAGATTGTTCGGACTTAGGTTGATAAGATCAACTCTGTTGATATTATAATTTGTTACACCAACAATGTTATCGGACATATTAAAGCCTATCCCCGATGGTTCGCTATGACCGGTTGAAATTATTTCTGGGTTGAAATTGAAATCACCGTCAAATCTATAAACAATATTATCGGCAAATGAGGTTATATAGTAGTTACCATTTACATCTCTGCATATAGCATCCGGCTCATTTATATTTGTGTTTCTTACCGTATCAATGTTCCCTCCAGCTAAGTTATATGCGAGAATAGGTGCATTATCTACAAAAATTAATAGTATGAGTCTGTTATTGTTTACTTCATAGGATAACCCCGCGGGTATGGGATCCAGAGTATGAAGAGTCGCAGAGGTTTGATCATTGATATTAATTCTGAACAATTTTTTTGCAGACCAGTCAGTAACATATACATAATGCGACGAGTCAAGTGCGATGTGACCAAGATATTCAGACCCGGGCACAAAAATACTATTGATAGTGGAGGATGAATATAAATCTATTAATAACAGATTGCGATAACTAACCACAAACAAGATGCTGTCTTTTATTTCCATGCCATGAGCATGAGTAATATTACTCCGAAAATAGGATTGATTGCCAAGGGAATCTATGGCAACAATGCTATTCCCGGCCCAGTTGGCAACAAGATAGCGGTTGTTCAATGAATCAAATACAATATCATTCGGACCATTGAGCAGGTTTTGAGAATATACTGTAACAGGAAGTAAAAATAGAAAAATCTGATAAACAAGCTTGCTCAATAATTGTTTCACATATTTCATATTTTTTTCATTCATCTTAAACCTCTTGTATGTCTAATACTTCTTTATTTCAACAAAATCATCTTATTTGTTTTTGTAAACTTTCCAGCATTCAGTTTGTAAATGTAGATTCCACTAGGTAAATCCAGTTGCGTCTAAATTCAACTTCATAAGCACCCGCGGGTTTTTCTTCATTAATTAAAGTCGAAATTTCATTTCCCAAAACATCATAAACTTTAACAGTAACAAGACTTAATTCTGAAACTTGATATAAAATTGTGGTTGTCGGATTAAATAGGTTGGAAAGTTTTAAAGTATAAAATATCCCGAGCTGTAATCCGA
This sequence comes from uncultured Ignavibacteriaceae bacterium, assembly GCA_963699475.1. GTDB lineage: Bacteria > Bacteroidota > Ignavibacteria > Ignavibacteriales > Ignavibacteriaceae > IGN2. The sequence continues at coordinate 25,365 of CAVOUA010000003.1, read as the reverse complement.
ATTCTGGATTACTCGTTCCGTACTGTAGCCACAAGACTTCGTACACTAAAAATGGTCGGATGTCTTCTTTGGAAGATTGTAATGCCGATGTGTTCATTCTCAATTTTATACCTGGCTGGGTGTTAATTTGAAAAGTAAAAAGAAGCTTTATGGTTACTAAAAACTGTAGGGTCGATTTTAACATTTTTTCTATAAATGTAAGTTGTTGTAATAAACCGCACTCCAAGATAGAATCTTTATTGAAGAAAGCTTGAACTGTTTGATTGGGGGAAAATAACGGTTATGAACAGCAATATTTATATTCTGAATGGGGGAAGAAAGGTTTGATATAAAATTTTATATTTTGCTCTTTGAAAAATCATTTTAAGGGTAAGTCAAATGAAAGGCAAAAAAAATTTTTATGCCGGATGTTTTTTAATTCTGATTATTACAGCAACATCGGTTAACTTGTTTGGGCAAATTTCCAGCACAAATTCAATTGTAGATTATAAAGAGGAAAATGTTTTACTTTCATCCGATCAACCATTTGCTTCTTACTGGTTTCCGCTGGAAATTTTAAACTGGTCGCCTTCCACTGATCCTGATGCACCTTACAACCGTTCCGGTATTCCGTTAAAAAACAAATATGTTGACAGCATTACAGTTGTAAATCCGAATGCACAGAGTAAATGAAGCCAGAGTAAATCCTTTATCCGCATTTGCACCAACGAGCGATAATCCTTCGCAGGGTTCTTTAAATATTAATTATTATACTTTTAGCTTCTGGCAGTATGTTGATGAACTTGTTTTCTGGGGAGGTTCTGCAGGTGAAGGATTGATACTTGCACCAAACCCGACAATAATAGATGCTGCCCACAGAAATGGTGTTAAGATTCTTGGAAATGTTTTCTTTCCGCCAATTAGTTTACGGTGGTCAGTTCCAGTGGGTGAATGATTTTCTTCAGAAGAGTGGAAATACTTTTCCGGTCGCCGATAAATTAATTGAGGTAGCAGAATATTACGGCTTTGACGGCTGGTTTATCAACCAGGAAACTGCCGGAGGCAATACTCAGACTGCAATTGATATGAGAGACTTTATGATTTACTACCAGCAAAATTCTGATTTTGAAATTGAATGGTATGATGCAATGACGGAAAGCGGAGTTGTTTCATGGCAGAACCAGTTAAACTCACAGAATGATTGGTATTTCCAATGGGGGGATACTCTTGTCTCTGAAACTATGTTTTTGAATTTCTGGTGGAGTGCAGCAGGGCTAAATAGCTCAAGAACATTAGCACAGAGTTTAAACAGAAGCGAGTATGAATTATTCGCAGGAATTGATGTCGAAGCAAACGGATACAACACAAGCATTAATTGGTCTGCCCCTTTTCCGGCCGGTCTTCCGCATGTAACATCACTAGGTATTTACAGACCCGACTGGTGCTACAACTCTTCCGCTAATCTTGCAAACTACTACGACCGTTCAAGCGTATTCTGGGTTGGATGGAATCACGATCCCAGTAATACAACAACTACTAGTGGGTGGAAAGGAATTGCGAATTACATCCCTGCTTTTACCCCTGTAACCGAAGCTCCTTTCGTTACAAATTTTTGTACAGGTCAGGGTTATGATTTCTACATAAACGGCGAGAAATTATCTTATCCTGATTTATCGGCAGACGGCTGGAACAATCTTTCGCTGCAGGATGTTCTACCAACCTGGCAATGGATAGTTCAGAGCAGCGGAAATAAGCTAACTCCCGAATTTGATTTTTCTGATGCATACTACGGAGGTAACTGCCTTAAAATTTCGGGTGATCTAACAAGCGATAACCTTATCAAACTTTACAAGGCAAATTGTCTTATCTCATCAGATACAAAAATCGATATTGCTTTTAAAACAGGGAATGTTGGTTCAACAAATATGAAAGTAGGATTAGCATTTGAAAATGACCCATCCACCTTTACTTATTTCGATGTTGGGAATACAACCACTGCGGATTGGAATTTGAAGACAATAGATATAGGTGCTCACAACGGACAAAAGGTTTCGGTGGTTGCTCTTTTCTTTACAGGCGGTTCCGGGAGCGGTTACGAAATGAAAGTCGGAAGACTAAGCATTTACAACGGCACAATAGATGTTCCTAACCCTCCAACAAATTTTTATGTAGAAAATAAAGTTAGTGAACCAGGATTTGTTACATTAAGATTGCGATGGGATCATTCAACAAGCGAGGCATACTATTATAATGTATTCAGAAGAAACCAGGATAACTCTCTTACTTATCTCGGTGGAACAGCAAATAATGCATACTTTGTTCCCTTTGTTAAATATGAACAGGGAGATAGTTCGGTTTCGGTTTTAGTTCAGACTGTCGGAAATGAATTCGGTGAATCCGCATTTGCTGAAACAACATTCGAATGGTTTTCTCCCCCGGGAATGGCGACAAATCCTTCCCCGGAAAATGGTGACACAATATTAGTTCGTAATCCCACGCTTGGGTGGACGCCGGGAAATGGATCAACCTCATTCGATGTTTACCTTGGGACAACAAATCCCCCTTCCTTTCTTGCAGGCACAACATTAAATTCTTTTCAAACTGAAATTTTAAATTCTAATACTACTTATTACTGGCGCATCAATTGCAAAAATCAGTATTACACAACAGAGGGAGAAGTCTGGAGATTTACAACAGGAATTTCCATTGCAGATACAAATGGATTTGCACTTCAGTTTGACGGAACAGATGATCGGCTTGATTGCGGGAATGGAAGTTCGCTGCAAATTACTGGAAACAAAATCACCCTCGAAGCATTGATTAATGTAAACGAGTTTAAAAGCCAGCCGTTTGCCGGTAGTGTGATCGTGAAAGACCAGGGCTCAAACAGTTCAGGTTATATGATCCGATGTGGAGGAGATGGAATTATTAATTTTAATATTGGTAACGGAAGCTGGCATGAGATTAATTCTCCCGCTAATTTAGTTCAACTAAATAACTGGCATCACGTTGCGGCAACGTATGACGGTACTTCAATGAAAATTTATGTTGATGGTGAATTGGCAGCTCAATCAAATATGACAATTACAATCGGTAATGCAAATAACAGCAATTTGTTTATTGGCGAATCACCTGGTTTCAACGGAAGAGTCTTCAATGGAAAAATAGATGAAGTGAGGATATGGAATGTTGCCCGTTCTCAAGACACAAATCCAGAGTACAATAAATACTGTTTTAACTCCTGAATATTATTCAACCCCGGACAGCGGACTTGTAGGTTACTGGAGATTGGATGAAGGGATCGGGACAAACAGCAGAAGATTTATCTTTCTTTAATAATACTGCAACGCTCGGTACATCGGCAAATCCTGATGCAAGCGATCCCACCTGGGTTCAAGCAAATATTCTAATTGTGAATGTTGAAGAAAAAAGTAGCGACGACCCTGTCCCTGCTAATTATAGTCTTTCTCAGAATTACCCGAACCCCTTTAATCCAAGTACAAAAATCAGTTGGCAGTCTCCGGTGGGTGCTCATCAATCATTAATAATATATAATGTTCTTGGAAAAGAGATCGAAACTTTGGTAAATGAATACAGGCCGGCAGGCAAATATGAAATAATCTTCAATGCTGATGGTCTTCCGAGCGGGGTTTATTTTTATCAGCTAAAAGCAGATTCTTTTGTTGAGACCCGAAAAATGATTTTAATTAAATAGTTAAGAAAAATATTCTAATAATTATGGCGTACGACGAACATCTTGCAAACAGAGCACGTGATTTCCTCTCAAGCAAAAGGAATGTAAAAGAAAAGAAGATGATGGGTGGACTTACATTTATGGTAAATGATAAAATGTGTGTCGGCATACTTAACGATGATTTAATGGCACGCATTGATCCTAAGGATTATGAGTCTGCTTTGGAAAAAACCGGCTGCCGCGAAATGGATTTCACCGGGAGACCGATGAGCGGATTTGTTTTTATCGGACCAGAGGGAACAAAAACAAAAAAAGATCTTGAATACTGGATCAGTCTTGCTCTTGATTTCAATAAGAAAGCAAAGAGCTCAAAAAAGAAAAAGTAATTTCTACTAATACCCCTTATGCCTCTCAAACAGAACAATCTTTTAGTTTAGTAATTAGCAGTTAATCTTAATATCGCTTTTTAATTTCTACCACTTTATTACGGCTGTAATCCATCACACCAATCATTAATCCTGCGGTAACAACAGTTGCACCTGCAATCTGGAAAACAGTAACCTCCTTACCAAAAAGCATCATTATAAAGGGAAGCAGAGCAAGATATACGTTTGTGTACGGCACCCAGAAATGTGCTGAAAATCTGGATAACTTAAAGAAACCAAAACTGTAAATATAACCTGTTAAACCAGCCGCAATAACAAAAAGAATGGGCAGCCAGTTGTTTGGCAGGATACTTCCTTCAAACAAAGAAAAAAATCTGTTGTATTCCGTAGCTTGAATAATATTTTTAATGGAATCTTCTTCATTTGGAGAGGTTTTGTTTTTCAGAATATATTCATCGCCGGAAAGTGTATAATAGTTCAATAATATTTCTTTATTATGTTCATCAGTTTTGTCAAGAATCCTTTCATTAAATTCTTTTACATCAACCGAAGTCGGCATATTTGCATGAAGAGCGTTTCCGATTAATGGCATTATTAGAATTGCAAGGGAGATGAAAATCATTTTCCAAATTTCTCTCCATACAACCAATGCATTGGGTCCTACGTCGGGCAAAGCTGTCTGCACAGTTTTATTGTTTAAAATTTGCTGTGAACACAAACAGCAGTTGATAATAATTATCCAGATAATAGCTGTTGAGTCGAGAACTGTTTTGGGATCTACATTAGAGCCAATTAAATGTGGAAGATGTGGAACCGCTAATCCTATAATCACCAAGGTTATACCTATCCAATGTACTCTGCGAATGGGGGCATTGAAAAGAAGCTTGCCGAAAAAAGGAAGAAACGCAAGATAAACATTGATGTAAGGTGCAAAGATGTGAGGCGAATAATACCTGGGCAGATAAAAAAAACCTATGTTTTCAATTACCCCTGTGAAAGCGCAAATGATAATTGTTGACAGCGATATAATTCCCGGCCAGAGCAGCTTAACGGGTTTTCCCCGAATGAGCTCAACAGAAACAGCAATTACGGCCCAAATAAGTTTTGATATTTCTCTCCACCAGGTCATAACCCCGGGAGAAATATCTATTTTCTTTCCACCGGTAAAATCGGGCTGGTTGCCCATCCAGTTCAGAATATACTGTCCGCCCAGTCCTCCATTAATAATAAGGAGCCAGACAACGATCAGAATCCATTCCAATAGATTTTACTTCCTGGCTATTTGGTAAAGAAAAATAAAATTAATTGATGCGATTATACTCAGAAATTGAATTAGAGCAAAAGCAAGAAAGTTTATAAAAATTTTATAAATACTTTTTCAAGATACTTTTCATATTCACTACCGAATTTTTCCTCTAGGTAGAGGTACATACGTTTAATAAAAACAATGTCCTATCACTAAAAATACCCGCATATAACATATTGATGGGTTTCAGCGGTTTTCCTTTTTAGTTTTCTACCAGCAATTAAAAAGGAGTTAAATTATGAAAAAGGCGTTAATAATAGTTCAGAATAAAAACAACACAACAAGAAAATTTGGTGAAGAAATTGCAGAATTCCTTCTTAAACGAGGACTCTTCGCTGAACTTATCCCAATTAACAACTTTGAGCCAAAAACGCTTGATGGTGCTGACTATCTGCTTCTCAGCGGCGGGAGAAACGGTTCCTTATTTTCGCGAACAGATAATGAGTGGATAAACTTTGTTAAAAGACTCCCGACACTTAATGGAATAAAGACAGCATTGTTTGCTACATATAAAATCTTCCCGGGCGGGATATTCAGAAAAATGAAAAAATACCTGAAAGAAAAAACTGATAACCTCACATTTGACTTTAAATCAAGGGATGGTTCTCTTTCTGTTTCAGATAAGCTTACACTGAACGATTTTATAAGATAAAGATTTAAAGGAATCGGACAAACTAAGGATCATAATCTCGGGCTGCGTTTTTCTTGTGCTAATATGAAAAATTTATTTCACAAGGTTTACACAGCCCGCTTTTTTAAGGTTATTTCAATTTGCTTTAAGCTACCAGGCATAACCAATATCAAACCTTAGCGCCGGAGCTAACCCATCCAAATCTGAAAAATCTTCATCATCGCCGGAAAAAAAGTAATAGTCAATTCCAATACCAAGGCCAATAGCAAACTGTTCGCCCGGGAACCATTGCCAGCCAACCAGTCCGCCAACAGAGGTTATTGAGACAGTTTCATTCTCATCGTCATCTGTCAGGCTATTGTATGAAACATTTGGGGCAAAATAAAACCCCAGCAAATTTTTTCCTTTTGGGTAAATCCTTACTTCTGCATTTACACCAAATCCACTTATACCGGATGGTGTCGGCAATTGAATACCCCCACCGATTGCAGCCCCGTCGCTAAGTTTATGGAAGTACGAAATATTGTAGAACAGTAAAAACTTTAGCGGGTTGATTACTATCATACTACTACGTGGTGTTATATCTTCGGATTCGGAGATGATAACTGATTCGGTATAAATTGTGTCTCCGGTTTCCGGATCAATAGTCCATTTTTTTTCGTCGGTACGCTCCTGCCCAAAACCGACTGAGAACAAGGCAACACCGATTAACAATGCCAGTGATAATGTCTTCATGATTATCTCCTTCTATTTAATATTAATGATTATCATTTACGAAAAAGAAGATGACAATTAGAATGCCGTTTCAGATTTAGCTGATGAGTGGTTGTAGAAAATGATTAATGAATTTGAGCAGATAAAATAGTAAAAGAAAGAACGCTGAATGTATAGTTAACTAGGCAACCAGTGAAGAGTAATTAGTATAAATGCTGACAAGGATAAAATTATACCGGCTTCTTTTCGCTTTTTGCTATGTTTCCTTTCCTGACAACTCTCCCGTGTTTTTGATATCTACTAACCTAAGATCTTTAAATAAGCCTTTCTGCCAAATGATAAGCTCAGGAGGGTAGCCAAAAAAAACTTTTATTAATTATTCCTGCCGCCATACATATAAACTGATAGCGGCAGGAATTAATATATTCGGTGTTAGTGTGTTTTTACAGTAAAAAGATTATTTAACCAATTTTTCTTTTTTCAATTTATCTCCAAATTCTTTGTTGAATTGGATAGAACTTTCACGTAATGCCGGGTAAAAAGCTTTAATATCAGTACTATCCTTAAGAGTAAATTTGCTGAAGTTAAGATGGTAAGTTTCTGAGGCTTCTTTCTTTACTCCATAAATAAAAAGCTGCAGGTTCGGCACTTCGTAAATAGTTACAGTTGCATCTTTATCAAGCATAACCTTTGTAGTATTAAGATCATCTGTGATTAGTTTGTTACCAAGCCCTACGATCTTCCAGCCGTCCCGTACTGTCCCGACTTCTACAACACCGACAATGCTATTTTTGAGTACAAAGGGCGCTACGATACTCTTTGGAGGAGAGGAGATATCAGATAAACTCAGAACATTTTCAGATCTGAGCAATTTTTCAAAATCAACCTCTGCATATTGCGCTGTTCTAACCAATTCTGCATTTCGCAATTTTTCAACGTCAATGCCAAGGTCAAGATCTTTGTTTGTCTCAATAACCTGAATGAGGTCGCTTTTTGCTTTCGCAACAGCCTCTTCAGGGGTTTTAAATATTTTCTGTTCGTTCATTCCTTCTTTTATCTCTCCTTCCTGGTTTGTGCAGGAGTAAACAACAAAAATAAATGTAAACAGGAGAAATGCCGATTTCAAAATTGAGTTCATAATTATATCCTCTCTTATTTCTTTGCAATGTTAAACCATGTGTCCCAATGGGTTGACGTTCCCGCAGGATCAGCATACTCATCGTAAGTGATAAGTCTTTCAGACCCAACACAGGGTGACCATGGATCGTTTAGAATAACGTAATTTGTACCGTCAACTGTAATATATCCTTTTATTACAACTACATGCCCGACTACACCCGGTGTTCCGTAAGCATAGCCCATCGGTTTCTTTGCACAGTATATTTGCGAACGAATTTGTTCCCAGGTACGGGCTGCGGTGCTCTCTTCAAACGTTACTCCTGCAAAATCAAGTTCCAGCCACCCGGGCATATTACATTCATTTGTTTTAGGACAATCAGATCCGGGATTTTGATTATCGCAGCAATCGGTTCTTCCAAAGCGGTGATTTGCAAGATCACACTGTGTAACCGAGATACCGACATGTTGCGCAAGCATTTGAGTTGTGGCAGCCCAACACCAGTTATTAGTTTGCTGCGACCGAAGAGTATTAGGAACTGTTCCTGCTATCTCGGGTTTACAGCAACCTGCAAGAAAAATGGCCAGGAATAATAATCCTCCGGCAAAATAAAGTTTTCTCATGTTTGCCTCCTTCTAAGGTTTTTTAGTTAAGTATGTCTTTAGTCCAGTTAAATATTTTATATTAAAAAATTTTTCTGCAATTAAAAATCGGAAGCTGAACTTAGTCAGCTCCCGAATGATTGTAAATTATCCTTTACAAAAAGTAACATACGATGTATTTGCATCATCATCATTTTCACCGTCGGTCAGGGCTCTTCTTGAAGTCAAAGCAACGAGGTATGAACAAGCTGGCCAACTGCTTATATCGATATAGCGATTACCAAATCCACCACGCGGAGTTGTTCCCGAAGGAAGCGGCGGTGCGATCGGTGGAATAACTGCTGCGCTTGATATTCCGATATTCCATGACGCAAGCTGCTGGTGATCGGTTGTATAAAGAATATTTAGATCTGTGTTTAGATCTGAACAGGAGCCTCCACTGGTAAACTGCTGCAGATTAACCAGTCTTACTTCGCTCCAGTTGTTAACCAAAACATTTGACAGTTCGTTACTGTAAGTTGCTGCGCCGCCAACCGGACCTGCTTCAAACACAATTCTTATGGCTGTTCCATTCTTTGGATCAGAAACAAGATTGCCTGCACTATTTCCTGGTGCGGCTCCTCCGGGAATCGCAACTGCCGAATTGAATCTTATCAGTGATCCGTAGAATCCATCGTCGAGACTGTTTTGATCAACATTGATCCATCCATCGGCATCGGGTACGATAACATGTGCCGGAACAGGTCCCCAAGGACCAGGTCCGCCGGGTGTTGGTGTAGGATCAGGTGTGGCTCCTGAACCTTGAACATAAATTGATTGAAATGTCCAAACGAAATTATTATCAAAAAGTTTCCATTGTATTAATCGGCTTCCCACAAGCACTGGCAGAACCTTATCACCGGTTATTGGAGTTAAAGCTAGCGGAGTTGCAAGCGGTGCATAACGGAATCGGTAACGCATAGGGAGTGCAGGACCAGATGGTGAAGTTTTTGGACAGAATCCTCTTAACTTCATTCCTCCAAAAAATGCATAGTTAGGTCCCCCATGTCCAAGAACAACAGCATTGGTTAATCCTGAACCAGAATTGATATCAGTTATTATATGAAAGTCACCGACGTGAGTAAACCATGGATTTTTAAATGGTGGCTGCGCCTGTACATCAACGCAGAGCTCAACACAAAAGCATGGTCCCACATTTTCTCTATCGTTCTGGCGTGCCCTCGAACGTGGTTCGTTCAGAATAACATTCCCTCCAGAATCTTCAACTTGAAAATAAATATCGGGACCCCCAACTAACTCAAAATTAATAAAGGGAGAAAGTGGTGTTTTATTAAAATCACTAACCGTATAATCGATTCTGAATTTTCCGTGTCCATCAGTAATGCCAAAACCGAGTGCATCATCCTGCAGCCAGTCCGCATCAAACGCGTGTACTTTGAGCCCGGCAACCGGCATCTGAGTTTTACAAACTGTTACTCTACCGCAAATTACCCAGGCACCGAACCTTGCACGTATTGCACACCAGAACCTCCAGGGAATACAATACTCCCAAACAGCAATATAGTCTTCTTCTCCCTGTTTCCATTGAGGCTGGAAAATAGTAATTGTAAATTGAACAGGCTCTTGTTTTTTCTGCGGGGATTTAATACCGGGCACTGTTTCACAATAAATGTCTATTTCAAATGCCTCGCCGTTGTACTTTTGTTTTTTGCCCAGCTCAAAATGAAAATTACCTTGCTCATCTATTACCGTTTCAGCAATTAAATCAGATTCTTTTTCTTTAACAGAATTTGAATTGAGAATATTAAAAGTATCGTTAGGATCGGCAACTGCAAGTGCTGTTACGTTCTGATCCTTTCTCGTTCTGTATAGCCGGATCTTCAAACCCTCAAGTGGTTCGGGGCATTCCCTGCAAATGTAGCCGCAGAGCTTGCCTTTAAATATATATGACATTGTGGACCTCCTTAGTATTAGATTAATTATGAGAACTATTGATGTTTTATTTAGTTCTCCAAAAAAGATTTAAACTCATCTTGCAAAGGAAATAAAAAAATTTTCGTTCCCCTTAGAACGAATTCTTTCAATTAAATTGATCTGGTTTTTCTTGGTTTTGTTCACAAGTAATAATTTTATATGTGAACAAGAAGTGTTGGTTATAAATAGACAAGAATCCTGCCATCAATTGAAATATTGATAGGCTGTTACTACAAATAATATTTTAAGTTTGTTGGTGGCAGTTTAGAATTTTCAAATTTTAATTCCGTCAAATATTTCATTTATCTGACGCTTCTGTCGTCGTTTCAATATTTAAAAAATTTTATTTAATAAGAGTGTGCGGGCAGAATCGTTATTTTTTTAATTAGATATAATTTAAAATTAGTCGGCGGGAGCGACTTTAATTCTTTGTATGGAGAATTAGATATTCATCTTCTTCCTTAAATTTTTCCGACCTTAAAATTATTCTTCCTTCCCTCACTATTAAACTGCACAGTATATCTTTTAAAAGTAATTTCTGATTGAAAAAAAACTTATAACATTTCAAAAGGAGCAGACAATGAAAACAATAATAACTGTGATCTTGACGCTTCTTGTTGTGCAATCTCTGTCAGCACAAACACCTGAATTCCCGGCAGAAAAAAAATCTGCAATTGTTGATAACCTAACTGTTGGAATTGAATCCGAAAATACCGGGCTGCATACTAGTGCGGCTTTGGTAATGTACGACCTGATAAACGAAGCTTACCTGGAAAGCGCCGATGCATCAAAAGCTATGGTTCCCCTTCTCAAAATGTTGAAAGAGGGTAAGACAGATGAAGAGAGAATTGCTGCTGCAGTAGCACTATACGAGTTGGGTAACCCGATAGGGATATACCGTCTGCGTGGTGTTGCCGTTTTTGATGATAACGAAAAAATAGCTTTGATTTGCAAGAACTTATATTTCACTTATCACAAGCTTCATGGTACAGAGTATCTTGTTTCTTTCTGATGAAGAAAAGATATTAGAGTATAACTACACAGGGCAGGCAAGTTATAAACCGGCCTGCCTTTATTAATAAATTACTCTTTTATTGCTTCAAATGTTCCTCTGTTTGAGTTTACTATAAGGTTAAACCATCTCCAGTCCCCCGAAAAATTTTCACCATCTACTGTGCCGGCTAGTTCAATATAATTTTCGGGATTATCCGGATTTAAATTAAGGTATACACTATCCCCTTCTTTACGCCCTGTAAAAAAACCACCTCCGAACTGTGGCCCACATACTATGCAACCCTTCACATCTCTTATTGACCAGTTGCCCTCGAATGAAACAGAGTCAGTTTTACTTATATAAAGACTGCCGTCTCCAACCATTTCTCCAAGAAAAGTAAAGCTTCTGAATAAATATTTACCATTGGGAAATTTTTCTGTGGTTTTCCCCGCTGAACAGGCCATCAAAAAAGTAATCAGCGAGGTAAAAAAAATCATTGCTGCTCTTGTTTTCATAATTGATTCTCTTTTCGATTTATTGATCTGAACATAAAAATCTGTTGTTATGAATAATAAGTCAACAGATAAAAGAACGACCAGGTTTCGCGATCATGATCATAACGACTTTCTTTACATATAAAAACGTAAAATAATTATCCGCATAGAACAATAATGATCAAAAATATTTAACCTAAGTATGCAATGTTTTATAATGATTAATTGAGCTATTTGAGAGAACTGTAAGTGAATTGACAAGTTGTTTCTTCTACCCCGCAAAAGCACATCCTGCATATAATTTTTCAACATTAAAAAAGGATGTTCAAGGTCATTATTTTCCTTTTATACAAATTCAGTTTTCAAATGATAGTTGTGGGATTATTTTGCAGACAATAATAAACTCAAGGAGAACACCATGAAAAGCTCAATTTTACTTTTCTCGGTTTCCTTATTCCTGCTTCTCTCATTACAGATTCTTCCACAGGAAACGGCAGATAAGAACCATTCGGAAATGGAAGCTTGCTTCAACACATTACAGCAAGGACTTGCCTCAGATAACCTTGGATTACGGGCTGGTTGTACATATATGGTCGGTGAACTTTGCTGCGAAAGGAGTGTTATTTGTCTGATGAAATTGCTTCATAATTCTACATCAGAAGAACTAAGGATTCTTGCTGCATTATCTCTTTATAAGATCGGGGATTCCCGTGGTATTTATGCCGTAAAGCAATCTATTAAGTTTGATGAAAGCAAGAGAGTCCGGCGGATGTGCGAAATATTTTATAAAGCTTATATTCAGGATAGGAGCACCGACGACATTGATGTGGCTGTAAATTAAGCTGTTACCGTCCTTTTACTGTAATTAGAATAACATATCATATTTCAGAGATTCTGGCTAAGTTTTATATTAATAATTTAAAGCTTGAATATTTTCTGATATATGTTAAAACCTGTTTGTCTTATATTATCTTTTTCATTTCTGATAAGTCTTACATACCAATTATCAGCACAAACACAGCCGTGGAAAAAACTTAACTCGCCTGTTAATACAACTCTCAGACGTTTATGCTTTGTAGATAGCCTTAACGGATGGGCCGCTGGTGAGGCAGGGACTATAATCAGAACAAGTGATGGCGGTAATAACTGGGAGGTTCAGAACAGCACTGTGCAGACTTTTATTATGGATATATTTTTTGTTGATAAGAATAATGGCTGGGCTCTGACACTTAAAGATGTTTTTCCATTCAACTCAGTAATATTAAAAACCACAAGCAGTGGTGAGGAATGGTCTGCTGAAGATTTTCCCGATTCGTCAAAATTAATAAGAACTATTTTTTTCTTCGACACACTAAATGGATTTGTTGGCGGTTCTTACATTGCTTACACATCTGATGGAGGTAATAGCTGGATCCAGTCACATATTGATTCGAATATGGTCTCTTCATTTCCTGTATATGAATTTAATTTTCTTAATCGTCAATTTGGATATGCTTGCGGGGGAAGATTAGATGTAGCAGGTGTTGTTTGGCGAACAGTAGACTCCGGTTTAAACTGGACTGCTCAAGGTGTTAGTGCTGATGAAGTTTTCGACATATTTATTTTTGACACTTTAAATGCTATTGCTCTCTCCGGTGATCCCGAGGGTCTTTATCCTACGGCTGATATTAGAACAACAGATGCAGGCATAACCTGGAGTAATGATACGCTTTCTTTTTTTGGTCTTTCTTTCGCAATTGATTTCAGAACTTACAACGAGGGCTGGTCAGCTTCCGGTTATAAATTTCTTCTTACAACAAACAGAGGGGAAACCTGGAGTGAGTTTGAAACACCTGATGGCACCGTGGTTTATGATCTTCAGTTTAGCGATTCGAGAACCGGATACGCAGTTGGAGAAAATGGAGTAATTTTGAAAATTGATCCTACACTCGTCGGAGTAGAAGATTATGTTGAAACTCCAGATGGCTTTATATTACATCAGAATTATCCGAACCCCTTTAATCCGACAACAAAAATACAATTTCAGATTTCTGATCGTGGTTTTGTGGATTTGAAAGTTTTTGACATTCTTGGAAACGAAGTTGCAACTTTGGTTAACGAAGAAAAATCAAGCTGGAGAATTATAAGGTCGAATTTAATGCTAACGGGATTATCAAATGGAATTTATTTCTATCAACTAAAAACGAATAAAACAGTCCAAACTAAAAAGATGGTATATTTAAAGTAAAAACAAAAGTAATATGAATTCAGTATTAAAAGATTTTCCCAAGAGAACAACGGTATATCTTAAAAAACTTTCAAAGAACAACAACCGAGAATGGTTTGAAGCCAACCGTGGTCTTTATAATTCTGATTTTCTGGAGCCCTGCATTCAGTTCATTGTTGAAATGGGGGATAGATTAACAGATCTCGATCCTGATATTGTTGCCATACCAAAAATAGATAAATCAATTTTCCGGTTGCACAGAGATGTTCGTTTCAGTAAAGACAAAACTCCGTATAAAACAAACGCAGGTTTATATTTCTGGAACGGTAAAGTTAAAAAAATGGAAGCCAGCGGATTTTACTTTCATCTTGAACCAAAACATTTCGGGGTTGGTCTTGGAATGTATATGTTCCCTCCTCACATGCTAAAAAAATATCGTGATGTTGTTTCCGATCCGTCATCAGTTAAAGAGCTTCATAAAATTGTAAGATCTCTGGAGAAGAAAGGTTACTCAATTGGCGGGAAAAAGTACAAGAAAACTCCAAAGGGTTACGATCCAAATACTCTTTACCCGGGTTATTTGTTATACGAAGGAATTTATGCCTGGTATGAAGGCAGCGACTTAAAAGAGATTGGTAACGGGAAAGCAGTTAGTGCAATTTTTAAGATTTTTAAGGATATGCTTCCGCTGCACAGATGGCTTGTCAAGAATTTATTTTAAGTCCCCTTTTCAGAATAAAATACTAAGATAAAAGCCCCGACGAGCGGGGCTTTATTTCAAGAATATTTTCCAACAAATATTATTTCAACAGAGTCATCTTCTTAACGCTAGAGAAAGTTTTACCATCAATTCCGGTTGCGTCTAGTTGGTAAAAATATATTCCACTGGTAAGCGTGCTTGCGTTAAAAGTAACCTTGTGTGAGCCTGCAGCAAAATTACCGCTTGCAGCTTCGGATACTTTTTCACCAACAAGATTGTAAACGCCAATCGTTACCTGTGCATCAACCGGTAATGAGAACTGGATCGATGTCGATGGATTGAAAGGATTCGGATAGTTCTGTTCAAGAGCGAATACACTCGGCAAGGTTACATCAACTTCAACAATATTAGAATAGTCAAAACTGCCATCGAAATCCATTTGCTTCAGTCGATAAAAATAAGTCCCGCTGTTTATTGACTGATCTGAATATGTATAACTTTTTGTTTCTGTAGTGGTTCCAAAACCAGGCACAAAACCTATCTGTTCAAAACTGACATTGTCTTCGCTTCTCTCGATCTCAAATCCCTGATTATTCAATTCTGTAGCCGTTGTCCAATTCAACTCGACGTTAGTTCCAACGACATTTGCAGTAAAAGAAGTTAGTTCAACTGGCACAATTGAAAGATCATATTCGTGAGTTGATCTTCCGGATACACCGGATACGGGTGTTGATAAAACAGTCCCAGTGTTTTGATCAATTACATAAACACCCGCACCATTTGTAATTAGATAATTTCCATTGCCAAGTTGAAACGCACCGCGCAATCCGGTAACTGAACTAAAGTAATTTAGCTGATTCCCATTTGAATCGTAAACATATAAACCGGATGGAGAACTGAAATTACCAACAATTACATTACCATTTGCACCATGATTTATTTGCTCTGGGAAAATAATAGACGGAACAAACACCCCAAGATAGTTACCACTTAAGTCATACCTGGCTATATTGTTACTTGCTTGACCAGCAACCAGACAATCTGTCGATCTGAAAATTATATCCCAGGGTCCATCCATCTGTGCAACATTCGGAGCAATAAAGTTACCAAGATAATTTCCTGTTGTAACATCAAACTCTGCTATAGCATCCTGATTAGCTCCTCCTGCAATAGCGGCAACAATAGTTGTATTACCTGGACGAAGCTCTATCCCCCTACAATTATCCAAAACTGCAACATTCCCGCCAAAAAAGATTCTTATAAACGCACCGAGCGTATCAAATTCTACAATGTTGTCTGTCAACTGGTCTGATACAAGAATTGTTGCGTTGGGCGTAAGCAATGGTTCAATCGGAGTACTTAAATTTGGATTGCCTCCTGGAATAAAAGCCGGATTAATTAACGAGCCATCATTATAATTAAATGTCATAACGGCATCATTAGTAGACTCCAGAACCATCACAAAACTGGCAACAGGATTTTGGTGCTGAGTAATTTCATATCCAAGCTCGGGATTTTGTGTGGGTCTGTTTGCCCAGTGTATTCTTGCGTTTGTAAGCTCAAACCTAGATGATATCTCTTCCCAAAAGGCAACTTCACCGTTGTTAAATGGGTGTCTCGGGTCGTTAATTATTGTATAAACAACCTGATCGTTTTCTACTCCCTTGGCTTCAATAAAAACACCTTCGGGTAAATAGATGGTGTGTGGAAGATCATTTAGTTCTGCTAAATTTCTTGCATCCATAACAACCTGAAAATCTTGCTCAGCAGAAATCATCAGATCCTCAAAATTAATTGCGGGTTTTTCTTGCCCTATTACAAAAGTGGTAAAGAGCAGAGAGGTAAATAAAAGAAATAGTTTAAATGATTTCATCAGTCCTCCTTGATTTGAAGTGAATGTTTATTAGTAAGGGGTTTAATATATGATTTATTTTTAATAATGCAAGTTCAGTATGTTTTGAGCCGCTTGTAATTATTAAATTATTTCACTTCTTTGTACCTATAACATCGTATAATATGATCATTTACCATTCCTGTGGCTTGCATATGCGCATAAACAATTGTTGAGCCCACAAACTCGAATCCTCGTTTTTTTAGATCATCGCTTATTTTATCTGAAAGTTTTGTTTTTGCAGGAAGTTCCTTTAATGATTTGAATTTATTTTGAATTGGCTTTCCATCAACAAATCCCCAGATGTATTTATCAAATGTTCTAAATTCTTTTCTTACAAGCAGAAATGCTTTTGCGTTTGTAATTGCTCCTTCAATTTTCAACTTATTACGAATTATCCCTGCATCTTTCAGCAGAGAGTTAATTTTGCGTTTATTATACTTCGCTATTTTATTGAAATCAAAGTTATCAAATGCTTTACGGAAGTTTTCTCTTTTATGAAGAACCGTTCGCCAGCTTAAACCTGCCTGGAATCCTTCAAGAATAAGAAACTCAAAAAGTTTTCTGTCGTTGTGAAGTGGAACGCCCCATTCCTTATCGTGATATTTTATCATCAAAGAATCGTCTGATGGCCAGGGGCAGCGTATTTTTGTTTCCATCTGTTTATCCCTCGTTTTAAGATTTCTAAGTTGATGTCTTCCTATTATAAAAGCCCAGTATAATTCCCAAAGCGAGCGACCATAATGCCGCCAATCCAATCTGAAATTCCTTTGGAAGTATAAATGTAATTGTATGTGCTGGTATCCAGAACCAGAGCAGCGAATAAAATCCTTTGTCAAGATTTTTCCAGTTTTGTTTCCCTGCAATCAGGTTATCCA
This sequence comes from uncultured Ignavibacteriaceae bacterium, assembly GCA_963699475.1. GTDB lineage: Bacteria > Bacteroidota > Ignavibacteria > Ignavibacteriales > Ignavibacteriaceae > IGN2. The sequence goes on along the minus strand of CAVOUA010000003.1, from coordinate 7,799 downwards.
TCAGCCTGTGCATAATTACAAGCAAAGGTCCAAATTGCAAATTCATCAAAGCTGAAACCGCAAAAGATCTGCCGACACCTCTGATTGCTGGAAGGTAATTTTGATCAATCAATGAATCAACAAAACCCTGAAATCCAATGAAAGCATATTTAATCATAACTGCAAGAATTGACCATTCTATAATTTTCAGAATCAGCGTTTTAACATCATAGGGAGAGAATATTTCCCTTTTAACAATCCAGTGAGAAACAGCATCTCCAAGAGTGCCAAGCACAGCAAATTGGATTATTGCCGTTAATATTGGGTGAGCAGTAACTAATTCTACATACCAGTTCATTCGAATGCCAAATTTTTATTTAATAAATTTAAGCAAATAATTTTTATCTATTATCTTAATAGCAGTTATGAACACAAAAGAAAAATTCACAGAAGAAATAAGTTCATCCTATTCCTTTAAAGGAGATTACATAACTCTGGGGGGAGCTATTTATGAAGGAGAGTGTATTAACAATCTCCTTGTAAATATTCCTCTAAAAACATTAAACCGGCACGGATTAATTGCTGGTGCAACTGGTACTGGTAAAACAAAAACTTTACAAATTATTACCGAGCAGCTTTCATCTAAAAGTATTCCTGTTCTGGTAATGGATGTGAAAGGAGATCTAAGCGGAATTGCCAAACCGGGAGTTGTTAATCCAAAAATAGAAGAACGACACCAGAAAATTGGATTACAGTACACTGCTGAAGGATTCCCGGTTGAAATGCTCACTCTATCAGAAGAAAAAGGTGTTCGTCTTCGTGCAACGGTTTCTGAGTTTGGTCCTGTTCTGCTTTCTAAAATTCTTGAACTGAATGACACGCAGGCAAGCTTTGCATCTCTCATCTTTAAATATTGTGATGATGCACATCTTCCTGTTTTAGATTTAAAAGATTTTAAGCGCGTGCTTCAATACATTTCAGATGAAGGAAAAGCAGGCGTTGAAAAAGAGTATGGAAAAATTTCAACAACATCAGTCGGAACCATTCTGAGAAAAGTAATTGAACTTGAGCAGCAAGGTGCCGAAAAATTTTTCGGCGAGAAATCTTTCGAGGTAGATGATCTTACAAGAATAGACGACAAGGGCCGGGGAATTATTTCAATAATCCGGCTTGTTGATTTGCAGGATAAACCGAAATTGTTTTCTACTTTTATGCTCCAATTACTTGCAGAAATTTATTCTTCTTTTCCGGAAGAGGGTGATATTGCCCAGCCAAAACTTGCTATCTTTATCGATGAGGCTCACCTTATTTTTAAAGAGGCTTCTAAAGCATTGCTTGAACAGATAGAAACCATTATAAAGCTTATTCGTTCAAAGGGAGTCGGAGTTTTCTTTTGTACACAAAATCCGACTGATGTTCCGGCTAGTGTTCTTTCACAGCTTGGTTTGAAAGTTCAGCATGCTCTTCGCGCATTCACAGCAAAAGACCGGCAGATGATAAAACTTACTGCAGAGAATTATCCAACATCAGAATATTATAAAACTGATGAAATGTTGACTTCTCTGGGAATTGGTGAGGCTGCAATTACAGCACTAGATGAAAAAGGAATTCCAACACCTCTTGCAGCAACTTTACTTCGTGCACCACAATCAAGAATGGATGTTCTTTCAGATGATGAGATTAATGAGATAGTAAGCAACTCAAGACTGGTTCCCAAGTATAACGAAACGATTGACAGAGAAAGCGCATATGAATTATTAAACAGAAAAATTGAAGTTTCACAAGTACCGAAGACTAAACCAAGTCCTAACTATGAACCTCCAAAGCGACCTCGCGGAAGACCTAAGGTTGAGAAAAGTGCTTTCGAAAAAGTTCTTACAAGCACAACCACAAAACAAATAGGAAGAACATTAGCACGAGAATTTACCCGGGGAATTTTGGGTGTGCTCGGTTTGGGGGGAACATCCAAAAGAAGGTAATATTTTAGACGGTTAATTCTCTTCGGGTTTGGGTGACAAATCCGTAGGCGGCTCGGTTGAGTTTGCAGACTTTAACCTGCCTGCATTTTTAACTGCTTGCGTAAGCAGAAATTCAATCTGAGCATTTATACTTCGCAAATCGTCAGCCGCCCATTTTTCCAGGGCGGCATGAATATTCTCATCAATTCTTAATAGAAATTTTTTCTTTTCAGGCATAGCATTAAATATAATAATTAAAAAATCATTTAACTGGCTGCACGAGCGCGACCACGTCTATTCTGTAAAACAACATACCAGCCCAGCATAATTATCCAGGGATATTTATCAATTAACTCAAACTTCTTTTCAATTGTCACTGTCGTTCTGCCTTTCAGTGAAAATTTATTAGCATAAACCATAAGAAGTTCACCGCTAGATGAATAAACTTCAAAAGGTCTTTTAAGTTGTCCCGATTTACAATTTAACCGTGCACCTTTTGGTAGCTCTATTGTTCCTTTTGTTTTCCAGAAATTAGCGACATACTTTGCAAATGGCATTTGATATCCGTATTTATAAACTCCAAACTCACTGCGCCAGATACTTGGTTGTTTTATTTCCCACTTCCCATCAAATCCTTCAACCACAACACTGTTGCTGAATAATTTAGGAAAAATCATTTTTGCCAATACTTCATCAGATGAAATCAGTTCAAATTCACGCTTCGTAATTTTTGGCTGATTGAATGTAAGCGTCTGACCATTATAATTTGTTAAAAGGTTCATTAAAAAAATCACTGGTTATTGATACAAGGTTCCTGTGTTTATAACCGGCTGAACGTCGTGTTCAGAAACAAGCGCAACCATTAAGTTGTTTACCATAGTAGCCTTTTTATCTTCATCAAGTGTAACAATATTCTGCTGACTTAAAGACTTCAACGCCATTTCAACCATTCCAACTGCACCTTCAACTATTTTTTGTCTTGCGGCAATGATTGCTTCTGCCTGTTGCCTTCTTAACATTGCTTGTGCAATTTCCTGTGCGTATGCAAGATGACTGATCCTTGATTCTAAAATATCAACGCCTGCAACTTCAAGTCTTTTTTCCAGCTGTCCTTTTAAATTATCTGCAATCTCCTGTGGCGTTCCCCGCAACGAAGCTTTACTTTCATCTTCCGTATCATAGGGATATTCAGAAGCAAGTGAACGAATTGCCGTTTCGCTTTGTATGTCAACAAACTCTTCATAATTCTCAACATCAAAAACTGCTTTTGCAGAATCAATTACTTTCCAGACAACAACTGCACCTATTTCAATCGGGTTGCCATGCAAATCATTTACTTTAATTTTATCACTGTTAAAGTTTCGGATTCTGAGAGATACTTTTCTTTTTATAGTAAACGGATTAACCCACCAAAATCCTGAGTTACGAACTGTGCCGATATACTTGCCAAAGAATATTAAAACCCGTGACTCATTTGGCTGAACAACTATAAATCCGCTTAAGACAATTATTATTACTAATATAAGTGGAAGTAAAAACCAAAGAATTTGTGTGTTTTTTGTTATTAATAATCCCGAAGAACAAATAGACCTCCAATGCTATCAGTGCCAAATAAAATAATAAGCATTAAAAAGCCATTGGTTTTATTTGCTTGTTTTTCTGCTATTTTTTCCATCTTTCTAATCCTTTAATTTATTGATATTGTAATGATATCATATTGATAGCAAAATGTCAAGTACTTTTTTATGAATTATTAGAAGAGTTAGTATTGTTATATGTTAAAAAAAGTAAATAAATGAAAATATTATTAACCGGGGCAACTGGTTACATTGGTAAAAGACTTCTTCCTGCCTTGATCGAGCAGGGGCATGATGTTGTATGCTGCGTAAGGGACAAGAACAGATTTCATCCACCATGTATTAAATGATAGTGGAAAAGTTTCTGTCGTTGAAATCGATTTTCTAAAAGATCCAGCGGAAAATGATTTTATAAAAGATATTGATGCCGCTTACTATCTTATTCATTCAATGAGCGCTAACGTTTCTGATTTTTCAAAGCTGGAGGAAACTTCTGCTAAAAACTTTATCAGCTTAATTAAGAAGACGAGTGTGAAGCAGATAATTTATCTTGGTGGAATTACAAACGAAGAGAAACTTTCCAAGCATCTTGCTTCAAGAAAAAATGTAGAAAAAATTCTTTCTGGCTCTGGTATACCTTTAACTTCACTCAAAGCCGGAATAATTGTTGGATCCGGCAGCGCATCTTTCGAAATAATAAGAGACCTCGTTGAAAAACTTCCTGTCATGATTACACCAAAGTGGCTTAACACAAAACATCATCCCATAGCGATAAGAAATGTCATTCAATATCTCACGGGAGTTTTGTTGAAGAGGGAATTGTTTAATCGTTCGTTTGATATCGGTGGACCCGATATATTAACTTATAAGGAAATGCTTCTCCAGTTTGCAGAAGTTCGTAAGCTTAAAAGATTTATTTTCACCGTGCCGGTTATGACTCCACGTCTATCTTCCTACTGGCTTTATTTTGTAACATCAACATCCTATAAGCTTGCAGTAAATCTCGTTAACAGTATGAAGATTGAAGTGATAGCTAAACCAAATGAGCTGGAAAAAACACTTGGCATAAATCCGATTTCATACAAAGAAGCTGTTGAATAAGCATTTTCCAGAATTGAACAGAACGAAGTTGTTTCAAGCTGGAAAGATTCACTTGTTTCCAGTTATAAAGATGACAAACTATTAGATCATATAAACGTACCCACCTTTGGATGCTTCTTTGATAAACGAGAAAAAGAAATTACAAACAGTGTCGAACAGATTGTGAATAACCTGTGGTCGATTGGTGGTGAGCGTGGCTGGTATTATGCTGACTGGCTTTGGGGAATTCGTGGGTTTTTAGATAAACTTTTAGGTGGGGTTGGATTAAGAAGAGGAAGAACAAACAAAAACGAAATATTTTCGGGAGATACTTTGGATTTTTGGCGTGTGCTTGTTGCCGATAAACAAAACAAAAGATTACTTCTTTATGCAGAAATGAAACTGCCCGGTGAAGCATGGCTTGAGTTTGAGATTATCAATAAAGATGAAAAGAATTATCTGCAGCAAACAGCAACCTTCCGCCCTAAAGGATTGCTTGGCAGATTGTATTGGTATTCGGTTCTTCCATTTCATTATTTTGTATTTGATGGAATGGCAAAAAATATTGTAAATTTTTCGGAAAATTCATCCTAGATTTTTTATCTTAAAAAGTATAAATCAATTATTAACGAAAGGAATATTAAATGGACATATTAGATAATCTAAAATCTGCAGTCGGAGGCGGAGATCAAAAAGGCGATCTGATGTCAATTGTTATGGGACTGCTTGCTGGAACAGGGGGACTAAACGGCTTAATCAGTCAATTTGCTTCAAAAGGACTTGGAGATATAATAAATTCCTGGATAGGAACTGGAAAAAATCTGCCAATCTCTGCAGATCAACTTCAAAGTGTTCTTGGCAATGATACAGTTAAAAACCTTGCATCTAAGTTTGGTATGGATAGCGGAGCTTTAACTTCGCAACTTTCAAATATACTGCCTGATGTTGTAAATAAATTAACACCCGACGGCAAGGTTCCCGAAGGAGATATTATGAGCAAGGGAATGGATATGCTGGGCGGATTGTTCGGCAAGTAATAAACCCTGCTTATTTAAAATATTAAAAGCCGCGATTAATCAATCTCGGCTTTTTTATTGATTCTTGCTCATTAACCTATTCAACACATTTGAACGAATTAAAGAGGATTATTGTTAAAAGTATTTATAAAAATCAATTAAGGTGAGAATCAAATGAAGGATAAAGTAGTTATTATAACCGGTGCCAACCGGGGTATTGGTAAAGAGGCAACAAAGGAAATAGCAAAGCTAGGTGCAAGAGTATACATGGCTTGCAGATCGCTTGATTCTGCAAACGAAGCAAAAGATGAAATCATTAAAGAAACTAAAAACGAAAATGTCTTTGTTAGAGAACTGGATCTTGCTTCGGTTGAATCGATAAAAAAATTTGCTGATTCTTTCAAAAATGAAGAATCAAAACTTGATGTTCTAATTAACAATGCTGGTATTTCATCGCGAAACTAAAAAATTAAACAATGCAGGAGTTGAATTGACTTTTGCAATCAATGTTCTTGGTCATCACTATTTAACCAAGCTATTAATTGATCTTTTGGAAAAGTCCAGCCCTTCCAGAATAATTAATGTGGCTTCAGAATACGCTGGTGGTCTTGATCTTAACGATATTAATTATGATAAAAGAAGTTACGGTACGACTGCTGCTTATAAGCAATCTAAACAAGCAAACAGAATGCTCACTCGCGAATGGGCGAAGAATTTAATTAGAAAAAATATTTCCGTTTACTCAATGACTCCCGGCTGGGTACCTAACACTGATTTGTTCAGAGAACAATCAACTTTCAATAAAGCGGTAATAAAAACAGTTGGTGTTGTCGGTGGTAGATCTGTTGAGAAAGGTGCGGACACAATCGTCTGGCTTGCATCAAGTGATAAAGTTCCCGGAAGCAATGGTGGCTTCTTCAGGGACAGAAAAGAATTAGCTTGCCAGTTTAAAAATCAAGAAGACGAAAAGAAACTCTGGGATATTTGTGAAAAACTTTTAGGTAACAAAACCAAATATTAGTGGAACAAATTATCTCATAGATTCTGCGGTTTTGATAATTCCTTCTTCATAACTGATTGGCTTAAAGTTAAATGCTTTTTCGAATTTTGTACTGTCGAACAGATAATCCGAGTCATTCTGGTAAAGCATCTCTACGCTTTCCTTAACAACTTTGTTAAACATTCCAAGCATTCGAACCATCCATTTTTTAACGACCATATATTCAGACTTTACACCCATCGCTTTTGCAGCAAGCTCAATAAGTTCTCTTCCTGTTAATACATTTTTATTTGTTGGTAAATGCCATATCTGATTATATGCTGAGTCTGTGTTTCCAAGAATTGCTGTTCCCTTTCCAGCGTCAGGAGTATATGTGAATGAGTGTTTTTTGTTAACATCAATAAACCACTGGGCTTTCTTTCCTTTTTTAAAATTATCAAAGACCATAATGTTTACAAAGCTTAATGGTGTCTCCGGTCCGTAAAAATCTGCTGCTTTTGCAATGATGGCTTTAAGGTTTCCTTGATTTACTTCATTCATTATCATTTCGTTTAATTTTGCTCTAACTTTTCCTTTTTCACTTACCGGCTTGACCTGGGTTTCTTCCGTCATCCAACCGTTTACTCTTCCATAAGAATAAACATTATCAAAGAAAACAAATTTGCTTTTACTTTTCTTACAAGCCTCAATAACATTTTTCATTAACGGTGGCCATTGTTTACGCCAGACATTAATATCGTATTTTAAACCGACTGTGAGATAGACGACCTCAGAACCTTCAACAGCTTTCATTGTTTCATCGGCATTAAAAAGATTTGCTGTAAAAAGCTCGTCACTTTTATTAACCTTTTTCGGATTGCGACTCACCAGTCTTATTTTATTTGTGTATTGTGGTAGGGCTTTGGCTAGCTCTTTACCTATAATTCCTGATGATCCTAATATTGTTTGCATTGTACTTCCTTAGAGATTATTTCTATTTATCATATTGATTTTTTCGCTGGATTTCAATTGTGTTTCCGCTGTATAATAAAAAGTTAATGATTTCGTTCAACAACAGATTAAATTGAATAATAACATAACAAATAAAACACTATTTTTAATCCCTACTAAAAAATAAAATAACCTGATTTCCAATGAGATTTGTTCCGTCTTATAAAAAAATATCTGAAGAAGACTTCACCGGGCGACT
>CAVOUA010000002.1:0-390291 GCA_963699475.1 uncultured Ignavibacteriaceae bacterium | reverse complement strand
TTAGATTGCTGTAAATCTTTATAATAATCTATTTCATTTTCAAAAGCGTATTTTGTAAAACTTCCCTCAACCTTACCTGCAATTTCTTCATCAACAATATGTTTTGGAAATAGTTTTGTCTTTACCGGTAAACTTCTAACTATTTTTTCTTCAGGAATAGAGAATGAGATTTGTTTAAGGTTTTTTGGTTCAGGAAAAATATTTAATAAAGGTTTAGGGATTAGTTTGAAGTATCTGTAAAATTTTGTCTCTGGTGTCCATTCTCTTTTAAAGTAATTAAATCGATTATAAATTCTTGTAATAAACAAGATTTGAATTTTCTCCAATAGTTATGGTTTGGAAACAAAGCTGGCGTGTCTTCACCATCAAGGATAATTGTTTTGTCTTTGTTTAAGATATTTTTTCATTTGAAAAAATAAAACACTTTGGCGATGTATTGAACCAAATATCATTAAATCAAAAAAATTATATCTTAGTTTATTCTCAATTCTATTTCTATCAATTTCAATATCATCAAGTAAATTATAAAGAGTAAATCCTTTCCCGTACGTATCTGTTTTTTTAAATTTTTATACAATATTTTTTTCTGAGGATAATCAATCAAATCATTGCCCAATAAAGATTCGTAATCCGTGAAGAATTGAATCCTGTAAATAATCTTCAATCTCTGTTGTTAGAAAAAGTATTTTCATCTTTTTGGTTTAGCCATAAAAATTAATTGTGATCCAAAAAGACCCTTCGATATTCTAACTAAACTAGGCTATTAAATTTTGTATTGAATGGTAAATAACCAAGAACAGTTTGCCAGGGTAACATCTTTTCAGCAAAAGAAGTTATTATTTCAAATCCATTTTTCTCCAGCATTTTTATAGCTGATTTATAAGTGTACCATCTTAAATGTGTATAATCCATTGTCCGTATTTTTCATAGTCAAAATTCCCAAATAACATCTTAAGTCGATTTCTGTAACTCATAAAATTAGGTAATGCGACAAGTAAAATAGCATCATCTTTTTTTAATTTCTCTCTGATATCAGATAAGAGTTTTTCAGGATAAGCTATATGTTCTAGAATGTGAGAACATAAAACTACATCGTAATTCAGTCTAGTATCTTCAGGCAATCCGATTTCAAGATTATATTTAAATACAGTTCTGCAATATTTTGATGCTAGCTTAACTTCTTCATCTGAAAGTGTTATACCATCAACTATTTTTCCCAAATCTTGAAGAATCCTTGCATTACTTCCAGCACCACATCCAACATCCAAAATAAATTTAGAAGATTCAGGCACTAAATTTAGTAATGTAGGGTTACCTGCATTATCATATATTTTTTCTGAAGTCTTTTCTATGATATCATACCTTAAGAAAATTTAATAATTTTCTTATCATTCTTGAATAAAATAATTCATAACTGTTTGAATTAGTAGGATAGGAAGTAATAATAAAATTCTTTTTTCGAAGCAGGGCATAGACATGCCATTTTATAATTTCAAAACTAACTTTATTTCTGAAAACAAACCTCTTGAACAGGTATTTAATATAATTTGGGAAATTATTTCTATTAATATTACTTGAGTGTATATCGAATAAAAGAAAAAATCTTTTCCATGAGAATTCTCTGTAATCTTTTGGGTAATTTTCACGTCTATCTTGAATAACCGCCATTAATGGTTTATCGACATAACCAACATCATATTTTGCCGCAAGTCGCATCCATAAATCTATATCTGCAAGCATTCCAAATTCATTTTTCATCCCTCCTACTTCGTCGAAATACCTTTTTCTAAACATAGCGGTTCCCCTTACATAACACCCGAATCTAATTAATAATACTTTTTTAAAAACCATTTCCCGTTCATCACTTCTTTAAACTTTTTAGTGATTCTATAATCACTTGCACTTATACCATCAATTAAATAATCATTAAACACAAATCCAATTTTTTCAGATTTGGAAATAATCTCAATCCATTTCTCAAATAAATTATTCATCAATATATCATCGTGGTGTAACAATGCAATTAAATCATACTTTGCTTTCGATACAGAAAAATTTGTATTGCCAGCCATCCCCAAATTAGATGGAGTTTTGTAACATTTGATAAAATCATACTTTTGTGCGAATCCATTAATAACATTCCAGGTGTTGTCCGTTGAATTATCATCGCTTATTATCAATTCAAAATCTTTAAACGATTGATTAATGATAGAGGTTATCACATCGTTAAGAAGATGAGCATGATTGTAGCAAAGTAGACATACAGATATAGAATTCATTTATTTGGAACAATTGAGTTAAATAAATCAGTAATATTCTTTTCATGCTTACTCATAACTTCACGTGGATTTGTCATCGAATTAACAAATTGACCTTTCGGGGTACCTAAAAATTCTTGCCTATCCAGTTGATTGTAGTAGCTATTATACTGATCAATTTCATTTCCAGCATTGTTTATCAAATTGGTTGCTCTTAATCTGAGTTCGCAATCCCGAAAATATTTTAATGCATACGCTCTAATTGTTTCATTGTATTTTAAAATCAGATCTTTACATATTCGACTAATAATCTGCATATCTTGCTTTAAGAAACTGGTATTGTCATCAGGCTTTTGAGTTATAATTTCAATATTGTAGCCATTTTTTTCGGCGATATAATTATATAGCTTTTCCCAGGTCCAGAAAGGATATGTAATAAGTGTATACTTTAAGGGTTTCAATTCTGAATGTATTACTTTTTCTATCACTTCTGCTATGCTGCAAACAAATACTGTTGAAGAAATTTTATCCGGTAAGATATATTTTTTCTTCCCATTTTTAAGCTCTTGCAGAAAATTCAACTGCACACTCTGTAGAAATCCATAAACGTGCCCTAAACGAAAAACATATACCTTTTTATAATATTTTTTCCCAAGTTTTATAGCAGTTTTTTCTCCTATCCTTTTCCATTTACTGTATATAGTTCTCGATAGTAAATAATTTTTAAACTCACTCGACTCGTCATACATTCCGTAGGCCATGATTGAGCTAGTATAAATGTAGGGAACTGTAGCAGCACAATTTTCTAAGATTAACCGTATTTGTTTTTTTAAAGTATTTTCAATTTCAATTAATGAACCGCTTTGAACAGAAAAATCAACAATTAAATCTGAATCCGATATAGCTGATTTACAGGATTCATTATCAACTATTTTGATTATTCTGCATTTAAATCCCAGTTTTTTTAATAAAATTGATCCTACCAGTGATCTTACAATAGGGATAACATCATACCCCATTTCCCTAAGATATAAACAAGTTTCAGTTCCTACTTGTCCGTTTGCACCTATTACTATTATTCTTTTCATAAACTATTTATAAACGTTTTCAATAAATCGTGTAGTCATAAGAGTATCAATCGCGGAAGTATAATTAATTTGTTTTGATTCTATAGCAGTAAGAAAGGATCGCCAGTAAATGTAAAAAACCTGGTGAGAAGTGCTTGGCAAATTATTTAAAGAAGTGTCAGATAAATTAAATAGAGAATTATTTTTAATTACCTTTATTGGATCTTCGTTAAATAAGTTAAACTCTACATTAGCATTTTCAAATTCCAATGATGTTAGATTAGATGTATTTGTTAATTGAGATACAATCGATTTGCAAGAGACCGAATAGCCAGGAGAACTAATAATATTAAATTCAATTTCACTGTGGACATCAATTTTAAGTTCTTCATCAAAAACAATTTTTTTAGATTTAATTATCACGTCCTCAGCCCGGGTAATAAACAAAATATTATCTACTCCATGTATTGCAACGTCAAATAAGATACCTCCACCAGATAATTTAGGATCATTTTGATAGGATATACCACGAGATACTCTCGTATTACCCCATTCGTAATGGATCCTACTCAGCTTTCCAAATAATTGTTCTTCTATTACTTTTCTTATGATTGCTACTTTACCCAGTGCTCTTCTTTGAAAACCAACCGCTAATTTAAATGGTTCAAATCCTGAGCAAATATCTAAATGTTCCTTTTCTATTTTTGCAAAAGGTTTTTCGACATACACCGCAATGGGTATTCCTTTCAAGAGGTCAAAATACTTTTCGCGCACACCATACGGCACTAACATTAGCAAAATATCAATATTGGTGAAATCAATATTTGAATCATTCAAATCAACAGTCGTAATTTTATAAGCCTTTTTTATTTTCATTAAATTGGTCTTATTTATATCACTGACCCATTTAATATTAATATCATTCATATTTAACAATACGGCTAAATGAGGATGTATAATGCCACCAGCACCAATAATACCAACATTATATTTATTCATCATCTTCCAAGCATGGCTAAATAATTAGACTGTTTATAGTTCTCAAGAGACTTTTTAAAACTGTTAATTTTAATCTTTCCAAAAGGAGTTAATCTATATGTTACGTAATTGTAATGCTTTAAAATCTCAAGCATTTCTTCAAGTTTTGAATTAGAAGATATCCAAAAATCATTATACTCAAATTGAATTGCTTTTATTATTCCATTTTTTAGAGAATCACTTCCACCTTTCAATACGTTTATCTCATTTCCTTCTACATCAATTTTAAGAAAATCAATTTTTGATATTTGCTGTTCTTTTATAATATCATCCAGTTTTTTAATCTGTATTTTCTCTTTTTGTATATTATCAGACACAACAGCATGAGCTTTATGGTAATAAAGAGAATTTGACCCAGCCTCGTTTCCATAAACGAATATATATTCCTCTTTATTGGTTTCCCCAAGTGCAACATTGTTTAGTTTTACATTGGAGTAATGACTAAGTCTAGAAGAAAGTTTTTGAAAAGTAGTTTGAACGGGTTCAAAACAATAAATTGTAACCTTGGGATTAATACTTAAAATTTTTTCTGAGTAATCTCCAATATTTGCACCTACGTCAAATATTATCATTCCTTCTGAAATACTTTTTCTTAAATATTTGTATTCACCATTACTGTTAGGATCGCTAATCAAAAAACCCTGCAATGCATCAGGCAGCAGTTTTATTTTTTCTAGTATATTCATTTTAATTAGTCATAAAGGATTCAGGTATTTCATAACCACCTTTGTTATTAAATACTGTATCAAACATTAATTGAATTCTTAATTGATAAGTATGTTCTTTATATGCTCTGAGTTGCCCGCTTTGCGCAATCTCTTTCCTTTCATTCTCATTATCTAAATAATAGCTGATAACTGTTTTCAGATTATCAAAATTCTTAAAAGAAACCAATTCTTTTCCGTCTTCGAATAATTGAGCTAAACCCGGTCTCCAATGAATTATTTGAAATCCACCAATGCCGGCTGTTTCAAAAGTACGGGCATTAAGTCCAATAACTTCAGTAGGATGCAATGTATTAATATTTATTTTTGCTGCAAGCACTGCTTTACATTTGCTTTCATTAAAAACATAAACACCGGTATAAAGTGATTTCAGCTCTTTATTATTTAGCCAAATTGGTGGTTGGTTTCCCCAGATTTTTATATTGTAATTAAAATTAAGTAATTGAACGAAGAAAGAAGTCCTAATATTATGAGGGCTACCGTAGGTTGTTATATCACAACCATATTTTTTTCTGATCATCGGCATTTAAGGTAATACTTTTATGATATTTAGGATTACAACATTCTGGCAGGTAATAGACATATTAATTTATTGTACTGATCTCTCAGAACATTAACAATATATGGGTCCTTAAAAAAAAGTGCATCATAATCAGCAATCATAAAAAAAGCTTTATTAAAATTTGCTACTGAATCGGGAAACCATAGCACAACAGGGGATTTGGACTTTTCCTTTATCAAATCAACTTCATCGGGAAATAAAAAATCGTAAGTTGAAATCGTGAATTCTACTTTATTTTCTCCTAAAATCTTTTTTAATCTTTTTAATCCTGTAGTTCACGGAAGAAACGTGTATTAACATAAATTATTATAAAATAAATTTTTAGTTTGATATAATCTTCTGCCAACAAGCGTTTTAGAATATTTGTATTTGAAAGTCGGATCAAACTCTATAGTGGAATGCCCCATATCTCTTAAGGTATCAGAAATATGATATCCAAATTGACCTTCTGTAAATTTTCCGATAATAAGAATGTTCATAATATCATTAAAAATTATAAAAATCATTATATATATTCATTCACGTCTTTTTTGAATTTATTAAAGCCAAAGTTTTCAAATACTTCTTTACTTTTATTTGAAAATGGATTTTCGATGAAGCTGACAATTGATTTCATAATTTCATCAGCGCTATCGGGATCGACTAATTTACCTAACTCCCCATTTAAAAGTGCATCAGTGCTACCATCCTTATTTCCTGCAATTACCGACAGACCACAGGCAAGAGCTTCAAGGAAAACTATACCAAAACCCTCCTGAGTTGAAGGCATTACAAAAACATCGGCTAAGAGATAATGATCGGTAAGTTCTTTATCTTCAATATAACCTGTGATAATCAAGTATTTATCAACTGATTTTTTTTTGGCTAAATGCATTATTCGTTTTTTTTCTTCCTCATCATATTTTCCCGCTAGTAAGTAAACTGAATGCGGCTGTTCTTTAAGAATATCCGGTAATAGCTCAATAACTTTATCGTAACCTTTATATCCTTCAATTTTTTTTATTCTTGTAAGCGTTAAGATTACTTTAGTTCTAGGATTAATATTATATCTTTTAAGAAGATACTCCGGTTTTTTAAATATCTCCGGCACTTTAAAATAAGGATCCAATGTATTGTGCAGTATAGTAATCTTTTCAGCAGGTATCTTATGCTGTTCAATTATTTTATTTTTTGTAAAATTACTTACAGCCATAATGAGATCAACTCGCTTAAGAAGCTTTTCTTTTAAATAGTTTTGTTTATTCCAAATTTCAACTCCGTGTGCAACTAGAATCATCTTTATTTTTGGTTTTAACAATTTAATTAAGATTGCCACAGGTGCGAGGTTTACATGCCCGATTACAACTAAATCAGATTTTAATCCTTCAAATAGTGAGTTAATCGCAAAAGAAATTTTTCTATTCCTAAATCCTTTATGCTTTTCAGCTTTAATGTACCGAGTATCTGGTTTATCATCACAGACGGAGAAAGCCTTATAATTTATTTCACCATCTTTTGATATATCTTCAAGAGCATTCATAAATGCTTTGTTGAATTTTTCTATTCCCCCTGTTTGATGGAAAGCATCCAGATACAGAAATAATATTTTCACTTATAATAACTTCCCAATAACATTCATTGCCCAAACTCTCGACCAATGAATTTTATTTTTTTCAAAATCTTTCTGCAAATTTACCAAAGCATTACTTATTAAAATAATCTGTCATTTTACTGCTTAAGTAAAGAATCATTTATTGAGTCTTTTATTTTTCCGTTCTTCATCCAATCTGCAAACGGAAAAGTAAAACCCTGCTTTGGTCTGTGGACAATTTCATCAGGCAAATCTCCAATCCCATCAACAAGTATTTTTTTTGGAAAATTTTTATCAAAGCCACTATCGAGATACGGCAGAACTGTTCCGTAAAGCAGATGATCCACAAACGGAACCCTAAGTTCCAGGGAATGAGCCATACTGAATACATCGCTGTCGCGGAGAAGCTGGTTACGCATGTAGAAAGTGGACTCGAGAAAGCTTACATACTGAAGCGGAGAGAGAGATTGCTTCATTTCATTCGCAATGACAGATTCTGGACTTTGCCAGAATGCCAATTCGCCGTCTGATTCCGAACTGAGTCGGAATGACGGCGCGCCCGCTTCTGTCATTCCAGCCCTGCCTGTCCGGTAGGCAGGTTGTCTGGAATCTGAGCGCCAGCCCATTACCCGTAGTTCAGCATCGGTGAATAAGCCCGCGGATTAGTTTGTATTCTGCATTTGGTTCATAAGGATTTTTGAAATACTCAATTGCTTTTGCAGGGAGTCTGTTTCTTCAACAACAAGCCTGCAGCTTTCATCAAATGTTTTTGCAAGAGGCAGAGATTTAATCTTCTGGTATTTTGGAATATTAATGAACGAAGGATAACCGCCGAAGAGCTCGTCCCCACCAAGTCCGGAGAGCACTACTTTCAATCCGAATGAAGCCGCAGCTTTAGAAACAAAGTAAGTATTGATGCCGTCAATTGTCGGCTGGTCCATTGCATCAATAATTTTATCGAAGTCATCAATCAGTTCTTTTTCTTCAAGCCTGTATTCAAAGTGATCGGTTTCATATTTCTTTGCAGCAAGATTTGAGTATTTAGATTCATCCAGCTTATTACCGGGGAAAGTAACGGAGATGGTTTTTATTTTATCGTGTCCTGTTTGCCGCATAAGTGAAACAATTGCAGTTGAATCAATTCCGCCTGAAAGAAAAGCACCAACTTCAACATCGGAAACCATATGAGCGTTGATAGTGTCGAGAAGAGCAGAGCGGATAAAAGTTGCAGGGCGATTGTTCATTAGTTCAATGTTTGGTAGTTCAAGGTTAGTTGGTTCAAAGTTCATTAAGTCTAAGAATGACCAGTAATTGTTTAATTTTAATCCTTCGACTCCGCTCAATGACAGTCAATTTCCAAGCAATTGTCCGGGAAGAAGTGCTTTTGTTTCTTCATAGATTGTTAAAGGTGCAGGAACGGATCCGGTTCTTAAAAAAGCATCAATTCCTTCCATTGAAAGAGTAAGTCCTTTTTTATAATGCTTAATTGCTTTCAGCTCAGAAGAGAAGATAAATTCATTATCGTTGTGCAGATAGTAAAACGGTTTGATTCCGAAACGGTCGCGTGCAGCAAAAAGTTTTTTTTCTTTATCATCCCAGATAGCAAATGCAAACATACCACGAAGCTTGTATAGGCAATCCGGTCCTTCCAGTGCAAATAGTTTTAAAATAACTTCTGTATCGCTGTTGACTTTTTAAGTTACTTAGTTCAGAGTTCGAAGTTCGAAGTTCTTTATAATTATAAATTTCTCCATTGAAAACGATCGTAAACCTTCCATCTTCAGTAGTCATCGGCTGGTGAGCAGCAGGGGAGAGGTCGATGATTGAGAGACGGCGATGAGCAAAAGCAATATTAGTTGATGATAGTTCGAAGTTCTGTTTGGTTCAAAGTTGAGTAATATATACCCGAGTCATCGGGTCCGCGATGCGCGAGGATA
The DNA here is from genome assembly GCA_963699475.1 of uncultured Ignavibacteriaceae bacterium. Classification (GTDB taxonomy): domain Bacteria; phylum Bacteroidota; class Ignavibacteria; order Ignavibacteriales; family Ignavibacteriaceae; genus IGN2. Next base: position 381,134 of record CAVOUA010000002.1, on the reverse strand, counting down.
TCCCTTGCAGATAAAACCTTTTCATTATCTACCGGATGACCGTCAAAATTTATTACGCCGAATATTCCGCACATTTTTTTTAAAAGTTCAAAGTTAGTTAGTTCAAGGTCAATTAGTTCGGAGTTGATAAATTGTTTTGTTCAAAGTCTGTCAGTTGTTAAGTTCAATGTTTTCACTAGTTCAATTAGTTGTGTTATTTTTTAAATATCTTATAAAACCACCTATTAATTTTTTAACTACAACACATTGTTCGTACGCCTGATTAAATTCACTCTCGCTGATGTAATTCAGGTCAAAAGCAGCGTATAACAATGACTGAATTTCTGACGCCGATCTGAATGAGTAATTCAAAAAATTAATAAATGCTTTATTTGTTTTCGAATCAAATCCTTCAGCAATATTTGCAGTTATCGAAACGGATGCTCTTTGAATCTGATCCTTCAAACCAAAATCCTTACTAAATGCTTGATTGCTAGTTAACTTATAAACTGTTTTTGTTAATTCTCTTCCAACTTTCCAGGATTCAATATCTTCAAATCTTTCTATTTTCATTCTCTAATATTAAATATTTAAAACATTGAACTATCAAACCTTGAACCTTGAACTATCAAACCCAAATACACAAAAAACAACGGTAGCTGAACAGAACCAACTCCAACCCATCATGCTTCGAACTGGTTATAGTTATATTAAAGTTATGATTGCTGCAATTCTTCAAGATCTGCCTGGTCTTTTTTCCTATTGCAGCTCAATTTATTTTGAATGAGGTCTTCTTTTGATATGAACTTAGCGATTGAATTACCGAACTTTACTTTTTCTATTCTTTTATTTGCTTCATTAAAACTAACTCCATCAATCTTATTCATAATATCAATCCTAAGCGGGCTGACGCCTAATTGAACTACTCGTCCCTCTGTTATAAAATCTTCTATAGTAATATTTAAAGACTCAAGACCGAAATCAGTAAGGACTTGCATAATTAAAGCGGCATTTTCTCGTGAACTTTCAATAAAGATATCCAGATCCCCTGTATTTCTGGGTTTTGCGTACAAAGCAAAAGCATAAGCCCCAACGATCATATACTTTACTTTGTGTTTATTTAATAATTCTATAAACTCTTCGAAGTCTCTTTCTGCTTTCATCATATTCATCTTGTTTGTTAAATAGTTGAATATATTGCTCTCTTAAAATCTGGACGGCGGTTAGTTTTTCTTCAAAGGATTTGCCCTTCCAATAATTCATCTCATCCTTTTCTGCTACTGATATATATGTGACTCTTGCTTCTTTGATCATAGATATTTTTCTTTCTGATGCATTAAAATAATGATTAAATCGTAAAACATCTATTTAAAAGTCACTTGTTGGTATCTGGTTAGTATTCCGATATAAATAAAAAACAGAGGAAGCTGAACAGATCCAACACCAATCCACCAGGCTTCCAATTGAGCGTGTAGCAGCAAGGCTGCTAATGTAGAGGGTATAATGTATAATGTATAATTCCTAATTTTATTTTCGTTCATTCTAAATTCTAAATTATAAATTATAAATTTTCGTTAACCACATAAATGATTGGCAGCAGAAACAGAATCAACCCAATCAGCCCAGCCTCTTCAATTATGGCGAGCGTGCTGTTTCCTTTTTCTCTTATCAATCTTCCTTCTTCAAAATGATCGCTGTGTTCTCCTGATCTTATTTCCGGATGACTGATACCGTAACCGAGTCCAACTAATCCACCTTCAAGCGCAGCCTTGTACGAAGGTTCCCACATCCACATTCGGGATGAATAGACTTCGGGAAAATCTTTTTTGATTATTTTATCAACGAAATTATTAAAAGCCGGAGTTAAATAAATTATTAACGTAACCATTGCTAACACAATAATACTATATGAAAGAAATTTCCAATTTTTGTTCAGGATCAGAAAAACAATAGTACCAAAAACAAGTGACAGAATGGATGCACGGGAGTAGGTTAGCGTGAGGAGGATCAGGTTAGAAGCGAGAAGTAAGAAGTAAGAAGTAAGCCTTAAGCTATTAGCTTTAAGCGATAAGTGTTTCTTACTATTCACCTGTCGAACAAGCCTTAGAGAGACTGCGGGGATTGTGAAAAGTAAAACACTCGCCAGTAAGTTCTGATGACCGAAGAAACCCATAAAACCTTTGCCGTGTCCTCCTGTCCAGCTATCTAATGGTATGTTTAACACCAATGAGAATAAACAAATGAGAACAACAATAATGTTTGCAGGCAGAAATAAATCGAAAATATTTTTACCTGAATAACGTATCCATAACATGCCCGCTGAGATAGAACCGGTTGATATCAAAATAAAATAAAGAGCTCTTGTTGCCGAAACTAATGGATATGAAGACCATAGAGCAGTTAACAAGAACCAAATACCGGGAATCAGAAATAATAGCCAAGTCATGCCTGCAAACGAAGTGCGCCGAAAATGTGTCACTCCAGCTTGTCTGGAACCCGTCATTCCGACTTGTTCGGAATCTATTGTGTCGGATTCCGGTCTTGTCTTCATTTGGTCGTCTTCGCCGGAATGACTATTAGACATCGAACTTTGGACACTGGACTTCGCACTTAGGGTATAAAACATCAAGACAATGAACAAAACACACATAACCGGAACAGCGTAGTAAATAAAACTCATCTCCTCAATTGAGCGACTTACAATTGCTAATACAAAAACAGGGACAGTATATTTAATTAATTTCTCAGGGTTCAAGATTTTTAACATCAAGCGTTGGTTCGGGCATTATTCCTTCTTCGTGCTTTCTGAACATTATAAAAACTTTGGTAATCAACAGAATAAATATGTAACTCCAGGTTATGATAAGCAGCCATAAGTAATTTATCGTAATTATTTCCTGCATAATTATTATATATAAAACCACGAATGCCGAAATTATTACACTGAAAATTATTGAAATGCTTTTTTGTTTTTCAGTACCTAAAGATTTAAACAGGTAAGCGTTAACGGGAAAGTGAAAGACCACATAAATTGAATATCCCGATATCATCAGGGTTAGTATACTTATTACGTAGCTGTAATTAATTGAAGATGGAAGGAGTGAAGGGAAAAAGTTTACCAAAAGCAGAACAGACACTGCATAAAGAATAACAAGCGAAGTTGAAAGTGAAAATCCTTTTTTCAGTATGTTTGATTTACTTGTGTTCAGTTCAGAAAAAAGATACTGCTCGATGATAACACCAATATAGAACATAGGTGCGGTCAATCCCCAGGCAAATGTATATGAGTTCGCAACTTCCAGATTGAAAAAATGATTTACAAAATATTTATCTGCCGCCAGCGCAAGACTTACTGCAGAGTTAATTACGAATGCTGATAATCCTATCTTATAAAATTCCCTCAAATTGCTGGCAGAGACTTCTGCCTTGATATTTTTATGGTTAACGTCCTTTATTGATACCGATAAAAACCAAAGCAAGGCTGCTGCAGGTAATACTATGAACAAGTTTAACTGAAAAAATATTATCGCAGGGATGATAAGTAAGTGAAACAAGGAATAAAGTACAGTAAGGAGCACAAAATCCCTGTATATTCCTGAAAATAAGAGATGAAACACAAATATGCCTGAAGCTGAAATTAAAATACTATATAAAAGTATTGATACGATTTCAAAAAGATTATTAAAAGGATCTGAGACGATTTGCAGAATGGAATAAACAAATAATGCATTTACTAAAACTGCTAGACAAACAATTTTTAAGCTTATATTAATTCTCGTTATGGCGATATTGAAACCAAGGGAACTAAAAAGTATGATTATTGATGCAGTGTAATAAATCTGGTTGAACTTGTTATAAGTTTCGGCATCAAAAAAATATGCAAACAACAGAAGCATCGCTTTGGTTGATGCGACTGCAATTCCAAGAAAGAAAAGCTTTTTAATATTTGCAAATTTTTTCAGCATAGAATTTTCAAATAAAAATTACAAGGGTTGTTTCATTCTCCTGAACGAAGTAAATAGAAAATCTGACACATTTAATCATTGTCTGATATCTGACTTTGCCTGAAGTAAAAACAGAATGGCAATGATAATTAAGCCCTGTAAAGACAATAAATATCTTACACTTGTAAAAATAAGGATTAAAATTCTTAAGGTGAACTTAAGGTTGTGCTAGAGTGAAGACCCGACTTTAATTCTTAAATTAAAAAATAAAGAAGTAAACCCGAAGTTTCCGCTATTTGTATGAGACATTGTAACGCTTGGTCCTAATGCAACTGTACTAAAAGCCCAGTAGTCAAATATTTTCTGTACAAATATATCGAGAACATATTGAGGTTGCCGTATCGGGCTGCTAAACAATGCATCGAAACGAAAGTCAAAAACGCTTCCGGCAAGCGAAAGTTCACGACCTGTATATCCAGCGTGCCATTCATCTAAATACTGTGCTACATAAAATTTACCCCTTGTTGCACCCAGGACTTTTACCGGGTATCTCATCTCCCAGTTAAGGTGTGAACCGGTAAGAAGATAAGGCTGGTATTTAATTGTGCTGTCCGGATTATAGACTATATTATTTATGTTAACTGTTTGCTTGGTGTATTTAAGAATTTGAGTTTCAGTAAAGCCCTGATTTTCAACAGTATATCCAATCTCAAAAAAGTTTCCAAATGGTATTACATAGGCGAACTGAAGTCCGCTTGTAACGAATAGGTTGTTGTGATTTTCGGAGTCTTTCAACTCTACTAACGCATCCACGCTTGTATATAGACCACCTCTGAAACCAAGCAAGTGAAAATTAAATTCAACAAAATTTGTTTCAAGTGCACCCGAGTAAGGTGTACCGATTCCTACAGAAATACCGATATCTTTTTTAATAGGAATACCAAATCGTTCTCCTCCCGCCATTTGCAGAAATGGATTTATATATCCGAGCGAGGGAGAGATCTGGAAAACTGAGGGCGGCACTAAAATTTTCTCGAACCTTAATTTGTTTATTACCCTTGTATATAAGCTGCCGAAGTTTATAGTTTCTTCAAGATTCAATTTAAATGGGTATGTTATAATCCTTGCACGTATTTCAGGCTTTAAAGCGAGGAATGGATACAGAGCTCCTTTGATTGATATAGTTTGATTATTTGCGTCCCTAATGTCCACCACTATTTCAGCTTTAGGATCAGGTGGGTCAATGAAAAGTTGTTCCTGAATTTGAATAAACAGGCTGTCATCCAGCGGTTCCATCTGATAATAATTGATAGGTTCCTCCTCATCCTGTCCATACAAAGGCAATGCTAAGAGTAAAATAAAAGCTGATGCAAGCATCCAATTAAGTAGTTTTCTCATCCTTATATCTCTATTTAATCATATGTTAAAAGTTTAATAACACTAACGATAATTATACCAGAATAGGTGCCCTATAAAAGTATAAAAATAAATTCATCCAGCAATGAGTTAAGTATTAATGTATTCTCTTAGTCAATTTTACCTATGCGGCTGAAGTACGCTATTAGTCTGTTATTAATTTTGAAGCGCAAATATATTGAAAAAGTTGAAAACATCTGAAAAGCAGTTATAAATTCCCTGAGAGTGATTTCAAAAGGAATTATTATTTGACAGCACAAAATTTATAACTAAATTTATATATCAAAAAATAACTTCAGAATATGATGCGTTCACTTTTTACTTTATTCCTAACGCTGTCAACGAGACTTACCTTCGTTGGACTGCTTTTTTCGTTAACAATAGTTTCTTTTCCCCAGCAGGAAGATTACCAGTTAGGATTGAATCAAACTCGTCTCCAGCAGAACCAGGGAGCTTATTATGATTACTCTGATCCCGACGGTTTGAATATAAAAATATCTATTTGGGGTTATGTAAAATACCCGGGTAGATATGTAATACCGCAACGGACAGATATTAAAGATTTTATATCCTATGCGGGTGGAATTAATGATGATGCATTCCTTGATGAGTTAAGAATTTACCGTGTAAATAAGGATTCTTCCCAGGAGATGATCAAGTTTAATTACGAAGACCTTTGGTGGAATGAAGAGCTTAAAAAGAATCTGGATCTTTATAGGATGGAAGCCGGTGATGTACTTGTTGTACCGGGAAGGCCACGCCTTTACTGGGAGGATTATCTTACATTGTCGCTTTCTATTGTTGGTGTTCTACTTTCTTTAACGACTTTAATTGTAACATCGAATAAATAACATGGCAGAAGAACAAGAAGATAATTACGGCGTACATCAAACAAATACTTTTAAAGATTATTTAAGAATAATCAGGGGTAACTGGATTCCGGTAAGTTTGATTACACTTGCCGGATTAGTTGTTGCAATAATTTATGCTGCTAACGCAACAGACATTTATAAGTCTACGGCTGCTTTAAAAATATCAAGACCTCAGGGCGGAAGCGTATTAACATCTCCACTACTTCCGGAATTTCAGGAGTGGGGGAACGACAGATTTATTGCTAATGAAATTGAAATTATGAGGTCGTTTACTGCAAGACAAATGGTAGCCAGTGTATTGATTGATAGTTTTTACAGAGATACGGATAAATCAAGATATTATTTTTTATTAGATCAAAAAGCCAACTCTGATAATATTGACAATAATATCAAGTCGGTTGATGCGCTTGCAAGTACATTAAGTGATGTTGCCATTGATCAAAAAAGAGGTCTCGATATTATTGAAATAAGCGCTCTTTCTCCTTCACCTTTTGAAGCCACTCTTATCGCTAATGTATATTCTCAGCAATACAAGATTTTAAACCTTCAACAGAACAGGAACCAGCTTACACTCGTAACAGATTTTCTTGATGAGCAGAGAAAAGAAAAATATGATGAGCTGAATTCAGCCGAAGAAACGTTGAGGGCATTTCAGGAAAGGGGAGGTTTAATTGCGCTCGATGAAAGAGCTTCAACATTGATAAGTGTGCTCGCGCAGTTCGAAGCTCAGAAGAGTGCTACACAGGTTGACCTGATGGCTTCTAACAAAGTTCTTGAAAATCTCAGAAAGGAACTGAAGGCGCAAAATCCAAGAATGGCAGATTATCTTACCAGTCTGACTTCACAGAAATATATAACGGCTATTCAGGAAGAAATTGCAAAACTTGAAGTGAATAAACAGGTAGCCATTTCCCGGAAGGACGGCTTAACTGAAGATTCCCCTGTGATTCAGGAATACGACAGAAAAATTAATGAATTAAGAAAGCAGCTGGATAAAGAGCTTGAAGTTTTGAAAGCCGGAATATTTGCAAGCAGTCCTGAGGAAGTAAAGGAATTGACTCAGAAAATTATCGCCGAGGAAGTAAGAAACCAATCACTTGAAACCTCTATTAAAGAGCTTGATAAAATTGTTCAGGGTTATGAGGCTCGTTTTATGAAGCTTCCGAAAAATGCAATTGAGCTTGCACGACTAAAAAGAAATTCAGAAGCATTGGAAAAGTTATACCTGCTCGTTGAGCAGAGATACCAGGAAGCTCTAATTAATGAGCAATCACAACCCGGTAATGTGCTTATAATAGATGAAGCAAGAAAGAGTCCAATACCTTCCAAACCCAATCGTAAGCTTATTATTATTATTGGTCTGCTGCTTGGTGCCGGTTTAGCAGTGGGTTATGTTTTTGTAAAAAATTATTTTGATGATACTGTTAAGACTCCGGATGATATTGAGAACAGGAAAATAAACGTGCTTGCCTGGATACCTCATTTTGGCAATGTCGCTGGCGCAGGTGAGGAAGTCCAGTTTATTGTTGAAAAAGTACCTGACTCAATTCCGAGTGAGGCGTTCAGAGCATTACGCACAAGAATCCAGTTTTCAAGGGTTAATACTGAGTCTTTGAAAACAATATTAATCACTTCGTCAGCTCCGCAGGAAGGTAAAACCACAATAGCAGTTAACCTTGCAGGAAGTTTTGCTCAATCAAAAAAGAAAATCCTTTTAATAGATTGCGATTTGAGAAAACCATCAGTTCATAAATTATTTAATCGTGAAAGAATTCCCGGTTTGATTGATTACCTTGTGGGAAATGCAAATCTTGATGAAATATTAAATAAATCTGATATTCCAAATCTCAGTTTCATTCTGTCAGGAACAATTCCTCCAAATCCTGCGGAGATGCTTGACTCGCAGGAGATGAGAACCTTCCTTAAAAAATTACGCGATCAATATGATCTTATCATACTTGATTCTCCGCCTGTTATAGCTGTAACTGATAGTGAAATACTTACAAGTATGGTGGATGGAACTATTCTTATTGTTTCTTCGGAAAATACTGAAATAGAAATGATGGAAAGGTCTGTTGAACTTATCAGGAGAGAGAACACTCAGTTTCTTGGTACTGTTCTTAATAACTTTTCTTATAAATCTGGTTACGGCTCTTATTATAAGTACTATTATTATTACTCAAGACCGGAAACGAAAACGTAGCTAATAATCTGTCACTTGTTAATAAGATTTTAATCAGCGATGATCAGTGAAATTAGTTTAATCTACATCCCATTTTTTTCATAACGAACTTCCAACTTTAATTCTTAGATTTACAAATCCAGAGGTTATTCCAAATTTATCTTTGTTGGTTGTTCCGAGAACTATGCTTGGACCAACTGCAACTACGCTGAATGCCCAGTAATCAAATACTTTTTGCACCATCAAATCAAGAACATACTGCGGCTCTCTCTGCTTTGAAGAAACCATTGCATCAAATCTGAAATCGAAGACACTTCCTGCAAGACTCATCTCTCTTCCAGAAATTCCTATGTGTAACTCGTTCACAAATTTTGCAACATAAACTTTACCCCTTGTGGACTCAAGAATTTTAATCGGATATCGAAATTCCCAGTTATAAAATTTTCCCTGCACAAGATAAGGATCGTATTTTACAGTGCCGTCTTGGTTGAATACCAGATTATCAGTATAGTATTTTTTTAGTTTTGTTTCGTTGAACTCATCCAACGCTTCCATATAACCGAACTCAAAGAAGTTACCGAAAGGCACAACGTACGAAATTTGATAAGTGTTAGCGAAATAAATATTGTTGTGATTATTATCAAGTTTGTGTTCTATAAAAGTATCATCGTTGCTGATTATACCTGCCTTTAATCCCAGGATGTGAAAATTAATTTCATAATAATTTGTCTCTAGAGCACCGGAATACGGTGTTCCTAAACCAAAAGAAAACCCTATATCCTTTTTTAGTGAGAATCCAAATCTTTCTCCTCCCATAAACTGTAAAAATGGATTTATATAGCCAAGGGTAGGGGAGATCTGAAATACGCTTGGTGTATTAATTATTTTGTCAAATCTTAGCTTATTAATTACATCTGTAAAAACACTTGCATAATGAATTGTCTCTTCTAAATTTATTTTAAAAGGATAGTTTATAATTTGTGCACGAAGTTCAGGACTTAAAGCAAGAAAGGGATAAAGTGATCCTTTAACGGATAAAGTCTGATCGTTAGGATTCCTAACATCAACAACAATTTCAGCTTTTGGATCAGGTGGATCAATAAATAATTCCTGTTGTATCTTGATGAAGAGGCTGTCATCAAGTGGTTCCATCTGAAAATATAGTATCGGTTCTTCATCCTGACTATGGAGGGAGGTATGTGCAAACGATATTATCAAAAATAATATTAGGAAAAGATATCTGGACAATGGTTTGTAACTCCTTCTTTGGCAACAGCTCAAAAAGCTGGAATTGAATGACAGTAATTATAGTTAGCTTAGTACACGCTCTACTTTAATAGGTGACAAGAAAATTATTAGTTATTTTTTCATTTGTCGAAAAGTTAAAAATTCCCAATAAAGTATAAAGGAATTAATAATTCCCGAAATATGTGAGGGACAAAAACTCCACAGAGTGAGGGAAGATTTCTCTGGGCTTAAATCGTATCGAACTCATTCCGGGTGTTCGCACAATTCTGTAAGTACTCCAAATGTAGTTTTGGGATGAAGGAAAGCGATATTCAATCCTTCTGCACCTCTGCGAAGTTTCTCATCTATTAGTTTTATGCCTTTGCTTTTTAATTCTTCTAAACTTGATTCAAGTCCTTTTGCAGCAAAAGCTATATGGTGAATACCTTCTCCTCTTTTTCTCAATGAACTTTCCAATCGGTCCCTGCGGATCGGTTGATTCAAGAAGTTCAATCTTTGTCTCGCCAATTTGAAAAAAAGCTGTTTTAACTTTTTGATCTGCTACTTCTTCAATCGCATAGCATTTTAAGCCAAGAACTTCTTGATAGAATTTTATCGTTTCATCAAGATTTTTAACTGCTATTCCTATATGTTCAATGTGTGATAAGTTCATTTTTAACCTTGTAATTATTCATTCTCAATTAAATGACAACTTGCTCTTTATATTCACCAAAAACAGAGCGCATTGTGTTGCAAATTTCCCCGATGCTCGCATAAGATCTTACTGCTTCAAGTATAAACGGCATCAAATTATCAGTTCCCTCCGCAGCTTTTTTTAATGCGGATAATTTTTCAGTAACATCTTCATTATTTCGTTCCGCCCTGATCTTTTTCAGGAATTTTATTTGCTCTTCCTGAACTTTTATATCAATCTTTAAGAGGTTTTTATGTTCGGGCTCTTTAGTTTGATATTTGTTTACTCCGACAATGATTCTTTCTTTCTCTTCAATTTCCATTTCGTATTTATAAGCTGACTTCTGAATTTCTGACTGAACAAATCCTTTATCAATAGCTTCCGTCATTCCTCCCAATGCATCTATTTTTTCAATGTAATTATTTGCTTCTTTTTCAATCAGGTCAGTCATTGATTCAACATAGTATGAACCAGCAAGCGGATCAATTGTGTTAGTAACTCCGCTTTCTTCAGCTACAATTTGCTGTGTTCTCAAAGCAATTCTTACAGATTCTTCAGTTGGAAGAGCAAGCGCCTCATCTCGTGAATTCGTATGAAGGCTTTGTGTTCCACCAAGTACGGCAGCTAATGTTTGTATTGTAACGCGAATGATGTTGTTATCAACTTGCTGAGCAGTTAGAGTAGAGCCGGCTGTTTGAGTATGGAAACGAAGCATCATTGATCGTTGATTTTTTGCCTCAAATCTTTCCTTCATAATTTTTGCCCAGAGCCTTCGTGCAGCACGAAACTTTGCAACTTCTTCCAAAAGATCATTATGTGAATTGAAGAAAAAGGAGAGACGCTGACCAAATGTATCTACATCTAATCCCGCTTTTATTGCAGCATCAACATATGCAATTCCATTTGCTAAAGTGAATCCAACTTCCTGTGCTGCTGTTGAGCCTGCTTCACGAATGTGGTATCCGCTGATTGAAATAGTATTCCACTTAGGAATTTCCTTTGAACAATATTCAAAAATATTGGTAATCAATCTCATCGAGGGTTTCGGTGGATAAATGTATGTCCCCCTGGCAATGTATTCCTTTAAAATATCATTTTGAATTGTGCCGTTGATTTTATCTTTTGTTACACCTTGCTTCTCTGCGACTGCTATATACATTGCAAGCAGTACTGCAGCGGGAGCGTTTATTGTCATTGAGGTTGAGACTTTATCCAAAGGAATTTTATTGAAAAGAATTTCCATATCTGCAAGTGTATCAATGGCAACGCCAACTTTACCAACCTCACCTGATGCAATAGGATCGTCACTATCGTATCCTATTTGTGTCGGAAGATCAAAAGCCACTGATAATCCAGATTGACCTTGTTCAAGTAAATATTTATATCTCTCGTTTGATTCCTTGGCATTTCCAAAGCCTGCATACTGGCGCATTGTCCAGTATCTGCCTCTATACATTGTGGGTTGAATGCCCCGTGTAAATGGATATTTACCTGGAAAGTTTAATCTTTCTTCGTACGTTCCGGTGATATCAGCTGGATAATAAATTTCTTTAACCGGAGAAAATGAAGCAGTTACAAATTTCTTTTTTCTTTCAGGATTTTTTGATAGAAATTTTTTATAAGTATTATTTACCCAGTCGAAGTAATTTTGCATCAATCCAAACTCCTTTCATATTGGTTACAGAATGGTTCCTAAAGAATTTTGACAGGCAAATTTATAGGCAGTGCTTCGGTTTGGCAAATATGAATCCTTCTCATTTTTCTTATACCGACAGATTCACGGATATTTAGATGGTCTTGCTAGTCTAAAATTGCTTTTAATTCATTTTAAATCTGCAGTTGTGCTTAACGACTCTTCAATGCTTAAAATTTCATAAGTCCTTATCAGGTAAGTTTTTCCACAAATTTAATTAATTACAGTTTTTACTGGAGTCTGATTTGTTCTGATACCAAAAGGAAATATTTTGCAAAATGTGGTCTCATTAGTTATTTTTACAGGCTCAAAATCAAAATTTTTGGCTTTAATGATGGTTTTGCCGGGGTGGCGGAATTGGTAGACGCACAGGACTTAAAATCCTGTGGGAACTTGTTCCCGTGCCGGTTCGAGTCCGGCCCTCGGTACTTTTGATAATGAATAATTTAGAATGTATAATTTACAATTCATTTCATTATACATTTTTAATTCTACATTCTAAATTAATCCGGGCTCTTAGCTCAGTTGGTTAGAGCGTCTGCTTGACGTGCAGAAGGTCAAAGGTTCGAATCCTTTAGAGCCCACAATGCCTTCCGGAAATTTTTGATTATTTGGGTTTATAATTATTCCGGCAGGTTTTTTTAATAAAGTTTATGGATAAAATAAAAATAAAATTTCCTGATGGTAACGAAAGAGAATTTGAAAAAGGCGTAACCCCTTTCCAGGTTGCTCAATCCATTTCCGAGAGACTTGCTGAAGAAGTGCTTGCGGCAAAAATTAATGGATATGTCATTGATATGCATAGACCACTTAACCAGGATACAAATATTCACTTTCTCAAATTTGATGATGAAGAAGGTAAAGAAGTTTATTGGCATTCTTCATCTCATTTAATGGCACATGCGATCAAATCACTTTTCCCTGAAGCGAAGTTTGGAGTCGGTCCTGCGATTGAGAATGGTTTTTATTATGATTTCGATATTCAGAAAAAGCTGGACGAAGAAGACCTTCGTAAGATTGAACAGAAGATGGAAGTGATTATCAAGGAAAATCAAGGATTTGAGAGGACAGAATTACCAAAAGCTGAAGCGATTGATTTTTTCAGAAAACAGGATGACCAGTACAAACTTGAAATTTTAAGTGAGCTTGATGAAAATAATGAAGTGATAAGTATTTATAAAGAAGGAGACTTCACTGATTTGTGTACCGGGCCCCATCTACCTTCAGCAGGAAAAATAAAATACGTGAAGTTATTGAGTGTCTCAGGTTCTTATTGGCGCGGTGATGAACATAACAAACAGATGCAGAGAATTTATGGTATTTCTTTCCCCAAAAAAAAGATGCTCGAGGATTACATCCATTTTTTGGAAGAAGCAAAAAGAAGAGATCATAGGAAACTTGGTAAGCAGCTTGATTTATTCAGTGTTCATGAGGAAGCCGGCGCTGGTTTGATTTATTGGCATCCGAAAGGTGCTCGCATCAGGATGGAAATTGAAAACTATTGGCGTGAAGCTCACTTACAAAATGGTTACGAATTATTGTACTCACCTCATATGGGAAAGAGCTGGCTTTGGGAAACAAGCGGTCATTTGGATTTTTACAAGGACAGTATGTATTCCGGTATGAAGATAGATGAACAGGATTATTACATCAAACCGATGAATTGTCCTTTTCACATTATGATTTACAAATCGCATCTTCGCTCATATCGGGATTTGCCTTTGAGATGGGCAGAACTTGGAACAGTCTACCGATACGAAAAAAGTGGTGTGCTTCATGGTTTATTAAGGGTTAGAGGATTTACGCAAGATGATGCGCATATCTTTTGTGCCCATGAACAAATCGAAGAAGAAATAAAAAGAACTTTAAATTTTGCCAGAATGATCCTCGGTACTTTTGGTTTTGAGCAAATGAATTTTTATTTGGCGACTAAACCTGAGGATGCAGTTGGGGAAGTTGAACTTTGGGATAAAGCAGTTGAATCTTTAAGAAAAGCACTTGAAGCTGAAAAATTAGATTATAGAATGGATGAAGGTGGTGGTGCATTTTACGGTCCAAAAATAGATATCAAAATTAAAGATGCTCTTGGAAGAGAATGGCAATTGAGTACGATTCAGTTTGATTTTAATTTGCCTGAAAGATTTGATATCAATTATATAGGCGAGGATGGGAAAGAGCACAGACCATTTATGGTTCATCGTGCACTGCTTGGTTCGATTGAGAGATTCTTCGGAATTCTTATTGAGCACTTTGCGGGTGATTTTCCACTCTGGTTAGCTCCGGTCCAGGCAGTGATTATACCGGTCTCTCAAAACTTTTTCGATTATGCTCGCTCTGTTAATGAGAAACTAGTTTCTGCGGGCATCCGAACTCAATTAGATGAAAGAAATGAAAAAATAGGTTATAAAATAAGGGATTGGGAAACTCAAAAAGTTCCTTATATGATTATTGTTGGTGAAAAGGAGCAATTGGCAGGCAATATTTCAGTTCGCCAGCACAAAAAAGGTGATCTTGGGGCGTTTACATTGACCGATTTTATTGATAAACTTGCTATTGAAATTAAAAACAAAGATTATACAACAAATTAAAGAGGTTATACATCGCGCAAGTAGATAATATTCGCATAAATGAAGAGATTCAGGCTCCCAAAGTAAGAGTAATCGATCTTGAGGGAAAACAGCTTGGAGTTTTTTTGATAAAAGACGCAAGAAGATTGGCAAGCGATAAAGGAAGGGATCTTGTTGAAATAGCTCCACAAGCAAAACCACCTGTATGTAAAATAATTGATTTTGGAAAATTCAGATACGAACAACAAAAAAAAGAAAAACTTCAAAAGAAAAATCAGCAGGTCTCAGTTCTAAAGGAGATCAGGTTTCATCCAAATACAGATGTTCATGATTTTGATTTTAAAACAAGACACGCAATTAATTTTCTTGAAGAAGGAAATAAAGTTAAAGCTACCGTTGTATTTAAAGGCAGAGAAATGGCTTATGCAGAACTAGGTGAAAATCTTCTAAAAAGATTTTTAGAAAGAGTGCAGGATGTAGCTAAAGTTGAGGTAGAACCTAAAATGGAAGGAAGAAATATGAGTTTAATAGTGGTTCCTGCTTCAAAAAAAGGAAAGAAAAAACAATAATAAAATCAGGAAGTAATTATGCCAAAGATGAAAAGTAACCGGGGTGCATCAAAAACATTTAAAAAAACAGCTTCGGGAAAATTTAAAAGACAAAAGGCTTATAAAAGTCATATTCTTACCTCAAAGTCTACAAAAACAAAAAGACAGTTGAGGAGAACTACATTGGTCTCTAAAGCCGACCAAAAAAGAGTAAGTTTAATGGTTCAATAACGATAAAGGAAAAGTAAAATGCCAAAAGCAAAGAATAACGTTGCTTCAAGACAGAAGAGAAGAAAAATATTAAAACAGGCAAAGGGTTACTGGGGAAGTCGTGGTAATGTTTTTACCGTCGCTAAAAATGCTGTAGAAAAAGGACTCGTCCATGCATATCGTGACAGAAAGAGTAAAAAGAGAATTTACAGACAGTTATGGATTGCAAGAATTAATGCAGCCGTAAGACCGCACGGTTTAAGCTATTCAAAATTCATTAATGCTCTTAATACTAAAGGAGTAATAATCAATCGTAAAGTATTAGCAAACCTTGCTGTTGATAATCCTGATGCTTTCTCTGAACTTGTGAAGTTCTCAGCTAACTAATTCAAACCCTCATCGAATAAATTTATTTTTCTATGAGGGTATTATTTTAAATATTCGGCAATCTATTTAATGAAGCAATCGGAAATAGAGAAAATAAAAGCGGATTTCAATGAGGAAATTGAAAAAGCATCTACAGCAACTGAGCTGGAACAAATCAGGATTAAATATCTGGGCCGAAATGGAATAATTACCAGGCTTTTTGATGAACTTAAATCTGTATCAACTGAAGATAAACCCACCTTCGGAAAACTTCTGAACAATCTTAGACGTGAGACAACAGAATTATTCAATAAGCAAAAAGCAGTTATCGAATCAGAACAATCTTCAGATTCAAAAGGCATCGATCTTACTCTTCCAGGGAAAAATGTTAAAATTGGCAGCCGGCACATTCTTACTCAGACATTATTCGAAATCAAATCAATCTTTAAGGGACTAGGATTTTCTGTTTACGATGGTCCTGAACTCGAATCCGATTATTACAATTTTGAAGCATTAAATTTCCCTCCTGATCATCCTGCCAGAGATATGCAGGATACATTTTTTGTTAGCGAAAAATTTGTCCTTCGCACACACACGACGCCTGTTCAGATCCGAATTATGGAAAAAGAGCAGCCGCCAATCAGAGCAATAATGCCTGGACGTGTTTATCGTAACGAAGCAATCAGTTCCAGAAGCTATTGTATGTTTCATCAGGTCGATGGAATTTATGTTGATACCGATGTTTCCTTTGCTGAATTGAAAGGGACACTCGTTTCGTTTGCAGAGCAATTTTATGGTGAAGGATTGAAATACAGATTCAGACCTAGCTTTTTCCCGTTTACTGAACCAAGTGCTGAAATGGATATAACCTGCTACATCTGTAAAGGAAAAGGATGCAGAGTTTGCAAGCATTCAGGCTGGCTTGAAATTCTCGGCTGCGGAATGGTTGACCCAAACGTATTTAAGTATGTTAATTATGATTCAGAAAAATATACTGGATATGCCTTTGGGATGGGGATAGAAAGAATAGCTATGCTTAAATATGGCATCGATGATATAAGAATATTTTTTGAAAACGATTTAAGATTTCTTAAACAATTTTAACTGGATGTTTTCTTGAAAGTCTCTCTTAACTGGATAAAAGAATACGTAAACCTCGATGGCATCTCGACTCAAGAGATTGTTGAAAAATTGACTATGTCAGGACTTGAGGTCGAAGATTATTTTGATCAGAATAAAAAATATTCAGGATTCGTTGTTGGACTCGTTAAAGAAGTAAAAAAACATCCAGATGCCGACAAACTCACTGTTTGTTCTGTTTATGATGGCAAAGTTGATTCACAGGTAGTTTGCGGTGCACCAAATGTTAAGGATGGACAGAATGTTGTTTTCGCCCCCTTAGGAACAATAATTCCTAAAGGCGGAATGGAAATGAAGAAAGTCAAAATTCGTGGTGTTGAATCGAATGGAATGATCTGTGCAGAAGATGAACTTGAATTAAGTGAAGATCATTCAGGAATAATGGTTTTAGATGATGAATTATCAGCGGGCACTTCTCTTAGTGAAGCATTAAAACTAAATGATGTTATTCTTGAAATAGCAATTACGCCGAATCGCCCCGATGCACTATCGCATATTGGCGTTGCACGTGACCTATCAGCAATATTTAATCGTGATTTAAGAATTCCGAAACTAGATTTTCTGGAATCACAGAATGACACTAAGCAGCTGGCAAGTATCGAAATTGAAGACAAACTAAATTGCCCGCGTTATTCTGCCAAAGTTGTTACAGGTCTTACAATTAAAGAATCACCAGAATGGTTAAAAAATAAATTAACAAAAATTGGATTACGACCAATTAACAATGTAGTTGATGTCACCAATTTCATTCTTCACGAGTTGGGACAACCATTACACGCATTTGATCTGGATAAGCTTGCAGGGAATAAAATCGTAGTAAAGAGTCTCAATAAAGATTTAAAGTTTACTACTCTTGATTCAAAAGAAAGAATCTTACCGCAAGGAACAATGATGATTTGTGATGGGAAACGTGAAGTTGCAATTGCTGGTGTAATGGGTGGAGAAAATTCTGAGGTATCCGAATCAACAAAAAATATTTTAATTGAATCAGCATACTTTAATCCTACCTCAATCAGGAGGACATCTAAAATATTACAATTAGCTACTGATTCATCTTACCGATTTGAAAGGGGAACTGATCCATCGAATACTGTTTTTGCTGCACAAAGGGCAGCACAGATAATTGCATCTATAGCTGGTGGCGAAATTGCTAAAGGTGTTATTGATGAATATCCGGAAAAGGTGAAACAGAAAGAACTTATTTTTCGCTTAGCACATATGAAGAAATTACTGGGCTATGATATTCCGAAAGAAGATGTGATTAAAATATTTCAGAAACTCGGAATAAATTTGTTAAAGGATATGGGTGATTCTCTTGAAGTTATAGTTCCAACATCACGTCCTGATATTGAAAGGGAAGCAGACCTGGTTGAAGAAGTGGCTAGGATTGCAGGTTATGATAAAATCCCCGTGATCGAAAAAGTCAGTATAACTTTACATAAAAGAAAAGACGACTTTGACTTCGAGGATAAAATAAGAGAATATGCTGTTGCACTAGGTTTTAACGAAATGGTTAACAATCCATTAATCCCTGAATCAGATTCACTTATAACTGGCAACCCAATTGAAATAAATAATCCTCAAAGTCAGGATATGGCATATCTTCGAACTTCGCTCGTGGTTTCGGCTTTACCTGCAATATCCAACAATATTAAAAAAGGTGAGAAAGATATTGCTGTTTTTGAATTAGGGAATACTTTTGAAAAATTAAAAGATAACTTAGACTTATTCTCTGATTTTGAGGAGAAGAAAAAAATTTTACTAATTATTACCGGTAAAAAGCTACGTCGTCAATGGTTTTCTGCCGAATCGGAATATGATATTTTCGATTTGAAAGGTCTAATAAATTCATTTTTTTCAAAGATTTCGCTTGACAATGTTTTAAATGATTCTTATAATTCCATACAGAATAAGATTTACGATTATCAATTCACGGCAAACTTTAAAGATCTGATGTTTGGGGTTGGTGGTGAACTTAACAAAAGCGTTCTTAAAATGTTTGATATAAATCAGCCAGTGTTTTCTTTTGAGTGTGATTTGAATATTCTCAGCCAATTCTCAGGAGAAAGGAAAACATTCAAAGAACTTTTAAAATACCCAAAAGTATACCGTGATTTTGCGTTTTTATTTGATAAATCAATAAATTATTCTTCAGTAAAAGAATTTATTTTAAAAGAAAGCGGAGAAATTCTTAAATCTGTTGAACTCTTTGATCTTTTCGAAAGCGAAGAGATTAGTGATAATAAAAAAAGTATGGCATTCAATTTAGAATATTTTGATTATAACAGAACTTTAACAGATGAAGAAGTAGATAAGGATTTTCAAAGTTTAATAAACAAAGTGACAAATAAATTTAATGCGATTCTAAGAGGGAAATAATTGGTAGATCTTGCTAAATACGAAACTTTGATCAGCGACTTAGGCAAGCTTGAATCTCAGGTAGAAATACTTAAAAATAAGTACAATGATACATTGGGAAGAAATAAAGAATTAGAAGTATCGTTAGATGAAATAGAACAAGGTAAAAACCTTCTTCACCAAAAAATTTCCGAATTAGAATCAGAATTAGATGAAACAAAACTTAAATCGGAGGAAAAAGCTAAATTAAATTCAGAAGAACGGGAAGAAATAAAAACTAAAATTAGAGATTTAATTTCCAGAATAGATAAACACTTGTCCTCAGAATAATATTAATGGATTTTTAGAGGGACAGGAAAAAGTAAATAGTTCTTAAATAATTTGTTAGTGGGTTAGCACATAAAGACTGATGGAAAAAAAGAAGCTGAAAATAAAAATATTTGATAAAGAGTATTCTTTACTTGTTGAAAATGAAGAAATAGCAAAAGAACTTGCTATTTATGTAAATAAGGTAATGGAAGAGACTAAGGATGAACTGCCGGATCAACCGGCTCAAACAATTGCCATTATTGCATGTTTGAATATTGCATATGATCTTTTTATTGAAAAGAACAAGAATAGAGAATTTTTAATTCAGGCTTCGGACAAAGTTAAGAAGATAAAGCTTCTTCTATCAGAACAACAGGTAGCTGACCCATCTTAAGTATAACCGCTTCGCTGCTCCTAATAATTAGTGAAAAACTAACATAAGCTAATTGGGAGTATTACTCCGGCGTGTATTACAGGCCTCATCTTCAATCTTGTGTTGAAGACTCTCCCAATTTTGGGATGGCAGTGGAAGTAAAAAGCGACTGGGAACATTCCCACTGTGATTAATAGGGTTTTTCCTATTGATTACGGGGCAGCGAGCGCGGTCTTAAAAAATAAAACTTAAGCTTGGAGGAAAAATGGACGTACTGTTATTAATACCGATGCTCGTTGTTGTTGTTATTGTGTTCTTTTACCTTGGATGGATGATGAACTCCAAAATTGGTAAAAAAAGTATTGTTGCTGCCGAAGAACAGGGGAAAAAGATAATTGAAGATGCTGAAAAAGATGCAAAAAATATTAAAAGAGAAAAGCTTTTAGAAGTAAAGGATGAATGGTATAAAAAGAAAACTGAATTCGATAAAGAAGTTCAGCAAAAAAGACAAAAGGTTAGTGCACTTGAAAAGCAGATACAGCTGAGGGAAGAAAACAGCGAAAAAAAGTTTGACCTTGTTTTACAGAAAGAAAGAGAAAACAAAAAAATTGAGCAGGAATTAAACCAGCAAAGCAAGTTGATTGAAAAAAAGCTGGAAGAAATCAATCACCTCGAACAGGAACAAAATATAAAGCTGGAAAAAATATCAGGACTCTCTTCAGAGGAAGCAAAGAAAATTCTTATGGAGAATCTTGTAAATGATGCTAAATTACAGGCTGTCTCAATAATAAAGGATATTTCTGATAAAGCTAAAGCTGAAGGTAAAAGAGAAGCTCAGAAAATCATTGTCCAATCAATTCAAAGAACTGCCGCAGACCATTCAATTGAAAGTACAGTTTCAGTCGTACAGATTCAAAGTGATGAGATGAAAGGAAGAATTATTGGTAAAGAAGGAAGAAATATTCGTGCTTTTGAATCAAGTACTGGCGTTGATGTTATTGTTGATGACACCCCTGAAGCAGTTATCCTTTCTTCGTTTGATCAATTCAGAAGAGAAGTAGCAAGAGTTTCATTGGAAAGGTTAATATCTGATGGGAGAATTCATCCAGCGAGAATTGAAGAAGTAGTAGAAAAAGTTAAACAGGAACTTGAAGAAGAATTGATTCGCGATGGCGAAAATGTAGTAATGCAATTAGGCTTGCACAATATGCATAATGAGCTGATTAAACATATCGGTAAAATGAAGTATAGATCTAGTTTCGGGCAAAATTTGATGCAGCACAGTATTGAAGTGGCTTATTTAACTGGTATAATGGCCGCTGAATTAGGTCTGGAAGCTGGCCTGGCCAAAAGAGCTGGCCTGCTTCATGATATCGGAAAAACTGTCGACAAAAGTGTCGAAGGTCCTCATGCACTTATTGGCTACGAGTTTACAAAGAAATTTAACGAGAATGCAATTGTTGTAAATGCAGTTGGGTCACATCATGAAGATATCGAGATGGAACATCCTATTGCTGCTCTGGTACAAGCAGCAGATGCCATTAGTGGAGCAAGACCTGGCGCAAGACGTGAACCGCTCGAAAGTTATGTGAAGCGGTTGGAAAATCTTGAAATACTTGCAAAATCATTTGAAGGTGTTGCGAAGACGTATGCTATTCAGGCAGGAAGGGAAGTAAGAGTTGTAGTTGAACATGAAAAAATAGATGATCTTCTCGCTGATAAACTTGCTAAAGAAATTGCCGCAAAGATTGAAAATGAAATGGATTACCCGGGACAAATTAAAGTTACTGTTATACGAGAAGTCAGGAAAATAGGTTATGCAAAATAAGCGGGAATCCTTAGCCTTTTATTTCTTTGAATTATGTCTATTGCAAAAAAAATAAAAGTTGCAATTACAGGAAATATTGGTTCCGGAAAATCTACATTTACCAAATTTCTTTTCGAAACTGGTTACCCTGTAATTCTTGCTGATGATATTTCCAAAGAGATTCTGGCTAGTGATCCTGTTGTAAAAGTTCAAGTAATAAAAGAATTCGGAGCAGAGTCATTTCAGGGCAGTAAAATCAATAAAAAATACATAGCAGATAGAATTTTTTCCGATCCCAAAAAACTTAAAAAAATAAATTCAATTCTCCATCCAAGAGTAAGAAAAAGAATTGATTTCCTTTCAGAAGATTACTTTAAGACAAATGATATTGTTTTTGTAGAAGCTGCATTGATATTCGAATCTAAAATTGAAAATATGTACGATTATGTCGTACTCATTACTTCAGATATAAATATCAGAATGAAGCGCTCAACTATGCATAAAAAATTTTCAAAAGAGGAATTTTTGAAGCGTGACAGCAATCAAATGAATGATAAAAGTAAAATGAAGAAAGCAGACTTCATTTTTACTAACGATGGTTCTAAAGCTGAACTAAAGCAGAAAGCAATCTTACTTATCAACCTGCTAAAACCAACTATTAATTAAAAAAAATCTCGATCACATCACTTTATTTATGCTTTTTACAGTAATAAAAATGCTGTAATTTTGATTATAATTTTTTGCGGAGAATGTAGTGTCTGTATTTCATAGTCTTCTTGTTAAAACAGTCCAAACAATGCCTGAAAGTATTGTATGGTTATTTTCTAAAAAATATATCGCAGGTAAATCCCTTCAATCAGCAGTTGATACTGTTAAAGATCTTAATTCTAAAGGAATTCATGCAACTCTCGATGTATTAGGCGAATCAATCAAAACAAAAGAAGAAGCCATAGAAGCAAAAGTAAAAGCACTTCAAGCATTCGACGCGATCGTTAATAATAAATTGCTTGCAAATCTTTCAATCAAACCAACACAAATGGGTCTGGCTATCGATAAGGAGTTGGCTTATCAGCAAATTCTTGAATTGGTTAAAAGGGGAAACGAAATTAATAATTTTGTCAGAATAGATATGGAAGATTCTCCATACACTGACTTAACTTTAGATGTATATAAAAGAATTTATGAAGAGTTCAGCAATGTTGGTGTAGTTCTGCAAGCATATTTAAAGAGAACGTATAATGACACGATTGTACTTAATAAACTTGGTACTAACTACCGACTTTGCAAAGGCATTTATCAAGAAGCAGCTACAATTGCTTACAAAGATAAACAAGCCATACGAGATAATTTTATGAAGTGCCTTGAGCTGATGTTAAAAAATGGTAATTATGTTGGTATAGCCACTCACGATAAATACCTCATAGATAAATCTTACGAGTTGATAAAAACATTGAACATCCCAAAAGATATGTTTGAGTTTCAGATGCTGCTCGGAGTTAGAGAGGATTTGAGAGACAAGATTAATAAAGATGGATATAAAATAAGAATATATGTTCCTTTCGGAGAGGATTGGTATAGATATTCAATGAGAAGATTACAGGAAAATCCTCAACTTGCCGGACACATTGTTAAAGAATTTTTTGCCTTCAGATGATGAGCCTTTCCCGGAAGTTAAATATCCTGGGAATTGAAAGCTCCTGTGACGAAACTTCAGTTGCTGTTCTTGCCAACGAAGAAGTATTAGCAAATCTTATATCATCTCAGCATTTTCATAAAGCTTATGGTGGTGTTGTACCTGAATTATCCAGCAGAGCACATCTTCAACTAGTTAAACCTTTAGTAGATTCAGCACTAAAAACAGCTAATTTAAATCTAAGTGAGATTGATGTTATAACTGCTACCGCCGGTCCCGGATTGATCGGTGCTTTGCTCGTCGGCCTCACTTTCGCTAAAGGTTTGTCTTTTTCCCTAAATAAACCATTCGTTGCAGTGAATCATATTGAAGGTCATATTTTTTCTGGTTTTCTAATGGACCAAAAACCTGCTTTTCCAATGCTTGTACTCGTAGTTTCCGGAGGGCATACGTTATTACTTTATGTTGAAAGTAGTACAAAAATTTTTCTATTGGGAACAACAGTCGACGATGCCGCAGGTGAAGCATTTGATAAAGTATCAAAACTGCTTGGATTTGGTTATCCTGGGGGACCGCAAATAGAAGCAAGTGCATTAAAAGGAAATGAAAAGAGCGTCAAGTTTCCAATTGCAAACTTAAAGGATGATTACAATTTCTCATTCAGTGGTTTAAAGACTTCAGTGCTTCGCTTTGTTCAGAATAATTTTCCTCTGAGAAATATTCCTGAAAAAGATTTGAATGATATTTCCGCATCATTTCAAAAAGCACTTGTTGATGCATTGATTCAGAAAACGATTTCTGCACTTAACAAGTATAAAGTTAAATCAATATCGCTGGTTGGAGGAGTGGCAGCAAATAAAAAATTGAGAAACGAATTCTTTAGTCTAGCAGAAAGATTTAGAATCTCTTGTGTAATTCCATCGATAGAGTACTGCGGCGATAATGCTGCAATGATTGCATTAAGAGGTTATCAGTTATATCAGGATGGTATAAAAAGCAGCCTGAGCACTGTTCCTTATCCTGCTATTCCCGAAAATCATTTCCTTAAACTAAAATAGTTTTAAATGAAAGTTAATCTTTTAAAGATTCTTGTTCGATGGGATGTTTTAACTGTAATAGCAGTATTTATTCTTGTTTTAGTATTATCATACTTAACATTCTTTACGCCCAACTATTATAAGTCTGGTTCTCCTGTAACATTTGATATTAATAAAGGTGAAAATTTTTCTTCAATCGTAGATCGCTTGTATGATCAGCGAATTATTTCAAGTAAAAATAATTTCAAAATTGCCGGATTCATCTACGGTGCTGAAAGAAAAATAAGGGCAGCGAGATTTCATATTCCAAATGGACTTAGCTACCTCGATTTGCTTGATTTATTCATCTCCGGAGATTGTGATTTTCAAAGAACATTAACCATCAGACCCGGACAAACTATTAAGTGGCTTGCACACCGATTGCAAAAATATGTGTATATAGATTCTACTGAATTTGTAAATCTTGCGAATAACAAAAACTTTGCAGATAGTCTTGGATTAAAACAGAATTCATTTGAGGGTTATTTATTTGCTTCTGATTATGAAATTTATGAAAGATGTTCCGCAGATGAAGCAATTAAAATATTTTACAATGGATTTATCGAATTTTATAATGATAGTCTAAAAGTTCGTACAACGGAACTTGGTTTTAATATTCACGAAATTATTACTTTAGCTTCGATCATTAAAGGTGAAACAGATAAAGAAGAAGAGATGCCCCGAATTTCAGGTGTTTATCATAATAGGTTGAGAATTGGCATGAAGCTTCAGGCTGATCCAACGATTCAATATGTTTTACCGGGAGGATGGAGAAGATTAACATTCAAAGACCTGGAATTAGATTCGCCATACAATACATACAAATATTTTGGCTTACCACCCGGACCAATTAATAGTCCAGGACCATCTGCCATCCTTGCTGCATTATATCCTGAAAAAAATAAGTATCTTTACTTTGTCGCAGACGGAACAGGTGGTCATCTATTCGGAAAATCTTTAAATGAACACAACAATAATGTTAAAAAATATAGAGAGTTTCTTCGAAAGCAAAGCTCTAAGTAAATCGATAATGAATAAATTCAGCTTAAAAAATACCAGGCTCAATTGTTACTAAATCAAACATATAAAAAAAACACTTTTAGCTTTTCGCTTTTAGCGAGACTCACCTTCGGTGGTTTACTTTTATCTTTTATCTTGATTAAATGTGCAAATCAGTTACCACCTAGTGGAGGAGAAGTCGACAAAATTCCGCCCAAGATCATTGAAGTTTATCCATCAGATGGAACTACAAATTATGATAAAGATTATTTCGAGATTGATTTTTCTGAATATGTTGACAAACGTTCAGTGAGAGATGCCATTTTCATCTCGCCTTTTATTGAAGGAACATTCGAGTATAGCTGGAGCGGTACATCTCTCGAAGTAACTTTCCCGGAAAAATTAAAGAAGGACGTCACTTACACAATTACAATTGGGACTGATGCGGTAGATTTGAATAACAAGAACAGAATGGCTGAGGCGTTTACTTTTTCTTTCTCTACGGGAAATACTATTGACCGACGAATCATATCAGGAAGAGTTTATGGAAAGGAAAAAGAAGGTATTTTTATTTATGCTTACAAGATGGAAGAAAGCTCTGATTCGTTGCTGAAAAGAAAACCAGACTATGTATCTCAGACTGGAGTAGATGGTTATTTCAGTCTTAAGGGGCTTGGTTCTGGCAATTACAGAATTTTTGCAGTCAATGATCAGTTTAGAGATTATTATTACCAGCAGGACCAGGATGAGATTGGCATTCCACACACAGATATTTTTCTGAGTGAAACTGATTCAATCTACACTGATCTTTACTTTTTACTTTTTAATGCTGATGTCTCGTCGCCGAGATTGATAAGTGGGATTATGACTGACAGAAATCACATGCTCGTCAGCTGCAGTAAGGAATTGGATAAAAAATCAATTGTTGCACAAAATTTTTCTATCGTTGATTCTACAGAAAGTAAAATTTACGATGTAGCTTATGCATTCAAAGGTAAAACAAAACCCGAAGAATTTATTTTAATGTTTGAAGCTGAACTAAACCCCTCCAACCAGGTTTACCTTATAGCAGATACATTAACTGATTTAATGGGCAACGTTATGAGAAATGATTTCACTAAAGTAATTGTAAGTGACAGACCTGATACCAATTCAATAAAGATTTTCGGAACTGAACCAACAAAAGCAAGTATGGCTGATTTTGAAAATACTGAAATCAAAATATTCTTTGATGAAGCATTCAATAAAGATTTTAACATTTCTGCTGTAGCACTTACCGATACGTTCAACAAGCCATTGGGTTTTGATATCAATTTTTACGATGATGCTACTCTGCTTATTAAACCTGATGAAAATCTCAAACCTGATAAAGATTATATAATTAAACTTCAACTTGGAAAGTTTTTAGATATTGCTGGTAACAGCAGAGACTCTTTATTCACATTCAAATTTAAAACTATTTCCGGTTTAGACTTTACAGGGCTTTCAGGAAACATTATAAATTTAGACTATAATAAGAATCCTGTTTTGATTTTAGAGAATGATGCTGTACCTCCATTAAAATATGAACAGAAACTTAAATCTGACAAGTTTGAATTTACACGTGTTGAGCCGGGCAAGTATTTGCTCTGGTGCTACATTGATGAAAACAATGATGGAAAATATAATTATGGCTGGCCGGAACCAATTGAATTTTCAGAGCAGTTTTCATTTTATCCTGATTCAATAAACTTACGTCCACGGTGGGAGATTACTGATTTGGTATTTAGGTTTAAGTGAGTTGGAATTTAGATTTAATTTAATTCTGATACGTTACATTTCCATCTTTAATTGTCATACAATTCAAATTGCTGCCAATTGAATAAACTATATCAGCATAATCCGAAGTATTAAACACCGCAAAATCAGCTTTCTTCCCAATCTCAATTGAGCCAACACTTTTTTCTCTGCACAATGCTTTTGCTGAATTAATTGTTACTGCACTTATTGTCTCTTCAATTGTCATTTTCATTTTTAAAGCTGCAAGACTCATTATCAAACTCAAACTTGAAATATGAGATGAGCCGGGATTATAATCCGTAGCTAATGCAACAATCGCATTTTGTTCTATCAGTTTTCTGGCAGGAGCATAGGTGTGATTCAGGAAGAAAGATACTCCGGGAAGAAGTACAGCCACAGTATCAGTTTTACCAAGTTTTGGAACATCTTCATCTTTAATTACTTCAAGATGATCAACAGAAACAGCTTTGTGTTTTAGTGCAACATCAAATCCACCAATTGAGTTGAACTGTTCTGTGTGGAGTTTAAGTTTTAGTCCGTGCTTAATTGCAGCAGAAAATATCTCATCAATTTCATTTGCAGGAAAACGCTGTTGCTTCACAAAATCCATCACAGAATTCAGCGAGTTTTTGTTCCAGCAAAATGAGGAATCATTCTTGTTAATAATTTCATCAACATAAGCCTCGATGATCATTTTTAAATTCTGGAGGGAAGGTATGAGCACCGAGAAAAGTTGGAACAATATCTATCGGATAAATTTCATTAAGAAAATTAATTACGTGCAGAAGTTTTCTTTCATTTTCAAAATTTAATCCATATCCGCTTTTAATTTCCAGGGTGGTTATTCCTTGTGAAATAAAATGATCAATTCTTGGTTTGATTAATATTTACAAGTTCCTCAAATGTCGCAGAACGAACTGCTGAGACAGTCGTATTAATTCCACCACCTTTTTTCGCTATCTCCTCGTAACTAACACCGCTCAATTTTTGTCTGAATTCCTCTGCACGAGAACCAGCAAATGCAGTATGAGTATGGCATTCAACTAATCCGGGGAGAACTGTTTTACCAGTTAAATCAATATTATTTTCAAATTGATTTTTATTTGCTGAGGTAGTCTGCAGAATATCTATAATTTTATCATCTTCAATAACAATCGAATGTTCATAGAGACAGCCGATATCAGAAAACTCATTACCTCTCTTAAAATTTTTACCGGAAGTATTAACTGTTACAATAGATGCAGGATTAAAGAGAAGTGTTTTCATCACTCAAAAAGATTTACAGTTTCCTGAACCACTTTTGATTCAGTGTATCCAAGCTGGTTAAGTTTAAACCTAAGATTTTCGGCATCAGATTTTGAGATGAAATCTCCCACTTTAACTTTATAAAACGGCGGTTCGAAAATAACGTAGACTTCTTTTCTTGAAGTCTGTTCATAAATTTCTGAACGAACAAGATTTGCTTCATCAATATCATCTGTAGATAAAACCTGAACTCTGTAGCCATCGGTTGTGCCAGCAATTCTTTTTTCATTTACTGAAGATGAGTCTTCATATCCATACCAAACATCAGACGGAAGTTTATCCGTTCCAATTGGAGGGGCTTCAATATTTATTTCGGTTTGATATGGAGTGATGTCAAAATCTTCAGATACTTCATTTTTTATTTCAGTTGAGGTTTCTCCTCCCGTTTCTTTTTTGGTTTCATAGCGCGAACCTGTTGAGGCACCGCAGCCAATTAAAAGTAAAGAAACTGCTGTAAATCCGATTAGTATTTTCAATTTAATTTCAAAAATTGTTTTAATATTAGTCTTAATATAAAACTATATTCTCTTCGATTAAAGAATTTATTGTTTCCTGCTATTGGCATCGAATTACACACAAGGATTTTAATTTCTTCATCTTTTGTTAAAGATAGCCTGTTTTAGTAATTTTGCAGTAATCTTTCCACAAAATTTCAGAGAAAATGTCAATAAAAAAGTTAAAAATCCTATTTGTAACATCAGAAGTTGTACCTTTTGTAAAAACAGGCGGGCTTGCAGATGTTTCAGCTGCATTGCCTCAAACACTAGCAGAGTTAGGACATGAGGTAAGGATAGTTGTTCCTAAATATGGTGCTGTGGATGACCGAAAATTCAAAATTCACGAAGTTGTCAGACTTAAGGATATTAATATAGATATAGGTGGCAAAGAAGTTATTTTCTCATTGAAATCTTGCTTTCTACCTGGTCAAAAAATCAGGGTGCAAATATATTTTCTAGATAACCAGGAATATTTTGGAAGCCGAAATAGCCTTTATGCTGATCCGATGACAGGTAAAGATTATTCGGATAATGATGAAAGATTTATCATTCTGAGTCGTGCTGTTTTTGAGCTTATCATAAAACTTGGCTGGATACCTGATATAATTCATTGCAATGACTGGCAATGCGGATTAATTCCGGCTTATTTAAAGACTGTTTATCAGAACGAAGAAAATTTCGATAAGTTTAAAACATTATTTACAATTCATAACCTTGCCTACCAGGGTGAATTTCCAAAAACATCTTTTAAGAAAACTGGATTACCACCTAATTTAAATTCGGACAAAGGTATTCTACATAAAGGCAAATTAAATTATATGAAGAGCGGGCTGCTCTTTGCTGATACGATAAATACAGTAAGTGAAACCTATGCAAATGAAATAAGAACTGATAAGGAAATTGGAAGCGGTTTAAAGGAAATTGTTGCTAAGAGAAAAACAGATTTGTTTGGAATAATTAATGGAATTGATAATAAGGTTTGGAATCCTGAAAAAGACAAACATCTTCCAAAAAAATACAGCATCAAGAATGTTGAGCAGAAAGTCGTTAACAAGCAGGCGCTTGCAGAAAAGTTTGGATTTGAATTTAACGAAGATGTTCCAATTATAGGATTAATTTCACGTTTGTATGATTCAAAAGGTATTGATCTTGTTGAAAAAATACTTCCTGATTTACTCAAGATGAATGTTCAAATGATTGTATTGGGTACCGGAGAAAAAAACTATCACACATTCTTTGAGCAGATGGCAAGAAAACATAGTAATAAATTTGCCTGCTATCTTGGGTTTAACGATGATCTTGCTCATCTAATTGAAGGCGGTGCAGATATTTTGCTTATGCCATCTAAATATGAACCCTGCGGTCTTAATCAGATGTACAGTCTAAATTACGGAACAATACCTGTCGTTAGGGAAACAGGCGGACTTGCTGACACGGTTAAAAAATTCAATGAAAAATCTAAAGAAGGAACTGGTTTTGTCTTTAAAAAATATAATTCCAAAGAATTTTTTGGTGAGATAAAACGAGCACTCAAGATTTACGAGGATAAGGAAACGTGGAATAAAATTGTTAAAGCCGGAATGAAAGAGGATTTTAGCTGGCACTCATCCGCTAAAAAATATATTGAACTCTATAAGACAATTCTTAACGAGAGTTAATGCCCAACCATGCAGTCTTTCTTGATAGAGACGGAACACTAAACGAAGACCCCGGTTATATAAGTGATCCAGAAAAAGTTGTGTTATTTCCTGAAACTGGCAATGCTCTTGCACTGCTTAAAAAATATGGATTTTTGCTTATAGTCATTTCCAATCAATCTGGTATTGCAAGAGGCTTAATGTCAAGTAAGGATGTTGAGTCGGTTAACGAAAAAATAAACAGTCTTTTATCAGAACATAAAGTGAAAATAGATGCTTTCTATTATTGTCCCGCCCATCCTGATTACAGTTCTGAAAAAGAATGTGATTGCAGAAAACCTTCTACCAGGCTAGTGCTTGAAGCAGCTAAAGAATTTAATATTGATCTCGATAAATCTTATTTTATCGGAGATTCAATATCCGATATACAATGTGGAAAAAATGCAGGAATAAAGACTATTTTAGTAAAAACCGGAAATGGTGAGGAAAGTTTTTCTATCTTGCAAAAGGAAAATAATTTTCCAACTTTTGTAGCCGATAATTTAATAAATGCTTGCTCTTTCATCCTTGGTGATATTTAGCGGAGACAATCTTTGAAGTTTAATTTTTTCTTTCCAATACTTTTTCTTTTTGTAATTGCTTTACTTTCTTCATGCACAGATGAACCATCTTCCCTTGGTGTTGAATTGATCGGAAGCGAGAATATTTCGGCTGAAATATTTGATTCTGAACTTGACACTATAGGGCAATCTTCTTCTTACTTCAAGAAAGTTACTCAACTTGGAAACGCGGATTGGGTATTGCTAGGTAGGGTTCAGGATCAGGGTATTGCAGCTTCGGCTCTGATGAGATTTGTTTTTGGATTACCTGATAGTCTGAAGAATGATCTCAAAAATGAAAATATAAATGTCTTAGATTCCTGGATAATTTTGCGGTCTCGCTACGTTTATACTGATTCTATGGCTGCTATGAATTTTACTGTTCATAAAGTTAATTCTTCCTGGTCATCAACAGCTTTTACAATTGATAGTCTTTCAAAACTTAATTTTGAACCGAACGACGTGAGTTCTCAATTTACTATAACAGATACTCTTTACACTTTTCATATAGATGGTTCATTACCACTTGGCATGGATGAAAAACACAGCTGATAAAACTTTAGAAAGTAATTATGGTATTTACCTTGATCCCTCATTAAGTTCAAATAAAGTAGTTGGATTTCAGGCATTTAATGCAATTACTGCTGAAGCTGCAAAACTATTTGTCGTCTTCGAAAAACCGGGAGTTTATGTTGATACAATAAATGGTTTTATTGCTGCAGACGTTAGTTTAGTTGATCGTCCTGATGTGCCTACTCTGCCTGCAGGAATGATTGGTGTACAAAGTAGTGTTGCAATTAATTCGCGATTGACATTTGATTTAAGAACAATTCCATCCAGTATTATTATCAATAAGGCTGAGATATTCATAACATCCGATTCAACTTCATCAATTAAAGGTTCAAGTTTTAATAACAGTCTAAGATTATCTTATTTGAGATATGCTGATTCGTTAAACGTTGAAGGAAACCCTTTGTTTCTATCTTTTAATGATAACAAATACTCAGGTGATATTACTGCGTTTGTTAGAAACTGGATTTCCAGCAATGAAAATAATGGAATTCTGATACAAACCGGAAACCCAACTTCAGGATTGGAACTCTTTGCTTTAAAAGGAAGCGATTACTTTGAATTTTCTGAACGACCGAGACTTCGGATAACCTACACAATCAAATAAATTTATGTTGAAAAACTTTCTTAAATATTATTTACCATTACTGCTTGTAATATCTAATTTATCATTCGCACAGCGAACATCCACATACACGCGATATGGTGTTGGTGATCTATACTATAGTTATTCAGCAAGAACACTTTCAATGGGTCATTCAGGGGTGGCGATGATAAATAGTGATTATGTAGAAATTCTTAATCCTGCTTCCTGGTCCAATTTATCAAGAGTTAGATTTGAATTTAGCTTTGCTTATGACGAACTGAAATTATCAGACGATAATGAGGCAAAATATTATGGTGATGGACTTTTTAAAGGAGTTACGTTTGGTTTTCCCATCAGCGAGGTTCAATAAAATAGGTCTTGCCTTCGGCGTGGTTCCTTATAGTCGGATTAATTATGAAGTGACAGATAATATTATTGATACAATAACAAGTAACTATAACACAACATATTTAGGAAAAGGTGGGCTCTCAAAAATTTTCATTGGCTCTTCTTATCAGCTTCCCGGTGAGGTTTTAATTGGTGCTACACTGGAGTACTATTTTGGCAACATTAAATACACTTCTAAATTAGAATTTGAAAATTCTGCGTACTTTCCCTCTGAATACGAGCTAAATTATGCACCAAAAGGATTTGGTACGACTATTGGCCTGATTACACCAAATATGGCTGATTTGTTAAATAGCAGTTCAATTTCTAATTTAAGATTAGGCTTAAGCACAAATATTATTGGTAAACTAAATACCGATACTAGTTTTGTAAGTCGTTCTTCGTCAATTGTGGACTCAATAAGTAGCGGAAAGACTAAAATGAGTGTTCCGATGCGATTGAATGCTGGTTTGCATATTACTTTTATTAATGTTTATAATCTTGCACTAGATTATTTTTATCAACCATGGACTGAGTTTAAGCTTAAGTGAGATAAATCAAAGCAATTTAAGTGACCTCCACAGAATAAGTTTGGGTTTTGAATATAGACCGCAGCGTGTTCCAGGTATAAGTTTTTGGGAACAAATAATGTTTCGCGCAGGTTTAAGTTTTGAAATGTCACAATACAAATTTAATGGTAATGAGCTAAAGCAGTATTCTGTTTTTGGAGGTTTCGCTCTTCCTTTAAGTCCTGAGAATACTGTTGATCTTGGATTTGAATATTCTGTAAGAGGATCGAAGGAAGAAAATTTACTTGAAGAAAATTTTTTACGAATTAACTTAGGTATCAGCTTTGGTGATATCTGGTTTATCCGATATGAAAAATAATATAAAAGGGTAGAACCGTGAAAACAAAAATCAAAATTTATGTAATTATTATCTCTGCATTGATCTTTACTTCATGTGCTGTTGCGGGCAATAATTCTCAACTGTCTTTTTCCGGTGACTGTGACTCGCTGGAAACCCTGAAGCTTTATAGCTTATTCTCTGAGTATCATAAGAATAAAGATTACGCTAGTGCGCTTCCATACGGCTGGCAGGTATTAGCTTGTGATAAAGCTAAATTCGCAAAATGGATTTATTATAAGTTAGAAGACTGTATGTGGTATCTTCATGATTCAACTGATTCGGAAATTACTGAGGAATTTTCTATTGAAGATTCCATCCTCACATTCTATGATATGGCAATTCAATATTACCCTGATGGTATGCCTTACTTCCAGGTCAGGAAGGCTTTCGTTTCTGAAACCTGGCTTAAGCTTGATCCTGCGACCGTGATTGCGGAGTATCAAAAAGCTGCTGAATACAATCCCGAGATGGATTCTTATTATTATAACAGATTTGGTCAGATATACATTGCTAATATGAGTGATCAAAATGATTATAAATTCAAGGCGATAGATATTTATACAAAACTTGCTGTTAGAGAACCCGATAATCCGGAATGGCCAAAGATTTTATCTACACTGGTAGATGATGTTGGTCAACTTTTGGATATTCGTAAAAAGAATTGGGAACTTGATAAAGATAACCTTGAAAAAGCATGGACTTATGCATCTGAATGTATTAGGGCTCAGGATTATGAACGAGCTATCGAACCCCTGGAATTTTTAACACAAAAATCTCCTGAAACAATAAATTACTGGAATCAACTTGCTACCTCTTATAACAAAGTTAATCGTCTTAACGATGCAGAAAGTGCATATCAGACTCTCATTAAATTGGATCCAACTAATAAGGACTTCTATTTTAACCTTGGACTGATTTATAAGGAGCAAGGTAAATTGAGTAGGGCACGTCAATACTTCGAAACTGCAAATGATAAAGCAGGCGGCTGGGGTATGGCTATATTTTCGATTGGGTTGCTGTATGAACAATCTGCCAGAGATTGCAAATTTGATTTTGAAACAAAGCTTGTTTATCTGCTTGCACAGGATACTTATAGAAGAGCAATCAGCATTGATCCTTCACTGGCTCAAGCTCGTGATAGAATTGGAGCGCTCTCCAGCTCAGTTCCATCTCAGGAAGATTGGTTCTTTAATAAGAAGAAATCTGGTGATGTAATACCAATTACAGGAGACTGCTTTACCTGGATTGGTAAGAGCGTAACCGTACCCTAAAATTAAAAGAATGAGTCAAAAAGAAGGTTCTCTGTTTAACAGGGAACCTTTTTTTGTTAAATTTGATTATCAAAAATAAAAATAAATTGAGCTATGTATTCCTATCTTAAAAACGATTCAGAAATATTTCAAATCTTAAAGCAGGAAATTGAGAGACAGCAAAATAAGCTTGAGCTGATTGCCTCAGAAAATTTTGTAAGTCCTGCAGTTTTGGAAGCAGCGGGTTCACCGCTTACTAATAAATATGCTGAAGGATATCCGGGTAAACGCTATTACGGCGGATGTGAATTTGTTGATATGGCAGAAGATCTTGCTCGAGAAAGATTGAAACAAATATTTGATGCTGAATATGCAAACGTCCAACCGCATAGTGGTTCTCAGGCAAATATGGCTGTACTGATGACTCTTATGCAGCCAGGCGATAAATTTATTGGATTAAGTCTTGCACATGGCGGTCATCTTACGCATGGTTCACCAGTTAATTTTTCAGGAAAACTTTATGATGCAGTCGGATACGAATTAAACAAAAGTACGAGGCTTCTCGATTATAATATTATTGAAGACCTGGCTATTAGAGAAAAACCAAAACTAATTATTGCTGGGGCAAGTGCATATTCGCGTGAGTGGGATTATAAAAAATTAAGAGAAATTGCTGATGCAACTGGTGCCTTCCTGATGTGCGATATGGCCCATCCTGCTGGACTAATTGCAAAAGGTTTACTTGATAACCCGCTTCCATATTGTGATGTTGTTACATCAACTACTCATAAAACACTTCGTGGTCCGAGAGGTGGAATTATTTTGATGGGTAAAGACAAAGAGAATTCTTTTGGATTGAAAACTCCCAAAGGCGACAGAGTAAAAATGATGTCTGAACTTTACGATAGTGCGGTTATGCCTGGAATTCAGGGAGGTCCTTTGATGCATGTTATTATGGCTAAAGCTGTTGCATTTGCAGAAGTGTTAAATGACAATTTTAAGAGTTATGCAGAACAGGTGATTCAAAATGCCAGGTCTATGGCAGATGAATTAATGAATTATGGATTTGATGTTGTTTCAGGTGGAACTGATAACCACTTAATGCTAATTGATCTTTCAAACAAAAATATTTCCGGTAAGAAAGCCGAAAACGCTCTTGAGAAAGCTGGTATTACTGTAAATAAAAATATGGTTCCTTTCGATACCAAAAGTCCTTTTGTTACAAGTGGAATAAGAATTGGGACTCCCGCAGTAACAACGCGCGGTATGAAAGAAAGTGAAATGAAGAGGATTGCTGAAATTATTAACACAGCAATTGAAAATGCTGAAAATGAAACTAAACTTAATGGTCTGGTCAGTGATGTTAAAGAGGTATGTTCCAGATTTCCTCTCTACCAAAATATTATCTAAAAGGTTGAGTCAATAATCTTGGCTACAGAAGCAACACTCCCAAACGAGAATGAAGAGCAGGAAGGCGCCGATGTTGAAATGTCATTCCTCGATCACATTGAAGAACTCAGGTGGCGGATAATATATTCATTAATTGGTATCTTATTATTTACAATAATCGCCTGGATATTCATTGATCCGTTAGTAGAAATTGTGCTCCTAAAACCTGCCAGAGATGCGAATGCTTCTCTACAAAACCTGAGACCTTTCGGGCAGCTTTTTCTTTATGTTCAGGTTGCTATTATTGTTGGAGTAGTTGCAAGCCTTCCGAATATTTTTTATCAGTTATGGAAGTTTATTGCGCCGGCACTCAGGAAGAGAGAAAGAAAATATATTGTATGGATCGTTTTCTTTTCAACGTTTTGTTTCCTTTCCGGAATTGCATTTGCATACTTTGTGATGCTTCCACTCGCAATGAAATTCGCAGCCCAATTTGGATCGGAAGCGATAAAAAATGAGTTCTCAATAGAAGAATATATGTCTATAATAATCAGTGTAATGCTGGCTGCCGGTGTTGTATTTGAACTTCCGATGGTTTCTTTTTTCTTATCGAAGCTTGGAATATTAACTCCGAAATTTATGCGAAAATACAGACGGCACGCCATTGTTGTAATTTTAATTCTTGCTGCAATTTTAACACCGGGTGCTGATCCTGTTTCCCAGGTAATACTTGCAGTTCCGTTGGTTCTCTTATACGAAATAAGTATTTTTATATCAAAAATATCTTCAAAGAAAAGTGATTAAAAATCAGCTTTCCGAAATAGCCCAGCCCATTAAAAACGAACTTGATTCTTTCAATCAAATATTTAAGGAATCGCTTCGTTCCCGTGTAGGAGTCGTCGATCTGGTTACTCGGTACATCATCAGGCAAAAAGGAAAAAAAATCAGACCTTTGCTTGTGTTGCTATCTGCTAAAGTTGCGGGCGGTATAAATGATCGGAGTTACCGTGGTGCCGTTCTGGTTGAACTTTTACACACAGCAACTTTAGTTCACGATGATGTTGTAGATAACGCTGATAAAAGAAGAGGATTATGGTCTATCAACAAAGTCTTTAAAAATAAAGTTGCAGTTTTGATGGGAGACTATCTCCTATCAAAAGGTTTGCTTATTGCAATGGAAGGTAAGGACTACGATTTTCTTGAAGTGATTACGAATACAGTAAAACGAATGTCTGAAGGTGAACTTCTTCAGATACAAAAAACAAGAAAACTCGATATTGATGAAGAAACTTATTTTAGGGTTATTTCAGATAAGACCGCCTCACTAATTGAAACTTGCTGCACTATTGGCGCAATGAGTGCTTCACCAGATAATCAATATATTTCGGCAATGAGAGATTTTGGTAAAAATCTTGGTATCTCCTTCCAGATCCGTGATGATATACTGGACTATGAAGGAAATTTTTCGGTTACTGGTAAAAGAGTAGGTGGGGATATTAAAGAGAAAAAAATTACTCTCCCATTAATCTATTCACTCAACCAGGTTTCACCGGGTAAAGCTTCAGAAATAAGAAAAATAATCAAGAATGGGAAAGAAAAATCCAGAGTAGAAGATGTAATCACTTTTGTTAGAGAAAACAAAGGCATCGATTATGCAATTGGGCAGGCCAGAATCTATTCTCAAAATGCAAAGGATGCTCTAAACAAACTTCCGGACTCACAAAGTAAACTTGCTCTTGAAGGACTTGTGGATTTTGTTGTTGACAGAAAGAACTAAACAGATCTACTTTTTATTTTCTTTCTTCATTCCCTCTTTATAATTAAAACCTTTCACAGGTTCCCTTAAAGTCAAAACGGGGCAAGGAGCCTTTCTTACTACTTTTTCAGCAGTGCTTCCAAAAAGAATATGCTCAACTCCCGTGCGACCGTGTGTAGCGATAATTATTAAATCTACATTCAGTTCGTTTGCAGTTTCAACTATTTCAACAAAAGGTTTACCGGTTTTGATTATTGTTTTAACCTGAACGCCAGCCGGGATTTGTTCTTTAGCCAGTTTTTCAAGCTCTTGTCTGGCTCTTTCATCCCATTCAGCATTTACAGATGGAATTGCTATTTGTCCCATACTGAAATCTGGTGGATAGATGACAGGTTCTACAACATAAATAAGAACCATTTCAGCATTACAGTTCTTACAGAAGTTTACTGCATACTTAAGTGCGCTTTTTGAATAGTCGGAAAAATCTATCGGAACGAGAATTTTTTTAATGTCAGGTCCCATTTTAAACCTCCACTATTTTTTTTCGTTTCGAAGATTAAAGTAATCTTCGTTTAAAGTTCTTAATCTTACAGCCGTAATTTCAGCAATTCCCTTTAAAATTTTAATTCCTTTTTTAGGATATTTTTCTATGAATTCATCAAGATCAGGTTTGAAGATGACCGATAATTTGGTGTCGCTGTTCGCAATTGCAGATGCCGAACGTTTTTCACCATCAACCAGAGCCAGCTCACCAAAAAAATCACCCTTATGGAATACTGCCAGAGTAATCTTATCACCATTCTCATTTTCGCGACTTATTAGTACTTCACCTTCTCTTATTAAGTAAAGACCAATTCC
The DNA here is from genome assembly GCA_963699475.1 of uncultured Ignavibacteriaceae bacterium. Taxonomy (GTDB): domain Bacteria; phylum Bacteroidota; class Ignavibacteria; order Ignavibacteriales; family Ignavibacteriaceae; genus IGN2. Next base: position 342,219 of record CAVOUA010000002.1, on the reverse strand, counting down.
TGGATCAGACTGATAAAAAATATATTCACCTGCTATATAATTTCGGTCATGAATTATACTGAGTAAACCAATAATGTTTCTATTTGTTAAGGACTTGAATAAAGGAATCGACTGCAGAGATTTTACGAGCTCGTCTGTTTCAGTTGGCGTGTGAAATATATTTGACCAGAAGCTGCTATGAATTGTTTTTTTATTTTCGTCTGCCATCTTAGGTAAGAAATTTAATTTGTGAATTGAAGATTCTTTGATTACATAATTCTATTAATACTTGAATTAAATATCGACTATTTATTCTTGCAGCCACATGCTAAATTAATCATTTAGTAGCACAAAATATATTAGTAAAGTGAGAATTAATAAATGAATTCATTTGAAAATCCCCGATTCAGCCACACGCCAAAGCTTCTGACAGGGGAACCTGTTTTCATAAAGTGCACGGCCAACAATTACAGAATCAACTCCAAATGGTATCAAGTTTTGAATATCCATCAGTTCATCTTTATTTCTTATACCGCCTGCGTGTGTAACTTTAGCACCTGTCATTTCAGCAATTTCTTTTGATAATTTAATATTTGGACCCAATTGAGTTCCGTTCCTTGCTATATCACAAACTATAAATCTATTTACTCCCGTTTCAACCAATTCCTTTAAGCAAGATCTAAAATTAATACCTGTTTTTTTGCTTCTTCCTCTAACAAGTAACTCTTCACCAAGTATATCAAGTGAAATTACAATTTTATTTGCGCCGTATTTTTCAAGTACTTTTAAAAGCTCTTTCTTGTTTTCAATTGCCATTGTGTTAATTGCAATCCTGCTGATTCCAGTCTGCATTATTTCATCTGCATCCTGAATACGTACGAATACCACCAGCAAATTCTACAGGAATAACGACTGATGAACAAATTTCTTCAATAATTTTATAATTTCTTTTAGACTTTTCCTGTGCGCCATCAAAATCTTTTACGTGGATCATCTTTGCATTTTCTGCCCGCCAGATTTTTGCCATTTCAACAGGATTATTTCCATATTCATAACAATCCAGTTCAGGTATTCCCTGGACAGTACGAATACATTTTCCATTTTTAATATCTATCGATGGTATGACTAAAAGTTTCTGTTTCATAAAATATTAAATTTTTCCGTTCGATTTGATTACATGCCTGCCGATGATCATTTTTTGGATTTCAGTTGTTCCTTCAAATATTCTTAAAATTCTTGCATCACGATAATATCTTTCCATAGGAAGTTCACGGGAAAAACCCATCCCTCCATGAATCTGTAAAGCTTTATCAGCAACTTCAGTCATTGCTTCTGAGGCATAAAGTTTAACCATTGCTGCATCAACAGAAACATCCTTTCCCTGATCATAATCATAGGCACATCTATAAACAATGCTTTCCATCGGATAAATTTTTGATGCCATCTCAGCAAGCATAAATTGTACTGCCTGAAATTTGGAAATTGGCTCACCAAACTGTTTTCTCTTTTTAGCATATATTGTTGAGAGCTCTAATAATTCTCTTGAAGCACCGAGACAACATGCACCGATAGTTAATCTTCCTCCTTCAAGTGTTTTCATTGCAATTATAAATCCGCGGCCTTCTCTGCCAATCATATTCTCTTCCGGAACTTCCACATTTTCAAATGTGATTGAGTTTGTTGTGCTTCCTTTAATACCAAGTTTTTTTTCAGCTGGACCGATAGTAATTCCGGGAGAATCTGCTTCAACTGCAAATCCTGTTATACCTTTTTCCGTTCGTGCAAATACCGAAATTAGATCAGCAATTCCTGCATTCGTTATCCAGATCTTTGAGCCGTTGATTATCCATTTATCTCCTTTTTTTCTTGCTTCAGTTTTAAGATTAAATGTATCTGATCCAGCTTCAGGTTCTGTAAGAGCAAAGGAAGCTATCATTTCGCCGGCACATAATCTTGGCAAATACTTTTTTTTCAATTTTTCAGAGCCACCAATAAAAATTGCATTTGTCCCGATCGACTGATGGGCACCAACCATAGTTGCAGTTGACGAGCAGCCACGAGCAATTTCTTCCATCATTATGCAGTATCCAACTTTACCAAAACCTCCTCCTCCATATTCTTCAGGAAATGAAGTACCGAAAAATCCAACCTCTGCAAGCTTTTTAATTAACTCATTTGGTATTTTTTCTTCTTCATCTATGATCTGCGAAATTGGTTTAATCTCGCCATTTGTGAACTCCTTAGCCAGCCCTCGTAGCATCTTTAAATCTTCTGAAAAAGTAAAATTCATATATTTAACAGTTTTGGAAATGAGGAATATTCTTTTGCAACTCAACCGAAAGTTATAAAATGGGCTAAAAACATCAAAAAGTTAAATATTTATCAAAATATTAAATTTTTACTAAATATTGACTTTTCTAACGATATTCGGCATATTTGATCAGATGAACAAAGATTTTGTGTTAATTACAACTAAAAACGAAAAAATCAGAATCACTTCTTATGGATACGAAAATTTAGAATCAGAACCATGCCTTATTTTTGTTCACGGATTCAAAGGTTTTAAAGACTGGGGTTTCTGGCCATATACTGGAAAATATTTTGCTAAGAGAGGATTTTTTGTTCTTACATTTAATTTTTCGCATAACGGCATTGGAGAAAACTTAACAGAATTTACAGAGCTTGATAAATTCGCAAATAATACAATTTCTTTAGAACTTGAAGAATTGAATGAAATTATTGACGCCTATTTGAATAATTTCTTTGGAAAGAAGAGCAAAAAGGATATCGGAATTGTTGGGCACAGCAGAGGCGGTGGAGATTCATTGATCACATCTTCAAAAAGAAAAGAAATTGGTGCGGTTGTGCTTTGGGCTTCAGTAGCCAAATTTAATAGATATAGTGCAAGACAAGCAAAAGAATGGCGAAAAAATGGAGTGTTCGAAATATTGAATACACGAACTAATCAAATGATGAAATTGAATGTTGCTTTAATTGATGATATTGAAAAAAATGAAGATGGCTTACTAAATCTTGAAAAAGCTGCGAGGAATATTAAAAAACCTTTTTTAATATTACACGGAGAAGAAGATCTTGCTGTTCCAATCAAGGAAGCGGAACAGATCTTCAATTTGTCAAATAAAGAGAAAACGGAATTTCTTAAAATTAAAGCGGCTGGTCATACTTTTAATGTTATTCACCCTTTTGAGGGCAGCAATCCAAAATTCGATTTTGTATTAGAAAATACATTTAACTTTTTTAACAAAAACTTAAATTGAGGGACGTATGAAAACATCTTCAAAAAACTTAACTCTAACCCAGCTTCTAAGTTCGGTAAGAGAATCGGAGATATTCTGGGTTATTTCATTTTCAATTTTAACTGCAATATCTGCTCAAATCTCAATACCAATCAAACCTGTTCCATTCACACTACAGACAATGATAGTTCTTTTAGCTGGAGCACTCCTCGGTGCGAAGAATGGTGCTTACAGTCAGATTCTTTATATTTTTCTTGGTGCAATTGGGCTACCGGTATTTGCACAAACTGCCGATGGTACAATGGGATTTGCCAGGTTAATTGGACCAACAGGTGGTTATCTGCTTGCCTTTCCTATCGCAGCTTATTTAGTGGGTGTATTAACCCAAAAGAATCAAAAATATCTAACAGTCATTATCTCAATGTTTGTAGCTGAAATTGTTGTGATATTTGTTGGGACTTTCTATTTGTACGTAGCTTATCTGCATAATATTGTTGATGCAGTGAAAGCTGGTGCAGCTATATTCACAGTATGGATGGCAGTTAAAGTTTTTGCTGCTGCTTCAATTTATTTTGCAATTGCAAAAAAGCAGTCAAGACTGCCTTAACAATTAATATTATATTAATTAATTCCTGATGACGATTAAAAACATCATATTTATTATTGTCTTTCTTTCTGCTTTCGGATTTCTTTTCTGGAGCTTAAGAAATCTTTTTATTTACATGAAAGTTGCAAAGAAGAAGGATGAGAGGTTTAGTGATGTTGGAAGAAGAATTGGGAATGTAATTAAGATTGCATTTGGTCAATCTAAGCTGCTGAGAGATCCTTTTGCCGGGATAGTGCACTTCCTGATATTCTGGGGGTTTATGCTGTTTCTCTTCGCAGTGATTGAAGCAATCATCCAGGGATTTTACTCACCATTTAATCTGTCATTTTTAGGACCATTTTATTCTGCAATTACAATTATTCAGGATGTATTTGGAGTTCTGGTAATTCTTGCAGTTATAGTTGCGCTTTTACGGAGATTTGTTTTTAGCATTCCACGTTTGCAGGTAGATAAAGCTGCCTCATTGGATGCAACGATAATTTTAACTTTGATTTTCATTGTTGTAGTTTCAATGATGTTGCAGAATATGGCTGGTATTGCTAAAAATGGTTTTGTACTACACAGTTATGAAGTTCGTCCAATTTCTGTGTCTCTAGCACATTTATTTTTTAATAATCCATCTTCCGGTGCTGGTGCAGCTTATGAAGTTTACTGGTGGATTCATATTCTAACTATATTTGGATTTATGAATTTACTGCCTTACTCAAAACATTTGCATGTCTTTACCTCAATACCAAATACCTATTTTGCTAATCTAGACCCAATCAGAAATACCATTAAACATTTAAATCTGGAAGATGAAAATGCTGAATCTTTTGGTGCAGCGGATATTGAACATCTTTCATGGAAACAAATATTAGATGGATATTCATGCACTGAATGTGGAAGATGCACAGATGCTTGTCCCGCGAATACAGTTGGTAAATCACTTTCTCCAAGAGAAATAATTGTTAATATCAGGCAAAGAACTAAAGATAAAGCACCACTACTTGCAAATGGAATTTCGGAAGGGGAACAATTTCAAAAGACACTTGTTCATGATTATGTTAATGACAAAGTTCTCTGGCAATGCACAACCTGTATGGCTTGTGTTCAGGAATGTCCGGTAATGATTGAGCATCTTGACAGTATTGTTGATATGCGAAGGGATCTTGTTCTTACAGAGTCACAATTTCCACCAGAATTAAACAATGTTTTTAAGAGTCTGGAGACTAACTTTTCTCCGTGGGCATTCAATCCTGCTGACAGAGCAAATTGGGCTGAAGGTCTCGGAGTCAAGACAATGGCAGAAGATCCAAATTGTGAGTATCTGTTTTGGGTTGGATGTGCTGGTTCATATGATGACAGATATAAAAAAGTATCACAGGCATTTGCACAGTTAATGCAAAAGGGAGGTATTGAATTTAGAATTCTCGGAACACAAGAAAAATGTAATGGCGATACTGCGAGAAGACTTGGCAACGAATACCTGGCTCAAATGTTTATGATTGAGAATGTTGAAACTTTAAATCACTACAAAGTTCAGAAAATTGTTACTGCTTGTCCACATTGTTATCACTCATTAAAAAATGAATACAAACAATTTGGTGGCAACTTTGAAGTTTATCATCACACAGAATTAATTGATGAGATGATCGCTTCGAATAAGTTAATATTAAAAGGGAATGGAAAATCCGACGTAACTTATCACGATTCTTGTTATCTTGGTAGATATAATGAAGTTTACGATGCTCCTAGAAAGAGCCTTAAAGGTGCTAACGGAATTAATCTTATAGAAATGAAGAGAAGCAAGGACAAAGGCTTCTGCTGTGGTGCAGGCGGCGGTAGAATGTTTCTCGAGGATGATGAAGGTGGAAGAATTAATGAAGAAAGAACAAAAGAAGCGCTTGCTACCGGGGCAGATACAATTGCTTCAGCTTGCCCGTTTTGTATGACTATGATGACTGACGGAGTTAAACATTTTGAAAAAAATGAAGAAGTTAAAGTAAAAGATATTGCGGAAATAATACTTGAAAGATCTAATTAACAATATATCAACCACTAATGATGGAGGTAATAATGGATAAATTCAATCAATTGGTTCAGTTCGTACAAGGATTGGAAACTGATTTTCATAAGTTTTATGAGAAAGGTCAATCCGCTGCAGGTACCCGCGTAAGAAAAGGCTTAAGTGACTTAAGGAAGCTTTGCCAGGAAGTACGTAAGGACGTGCAGGATGTAAAAGCTCAAAGGAAAGCTGCTAAAGGTTAATTTAGCACAAACTTTCTAATGAAGTTGAGGGCTGGGTTGAGAAATCAATCCAGCCTTATTTTTTATTTTGAATAATTTAATCTGATCTGTGAAAAATATTTTTGTAATTATAACTTTTATAGTAACAACAACTTTTCAATATTTTTTCTTTAATTCATCAGCGATTGAGAAAAATCCTCAACCAATTTTAGAGGATTCTGTCTTCTCCGCAACACTATGCTTTGTAGGAGACCTGATGTGTCACTCAACTCAGTTTAATTATGCAAAGGTTGCAGCTGATAGCTTTGATTTTACAGGTGTATTCAGTGAAGTGAAACAATATTTGTCCACACCAGATTTAACCATTGGTAATCTTGAAACCGTAGTTGCAGGAGACGATAAAGGTTTGAGCGGATATCCGTACTTCAATGCTCCAGATGATTTTATTTATGCATTAAGGTATGCTGGTTTTGATTTACTTATAACAGCAAATAACCATGCACTTGATCAAGGCTGGGATGGAGTTAAAAGAACTATTGATGTGCTTAATCAAAATAAAATTCATCGAACGGGAACTTTTATATCTCAGGAAGACCGGGATTCAATTAGAATATTTCTGGTAAACTCAATTAAAATTGCCTTCCTTGCATACTCCGAAAACACAAATGGACTACCAATACCAAAAGGAAATGATTTTATCATCAATCTAATTGATGAGGACTTGATTAGAAATGACATCAAGAAAGCCAGAGAAAAAAATGTCGATGTTGTTTTAGTTCATCTTCACTATGGTCCCGAGTATAACCGAGAGCCAAGTGATTATCAAAAAGAAATTGTGCAAAAAATTATTGAGTCTGGAGCAGATATAATTATTGGTGGTCATCCTCACGTTATTGAGCCATTTGATTATTTTAAGACAAACAATACAAAAATTGATTCAGGTTTTGTAGCATACTCAATGGGCAATTTTATTTCTAATCAAAGATGGCGCTATTCTGATGCAGGAGTAATACTCAATATTCAAATCTCAAAAAATATTTTTAATGATTCTGTTTACATAAATGATGTGAATTACATTCCGACTTGGGTTTTCAAGGGTCAAACAGAAAAGGGAAGGGAGTACATTATTCTTCCATCGCAAATCGGCGAACAAGATTCAACTTACACATTTCTAACCGGTGAAGATAAAAAACTTATGAAAGAAGCATTTGAGGATACGGAAGAAATTATCGGGAAGTATAACTCTGATTTCAAACTATACTCATCAGAGGATTTCTGACCAGAACTTAATTTGGACGTTTGTATATTTAAGTGATATTTATTTATTAAAATGAGCTTTATCCGGAAGTCTACTCTGTGAAAAATAAACCCGCACTATCTTTAATCTTCCTAACTGTATTTATTGATCTGTTAGGTTTTGGAATCCTCATTCCGATTTTACCATCGTTTGCAATAAAAGAACTTGGAGTGGACGAAGCTGCTGTTGGTATTGCGATTGCAATTTATTCTTTGGTGCAGTTTATCTTTAATCCGATTCTTGGAAGGCTATCAGATAAGCACGGGCGAAAACCTGTAATTGTTATTTGTCTTTTAATCAATGCATTGGGATACGTGATTTTTGCTTTCACAAGCTCGTATCTCATTCTTTTGGTGTCAAGGATAGTTGCAGGAATTGGTGGAAGCAGTATTGCTGTTGCACAAGCATACATAGCAGATGTGACCACAAAGGAAAACCGTTCAAAAGGAATGGGAATTATTGGCTCAGCATTCGGACTGGGATTTGTTTTCGGTCCGCTCATTGGCGGGTTTCTATCCAAACTTGGCTATATGGAAACAGGGCTGGGTGCAGCATCTTTTTCATTTATTGCTTTTATTGTAACTATGATATTGCTTCCTGAATCACTTACTGACAGAAGTGGTTTTATCGAAACCAAAAGAAAATTATTTAATACTGATGCTATTTTGAAAGCCTTTAAAAATCCAAATCTTGCAATACTGATTTCCCTCTTTTTTATTCTCACATTTTCTTTTGCTAATATTTATGGAACGTTTGCACTACTTGGCTTACAGGTTTACGGTTTTACTGATCTTCAGAATGGATATATGTTTGGAATTATAGGGTTTTCCTCTGCATTAGTGCAGGGAGGATTGATTGGACCACTTACAAAATTTATCGGAAAAAAGCGGATACTCATAATAGGCTCATTTCTTATTATGGTTACACTCGCAATTATTCCTTATGCAGGTAACTTTCTCTGGCTTGCAGTTGATTCCATCTTTCTATCCTTTGGAACAGGAATGTTACAGCCAACTCTGCTAAGTCTTATTTCAGAAGTTGCTTCTGATACAGAGCAGGGGATGACTCTCGGTGTAAACCAGTCTCTCTCAGCACTTGCAAGAATGTTCGGTCCTTTGTGGGGTGGATTTGCATTTGAGTTTTTTGGTTATCCATTCCCATTTTTAACAGGCGCTGCATTTATGTTTTTGATTGTGATAGCTTCTATTTTTTATATACCGAAGAGGTTAAAGCTTACTACCTGATTTTCGTTTCCTCCTTCTTCACTTGCCTGTACGCAACCGGTATTTATTAATATCATTGTAACAGATGTAATTATTGATGAACTTGTGGGTAAGATTTGTACAGTTAGTTGTAAAGTCGTTATTAAATGATAAAGTTGAGGAGGTTTTGAAATGGAATACACAGTTGAATACCTGGAAGATAATAAAATCGTTCAGGTTAAAAGTTAAAGGAAGAGTGAATTTTCAAATTGCCGAACAGTATTCTATGGAGGCAAGAAAACTTGCACACGAATATGATTGCAAAAAATACTTAATTAACCATTCAAAGACTTTACTGGAAGCAAATATCTACAAGATACACACCGATGGAGATGCACTGGAAAAGTTTGGATTTAAGAACACCGATAAAATAGCAATTGTTATCTCTCGAGTCCTGGATGATCTGCGCTTTAGTGAAGCAACCGATGCCAATGTTAAATGGAGCAACTTTAAATATTTTGGTGATGCTAAAGAAGCTATCAGTTGGCTTGGTGCAAACGGATAAGATTGAATCAGAAATTTAATCTATCAGATAATAAAATGAACAAACAAATTGACTATTTGAAAAAACTTTATGAAACGGCTAAATCATTGAATGATAATGATTTTGAAGAATGCGAATCATTAAGAACTTCCGCATATGCCTTGTTAGAAGCTATGTTTGGTATAAATTCGATTTATGTCAAACAATTAGAAAAAAGAATGAAGGGTACAGCCACAGCTTGGTTAAAGTCAACAAGAGCAATATTAAAAAGTGCTATAGTTGATTTAGAGAGTGGTGTCTTACATAAATTAGAATACTCAATCGTAATTGGAACTCTTGCGGATTTCTTATTGCAAGCTAAGACGTTGAATAAAGGAGGAGAAGAAGGTAAAAAACCATCAAGTGTACTGTTGTCAGCTGTTTTTGAAGATTTTCTATCAAATCTATGTAAAATTAATCGATTAGAAATTCCGGAAAAAGCTCAAACTAAAATTGATTTGTTAAAAACAAATTCAATTATTAATCCTATTCAAGCTAATAGACTAGGTGTAATAAAAGAAATAAGAAATTATGCTTTCCATGCCAAATGGGATAAATTTTCAAATTCTGATATTGGAAAGAGAAAGAGCATAAAAGATTTGGAAGATATTATGTCTGAACTGTCTAGCATTAATTAACTGAGTATATTCTATCAAAATTTTATTCATATTAACCTTTAACTCATAATTACTTTTCTTTAATTTAAGAATATTAGTTTGAAATTTTATGTTCAAAATCGACAGTATAGAATTAGAAAACGCAGTCCTTCTTGCACCAATGGAAGATGTGACCGACATTTCTTTCCGTCTGGTTTGTAGGGAACTGGGGGCAGATATTGTTTACACTGAATTTGTAAACTCTGAAGGATTGGTACGTGCAAATAAAAAAACTCACGAGAAACTAAAAATCATTGAAGAAGAACGCCCGGTTGGAATACAGATTTACGGTGCGAATATAAAATCAATGGTTGGTGCTGCAAAAATTGCAGAAGCTGAAAATCCAGATTTAATTGATATTAATGCAGGATGCTGGGTTAAGGGAGTTGTCGGTTGCGGTGCAGGTTCCGGGCTGCTAAAAAATCCACCTTATATGCAGGAGTTAGTAAAAGCAGTTGTGGATTCAACTTCTTTGCCTGTAACAGTTAAAACAAGATTGGGCTGGGATGAAAACAGCATTCAAATTCTTGAAGTCGCAAAAAGAATGGAAGATGCTGGTGCGGTTGCTTTAACTGTTCACTGCAGAACAAGAAAAGTAGGCCACAACGGTGAGGCTGATTGGAGCTGGATTCCGAAAATAAAAGAAGTTGTTAGCATACCTGTAATTCTCAATGGCAATGTTCTAACTGCTAGTGATGTAAAAAAAGCTTTCGATGAAACAGGTGCAGATGGAATTATGATTGCAAGAGGAGCTATTGGCAATCCCTGGATATTCAAAGAAGCAAAAGAACTTCTTTCAACTGGAAAAATAACGACCGTCGTTGATGAGGAGATGAGAATAAAAACGTGTCTTAAACATTTAAAGTTAGCAGTTAAAGTAAAAGGTGAGAAAAGGGGAGTATTAGAACACCGTAAATTTTATGCTGGATATCAGCGTGGAATGTACGGAGCTGCACGAATTAGATCTGAACTTATGAAATTAACCGAATATAATCCTGTTGAAGATGCGCTGCTTAAATATCTTGATTCGGTGAAAAAAGATGTTGAAGAGTTTCAATCATAGGTCATTGCGAGGAGTCCCAAAGGATTTGGGGCGACAAAGTAATCTTAGTCTAAAGATGGCTGATATAAGATTGTTTCATCCCAATAAATTGGGATTCGCAATGACAAACCTGAAAATTAAACTAATAGTGATTTCCAGTTTTGCAATTTAATAAAGACAAGATCGCCAGAATCATCTCAACACTCTTTGTCCCTCCTTCATTTACTATAATCGTTTTTACACTCTTCGCTTTTATACTGGAAACTAATTTTCTGCAAACGATTGTTACAATTCTTGTTGCCTTCACATTTGGATTTGCTGCACCGATTATACTTTTCGTATTTCTAAGAAGGCGAAGGAAAATTGTTGATCTTGATGCTTCTGTAAAGGAAGAAAGGACAACTCCTTTCCTTATTTCTGTTGGCTTTTATTTAATTGGTCTGATCGTTCTGATAAGTTTTAAAGTGAATATTATTTCAATAGCCTTTTGGTTTTGTTATATTTCTAACACATTAGTTACAATCTTAATAAATAAGCAATGGAAAATTAGCGCACATGCAATGGGTGCTGCCGGACCCTTAGCAGCAATTACTTATGCATTTGGACCAACAGCCATGGTATTTTCAATAGTAATATTATTAGTTGGATGGGCAAGAATACAATTAGAAGTTCATACATTTTCTCAGGTATTTGCCGGAATTCTGCTTGCTTTTGCCTCGACTTATTTACAAATTTTCTTAGTAATTAAATGGTTTTCCTGAATATCAACGAGTTAGAATTATGATTAAATTTCAAATTAAAGATGAGATTGCAACACTTACTCTGAATCGTCCTGAAAAAAGAAATGCTCTCCACCCGGAATTAGTGAAACAAATGAAGTCAAAGATTATGGAAGCTTCAAAGGATGAATCAGTTAAAGTTTTAATCATTACAGGTGAGGGGAAAGCTTTCTGTGCCGGGGCAGACCTTGAATACCTGAATGAAATGAAAGACTATTCATCAATGGAAAATGAAAAGGACTCTAGGGAACTGGCTGAATTATTCTTACTAATCTACAATTTTCCAAAACCGGTTCTTGCAGCGGTGAACGGAGCAGCTATTGCAGGAGGCTGCGGATTAGCTTCGGTCTGTGATTTAATTGTGGCTGATGAATCAATGGCTAAATTCGGGTACTCAGAAGTAAAAATTGGATTTATCCCGGCAATCGTATCTACATTTTTGATAAGAAGAGTAGGTGAAGGAATGGCAAAGCAATTGCTTATGTCTGGGGAAATTATTGATAGCAAACGAGCTTATGAGATAGGTTTTGCTAACTATCTAAATAACAATGCTTTAACTGGTGCATTGGATGTAGCATCGAAACTAAAGGACAATTCATTTGGGAGTATTAAACTAACTAAAGATATGATTAGAAAAGTATCTGGTTTATCTGTTGAAGATGCGGTTGAGTATTCTATTGGATTAAATACCATCAGTCGGACCACAAAAGATTTTAAAGAAGGCTTAAACAATTTTCTCACAAAAAAATAGGAATTATTATGTCTGCTGATCTTAAAAAATATATCCGGAGCATACGGGATTTTCCGATTAAAGGAATTATGTTCAGAGATATAACAACATTACTAAAAGATCCTGATGCGGTTAAAGAAACCCTTCGGCAGTTAATCAATTTTACTGAGGGTTTAAATATTGACAAAGTGGTTGGAATTGAATCGCGTGGTTTCATTTTTGGAGCAATGTTAGCCAATGAATTAAATGCTGGTTTTATCCCCGTAAGAAAACCAGGTAAGCTTCCTGCAGAAAAGGAATCCCAGACTTATCAGCTTGAGTATGGTCTGGATAAAATAGAAATCCATAAGGATGCAATTGGTGAAGGTGATAAAATTTTAATTCACGACGATTTATTAGCAACAGGTGGAACGGCTGAAGCTGCTTGCAAATTAGTAGAAAAGCTTGGGGGAAAAGTAGTTCAACTGTCATTTATAATTGAACTTGCTTTTCTCAATGGAAGAGAAAAAATCCGGAATTATAAAATAGATTCTCTAATAACTTACGAAGATGAAAACTAGTTGAAAGTGATCATTTGAGAGAAGTTTCATTTCTTAAAAAGAACGCTGACAAGTGGAAAGAGGTCGAAGCATTTCTCGCTTCAAAAGATAAAGTTAATCCCGATAAACTTGCTGATCTTTTTATCCAGCTTACCGATGATCTTTCGTATTCTCGAACCTTTTATCCAGAAAGTAAAACTACCCAGTATCTTAATTCACTCACTGCAAAAGTTCATCAATCAATTTATAAAAGTAAGAAGGAAAGAAAAGAGAGATTTCTTCGTTTCTGGAAATATGAGGCACCACTGCTATTTTATAAACATAGGATGAAAATCTTTGCCGCCTTTTCAATATTTTTTCTCTCAATGCTCATTGGTGTTGTCTCTTCTGCTGGCGATTCTGGGTTTGTTCGATTAATTATGGGTGACAGCTACGTTAATATGACTCTTGAAAACATTGATAAAGGTGATCCATTGGCTGTGTACAAGCAGATGAACGGTGTGGATATGTTTCTTGGAATTACTTTTAATAATATAAGAGTTTCGTTTATTGCATTTATGTTTGGATTGTTAATTTCTTTCGGAACTGCTTGGATATTGATGTCCAATGGTATAATGTTAGGTGCCTTCCAATACTTTTTTCACATTCATGATCTTCTCTTTGAATCGATTTTAGTAATCTGGATTCACGGCACTCTTGAAATCTCTTCTATAATTATAGCTGGAGCTGCCGGATTAGTTCTTGGCAACAGTATTCTTTTTCCAGGCACATATTCTCGTTTGCAGTCTTTTAGAATCGGTTCAAAAGAAGGTTTGAAAATGATTGTCAGCCTTATTCCAATTTTCATAATAGCAGGTTTTCTTGAATCATTTGTTACAAGGCACACTGGGATGCCGGTTTATTTAAGCTTAGTAATAATACTCGGTTCTTTGACTTTTGTTATATGGTATTTTTTAATTTATCCAGCAATACTTTTTAAGAAGCTTGAGGTAAAGAATGAACCAAACTAAAATAGAATTCAGAAAGGTAAGAGATTTTGGAGGGCTGCTAAACGTAACCTTCGATTATATTAAAAGAAATTTCAAAGTTTTATTTAAATCAAATCTTTTTATTAGTGCACCGGCAATCCTACTGGCTGGTGTGTTTATGGGTATTTATCAGTCTTCTATGTTTAATTTTGTAGATTTCCCGGATCTGGAGCAGATTGGCATTCCTTTTTTATTCTCAATGTTTTTTATGATGCTATCTTATTTAATAATTACCGTTGTTACATATTCTCATTTAATGTTATATAAACAATCTGAAACAGAAATCATTGAACTAGATGATGTATGGCAAATGGTAAAGAAAAACTTTTTTCTGATTCTGTTCACTGGAATAGGTTATACATTTATAGCCGGTTTTGGATTTCTTTTTCTGATTATTCCTGGAATTTACCTATCAATTGCTCTCTCATTAATTTTTATTATCAGGCTTGAGGAAGGATTGGGGTTCTTTGATGCTGTACGAAGATGCACAAAATTAATATCAGGTAATTGGTGGTTTACATTTGGCGTGATACTCGTTGTTGGATTTATACAGGGTTTTCTCGGTGGAATTCTCTATATACCTAATTACATTGTAACAATATTTATTGCGTTCACAGGTGCGAATTCCGAATCCGGCAGCCTTAACCGAACTTTATTTATCGTTTCTTCCATAATTACTTCGCTGAGCGTTTTGCTTTACGTTATAAGTACAATTGCCATTGCATTTCAGTATTACAATCTTGTAGAGCGTAAAGAGGCTCCGGGGTTGTTAAAACAAATCGATGAAATAAAATAAATGACTTCCACAATTCGCACTTTAGTTATTTCTATTATTGGCATTTTTACAATTGCTCAATTTTGTTTTGGACAAAGACCAGCCACTTCCGCAAAAATTGATTATTCTTATTATCCGGATTCAACACAGAAAATTCTCTCAGCTAATAATGAAGAATACACAGTTGATGTAAGAGTTTTATCAGATGATGTTCTGGAAAAATATAAGAATGATCCTGATTTTGATTATGAGGGTGGTCCAAAAGAAGCTGATGACTGGATAACTAAAATTAAAAACTGGATTAACCAGCAGCTTGCAATAATTTACTCTTCCAAAGTTTACTCAACTCTTCTTGATTACCTTTATTACGGATTAATGATTGCTGCATTGATACTCATCATAAGAGGGCTTATTAAAGCGGATAGAAGAGGTTTGCTATTCGGTAAAATAAATTCTAATGAAATAAAAATAATTGAAAGCGAAGAAGATATTAGCCAGCTTAATTTTGATGTGCTTATCAATGCGGCTGTGGAAGGAAAGGATTATAAACTTGCAGTAAGATATTTATTTTTAAAGTCGCTCAAGCTACTTTCTGAAAAAGAAATAATTGAAATTAAAAATAATAAAACCAATCATCAGTATTTATTAGAAATTAAGAATAGCAATATTTCGAAAGCATTTCAAACTACAAGCTCAAGATTTGAGTGGATTTGGTATGGTAACTTTCCGGTTGATGAAGATGTTATGAAATCTTCTCAGAAAGATTTTAATGAGTTATTCGGATTGGTGGCTTCCTAATGAAAAGATCGAATATAAAATTTATAATTCCCCTGATTATTACTCTGATAATACTAACTATTATTAAAATAGTAGAACCAGAAGAATTGGATTGGGCAAAAAGTTTCGCTACGAAGGATAAAATTCCTTATGGTGGCTACATAATCTATAATATTGTCCCAAACCTATTCCCGGGTAACGAAGTAGTATTGAAAGAACTACCAATATATAATATCCTGAAGAACAATTTTTATTACGGAACAAACTATATCTTTATAAATAGTTACTTTTCTCCTGACAGACTTGATACTGAATATCTTCTCCGTTATGCTGCAGAAGGTAATGATATTTTTATCTCCGCTTTTGGAATTTACGGCAATCTGGCTGATTCACTAAAAGTAAAAACGTTCGATGAATTCTTTAGCGATGATTCTGTAAATATTAATTTCACCTTGCCGGAAGTAAAATCTGAAAAGGGTTACTCATACTTCATGGGTAATTTTGAAAATTACTTCAGTGAATTTGATACAGCATTAGTTCAGGTGCTTGGAAGAAATGACAAGGGGAACGTGAATTTTATAAGGATTAAGTATGGAGAAGGAAATTTCTTTTTGAATACGGTTCCACTTGCATTTACTAACTACCATATTCTCAACTCAGAAAATAATGAATATGTTTACAAGGCATTATCTCATTTACCTGTGCAGCAAACATTCTGGGATGATTATTACAAGGATGGTAATAAGTACACTGCTTCATCATTACAATACATTATATCTCAGCAATCACTTAAATGGGCTTATTATATTATACTGGTAACAGTGGTGCTTTTTATTTTATTTTATGGAAGAAGAAAGCAAAGGATAATACCTGTAATTCCACCTTTAACGAATTCTACAGTTGAATTTGTTGAGACGGTCGGTAATCTATACTTTCAGCAAAAAGATTATAAGAATATTGCAGAGAAGAAAATATCTTTTTTCCTGGACCATATCAGGAATAAATATTTTATTAAAACCAGCAGCTTTGATGAAGAGATAATTCAAAAAATAGCAGATAAATCTTCGTTATCGACAGGAAAGGTAAAATCAATAATGAGGGAAATTGAAAAAATCAATCAGAATCAAAAAATAACGGAAGAAGATTTAGTAAACATCAACTATCAAATAGAAAAATTTTACGAAAGAACAAAGTAATATGGAAGAAACAAATTTTACTCCCCGCACAGATCTAACTGAACTCAAAGATTCAATAGAAAGAGTTAGAAATGAAGTTAAAAAAATTATCATTGGTCAGGACAACATAATTGATATGATGATTGCAGCAGTTCTGGCTGATGGTCACGTCTTAATCGAAGGTGTCCCAGGTATAGCGAAAACTCTTTTGGCCAAAATTATTGCAAGAACGATTTCAGCTGACTTTTCAAGGATTCAGTTTACTCCGGATCTTATGCCTTCTGATATTCTTGGAACATCAGTATTTAATATGAAGACTTCTGAATTCGAGTTTAATCGTGGACCAATTTTCTCAAACATTATTCTAATAGATGAAATAAACCGTGCACCTGCTAAAACTCAATCAGCATTATTTGAAGCAATGGAAGAACGTCAGGTAACAATTGATGGAAATACTTATAAAATGGATAATCCTTTTACTGTATTTGCAACACAAAATCCAATCGAGCACGAAGGAACTTATAAATTGCCTGAAGCACAGCTTGATCGTTTTTTATTTAAAGTTGAAATGGATTACCCGTTACCTGAAGAAGAAATAAAAATATTGCTCGATCTTCACAGCAGAAAAAATATTAATGATTTGAACTTAATTCAGCCTGTATTTACGAAAGAATCTCTTAAACATGCTTCGGGAGAAAGTCAGAACTTCTCATCTTGATGAGAAAGTTGCCGGATACATTACTCAAATTGTAAACCGGACACGTAATAACAGCGATCTTTATCTTGGCGGTTCCCCCCGGGCTTCCATTTCGATTATGATTGGGGCGAAAGCAATTGCTGCAATTAATGGCAGAGATTTCGTTACTCCCGATGATGTGAAGTCGGTTGTTTATCCAACATTACGCCATAGAATTCTTTTAACTCCTGAAAAAGAAATGGAAGGGAAAACTCCTGATGATATCATCAAAACAATTTTAGAAAGAGTTGAGGTTCCAAGGTAGTGAAAGTTCTTAAGTCTTTCTATTTATCTTCAAGATTTTTTATTATAACTGCAGTACTTGTTGTACTTTTTGTCTTCTCATATTTCTTGCCGAAACTATTTATAATAAGCAATATGCTTTTTGTAGCTTTGGTCTTTTTACTCATATCCGATGCTTTGATCCTTTTCATAAATAAAAAGGGAATTCATTCTTACAGGGCAGCACCAAACCGGCTATCTAATGGTGACGATAATGAAATTAAAATCTTTCTTGACAACAAGTATGCTTTCAGAACAACATGTGAAATAATTGATGAAATACCATTTGAATTTCAAATACGCGATCTTTATTTCAAGATCTCAGTCGAGCCAGGAACAACCAAGATATTCACTTACAATTTGAGACCTGTTAAAAGGGGAGAATATAATTTTGGAAGCACGAATATTTATGCTTCTTCACCTATAGGTTTTGTGAGACGAAGATTCAGTTTTGAAGGAACAAAGATTGTTCCTGTTTATCCCTCGTATGTCCAAATGAAAAAATACGAATTGATGGCGATATCAGATAGATTAACTGAAGCAGGTGTTAAACGAATCAGGCGGGTCGGGCACTCTATGGAGTTTGATCATATAAAGGAATATGTACGAGGAGATGATTATCGAACAATTAACTGGAAAGCGACAGCAAGAAAAACTCATCTGATGGTAAACCATTTTGATGATGAAAAGTCTCAACAAGTTTACAGTGTCATTGATATTGGTCGTGTTATGAAAATGCCTTTCGATGGATTGAGCCTTCTAGATTATGCGATTAATTCTTCCCTGGTTATATCAAGCATAGCAATTCATAAACAGGATAGGGCAGGTTTAATTACGTTCTCTAATAAAGTCAGCAATATTTTACCGGCTGACAGGCAAGCAAGGCAAATGCAAAACATTCTTGAAATACTCTACAATCAAAAATCTGATTTTCTTGAATCCGATTTTGAAATATTGACAAGCACTATTCTTCAAAAGATAAGTCACAGAAGTCTTATTATTTTATATACTAATTTTGAAACATTGAACGCACTTCAAAGACAGCTTGCTTATATAAGAAGGTTATCGCAGGCACATTTAGTGGTTGTGATCTTTTTCATTAATACAGAGCTTTATACTTTAATAGATAAGCCCTCAAAGAATGTAGAAGACATTTATCAAAAAACTATTGCGGAAAAATTTGCTTTTGAAAAAAGGTTAATTGTAAAGGAGCTTGCCAGATACAGCATCCAGTCAATCCTGACCACACCGCAAAATCTTTCCGTAAACACTATTAACAAGTATCTTGAATTAAAGGCACGGGGATTGATTTAGTTTTAGTTATGCAAACGATAGAAATTCAGACTTCACAGAATGTTAACATTGAGTATCCCGTAGCCAGTGTCGGAGACCGAGTGGTTGCTGGTTTAATCGATCAACTCATAATGATAGGCTATTTAATTGCGTTTATAATTTTTTATATCTGGCTTTTAAATGTTACTGAAGGTTCAGCATTCTATTATCCTGCAGCATATTTTGTCATTTTATTTCTGCCACTATTCTTTTATCACTTGCTTTGTGAAACTTTTCTTAACGGGCAATCCTTTGGGAAAAAAATAATGAAGATGAGAGTTGTTAAGCTTGACGGAACTCCGGCTGGAATCGGGAGTTATTTTTTGAGATGGATACTGGCTCCAATAGATATTTATTTCACTTACGGCTCGGTTGGATTGGTAACTATGATAATAAACGGAAAAGGGCAGAGACTTGGTGACCTGGCTGCTCATACTACTGTGGTAAAATTAAAAGCCGAAACCAAACTTGATGACACAATTCTTCGGGTAACACCAACAAACTACGAAGTTAAATATCCACAGGTAAGTTCACTTAGCGATAAAGATATTTCTTTAGTAAAAGAAGTAATAGACTTAAACTATAAGAAACCTGATATTATTGTTTATACGAATATTTTAAATAAAACAAAAGAAGCAATTGAAAATAAGATTGGAGTTAGTTCTAATCTTCATCCATTAAATTTTTTAGATACTGTGCTGAAGGATTATAATTATTTGCTCAGTGAATGAAAAAAGCAGATTTAATTTTTCCAGTCTTTAGATGAAATCACAACCACAAATTCCCCTTTAACTATTTTTTCACCAAGTTTTTCTTTTAATTCTGCTGGATAACCACGCCAGGATTCTTCAAATTTTTTTGTTAGCTCACGGCAAATGACAACATATCGTTCAGAAAAATATTCATTTAATTCATTTATAAGCTTTATAATTCTGTGGGATGATTCATAAAGAACTATTGTTCTTTCTTCCTCAGAGAGTTGTTTTAATTTCTTCTGCCTTCCTTTCTTTTGAGGGATGAAGCCTTCAAAGGCAAATGAATCCGTGGGCAGACCACTTATAGTAAGTGCAGCAATCAGAGCCGTTGGTCCTGGAATTGTAATTACCTGCACACCATTTTTAATTGCATCCGAAACTAATCTGATTCCCGGATCCGAAATCGCTGGTGTGCCTGCATCTGAAACGAGAGCATAGCTTTGTCCATTTTTAAGGCGCTCAATTATCGCAGGAATTTTTTTTATTTCGCTCACCGCATTAAAAGATATAAGCTGTTTGATAACATTATAATGTTTTAAAAGAATTGATGTAACTCGAGTGTCCTCACAAAGAATAAAATCAACTTCATTCAATGTTTCAATTGCCCGAAGAGTAATATCTTTCAAGTTTCCTATTGGTGTGCTTACGATGTAAAGTTTGCCTGTCATTAATTCAAAAATAGTTTAAAACAAGAACGGCTCCAAATTGGAGCCGTTCCTGGCAAGTAGTTAATCCTATTTTTATTTATTGGACAACTTAATTCTAAGAACTTTCAAGATAACCTGCAAGTCCTCTTTCAATTCATTTTCCTAATTATTAGTCACTTATCTAAAATATTAAATTAATATAAGGGATTAATTAAGTTTATACTTTTTCTCATCCATTTTTATTCCAAGAGTTTCAAGCTCTTTCATAACAGGTATATAAATTTGCTTGTGAATCGGAATCTGAACTCCGGTTAAATTGAATTTACCTTCTGCCATAAATCTAACTCCAATTGCAAGCGGCAGGCTGACAGTTCTTGCCATCGATGATTCCTTCAATGCTTCTCCATAGTCAATCAGTGTCGATGTTACCAGATCTTTCGATTTATCAGCATTCTCAACTGTAAACTTATGCTGAAGAATAATCATATCTTTTTCTTTGCCCTTGAACGCTAATTTTTCTTGTAGTAATTCACTTAATATATCCAGCCTGTTATCAAAATCCGGCACTATTTTATCACTGAACAACCCTAACCATTCAAATCTTTTTATAACCTCGGAGTTCTTATCCAGACCTAGCTTTTCGGCAACTTTTTTCTCTAGTGTGGAATCATCTTTTGCTCCAACCATATCAGCCATCATTTTTCTGTAAGTTATCCCTTTCAATCCAGGTTGCTTTTCTTCATTGATTAAGCCGAGATCAACCATCTTTTTTAACGTATCGCACCAGCCCAAATTTCTATAAGTGCCTCGCATAACCGTTATCGCATCTTTCAAATTATAAAGATCTTTGTATGGCAGTGAATTACGATTTGGGTAAACTTCAAACTTTCCCAAGTCCTTTTATTTCTTCAACCCTGTAATTAAGAAATAAATTTTTACCTTCAATATCAACGATCTTGCCATTCTCTAAAAATTTTGCAGAATTTCTGGAAGCCAAAACCACACCTTTTGGACTCCACGAGAATTTGTATCCAAATGGATTGTCATTATCCTCCGGTGCGGGGAGACCACCACAATATGAATAAAAATGTACTACCTTACCACCTTCTTCATAAACTTCATCTATTATTTTCATTGCTGACATATGGTCAATTCCCGGATCGACACCAATCTCGTTAAGGAATAAAAGATTTTTGGTTTTAGCTTCCTCATTCAGCTTTTGCATATCTTCACTTACGTAGGAAGTTGTAGCCATATGTTTATTATGCTTCAGACAAAGCTTAGCAACTTTAAGGTGATGAACCCAGGGCAGCAGACTCACGATAATATCATTGTTTTTTATTAATTGTGCAAGTTCATCTTCTTTCTCAACATTTAGCTGTATGGCTTTACCATTACTAAAACCTTTAATGAGATTTTCAGCTTTGCTTACTGTCCTTGATGCGACAGTCACAAAGATATTTTTTTGTTTAAGCAGATATGTTACGCCAGGTTTACTTACTAACCCGGCACCCAGTACTAATACATTTTTCATTTTTTATACCCCGGTTAAATAATTATTTAAATATAGATAGTCTTTAGTTAATTCACCGTTCTGAAGAATCAGCGCTTTCTTAATAGGAAAGGAAAGTGCCAACTCTTCAAATGGTTTCTTGAAATCTTCATTTACTATTTCGTAAACGAAATTTCTTAAGATCGCAGAAAATTCTTTTGATGATTCTTTTGGAAACTCACAAGGAAGATTATCGACAGCCATTAACGTGATACCATCTTTTTGAATTTCATCTTCATATGTATCATTGGCTGGAAAATAAGTGTAGAAAGCATTTCCTGGATCTGTAGCTTTGTTCGTTATTTCGATAGCCCCGTTTACATCAATGGATATATCACCGATTACCATCAGCTTTTGTTCTGATTTAAAGTATTTGTCGCTTCTTAGAAAATTCTTAGTTACTAATCTCGGATATCGGTTTGTCCAATAAATGCAGTTAACAATTACACTTAGATAGGGAATATATTCTTCAAATTTCCCTTGATATTTCTCGGGATGATCGTAGTAATCCTGAAGTTTAAATGTGCCTTCTTTAGGTTTAGCAAGATCTTCTTCTTTGAAAACAACTTTAAATAAAAACTTCGATAAGTCTTCTTTTGAAAACTGTTTGAGGTTAGCTAGTTCATTTGGCTTTATTAATTTTACTGGCAACAGATCGAAAATTTCCTGTGCGCCTTTTGATACATTTCCATAACCTGCAAACCCGACTACCAAAGGTTGTAATTCTTTATCTATTCCTCCAACTTTTATTTGGTCTCCAATTTCCTTTAATTCTTTTGTTGCTTCATCGATTGAATCATATTGGTAAGCCTGTTTAATTTTATCGAAAGGAGTTTTATACCCTTTAAGTTTTAACTTTTGTCCTAAAGCATGAAGAGTTTCGACCATTCCTGCAATACCAGCATACTTTCCGAAAAATATTAGACGTCTGTTAGATTCATCTACAATTCTTTCATAGTCTATTAAATTGCATTTTAGTTCCATCATCTTTTTAAGTAAGGGCATATTATAAGATTGCCCTTTGATAGTGTGAGAAAAGAAAATATATGTCTTTCCTTTACGATAGAAGTGTAGCGGAATTTCCTTTACGGCAAAAATTGTATTTGCACTCTGTATATCTTCAACTACTTCGGCACCTGCTGCACTATACTGATCGTTAGTATAAGCTCTAATTTCCGATGGCTGCACCAAGAGTCTGAATGCCGTATTTTTCCTTTAAATACTGAAGATCATCAGGGATTAACGGTGTACGTTTTTCCCATTTATTTTTATCTGCTCGTCTTATACCAATTATCATTTATAATTCCATAGAATTTTCAAAAATTACTAATATAAAATTTAGTGTATGTTTTATTTAGAAGAAAAAGAGATTAGCAAAGAAATTAAAAAACGTTTTCGTAGGCAGATGCAAAATAGCTTTGATGTCTTTGAAGAAAGAATGTTAGGATTTTATTTCGATCTAAATTTTTCATAATAATTTAATATTCAATCCAAACATACGAAAGCATAAATATAAATTCAATTAATCATATTTGAATAGATATTAAATAAACAAATAACTTCTGAATAACAAAAAAATCCCCTCAACAAGAGGGGATTTTTATAATTATTTTCCCTTTTGATTTACAAAAGGGTGATGAAGATTAAATTACTTGAGAATCATCATCTTCTTTACTGAAACATAATTACCACTTTCCATCCTGTATATATACATACCGCTAGCAAGATTTGTAGCATCGAATGTTAATTCGTAGTTGCCAGCTTTGTGAATGGTGTTAACTACATTTGCTACTTTTTCACCGAGTACGTTAAATACGGCGATGTTTACAAATCCATCAACCGGAACAGAGGTACTTAATCGTGGTTGTTGGGTTGAATGGATTCGGGTAATTCTGCGATAGTGCATAGCTTATAGGTGCAGCTATCTCTACATCCTCATTAAGGTTATAATATTTGTAGCTGCCATCGAAATCAATCTGTTTTATCCTGTAGCTGTAAGTTCCCGCAGGAAGATCTTTATCGATGAAAGAATAAGTCTGAGTTTCAGAGGTAGTTCCGTGACCTTGAATAAATCCAAGTTCAGTCCAGTTTTCCTCAGCTGTCGTCCTCTCAACCTTAAATCCACTGTTATTTAATTCAGTTGCCGTCATCCAGCTAAGAGTTACATTGCTTCCGTTAACTGATGCGCTGAAACTGGCAAGTTCTACAGGAACTATAACGTGGCTGTTTTTCATAATGTATGAATTAGTACCGCATATATAAGCTGCTGAGGTATCGGTACTAAATTTTTCAACATGAACAGCATAAACAGTGCTCATACTTGTATTTTCATGGTACCAGGTTGTACCACCATCATTTGTATAAAAAGTATTTCCTGAAGATCCGACAACCATACCATTATTCTCGTCTTTGAAATCAATACTGTATAGAGTCGGTGTATAAGTACCTGGATCAACCGTAGTCCACGTTGTGCCGCCATCTGTAGTTTTTCTGACTTTACCAGTTGAACCACTCAAATAACCTAGATTAGAATTCACCATATAGATGGAGTAGATTACTGAAGTACCCATATCAGAAGTCAATGGTGTAAATGTAGTTCCGCCATCGGTAGTCTTCTCAAGGGCTCCACTTGAACCACCTATAAATCCAGTCATTGCATCAACAAAGTGTGAGGCGTAAACGGTAGTAATTGCAGTTGTAAGCGGAGTCCAGCTTGTTCCACCGTCTGTGGTCTTAAATGCACCACTGCCTGCACCAAAAACATAGCCTGTGTTTGCATCAACGAAGGCACCAGTTTCAAAATCTGATGTAGATACAGCAGGTTGGGTTACCATAAACCATGTTTCACCACCATCTGTAGTTTTGTAAACATTATAGTCTTCACAGGCAGCATATCCGATTAGAGTATCAACCATACTAATTTTATTGAAGTCTACGTCAGCTGAATCCACAAATGATGAAAGAGCCCAGGTATTTCCACCATCAGTGGAGTACATTGCCTGGTTAAATGATGTAGTACTGGAAGCAGCACCACCAGCAATTACTTTTCCAGTATTGCTCTGTGCCCAGATACTATAAAGTGTTCCTGGTCTCAACCAGTTGGTATAACAGGTAGGTGTACCAGAAGCAACTTCATTTATCAAACCAAATGCACCGACAGCTACAAAATTGTCTGGTGCTAAGAAGTCAGCTGAGTAAAATGTGCTTGTCCAGGCTTGGCTAGGATCCAGAAAGTCTACCGGAGTCCAGGTTGTGCCCATATCGACAGTTTTATAAATATTAAACGAATCACCGGTTATAAATACCTCGGAAGATACCATAGGCTCACCTATTGTTACATCATCTATCATACAACCGTTTCCATCTGTATCAAAGTGTCTAAAAGCAATATAAATGTTCTGACCTGCAAAAGCACTTAAATCAACCGCAAGTTGAGCAAAATCTGGATAGCTAAAAGCATTCACATCATATGAAGCAATTACACTTGTAAAACTTGCCACTGCAGTATCTGTAGTCGATACTAAAATCAAAAGTGAATCTGGAGGATAGGAAGAGCTAAAATATCTTCTTGAGAAGAACTTTAATGAATCACCAGCAACTATAGGAACTTGAGGAGTCACTAACCAGTCATCGCCTCCAGTTCCCTGATAAGAAATCCTTGCACTTGCAGGAGGAGAATTGAATGAAGTCGTATAACGTACCCACTCATTTGTACCTAAAAGATTTTTGGTATGCCAACCAGCTGGTGGAAATGCAACGTCAGTAAAGCTTTCGCTAAAAGAATATGTAACCGTTGGTAGAACATCAACATCATATTGCGTTGAAGCAGTTGGAACTGACGCAGCAAGGGTCCATGTGTCTCCGCCATCAGTTGTGTAAGCCGGATTATCACCAGTACCTGAAACCCAGCCATTCATTGTATCGGTAAATTTAAGTCCATAAAGTGTAGATGATTGACCGACGTATATAGTTGTCCATGTTGTCCCGCCATCAGTAGTTTTTCTAACATTACCTGAAGTTGATCCTGTGATGATGTTATCAGCATCCCAGGCAAAAACGGTATAGTATGTTCCACTTGGAGGATTAATACCTGTCCAGGTTGCTCCACCATCCGTTGTTTTTTGTATAAGCATTGATGAGGTTCCGGCAGCAAAACCCAAAGTATCGTTTACAAAATAAATATCGTACACTGTAGCTGATGTTGAGAAATTCTGTAATGAATCCCATGTTAATCCACCATCAGTTGTACCCCAAACACCACCACTGCCTCCTCCAACGAAACCAGTATTCATATCTGTAAAGAATGCATCATAAATAATTTCATTCGCACCAGTTGACGAAAGCCCGTTAACAATTTTATTTACGAACCAGTTTGCGCCCCCATCTGTTGTTTTCATAAAAGTACCGCCATAACCTGCTGCGTACCATGTGTCAGCATCCCACATCTTAACCCAGCGCAAAGTGTTACCTTGTGGAGTCTGATGTAACCACTCCCAGGGTGAGTTATAAAGCGGTTGGGAGTCAAATACGCTATACTCTGGAAACTGTTGATTCACAGGATTCATAAATGCCTGAACATCTTCTGCTTCTTCCTCCTGGGCAAAGCTTGACACAAAGCCGAGAATTAAAAAAGAAAGAAGAAGTGAAAGTAGTTTTTTGTTCATAATAGAGCCCTCTTGAAGTTAATTGATAAATAATTAATTAATTATATACGGATTGTTTCGTTTATTGAAACTAAAAATAAAAAGTAGATTTTTCTTAAGCGGGGGACCCTCCTTTCAATCCTTATAAAAAGAATGAATTTGTAGTATCATGTTATACATTCTTATGTAAAATTCAAAGAAAAATTTATACATAATGATTTAAGCAAGTAATGTTCATAGTATTTGTACAATGATTTTGCTTGATTTTTACTATTGTATTTGTTACACTTACTGTAACAAATTAAAAAATTATGTCAGCCTCAACTAAATTATCCACATCAGTCAAAGCACTTTGCTATTTAGAACAAGCTTATCCAAAACCAGTTTCAAGTTCAGAGATAGCAGAAGCCATCGGAATTAATTCTTCAAAGCTTAGAATGATACTATCTATGCTTGCAAAGAATGGTATTGTTGAAAGTAATTCAGGAACCACAGGAGGATTTAAGCTCAAAAAGCAACCATCAGAAGTTCATCTTCAGGAAATTTATTGTGCCGTTGAAGACAGAAAAGCTTTTCATCTTGATGTGAGAAAAGAATTAATCAAGAAAAACAGCCTGCCTGAAAAATTAAATTTTTATTTTCTTGATCTATTTGCTGAAGTTCAGGTAGATATTGAAGACAAAATGAAAAAGATAACCTTAGAGTCAATCATTAAATAAAATAAATAGTAATTAAAAAAAATATCTGGAGTTAATATGGATTTCTTAAAAATACTTGGTATAAGTAAAACAAATTTTGGTTCCTCAACCGGACAGAATTGGAACAAAACAACTATCAGAAGGGGAGTTAAAAGTTTACTCACCTGTAGATGGTAAACTTATTGCATCTGTTTATCAGGCATCAGAAAAAGACTACGAAAAAGTAATAAAGACTGCAGAAAAAGCTTTTAAGGAATGGAGAATGATTCCAGCTCCGAAAAGGGGAGAAATTGTAAGGCAAATCGGGAACAGACTTCGCGATTATAAAGAACCACTTGGCACTCTTGTTTCTTATGAAATGGGAAAATCTTTACAAGAAGGATTGGGTGAAGTTCAGGAGATGATAGATATCTGTGATTTTGCTGTTGGACAATCACGACAGCTTTATGGATTTACAATGCAATCCGAAAGACCTATGCATAGAATGTACGACCAATATCATCCTTTGGGTATCGTCTGTACTATTTCTGCATTTAACTTTCCTGTAGCTGTTTGGAGCTGGAATGCTATGATTGCATCTGTATGCGGTGATGTTAACATTTGGAAACCTTCATCAAAAGTACCTTTAACTGCAATTGCAACTCAAAAGATTGTTGCACAAGTACTCAAAGAGAATAATCTTCCTGAAGGAATATTTACTCTTGTAATTGGAAAAGGTTCTACTGTCGGAGAAAGAATTTTAAATGACAAAAGAGTTGCTATGGTTTCTGTTACAGGCTCGACAAAGGTAGGTAAACATGCTGCCGAAGTTGTTTCAGCAAGATTTGGAAAAACTATTTTGGAACTTGGCGGTAACAATGCAATAATTATAACTCCCGATGCTGATCTTAAAATAGCAATACCGGCTGTTGTTTTTGGTGCTGTTGGAACAGCAGGACAGAGGTGTACTTCTACACGAAGATTAATTATACACGAATCTATTTATAATAAAGTAAAAGATTCTTTATCAAAGGCTTATAAGAGTTTAAAAATTGGAAATCCACTAGATCAAAAATATCATATGGGTCCCCTCATTGATAAGAATGCGGTGAACGACTTCCTGAATGCTCTTAAACTTGTCAAAAAAGAAGGTGGAAAAATTATTTTTGGTGGGGAGGTACTTAGCGGTAAAGGTTATGAATCAGGCTGCTATGTTACTCCAGCAATTGTTGAAGCTCAGAATCATTATGCAATAGTACAGGAAGAGACTTTTGCCCCAATTCTTTATTTAATTAAATATAAGAAGGACGTTGACGAAGCAATTGCACTGCAAAATGGAGTTGTGCAAGGACTATCTTCATCAATCTTTACAAATGATCTAAAGGAAGCTGAGAGATATCTTTCTTGTGCGGGATCTGACTGCGGTATTGCAAATGTAAATATCGGAACTTCAGGCGCTGAAATTGGCGGAGCTTTTGGTGGTGAAAAAGAAACCGGTGGAGGAAGAGAATCCGGCTCAGATTCCTGGAAAGCTTATATGCGCAGGCAAACCAATACAATTAATTACGGAACGCAGCTACCTTTGGCGCAGGGAATAAAATTCGACATTTAATATATTCCTAATAAGTATTTTTGAAAGGAGCGGGAATTTTTTTCCGTTCCTTTTTTTGTGTAAAATTTCCCGTCAAAAATTACTCATGAAAAAATTATATCATATCGAGAATAATTAAGGTAATTTTACCTTAACTTCTCACTTCAACATGCAATTCTTTCTTCTGAATGTATCAATTCAATAACGGTCACTCAGAGCATATCCCCTGAATACTTTGGCAGGCTTTTGGAACATCATCAAGCTAAAAGGTATTTAACGGATTATGCGACAAAACATAACAACTCTTGATGTAAAAAAGTTAACCTCTTGTGGTTCCGATTGGGAAACCAATCAATATACTATCCTGAATAAGGTTAAAGAGTGGATGTACTATTTACACAGGAATAAATTATTCCCATCAATAGAAGAGTCAATTCAGTTAAATCTTGCACTTGAAGATATCTTGAGGGAAAACATCGAATCAAAATTATGGTTTGATAACGAAGTAAGAAGCAGGAAATTAAATGAACGATTTATTGTGTATGAAAAGGCTCACCAGATCGGTATCCAGCTAGATAAGCTCTTTAATTTTATAGAATGGGCCTTGCAGTTAAATAAGCCGGTACTAGAAGAAGGAAGAATAATTAAAAACTTTGTTGAAGAAGAACTTTTTATAAAAAGAATTTCAGAAAATGAAAGAAATTATAACGGCAAAGGATATTTTACTTTACCAAATAATAAGAACAAGCTACTGAATATTTATCTTTATGAAATTTTGCTGGACTGGTCTGATGAGAACTTGTATCAGCGAATGGCATCAAAGCTTGTGAGATCCATTCCATTTGATCTGATTGATAACTCAGTTGAAGAATTAGTAATTGATTTCATAAATCATTCACAATCACTTTACGAACCCGTAGTATTTATCTTTGAAACTGATCTTGATTTCCCCTATGAGGAAACGATGTTTCCTATAGCTGAAGAAAAACTTCTGAAACACCTGATCAGTTAATGCAGCTTAGTCAGCCCTCCAGATAAGTTAATCATATCTGTAACTATCATAGCTGTCTCATTAATATAAATATCATCTGCATCTTCATTTTTTTCAGGCACCTCACCTTTTTCTAATAATTTTAATCCTTTACTTTGACGTCTTTCGTTTTCTCTTTGAAATTCTTTCTCATCGTCTGCTTCTTTCTTTTGTTTTCTAACTTCTTCATTTAATGAAATATATCTTTGATTTCTCGTAGTTTTATATTCGTTTATATCTTCAATAAGGTACTTGAATTCTGGATCAGAATTTCTTCTTTTTTCGGATAGTGAGATGAGTTCGGGCAAAATTTTATTAAGGTTTGAGTATAATTTATATTTGGTTGCATCTATTTGATCCCAGGGAAGTGCAGAGGTTTCAGAACTTTCACCAAATTCGTGAGGATCTATATAAGCGGGAAATGTAATGTCCGGAATAACACCAAGATTCTGTGTACTTCCACCATTAATTCGGTAATATTTTGCAATCGTTAATTTGAGTTGACCGAACTTATTTGAGGAGTTTCTCGATACTCTGTTTAAGTCAATAAGATTTTGTACTGTGCCTTTTCCATAAGTTTGTTCACCTACTATTATTCCACGTTCGTAATCCTGGATCGCTGCCGCAAATATCTCCGATGCTGATGCACTGAAACGATTAACCAAGACTGCCAGCGGTCCGCTATATACAAGTGATGGATCCAAATCCTCATCAACTTCAACATATCCCTCAGTATTTTTTACCTGAACGACCGGACCATTTTCGATAAATAAACCTGTCACATCAATCGCTTCAGAAAGTGCACCACCACCGTTGTTTCTTAAATCAATAACAACGCCATCAACTTTTTCTTCTTTTAGCTCCTCAAGAAGTTTTCTGACATCAACTACTACACTTTTGCCACTATTATTTCCGTTCCGATTGCCCTCAAAGTCAGTATAAAAATTTGGGATAGTAATTATACCTATCTTGTAAGCAAGACCGTTATTATTTACTTCAATTATTTTTTTCTTTGCTGCCTGATCTTCAAGCTTTACTTTTTCCCTAACGAGACTAATTTCCTCAGGTTTTGCTGTAACACCATCTTTTGCCTTAAGCATTTGCAATCGAACAGTAGTTTCTTTCGGTCCTCGAATTAATTTAACAACATCTGTTATTCTCCAGCCGACAACATCAACAAATTCTCCTTCCTCTCCCTGAGCAACTGCAATAATTCTATCATCAACTGCTATTTTTTTCGATTTAAAAGCAGGTCCGCCAGGTATCACTTCAACCACTTTTGTATAACCATCTTCGATCATTAATCTGGCGCCAATACCTTCAAGAGAAAGGCTCATATCAATTCTAAAGTTCTCTGAAGTTGTAGGAGATAAATAATTTGTGTGGGGATCAATTGAGCTTGTATACGCATCCATTGCTAACTGAAAGACATCATCGCTGTTGTATTGAGATAGAGCACGACTAAAATTATCATATCTTTTTTTAAGATTTGATTTTATAGCCTCTTCATCTTTGCCTGATAAGTATAGATTCAATGCATCGTTTTTAATTCTTCCTTCCCACAACTTATTCATTTCTTCTCGCGATGCTGCCCAATTAGAATTTTCACGATTTACTTCGGCTGAATCATTCATTGTGAAGTCGAATCCTTTAGCTAGAATTGTATCAACGTAATTCATTCGCTCCAACATTCTCTGCTCATATAGATTGAAGATCTCAAAGAAAGGCTCAACGTTTCCTGCTAAAAGATAATCATCAAACGAATATCTCTCTTTTTCAAGAGAACTGATATCAGATTCATAGAAATACACCTTGCTGTAATCCAGAGTTTTCAGGTATTTATCAAACATTAGCGAAGAAAGAGAATCGTCGAGATTAAAATCTTTAAAGTGGTAACGTGAGAGCATTGTTGTAACCAGCTGGTTCTCAAGTGTAAAATAATTTTTTGGTTCAATAGTTCTAAGCGTATCTGAATAGATTTCATCCTTTGATGCATTACTTTTTGAATCTGTGAGGAAAAAATTTGCAGTTATAATAATGATCACAATTATTGATAATACTTTCATAACATTTATTAATTTTTTGTTCATAAATTTTTTACTTTATTGCTTTGTTAATTACACAGTAGAAATTTAATTATCAATGCAAAATTGATGAGTGGAATTTATAGAATTGATCAATTCAGATTGAAATATAACCTAGACTAATCTTCAGAGAAGATGCTTCGCTGAAAGATATAATCTACATTCTTCAAAATTTTATCTGTATTAAAAATCTCTTCAAGCTCTTTTTCGGAAAGGTAACCCATCACTTCTTTTGATTTAATTAACTCTTCTTTCAGAAATTTTTCTTTATTTGCCCAAACATCCATCGCAGCATTTTGAACAATTCGGTATGCTTCTTCTCTTGACAATCCCTTATCAACAAGCTTTAATAAAATAGTCTGAGAAAAAACTAATCCACGAGTTAAGTTAAGGTTCTTATTCATATTATCTGGATAGATGAGAAGGTTTCTGATTAATTTTATCATCAGATCGAGCATGTAATTAAGTGCGATGCAGCTATCAGGTATTATAATTCTTTCAACCGATGAATGAGAAATATCCCGCTCGTGCCAGAGTGCAACATTCTCCAAAGATGCAACTGCGTTAGCTCGTAAAACTCTTGCCAGCCCTGTTATCCTTTCACTTACGACAGGATTTCGTTTATGCGGCATTGCAGAAGAACCTTTCTGTCCTTCTGAAAAATATTCTTCAACTTCAAGCACTTCAGTTCTCTGAAGATGTCTGATCTCAATTGAAATTTTCTCAAGAGTTGCACCTATTATGGCAAGTGAATTCATAAACTCTGCGTGCCTGTCTCGCTGAATAACTTGTGTGGAAACACTTGCTGGTTTAAGATTCATTTTTTTACAGACGTACTCTTCAACTTTTGGTGATAGATGCTCAAAAGTTCCAACTGCACCGGATATCTGTCCAACACTTATTGTTTCAATTGCACTCTGAAGACGTTTAATATTTCTTTTTGTCTCTTCATGCCAGAGTGCAAACTTTAATCCCATAGTAGTTGGCTCTGCGTGTATGCCATGAGACCTTCCAATGCAGACTGTGTTTTTATGTTCGATAGCTCTCGTTTTCAAAGCTTCTTTTAACTCAATCATTTGTTTCATTAAAAGTTCCCCAGCCGATTTCATTTGGTAGGCGAGGGTAGTGTCAAGAATATCTGAAGATGTCATTCCATAATGAATATGGCGTGAAGCTGGTCCAACATATTCAGCAACATTTGTAAGGAAAGCGATAACATCGTGTTTTGTTGTTTCTTCGATCTGGAGAATTTTTTTTACATCAAAAGCAGCTTTGCTTTTTATTGTCTTCAAATCTTCTTCGGGAACTTCTCCCATTTCTCTTCTTGCTTCGCAAGCGAGAATCTCAATCTTCAACCAAGTAGAGAATTTATATTCGTCTTCCCAGATTTTTCCCATTTCGGGCAAAGTGTATCGGCTAATCATCCCTTCACCAGTTTCATTTGTTTGGTCAATTCTTTTTCTTCCCTGATAATTTTAACATTAATGGTCTGTCCTGCTCTGAATTCGTGGAAAACACTAAACATCGAACTTTCATTATTTATCCTGAAGCCTTCTATTTCTAATATAATGTCGCCAACTTCAATTCCTCCTTTTTCAGCGGGAGTGTTTGGATAAATTTTTGTAACGATAACTCCCTTGGTACTATTCAAATGATAATATTTTGCTATTCCTTCGTCAATCGTTTGAATTCTCATTCCAATTTCAAAGTTTCTGTCAATGCTACCTTTCTCTTTCAGTTCCTCGATTATTCTCTTAACTTTATTAATCGGGATTGCAAATCCGAGTCCAATATTCCCTGTATTACCGCCGGCAGTAAATATAAGAGTGTTCATCCCGATTACATCACCTTCACTGTTGACCAGCGGACCTCCGCTGTTTCCTCCGTTGATGGAAGCATCGGTTTGTATCATATTTAAATAGTAACGGTTATTGATAGCATCAAGGTTCATACCTGCAGCGCTAACTACGCCGACAGTCACCGTTGGTTTATCGTTTAGTTCAAAAAGCCCAAATGGATTACCCAGGGCAATAACCCACTCGCCAATTATTATGTCATCAGAATTTCCTAAAGAAACATAAGGTAAATCTTCACCGTCAATTTTAAGAAGACAGATATCGCTTGCATTATCAGATCCAATTACTTTTGCATCGAATGAACGTCCATCAGTCAGGGTAACAGTAATTTTAGTTGCATTACCTGCGACGTGATCGTTTGTAGCAATATATCCATCAGAAGAAATGATGTATCCTGAACCTAAACCTTTGACTTCCTGACTATAGGTTCCTCTGTTGCCAAAAAATCTCTGAAAGAATGGATCATCAAAAAAAGAAAAGAATGGATCTTTATATTCTCTGATTTCAATTACGTTTATTCCAACAATAGCAGGGCTAACATTTTTGACTGTCTCTGTTATTATGTTTCTTCGTGATGATGTGATCTCGTCATTATTTTTATCTTTTTGATTTTGCATCTGTGCAAAGACTACATTTTTATCCTGCTCAGATATTCCTGTGATGTTTATTAAATTCAATTTCCCACTTACATAGATTGCAGCTGCGACTAGTATAATTATAAAACCAATAGTAAATAAATTCTTTTGTCTGTTCATTTTTTAATCTTTCGATTTTTTTTTTGTTTTTCGATTAATTCTATTAAAGGTTCAATGTGCTTAATAAAAATAACAACTAAGACTGCACAGCTAACCAATAATAATTCGCCATTATTTTCCGGATGTGGAAATGCATACTTAACAGCAATATCAGAAGTTCCAAAAACTACTAATAAAGAGAAAATAGTTGAACTTATATTAGCTAAAAGTATATCTTTTCTCATCACATAAAATATTACCCATAGTACAGCCCACACAACTAAAAGAAAAGGAAAAATTACGGCAGCACCTCCGGCTGCAGTAGCCAATCCACGACCTCCTTTAAACTTTATCCACGGATTGTAACAATGGCTGAAAACTGCAAACAATAACGCAAGTGCCGGATAAATAAATTTGTCGGGAAAAAGTAAAACTGGAATAAGGCCACTGCAAGCGCCCTTCAAAAAGTCAATAAAAAAAACAGAAAAACCAATCAACTTTGAGTTAGTAATTTCAAAGGAATTCATTGCTCCAACATTGCCAGAACCTTCATTTGTAATGTCAGTTCCCCTTGTTTTTTTAAGAAGGATATAGGCGGAAGGAAAGGAGCCTAGCAAATAACCAATTATTGAACTTATAAGATATTCCATAAAAATTATTCGTTTAACAGAATAAATTTAATGATTTTCAGGAAGAATAATTATGATTGGGAAGAGATTTAAATTGGAGGCGGCGGTCAGATTCGAACTGACGAATAAAGGTTTTGCAGACCTTCGCCTTGGACCACTTGGCAACGCCGCCTTCAAAAATTCAGAAACCCAATTTCTTTAAGCAATTGGGTTTTTAGAATGGTGGAGCGGGAAACGGGACTCGAACCCGCGACATCAACCTTGGCAAGGTTGCGCTCTACCAACTGAGCTATTCCCGCATAAATCAATAGAAGGAAGAACATTTAAGAACTCAATTTCGGGAAACAAATATAATATTGGTATTCCTTCGAATCAAATGAAAATTAGTACAAAAAAAGAGTCCGGCAAATGCCGGACTCTAATATCACAAAGTATAAACGAAATTACTTGAGTAACATCATCTTCTTTGCCTGAACAGAATTAGCTGATTGCAGTTTGTAGACGTAAACACCACTAGGCAGATTCGAAGCATTGAATGATACTTCATAGAATCCAGCCTGAGTGAATCCATCTGCTAATACCGCAACTTCTTCACCAACAATGTTAAATACAGAAAGTCTGATATTACCAGACTCAGGTACGCTGTATTTTATACTTGTTGATGGGTTGAATGGATTAGGATAGTTCTGTGCTAAGTCAAATGTCAATGGACCATTTACATCAAGTTCTACTACATCTGAGTAAGAATATGATCCATCAAAATCAACTTGTTTTAGTCTGTAGTAATTGATTCCATTCTCTGCGGTTACATCTGTGTAGTTGTAGCTTCTTGGTTCAGTAGTTGTTCCGTAACCTTCAACAAAAGCAACAGTTCTAAATTCAGAAGTTTCAGTTCTTCTTTCAATTTCGAATCCGTGGTTGTTAAGTTCGGTAGCAGTTTCCCAATTCAGTACTACCTGACCAAGATTGTTGACGTTACCTGTGAATGAAGTTAACTCAACTGGTATAATCGCAGGCATTTCATCATCGAAATAGAAATCATCAACGTACATTTCATCTGTTGCAGCTGCACCGAACAGATCATTTACATGGAGTTCTGCAGGTTTAGTTCCGTTCTGAGTCCAACCCCATGTTGCAATCTGTGAGAAATTTGACTGGCTTGTACCAAGCCAATACTGTGCAGTAGGCGGAGTAGCGTCTAAATCAACAACTACAACAACTTGATTCCAGGTATCTGGTGTCCAATTAAATGCTACGCTAGCAGGTATTCCGCCACCGCCGGTAGTATCTAATCGACCTGTACCTCCAACATCAAAATAAGAATCCATTCCCCATACATTCGTACCCGGATCGTAACCATTCATTGTGTTAAAGTAACCAGATCTGCCTGATGGAATATAGAATACAAAACTCATATACCATATGCCTGAAGTTTTAGGACCGTGTCTTCTAACCAGATCATTATTTGAAACAATTACGACACTATTCGAACCACTATAAGAGTGGAGATCAGAAACAAAAGGATCTGCGGCTGAACCAGGGACGGCACCAACCCAGGGTTCCCAATTAGTTGTCTGCAAACAGAGTTGAACACCAGCAGTGTATGCTTCAAAGTCATCAAAGAATTCAACAGCAGCACCAGCGGGTGCAACTTCATAAACGAATATCTGATCGCCAATTGGATTACCTTGTAACAAACCACCTATGGTAAAGAATCCTGGTGCCCAGTCAGACATTGCGAATAATCCACCAGCAATTGATGCAGTACCAGCTGCACCTGATAAGGATGTTAGCACATCATGCGTAACTCCAGTGGCAGTTCCGCTTGCGATATCAATTTGGTGAATAATTTGTGGTGAACTTGCACCTAAGCCCTGACTGAATATCCATAGATATGGACCACCGGGGCTGACATTATCGTAAGCAGCTCCGTAGTTACTTGTAATCGTTGTTGGAATCGATTGAAGAGTTGCTCCAGTTCGGCTTATCAAAGTTAGAGGATCGTTCCAGTTACCAACCCAGAATCCGTCTACACCTTCGTCATAAGCAATCCAGCGCACACCGACAGGTGAAGGAATTGTACCGATAAGAGTGTTTGTTGCAAAATCCATCTGATAAATAGTATTTGCAGCAGCACCACCGTACATATAAGTGCCGTCAAATGCAAGATCTCTCAAGCCGGTAACACCCGAAATTGAGAATTCACGAATTAGTGTAGTGCCATCAGCACTATATTCGTGAATCAGGTTTGAAGCCCAACGAGTTGAATAGAAATAAGTTCCATTCCATTCAGCTCCAGCATTTCCAGCTGCGCCTGAAAGCGCAGTAGCATCGAATTGCAATAAAACATCCCAGATGGCTTCCTTATTAGGATCATGATTTACAGAACCTTGGTACGGGCTTGCATCCATAAAATCCTGAGCGGACAAAGTAAAGCACCATAAGAGAGCGAAAAGAAGAGTAAGGATCTTCTTATACATAGATACCTCCATGTTTAGGTTAATGATAGAGTTAGTTAAGAGCAAAAAATTGTTTGAAGATTTTGATCTCATCATTAGATAAAAAATACAATTGAAAAATAAAAGAATAGTCTCGTCACTTTATTATATCTCCTCGAAATTAGTTAAATATTCGATTATAATAGCTAGCCCTGACAGATAGATATGAATTTTCATAAAGTTCTACCACTATATTAAGAAAATTTTACAAAAAATCAACTATCAAGAAAAAAATCTTCACGATATTATTCATTTAATTTTTTACTTTTTGATACATTAAATAATAAATTTATTATAATATAGACCATTCCGACAAATAATGTATAAACTCCAGAGATTTGAACTCGTAGAGAATTTACGCCAGAAGGGTATTTCTGATGAACTATTGCTTCAGGCACTGTCCAAAGTAGAGCGGGAAAAATTTGTTCAGCCGGTAATGAAACCTAATGCTTATAAAGATATTGCACTCCCAATTGGATATGGTCAGACGATTTCTCAACCATTCACAATTGCTATAATGACTGAAGCATTGCAAATTAAGAAGGGTGATAAAGTTCTGGAAATTGGAACCGGTTCAGGTTATCAGGCAGCCTTACTGTTTGAGATGGGAGCTAAGGTATATAGTATTGAGAGGAATAATGATATCTATAATGTAGTGCTGAAAAGATTTGAAAAAATTGGCATAAGAGTTCATTGTAAATGCGGTGATGGAACTCTTGGCTGGGATGCTTATTCTCCATTCGATAAAATAATAGTAACAGCAGGTTCTCCCAAAATTCCTGAAACATTAAAAAAACAATTGGCGCTTAACGGTAGGTTAGTAATACCTGTGGGTGATATGAGTTCGCAAACATTAAAAGTTCTTACAAAAACAGATCAGGATGAATTTGAAATTGAAGATATTCCACAGTTTACATTTGTTCCTTTAATTGGTCGAGAAGGTTGGAAAGAGTAAAATTTTAATGGAAGATGGTTGATGGATGATGTTGAGCGAAGTGAAATCCGCCTTTGGCGGAGAAGATGGAAAAGGGAATAGTGCTAGCGTAATAGTAATTGTTGGGCCAACCTGTTCTGGTAAAACAAATCTAAGCTTAAAAATTGCTCAGTTAATTCCAGCCGAAATAATTTCTGCAGATAGTAGACAGGTTTACAAACTACTTAACATTGGAACGGCAAAACCATTTAAAGATGAACTTGAAAAAGTTCCACATCACTTATTCGATTTTTTAGATCCGTCTGAGAACTACGATGCAAGCATATTTGAAAAAGATGCTGAAAGAATAATTGATCAAATCCAAGAAAAAAATAAAACAC
Organism: uncultured Ignavibacteriaceae bacterium; assembly: GCA_963699475.1. Classification (GTDB taxonomy): domain Bacteria; phylum Bacteroidota; class Ignavibacteria; order Ignavibacteriales; family Ignavibacteriaceae; genus IGN2. Next base: position 303,204 of record CAVOUA010000002.1, on the reverse strand, counting down.
CAATCATTGTTGGAGGCAGTGGACTTTACGTTAAAGCTCTTATTGATGGAATATTTGATACGGCGGATAAGGATGAAGATTATCGGAAAGAGCTTCTTCAAAAAAGAAAAGATTTTGGGAATGAGTTTCTTTATGAAGAATTAAAAAAAGTGGATCCAATAAGTGCAGAAAAAATGCTTCCGCAAAACTGGAAGCGGGTTATGCGTGCACTCGAAGTTTTTCATACAACTGGAGAACCAATCTGGAAACATCATCAAAAACAATCTATTCAGAAAGAAAAAAAATATGACTTCAAACAATTCGGGTTGAATTGGGAAAGAAAAATTCTTTATGAGAATATTGATAATCGAGTTGATGAAATGATTGAAAATGGTTTCGTTGATGAAGTAAAAAATATTTTAAATAAAGGTTATGATAAAAATTTAAATTCACTCAATACAGTTGGTTACAAAGAAATAATTCAGCACTTGCAGGGAGAAATTCCTTTCGATCGAACACTAGAATTAATTAAACGAAACACAAGGCACTATGCCAAAAGGCAGCTTACCTGGTTCCGAAAAGATAAAAGAATTCAATGGTTTGATATAAATGATTTGAGTGAGCTCAACCAAATCGCAAATAAAATTATGCGGAATCTAAACACGATAAATCAATAAATAGATTTTTATTTAATACGATTACAATTTTCAATATATTTGATAAGTAACTTATCAATATTAAAGAACCACATATCCCATAACTAAACACGGAGGAAAATATGGTCGGAATAGTAGGATACGGTTCATACCTTCCAAGATATCGCATCAAAGTAGAAAGCATCGCCAATGAATGGGGCTCGGATCCTGAAGTAATCAAACGAGGTTTGCAGTTGTATGAAAAAACTGTTCCTGGTCTTGATGAAGACACAATAACCATTTCAGTTGAAGCAGCAAGAAATGCTTTGAAGAGAGCAGGAATAAATCCGCAAGATATCGGCGCAGTCTACATCGGTTCTGAATCACATCCATATGCAGTTAAACCAAGTGCTACGATTTTAATTGATGCTTTGGGAATTGGACCACACGTTCACGTTGCAAGCTATGAATTTGCCTGTAAAGCAGGAACTGAAGCTATGTATGTTGCATACAGTCTTGTGAAAGCCGGGGAAATGAAATATGCAATGGGTATAGGTGCTGATACTTCTCAAGGTGCCCCTGGTGATGCTCTTGAGTATTCTGCATCGGCGGGTGGTGCAGCTTTCATTATGGGAAAAGAAAATGTTGTTGCCGAAATACTCTTTACAAATTCTTATACTTCCGACACACCAGATTTCTGGCGAAGAGAACACGAATTTTATCCGAGGCACGCAGGAAGATTTACGGGAGAGCCGGCTTATTTCAAACATCTTGTAAATGCCGGTAAAGCACTTCTTGAGAAATCTAAAATGAAACCATCGGATTTTAAATATTCTGTTTTTCATATGCCGAATGGAAAATTTCCACAGATGGCTGCCAAGAAATTAGGATTTACAAAAGAACAAATGGAAGTCGGCTGGATTGTTCCGTGGATGGGAAATACATACTCTGGTTCATCACCAACAGGACTTGCAGCGGTACTGGATGTTGCGAATCCCGGTGATTTGATCTTTATGGTTTCATTTGGTTCTGGTGCAGGTAGTGATGGATTTGTTTACAAAGTCACTGATAAAATAAAAGATGTGCAAAACAGAGCACCCAAATTGAGAGATCAATTGGATAAAGATAAAATCTATCTCGATTACGGGCAGTATGCCAAGTATCGTGGCAAAATAATCTTTCGAACTTGCGGGTAGAAAGGAAAAAATTATGAGAGACGTAGCAGTAATTGGAATAGGAATGACACAGTTCGGGGAACTGTGGGGCAAATCCATAAAAGATATTTTTGTTGAAGCTGCATCGAAGGCAATTAAGAATGCTGGAGTTGATCACATTGATTCGATGTATGTTGGATCGATGAGCAGCGGTTTGTTTGTTGGGCAGGAACATCTTGGTGCGATACTCGCAGATTACTTGGGTCAAACACCGATTCCGTCAACAAGAGTTGAATCTGCTTGTGCATCAGGTGGTGCAGCATTTCGTGCAGCATATTTTGAAGTAGCATCAGGTGCAAGTGATATTGTTCTTGCCGGTGGTGTCGAAAAGATGACTGATGGTGCTGATGTTACAGATGCACTTGCAACCGCAGCTGATCAGGAATATGAAGTTTATCAGGGAGTAACTTTTCCTGGCTTGTATGCGATGATTGCAAATGCACATATGCACGAATATGGAACAACAAGAGAACAACTTGCAGCAATAGCAGTAAAGAATCACAGAAATGGTGCTCACAATCCAAATGCACAATTCAGAAATCCTGTAACATTAGAACAGGTGATGAATGCGACCTTAGTTGCTGACCCATTAAGATTATTAGATTGTTCACCGGTAAGTGATGGAGGTGCTGCAGTAATTCTTTGCTCAATGGATATTGCAAAGAAGTTTACTGATACAATAATTAAAATTAAAGGAACAGCACAGGCATCAGATACAATTGCACTTCATTCAAGAAAAAGTCTGACAACTTTAAACTCAGTTGTGACTGCAGCGCAGAAAGCTTACAAGATGGCAGGAGTAACTCCAAAGGATATTAACTTTGCTGAAGTTCACGATTGCTTTACAATCGCTGAAGCAGTTGTTTATGAGGATTTGGGTTTTTGCGAAAAAGGCTGCGGTGGTCCTGCAGCAGAAGAGGGAAAAACAGCAATTGATGGTGAAACTCCTTTAAACACCAGTGGAGGATTAAAGTCAAAAGGTCATCCTGTTGGTGCAACAGGAATAGCACAAATAATTGAATTGTACGAACAGTTAACCGGGCAAGCAGGGAAGCGTCAGGTTAAAAATGCGCACATTGGACTTGCTCAGAATATGGGCGGTTCCGGTGCAAGTTGTGTAATAAATATTCTGGAGGCAAAATGATTAGTCCAAAATATCATAGAGAAATTCCTCAACGTTATCGTTTGGAAGCTGGCAAATGCAAAGCCTGCGGAAATGTTAGTTTTCCACCAAGATTAGTTTGTCCTGAATGCGGAAAGAATGAATTTGAAATGGTTCGCTTAAATGATGAAGGAAAACTATTAACTTATACTATCATCAGAGTTGCATCCGATAAATTTTTTGGAACAACTCCTTTCGCAGTTGGAATTGTTGAACTAAAAGACGGAGTAAAATTAACAGCACAAATTGCAGATGTTAATTTTGATGATTTAAAGATTGGACAGAAAGTAAAACTGGTTTTCAGAAAGATTCAAGATGAGGGGAAGTCGGGTTTACATTGTTACGGCTATAAAGCGATATTAATCTAATAATTATAAACATGTGCCATATCTCTGGATGGTATGGCACGCAAATATCCTTTCATACTTACATCATTTCTTAATAAATTACTTGCCAGTTTTTAGTTTCACATTATTCTGGATTTAAATTGAAAGAAAAAATTCGTATAGCTTCCGGTCAGGGGTTTTGGGGAGACTTAATTGATGCACCATATCATCAGGTAACAAAAATTTATCCTGAATTTATTTCAGGATCTTAGGAACAAGTAAATAATTATCATTAAAGCGAAAGATGCTGAAACTAGTTCAGCATAAAAAAAATGAAAGAAAAAATACGAATAGCTTCCGGTCAGGGGTTTTGGGGAGATTTAATTGATGCACCATATCATCAGGTAACAAAAGGAGATATAGATTATCTTGTGATGGATTACCTTGCAGAAGTTACTATGTCTATTCTGCAGAAACAGAAGAACAGAAATCCAAATCTTGGTTATGCAATAGATTTAATTGACCTAATGAAAAAGCTTCTTCCTATTACTCAGAAGAAAGGGATAAAAGTAATCACTAACGGAGGAGGGGTAAATCCAGTTGCCTGTGCAGATGCAATTCTTGAAGCTGCAATGAATCTGGATATCGGGAAGCTGGATGTTGCAGTTGTACTTGGTGATGATATTAAAGATTGCCTGGATGAGATAATTCAAAAAGGCTGTGAACTTAAAAATATGGAGACAGGTGAACCAATAACATTAGTTAAGGATAAACTCTTAAGTGCAAATGTTTACTTTGGTGCAGCACCGATTGTTGAAGCATTAAAAAGAGGTGCAGATATCGTAATCACTGGAAGAACAACTGATACTGGATTAACTCTTGCACCAATGATTTATGAGTTTGGATGGGATATGAAAGATTATGATCTGATGGCTGCAGGAACTGTAGCAGGTCATATTTTAGAATGTGGAGCACAATCAACTGGCGGTAATTTTTTAGGTGACTGGGAATCAATTGAGAATTTTACTGAGATAGGTTTTCCGATTGCTGAAGCTTATCCAAATGGTGAAGTGATAATCACTAAACACGAGAATACTGGAGGAAAAGTTTCCTTCGAAACAATTGCTGAACAATTAGTATACGAAATCGGAGATCCAAAAGATTATATAACTCCTGATTGTGTCGCGGATTTCACTTCTATCAAACTAGAAGATGTAGGAAAGGACAGAGTCAAAGTTTACAATGTAAAAGGAAAACCTGAAACAGAATTCTATAAAGTATCTTGCTCATACAAGGATGGCTACAGTGCAACGGGAACCTTAACTTATTCCTGGCCGCAAGCACTTACAAAAGCAAGAAAAGCTGACAGAATTCTTCGAAAAAGACTGGAAAAGCTAGATCTTAAGTTTGATGAAATTCGTTCGGAGTTTGTTGGATACAATGCAACTCACGAAAATCTGGCTCCGGAACTTGATGAAGATAAAATAAATGAAATAGTTTTGCGGTTTTCAGTTAGAGCACAGGATAGAAATATGGTAAATCGATTTGGGCAGGAAATCGCACCGTTAATTCTCACTGGTCCACCAAGTGTAACAGGTTTTGCAGGCGGTCGCCCGAAACCTAAAGATGTCGTTGCTTACTGGCCTGCGTTAATTAGGAAGTCAATGGTTGAACCGAAAGTAAGGATACTGGAGTTAAAATAACTCTTTACCCTGAACTTGTTTCTCCAAAGGAGTCCTTTGGACAGGGTCTTTGGAAAAAACAGAAATTATAATAAATATAGAAAGATGCTGATCCCGAAAAATCGGGACAGCATAAAAAGAGAAAGAATAATGAAAATTCAATTACGAAAAATAGCACATGGTAGAAGTGGTGATAAAGGTGATGCAGCCAACATTGGTATCATTGCTAATGATCAAAAGGGGTATGAAATAATTGAGAAACATCTTACTGCTGAAAAAGTAAAAAAACATTTTGAAGGCATTTGTCACGGAAAAGTTGAGCGTTTTGAAATGCCAAACATTAGAGCATTGAATTTTCTGTTACACAATACTTTAGGTGGAGGGGGAACGGTATCACTGAAACACGATGCGCAAGGTAAAACGCTGGCTGCTGCGTTGCTACGTCTTGAACTGGACGTTTGAATGCATGTGTGCATGAGTGGTAAAACCATGCAACAATGCATTCATACAACCATGCTTTAAATGAAAAGATAGACTATTTTTACTCACCTAATTTTAATAAAATGTAAACGAAAGTTAGAACGATGTACGAAGAAGAATTAAAAGAACTTAAAACCTACCAGCAACGAGTAGAAAATCTACGGGGGTATCTTTGATGTTGATAAGAAAATATCAAAGGTAGAAGAACTACGTATCAAAATCAGGTGAACCATCCTTCTGGAATGACCAGATAGCCGCACAAAAAGTACTTCAGGAAATAAAATCTCTCGAGCAGTGGATCAGTCTTTACAAAAGCGTCGATAAAAAAGTCAATGACGCGAAGGATACAATCGAGCTTGCTGCAATGGAAGAAGATGATTCTTATTATGATGAACTGCGAAAAGAATTAGATTCTGTAATTTCAGCTATTGAAGATGCTGAATTCAAAAATATGCTGAGTGGAAAAGACGATGATAAAAATTGTCTCCTCACGATTCATTCCGGAGCGGGTGGAACTGAGGCTCAGGATTGGGCTGATATGCTTTTACGAATGTACTTGCGTTGGGGAGAGCAGAACGAATATCAAATGAGCATTCTTGATATACTGGATGGTGATGGTGCTGGAATTAAATCTGCCACGGTTGAAGTTACCGGTGAATTTGCATATGGTTATCTTAAAGCTGAAAATGGTGTTCACCGCCTGGTCCGAATTTCACCGTTTGATTCAAACAAAAGAAGACACACTTCTTTTGCTTCTGTATTTGTTATACCTGAGATAGATGACACAATTGAGATTGAGATTAATCCTGCTGATTTAAGAATTGATACATATCGTGCCGGTGGTAAAGGTGGTCAGAATGTGAACAAAGTTGAAACAGCGGTTAGAGTAACTCACATCCCAACCAACACAGTTGCAGCATGCCAGAGTGAAAGATCGCAAGGACAGAATAAAGCTACTGCAATGAAAATGCTTAAATCAAAACTCTATCAACTCGAACTGGAAAAGCAGCAAGCAGAAATTGATGAAGTTGAAAAGAACAAAATGAAGATAGAGTGGGGAAGTCAGATCCGTTCATATGTTTTTCATCCTTACAACATGGTTAAAGACCACCGGACAGACGAAGAAACTTCTGACGTTCAAAGAGTAATGGATGGAGATATTGACAGGTTTATTAAAGCCTACCTTTCAAAGTTCAGCAGAAATTAATAATATACCGTCATTCTGAGTGAGACGAAATAATCTCAAGCAAACATAAAGATTGCTTCTCCCGATTAATCCGCCTCAGGCGGAGGGATTGCAATGACTACCATCGCTTCAACCCAAACTCTTTAACAATATTTGTTAACCTTCTGGGGTAATCGGTTTGCATTCCGTTTATTCCTTTTTTAATCAGGCACTCCATTTCTCTTTTATCATTTATTGTGCATCCGATTAAGAAATTAATTGGTTCTACCGGATTATGTTATTGTACTGCTTTTTCTTCCTTACATCAAAACGCATTACTCTTCTATACGTCATCCAGTTTGCAATAGTTATTTGTCTTGGACGAAGAACCAGTGCAATTGAATTTTTATTTTGTATCGCTGTTTTAACTCCGCTGTAAATTCGTGGAATGAAAATAAATCCCGGTGGTAGCTCAACATCAAGGCAATAAGTTAAATTAGGATATTTACTTTTTGCTGTTTCTAAAACTTCTTTACTGAATGTTTCAAGAATGAATTTGCATGGCGGATTGTATTTTTTTACTAGAGAATCCAATTGATCGAGAATTACCAGTACCAAGTTCTTTTTCATTAGTAGGAACTTTTAAATCAAGAAAAACATACTTTACTTTTTCCTTTTCAGCCAGCCAAATAATAAATTCTTCAAAAGTTGGGATGTGTGCACCAACCGGTTCGCTTTCACCTTTTTTTATATAATTGAAATGAGTTCTGAATTCCTGTAATGTTAATTCACTGATTTTATTTCTGTAACCGCTGAACGGGGCAGGGAAGTCAGGCTTGTAGGCAACTTCAGGTTCAAATCCACCTTCTCTAATTAATGCAACAAGTTCATCAGGATTCCAATCGTGCCACAGAATTACCTCTTTATCTTTAGTGACACAAATATCTGTCTCAAGCGAATTTGCTCCTTCGCTCAGCGCTCTTTCGAATGAGGGGATTGTGTTTTCAGGTTCGTTTACTGGTGACCCACGATGCCCGCAAACTAAAAAGAGGTGTTCTTTGTCAATATTTACTTTCCGGTATGGACAGAATTTGAAAAGTTCTTTAATCCAGATGAGTATATATATTAATTTTCTTTTTAAGCTTGCCATAGATTAAGTTAATTATAATCTTTCATCTGAAATTATCTTAGAGTAAGTTTAATTACAAATGAAAACAAAAAAAGTAAATTAAGAAATCAATTGCAGATAAAAAGAAGAAAGATTTCTTCAACAAAGTCTACGATGTTGCGAAGAAAATTCCTTACGGAAAAGTAACGACTTACGGACACATTGCAGAAGCCTGCGGAATTAAATCTGCTGCAAGAACTGTCGGTTGGGCTTTAAATGGATGTGGACCTGATATTCCTGCACACAGAGTTGTGAACAGATACGGTGCATCTAACAGGTAAAATACATTTCGGTGATCCAAATTTGATGGAAGATTTATTACGAAGTGAAGGTGTTGAGTTTGATAAAAATGGATGTGTAAATCTGGAAAAACATCTTTGGATTCCAAAAAGGAAGAAATAAATCTTGTCGCTTCTCTTTTCTTATTTTCTTAAGTTTCAACTGTCAGTCTGAACGCAATCGTCATTCTGAATCCAAACGGAGTTTGGGTGAAGAATCTCAAATTAACAAAGTAAATAACTATGAAAATGAAAAACAAAATTTATAACATAGTTTTACTGATAATTGTCCTGCTTACAGCTTATTGCTTATCACTTAACGCTACAATAAGATACGTAAGCAAAACCGGCAACAGCACACCACCTTACACCACCTGGGAAACCGCAGCAGACAGCATACAAGAGTGCATTAACATTTGTGTTTTTGGTGATACCATTTACGTAGATAACGGAGTTTACCAGGAACAAGTTGTAATGATACCGGGACTGGCGCTTATAGGAGCCGGGATGGATAGTTGTGTTATCAACTTTTCATATACTGGGATTCCTGCTGTAGAAATTAAAGATAATTGTATATTAAAAGGTTTCAAGATTCTCTTGCCAAACACCTTAAATACTTGGGGTATCAAAGCTGAGCAAAATGGATATGGTAGTCAAGTCATTTTAAACAGAATTGTAAATGCTTCACTTGGCATTAGTATACGTTTTTCAAATCCATTTGTTTATAAAAATACTTTTGAAAACAATAAAAGTATCGATGTTCGGCTATTCAATTCAAGTTCTGTAATAAGGAAAAATTATATTACCCCGATTGTTGAGCCTGGTGGAAGTGGTGCTTCTATCACAGCATCTAATAGCGATTATAGTCCAATTATAGATTCTAACTACATCGAAGTTAAAACTGGGAATATCATATACAAATCCATTGGAGCAAGCCCCATAATAAAAAATAATGTTTTAACATTTACACAATACGGTGCAGAGGCTATTTTCCTCTCAACATCGGATTCAGCGAAAATTTATAATAATTTAATTCTAATTGGGACTGGACAAACAGGCATTGATAATAACGATGTTGTTTCCTGCCAAGTAATGAATAACTACATATTTGGCGGTGAGACGAATCCACCATTGGGAATATATGTATCTAGTTGGGATACGGTTAAAAATAATGTAGTAACTAATACAATAAGGGGGATAGTAGCAGGAAATCCTCAAAACCTTGTAGCCAAATACAATAATTTCTGGAACAACGATATAAACTATACCAACTTAACCCTCGATACAACAAACCTCACAGTTAATCCTATGATAGTAAATGACGACACAACACAGGGAGAACTGGATTTTCATCTTCAGAAATATTCACCACTGATTGATGCAGGTGACCCGACTATTCTTGACAGAGACGGAAGCAGAAGTGATATTGGTCTTTATGGTGGTCCTTACGGTTGGACTTACACCTATCAATGATTTAGCGCCTCGTCCTCCGCATAACCTTACTGCCACAGTTGAAGAAGGATTTGTAAAACTTACCTGGAATAAAAACACTGAAGCAGATTTCTCACATTACAGGATTTACAGGGATACAGCTTACAATAGTTATTTATGATTCATCAAAGATAGTCGGAGAAACACCGGACACTGTGTTTTATGATAATCTTCCTCCTGTAAACGGAGAAACAAGATTTTATTATGTAATCACAGCATTCGATAACCAGGGGAATCAATCCTACCCAAGTGAAGAAATAGTATGTGCTGGTAACAGCAGTCTTCGACAAGCTCAGACTGACAAATTAATGTTTATAGTTCAATACCTATCCACACTTATCGAAGAAACACCTGAATCAATTTCAATGTAAATCTTGTTTGCTGCCTCACTAAAATTTGCAGTCTCAAAGTGATCTGAATTTATTTTCTCAAATTCATTAAAGTGCTTGGATGAAAGAGCACCATCAGTTGTAATTTTGCATCCGGATTCTTTTGGAACATAAATATTTATATCAGAAGCACCGGCGTCAATTGTAAGTTTAGTTTCAGGAGATAAACTGCCCAGCTTTATTTTAATTGATGCAGCACCCATATCAACATCAATATTTTTTGTTTTGAATTCAGTTAAATCAAAATCCATTGAAGCTGCACCAACATCAAAACTCATATCCCAGACAGGTTTGCTGTTTAGTGAAATATCAACTTTATTTTTATAGTTCTTTCCAAATCTGAATATTGCCTTGTCTCCCATATCAAAATCAATAATTGAACTGGTGTCACTATCTAACCTTTTCAACTTGTAATTATTTATATGACCCTCAGTTATAGCATTAATTAAATTATATGTTGTATCTTTAATACTAAATGTCCCAGCACCTGCATCGAAGTTTAGAGTAGCATAAGTTGAAGTTGAATCATATTCTTCACTGAATTCTGTTGTTCCATATTTGTGATTTGCGTCATCGCCAAAATCTATATTCAATATCATTGCTGAAAAAATGAGTAGCAGTTTTAAAGCTGGCAAAGATTGCAAGTGCAAGAACAATAGCTGCCAGACCTGCAATTACACTCTTTTCCATACTTATGCTTTACTAAGTATTGACAAACCAATCAGAACTATTGTTAAAGGCCAGAGTTTCCAGATTGTTGCCCAATCCATAAAAATTGTTGTGAAATTATTTATAAGAACAAGTAATCCCAATCCTATAAAAAGTAAACCCCAGAAAATATGTGATGCTTTCATTTTAATATCTCCTTTTAATTCTTTGCTTTCAAAAGAAGCCAACACCAATTCGCAATTAAAATAACAGGCCAGTAATGGTCAAAGTTGAATCTTGGAAAAATATTATCGAGTAAAAGTAATCCACCAATTACTATAAGAATAATTGCAATCCAGATTTGTTTATTATTTGTTTGAGTCATTAGAAGCTGCACGCACCTCCACTATTTATAGTGAAAGAATCACTACTTGTTTTCGATCTATGAAACAATTTAACCACTGTCTTCCGTTGATTTTTTCCCTGGATTCTTTGGTAATTTCGTACGGTTTTTGTGGAACAACAATCCATAAAATTATATATGCAATTATTCCTCCGCCTCCGAGGAAAACTACGACAATGAATAATACTCTAACCAGAGTTGAATCAATATCAAAATATTCTGCCAGACCTCCTGCTACTCCACCGAGCATTTTATCTGTGGTTGATCGATATAGTTTCTTTGCCATTTTTTCCTCCAGTTGAAATTAATCTTTTAATTCCCTGTTTCTAATAAATAAGATTTTTATTCATTTGCACCTGTTTTGGTAGGTGATGGTAATAATGTATCGGTGATTAGCAGGAGATTTGTCGGTTAATGGAATACAAAATATGTTCGCATTGATGAATGCCTGGGGGATTGTCAGGATAAAAATTTGAATCCATTCAGTTATGCAAACAGGAACTCACTCACACTTTTTGAATTTTGCCGAGTATTGGTGTAGTTGTATATTTAACAATAAAATCATTAAACGAAATGAAGATTGCTGTTTGCCAAATTAATCCTATAATTGGCAATTTAGATTATAATAAAAGTAAAATAGAGAAGGGATACGAGAGAGGCGTAAAATCTAAAGTTGATCTTGTAATCTTTCCTGAATTATCACTTGTTGGCTATCCTCCTTTAGATCTTGTTGAAAAGGAAGAATTTAGAAAAGCAGTTAATGACAAGATTAACGAACTTGCCAAAATTACTGGTGATATCGGTCTACTTTTCGGCGCAATAACTGAAGATGATGATTTAATCGGTACAAACATTCATAATTCAGCAGTGCTTTGCTACAAGGGTAAGGTTCAATTTATTCAACCAAAATCCTTAATCCCCAATTACGATGTATTTGATGAGATGAGATACTTTGAACCCGCAAAGGAAGTATTTGTTCATGAATTTAAAGGTGAAAAACTTGGAATTTCTGTTTGTGAAGATATCTGGAACGATGCAGATTACTGGTACCGCAGAAGATATGAAGTTGATCCTGTTGAAGAGTTGAAGAAAAAAGGTGCAACCATTCTCTTAAATATTTCTGCAAGCCCTTATTCTTATGGTAAAAGAAAAGAGCGGCTGGATATGCTGTCAACAATCTGCAGACAAGATAATCTACCAATTGTTTACGTCTGCAGTGTTGGAGTTCAGACTGATTTAGTTTTTGATGGTGGGAGTATGTGTCTCGATAAAAAAGGAATGCTTGTTCAATTTGGCAAAACATATGAAGAGGATTTTATTTTATTCGATACGAAAAATGATAAAGAAGTAAAAGTTGAAGTTGAAAAATCATTTGAAGAAGAAGTCCTCTCCTCATTGATTTACGGTGTGAAAGAATACTTTGAAAAGATGAAATTTAAAAAAGCAGTCGTGGGTTTAAGCGGAGGACTGGATTCAGCGATGGTTACTTATATTGCAGTGGAAGCACTGGGCAAAGAAAATGTTCACGTTGTTTTGATGCCGTCAAAATATTCAAGCATTGGAAGCGTCACTGATTCTGAGAAACTAAATAAAAATCTTGGCATCTCATCAGATAATGTTTCAATTCAACCTGTTGTTGATGAAACTATTAATATGCTTGCTCCAAAGTTTAAGAAAAAGCTCGGTAAGCTAACTGAAGAAAATATCCAGGCAAGGATTCGAGGTGTATACCTAATGGCTTTTTCTAATAACGATAACTATTTAGTTTTAACTACAGGAAATAAATCGGAACTTGCTGTTGGATATTGCACTCTTTACGGTGATATGAGTGGAAGTCTTGCTGTAATTGCAGATGTTTATAAAAGTGATCTTTATAGAATTGCCAAATTCATTAATCGGAAAAAAGAAATCATTCCGAAAGAAATAATTGCCAAACCTCCATCAGCAGAATTGAGTCCGAATCAAAAAGACCAGGATGATCTGCCCGCGTACGAATTGCTGGACAAAATTCTAAAGATGTACCTGGAAGAAAATAAAGAGTACGATGAAATTAATTCAATAATAAAAGATGAAAAAGTTGTGAAGAAAGTATTGAGAATGGTTGATATGAATGAGTTTAAGCGAAGACAAGCTGCTCCAGCTTTAAGAGTTTCCAGAAAGGCTTTTGGTTACGGAAGAAGATATCCGATTGTTCAAGGATGGAGGGTTTGAAAGATTGGTTAAAATCAGCTAAAATCTGCCCAATGCTCAAAATTTTAACTTGCCATTACTTAAGTTTGTAATTGAAATATTTATAAATAATCGATTAACAATTGATCAAATTGTAATATGAAAATCTCTAATCTACTTGCAGTTTTTTTCTTCCTTTTGACTCTAAACGCTTTCGCACAGTTTGGTGTTCGGAATGACCTGGTAAATATTAATTCGTATCAATCCTTTGATAAAGTATATCAGGGAGGTGAATTTAAATTAGCAGTTGAAGTTAATGTCTCAGAAGGCTGGCATATAAATTCGGATAAGCCGTATGATGAATATCTTATCCCAACTTCATTAACAATAGTTGAAAATCCAAACTTCAAATTAAAAAAAGTTGCCTACCCAAAAGCTCACGATTACAAATTTTCTTTTTCTGAATCGCCTTTATCTGTTTGGGAAGGTACTATATACAAAGGTGCTTTAATTGAAGTTGATTCTAATTCTGTTCCGGGGGTCTACCCGTTAATAATTGAGTTAGAATATCAGGCTTGCAATGATATGAGCTGTCAGGCACCTACTTCTATTCTTGACACAATTCGTATTGAAGTTGCAGATAGAACTTCTCCGGTGAACTCGGTCAATGAGGATATCTTTAAGGAAATTGACCTTAGTTTAACTCAGACATCAACACAAAAAGAAGATTCCGATCCCATTTCAAATGCGCTTGAAAGCAATGGTCTTTTTATCGGATTACTTTTTGTATTTCTTGGTGGATTAGCATTAAACTTAACTCCATGTGTTTATCCACTTATCCCGATTACTGTGGGTTACTTCGGGGGACAAAGTGAAGGCAGTACTACAAAACTTTTCTTCATGGGCATTTTATTCATTCTTGGGCTAGCTGTTACTTATTCCGCTATTGGTGTTGTTACTTCTCTAACAGGAGCAATCTTTGGTGCACTTCTTCAAAATCCAATCGTAATATTAACTCTGGTTGCTATTCTTTTAGCACTTTCATTAAGTATGTTCGGTGTTTACGAATTTAAACTCCCTGACAAACTTGTTAATAAAGCCGGTGGAGCTAAAGCAGGATTGTATGGCGCATTCTTCATGGGTTTAACAATGGGAATTGTTGCTGCACCTTGTATCGGTCCATTTGTATTGGGACTAGTAACATATGTTGCTGCAAAGCAAGATCCGTATTTTGGATTTCTGCTTTTCTTCGTGCTAGCTGTTGGCCTTGGAACTCCATATCTATTCCTTGCAGTCTTCTCAGGAAAAATTAAAAAATTGCCTCGAGCAGGGGAATGGATGGATGCAGTCAAGCATATATTTGGTCTAATCATTATTGGTATGGCACTTTATTTTTTACTTCCTCTGTTACCAAAATCTATATCTGGATATATTCTACCATTATTTATGATAGGTGCTGCAATCTATCTCCTATTCTTTGAAAAGCTTGCAAACTCTGTGAAAGGATTTAGAATCTTCAAAATTGTTTTTTCTATATTGATAATGGCTGTTGCTGTGTATGTTTTAATACCATCAGATAAAAATTCAGTTGAATGGAAACCTTTTACCGAAGATGCAATTACTGAAATATCGGGCAGGGGGGTGATTATCGATTTTTATGCTGACTGGTGTATTCCATGCAAAGAACTGGATGCGATAACATTTTCTGATCCTGAAGTGATTGAATTATCTAAAGAGTTTGAAACTTATAAAGCTGATTTGACCAAGTCACTTTCACCTGAAGTTGAAAGACTTAGAGATAGATTCAAAATTATAGGGGTGCCAACAGTATTGATTCTGAATTCAAATGGTGAGGAGGTAGAACGAATAACGGGATTTGTAAATGCAAAAGAATTCTATAAAATGATTTCAGTAATTAATTAACATTTATTCATTATTACGTTGCTAAATCAAATAGGACTTAGTAACTTTATTTTTATATAAAATAATTTTCAGGAATTTTAAAAAGATGTCAGAAATCAAAGAGAAAGATTTTAGAGTTTTAACAAGCGTAACTGTTCGATTTGCAGGCGATTCCGGGGATGGAATGCAATTAACAGGTAGTCAGTTTAGCGATACGACTGCCTGGATTGGAAATGACTTAAACACTCTTCCGGATTACCCAGCTGAAATCAGAGCACCTGCCGGAACAATATATGGTGTTAGTGGTTTTCAGCTAAGTTTTGGCAGTGAAGATATCAATACACCAGGTGATCTTCCTGATGTACTTGTCGCAATGAATCCTGCAGCGTTAAGAAAAAATCTTAAAGAAATAAAATCTGGTGGAGTGATAATAGTTAACTCCGATGCTTTTGATCAGAAAAATCTTAAACTAGTAAATTTTGATTCAAATCCGTTG
Organism: uncultured Ignavibacteriaceae bacterium; assembly: GCA_963699475.1. GTDB lineage: Bacteria > Bacteroidota > Ignavibacteria > Ignavibacteriales > Ignavibacteriaceae > IGN2. The sequence goes on along the minus strand of CAVOUA010000002.1, from coordinate 287,617 downwards.
GAAGATGATTCGCTTAGTGGATATGAGTTACATAAAGTTCCAATTTCATCTTTGACAGCAAATGCACTTGAAGGTTTACCCTTAAGTCCGAAAGATGTTGCAAGGTGTAAAAACTTTTTTGCTCTCGGTTTGATGTACTGGTTGTACGATCGTCCTCTAAAAAATACAGAAGACTGGATTAAAGATAAATTTAAGACAAAACCAGAATACGTTCAAGCAAACACTAAAGCTTTGCAGGCCGGATATAATTTTGGTGAGATGACAGAAGTGTTTACAACCCGTTATAAAGTTGAAGCTGCTAGACTTCCAAAAGGTACTTACAGAAATATTTCTGGTAATGAAGCTACTGCGCTAGGTTTTCTTACGGCTTCTGTTAAAAGTGGAATCCCATTATTTCTTGGTTCTTATCCTATAACACCAGCATCAGAAATATTACAATATCTTAGTGCTTATAAAAATTTTGGAGTTAAGACAGTTCAGGCGGAGGATGAAATTGCAGGAATAACTTCTGCAATTGGTGCTGCATTTGCCGGTAATCTCGCCCTAACAACTACAAGCGGACCTGGTCTTTCATTAAAGACAGAAGCTATAGGTTTAGCAGTGATGACCGAATTACCAATTGTGATTGTCAATGTTCAACGTGGCGGACCAAGCACTGGATTACCTACGAAAACTGAGCAGGCTGATCTTTTACAAGCATTATATGGTAGAAATGGTGAAGCTCCGGTTTGTGTATTAGCTGCAAGAACGCCTCGTGATTGCTTTTATATGGCTATTGAAGCCTCAAGGATTGCTCTAAAATATATGACTCCAGTGATCCTGTTAACGGATGGTTATTTGGGGAATGGTTCAGAACCATGGCGAATTCCACATATGAATGAATTACCAGATATTTCTGTTAAATTCCGTACAGATCCTGAAGGATATTATCCTTACCTAAGAGATAAAAATCTGGCGAGACCGTGGGCTATTCCGGGTACAGTAGGATTGGAGCACAGAATTGGTGGTCTTGAAAAAGCTGATATCTATGGTACTGTCAATTATGATCCTGAAAACCATGATAAAATGATTAGATTAAGAACAGAAAAAGTTAAAGGAATAGTTAACGAAATACCCGAACTTAAAATTGATGGAGAAAAGGAAGGCGACTTGTTGGTGTTAGGCTGGGGCAGTACATACGGCTCAATTAAAGATGCGGTTACAAAAGCGAGAAATTCAGGATTAAAATTATCCCAGGCCCATCTCAGATATTTAAACCCAATGCCAAAAAACACAGGTCAAGTCCTTAAAAGTTTCAAAAAGATTTTAGTTCCTGAAATAAATCTTGGACAGCTCGCGCAAGTGATAAGAAGTGAGTTTTTAATTCCTGTGGAACAATTAAATCGGGTAAGGGGATTGCCTCTTAAAGTCAATGATATTTTAGAAAAGATAAATTCTCTACTTGGAGGTGGAAATGGCAAATAGTCCAGAGATAGTTACAAAGAAATATACTGCAAAGGATTTCACAAGTGATCAGGATGTTCGTTGGTGCCCCGGATGTGGAGATTATTCTATCCTGGCACAGGTTCAAAGAACTTTTCCCGATTTGATTCAAGCAAATAAAGAAAAAATTGTATGGGTTTCCGGGATTGGATGTTCAAGCCGCTTTCCTTACTATATGAATACTTATGGTTTTCATGGAATACACGGACGAGCTGCTATTATTGCAACCGGTGTAAAAGTTGCAAATCCTGATCTGTCAGTTTGGGTTGCAACCGGGGATGGCGATCTTTTAAGTATAGGTGGGAATCACTTCATTCACGCATGCAGAAAAAATATTGATATCAAAGTACTTCTTTTCAACAATAGAATTTATGGTTTAACCAAGGGTCAGTATTCCCCAACATCTGAAAAAGGCAAGGTTACCAAGACAACTCCTTTCGGAAGTGTTGATTATCCGTTCAATCCGATTTCACTTGCTCTTGGTTCAGATGCTACATTAGTTGCGCGATCAATTGATCGTAATCCAAAACATATGCAGGAAATGATAAAGAGAGTAGGCCAGCATAAAGGCTTTGCTTTACTTGAGATATTCCAGAATTGCAACATTTTCAACGATGGTGCTTTTGAAATTCTAACTGATAAAAATACTAAAGATGATCACGTAATAGTTCTTGAACATGAGAAACCAATGGTTTTCGGAAAGAACCAGGATAAAGGTATAAAACTAGACGGTGCACATCCGATAGTTGTCGATATTTCAAATGGAAAATATTCCAAGGATGACCTCTGGGTTCACAATGAATTTTCAGATGCGCCGGTTCATGCAATGATTCTAGCTCATCTTGATGACAGACACGATATGCCAAGTCCAATTGGTGTATTCAGACAATACTTTAAGGAAACTTACGATGAAGGAATCAGAACTCAGATAAGTAAAATAGTTGAGAAAAAAGGTAAAGGTGATCTGGAAAAAGTTCTTTTAGGTGCAAACACCTGGGAAGTTAGTTAAACAATTAACGAGTTTTATTTTTCACAAGATGGGGCTTGAAAGAAAGCCCCTTTTATTATTAATGATAGATTTCAAAAAACTTATAGATATTATCACTGCAAACCAATCCTTTCTCATCACAACTCATGTCAATCCGGATGCTGATGCCATTGGTTCTGAAGTCGCTTTCCAAAGGTCTTTAAGTTTATTGGGTAAGGAATCTAAAATAGTGAATCACAGCGTAACCCCATATAACCTAAAATTTTTAGATATTGATAATTCAATCGAAAAATATGATGAGTCAAAACACAAAAATATATTTGATTCTATGGACGTACTCGTCGCCTTGGATTTTAACCGTAGTGATAGAATGGTAAGTATGCAAAAAGGATTTTTGGAATCTAAAAAAATTAAAATTTGTATTGACCATCATCAGGACCCGGAAGATTTTGTAGATTACCAATTTATTGGAACTGATTATGCTGCAACAGGTCACATTCTTTATGATTTCATCAACAAAACTGGTGTTGTCAGGTTAAATAAAGATATTGCTATTCCATTATACGCAGCCATTATGACAGATACCGGATCATTTCGCTTTGAAAGAACTAACGCAGAACTCCATAGAGTCATTGCCGATCTTCTTGAAAAAGGAGTGAATCCGACTGAAATTTATGATTTGCTGTATGACGAGAGTAAATTAAGTAAAATTAAATTACTTGGAAGATGTTTAAATTCATTGCAGTTAATTACAAATAATAGAATAGGTTACATGGTTTTAACTCAAAAAGATTTTAATGAATTAAATGCTATTGAGAGTGATACGGAAAACTTTGTTAACTATATTTTATCTGTTGAGGGAGTAAGACTGGGAATGCTATTCATAGAATTGAAAAATGGATTTAAAGTGAGTTTTAGATCGAAAGGTAGTATTTCAGTCAATCAATTAGCCGGTAATTTTGGTGGTGGCGGTCACATAAATGCAGCGGGAGCAAGATTTAGAGATGCAGAAATGAAAAGCATGATTCCTAAAATATTAATGGAAGCAGAAGAGTTTTATAAGAAATATCTGAAAGGTTAAAATGTTCAAATTAAGTTACAACCCAGGTGATAAACTATTATTCAAACCCCTTTCAATGGCAGTTTATTACGTCCCCGATGATAAAAAAATTAAAGATAATCTATCAGCATTCGAAAAAAAATTCAGAACAAAATTATCTGAGCTTCAACTTAAAAATATACTTGCCAAAAAGATCAAACAAATAAATATTACAGGCGTTAAGGGAAAACCTGAATTGATAGTGTTGAATAAATTCAAAACTGATGAGAAGTTCACAGTTGACTACTTCAGGAATCATCTTGCCGGGCTAATAAAAGATTTAAAAAATAATGAAATCCAGACTTTCCATTTATTCTTACCAGATTATGATTTTCTAAAGAAGTATTTTGACAATGAAGAATACTTTTACCGAACATTCCTGGAAGGTATTTCTTTAGGTAACTACAGGTTTGATAAATACAAAAAAGAGAAAGAAAAAATTAAAAACCTTTCGGTTTTTGTCTATGCTGAAAATAAGAAACTTCTCAATTCTGCTTTAATAAAACACAGTGCCTTAATTGAAGGAGTGTTTTTCACAAAGGATCTTCAAAATGAACCAGGTTCAGCTTTGAGACCATTTGAATTAGCAGATAGAATAAAAGAAACATTAACTAAATATGGGTTGAAAGTTACGGTATTCGATGAAAAAGAAATTAAGAAGAGAAATATGGGTGGACTCATTGCGGTAGGCCAGGGAAGTAGTGCTAAGCCGAGATTCATTGTAATCGAGTATGTTCCTAAGGGAAAGCTATCATCAAAAATGAAGATTGCTTTGGTTGGTAAAGGGGTAACATTCGATACAGGTGGTTATTGCATAAAGCCCTGGCAGGGTATGGCAGAGATGAAGGCTGATATGTCTGGTGCGGCCCTTGTTGCAGGAACAATGCTTGCCGCGGCTAAAGCAAATTTCCCTGTAGAACTTTTAGGTGTTATTCCTGCCGCTGAGAATATGATTAATGGTGAAGCTATGCGGCCTGGTGATGTTGTAAAGACTGCCTCAGGAAAGACAATCGAAGTTGGTCATACAGATGCTGAGGGTAGAATGATTCTTGCTGATGCACTTGACTATGCTTCAAAACAAAAACCTGATGAAATCATTGACTTTGCAACCTTAACAGGAGCTTGTGTAGTAGCTCTTGGCTTAAATGCTGCAGGCTTATTTACAAAAAATGATAAAATGGCTGATGACTTATACAAAATCGGAATGAAGACGAATGATAGAGTTTGGCGTTTACCCATGTGGGAAGAGTATCATAAAGATAACGAAAGTAAAATCGCAGATGTGAATAATGATGGCGGAAGATGGGGTGGTGCAATTGTGGCTGCTAAATTCTTAGAAAACTTTGTAGATAAGAAAATTCCCTGGGCTCATATTGATATTGCCGGACCAGCAATAGCAAATGAACTTACCAATTATAATAAAACATATATGACTGGTTTCGGTGTAAGATTGATGTTTGAGTATTTATCTCTAATTACAACGGAGAGGAAAGCAGATTAGACTGGTTACTCTTTAATTGCAATTTTTCCATCCTTAATTTCATAGATCTTATCAGCCAGGTTAACAAGGCTTTGATTATGAGTAACAATTACAAATGTTACACCAAGATTGATTTTCAGATCAAGAATTAATTTGTGAATCTCCTCGCTGTTAACTGAATCAAGATTTCCTGTCGGTTCATCTGCAAAAATTATTTTAGGATCATTAGCTAATGCACGGGCTACTGCAACTCGCTGCTGCTCACCACCAGATAGTTCTGCAGGTTTATGATCTAATCTTTCAGTCAGTCCTACAGTTTTAAGCAGATCTTCGCTTTTAGCTTTTGCCAATGGCAGAGCAGTTCCACTAATCATTTGTGGAATCATCACGTTTTCAAGTGCAGTAAATTCAGGCAGCAGGTGATGAAATTGAAATACAAATCCCACATTTTTATTTCTAAATTTTGCAAGTCTGTCCTCTGAAAGTTTGAAAATATCATCAGCATCATAATATACTTCTCCGGAATCAGGTCTGTCTAATCCACCAAGTAAATGTAGGAGAGTGCTTTTACCCGCACCAGATGCACCAACAATAATAGTAATTTTTTCTTTATCAATTTTAAGTGAAATGCCTTTCAGCACCTTAAGCTTTACCTTTTTAGTGGTTTGAAAAGACTTGATAATATTTTCTGCTTTGAGGATTACTTCATTCATATAGTTTATAATTTTTCATTTTTACTTCTTATTGTGTTTATTCCCATTTAATTGCACTAATCGGGTTTACTTTTGCTGCTCTTTTTGCCGGATATAGTGATGCAAGAAAAGATAAAATCATTGAAGCTCCACTGATAAAAAAGAAATCTGAATATCTTAATTCAATCGGCAGCGAATCAATTTTATATTGAGATGGATCAAGTGGATAGATATTATATTTAATCTGTAAGTAGCAAATTAGATATCCGATTATTATCCCAAGTAGTGTTCCAATAAATCCAATTAACAAACCTTCGAACATAAATATCTTTAAAACAGAATTTTCAGTTACTCCCATCGATCTTAAAATTCCGATGTCTCTTTTCTTTTCTATAACTGACATCGAAAGAGAGCCCAGAATATTGAAAGTTGCAACTGCAATAATTAGTGAAAGAATGATGTATGCCGTCCAGCGTTCAACTTGCATCACTAAATAAAGTTCTTGATGAAAGTCATACCATGTATTAACACTAAAATTATTCTGATCCAGCTTTGCCCCAAGTATTTTTTTTACGCTTTCCGAATTTCCGATATCATCTAACCTTATGTCATATCCTTGAAAATTATTTTTGTAACCAAATAAATACTGTGCATCCTTAAGTGAACAAAAGATATAGCCTGCATCGTAATCATTATTTCTTGAGCTGAAGATGCCGGCAACATTTACTTTTTTTGAAAGTGGAATTGATAATTGTGTAATGGCCTGCTCGATATTTGAGGGTGATATTAATACAAGAGTATCTCCGGTCATAACCTGCAGCTTATCTGCCAGTTGTATGCCGACAAGAATTTTAGATGTGCCTTTAACAAGAAAATTATCATCACCATCGATAATATTTTCATTGAGCATATAAATACTGTTAACCGATTGTTCAGAAATTCCTTTCAGGTTCAATACCTGTGTAAACCCTTTATTATAAGCTAGTACTTTACCTTCTATGTAAGGCGAAAAATATTTTATATGTTCCTGATTTTTTAAAAGTTCATCTAAATGTATTATCTGCTTTTCTCCTTCTTCAGAAATAGCACTTATTCTTAAATGCGGTTCGAGACTCATTAGATAGCCTGTAACAAGACTTCCGAATCCGTTAAATACGGACAATACGACAATTAAAGCGGCAACTCCAACGCTTATTCCAACTATTGAAATAAATGAAATAATCGTAATGAAATTTATTTTATGCTTTGAAGCTAAATATCGCTTTGCAATGAACGTTTCAAAATTCATCAGCTGAACCTCAGAGCATTTACCGGTTTAATCTTCGAAGCGATGAAGCTTGGTACTAGTGATGCAATTATACAAAGCAACATTGTGATTATGGAAATACCGAAGAATGTATCTGCTGTTACAAGAAAAGGAACTTTGGACATAAAGTAAACAGAGGAGGGAAGAGTGATGATATTAAACTTCTCTTGAATAAAAATTAACAGATAACCAAGTATGCTGCCAAGAATAATTCCCGCAAGTCCGAGAATAGCACCGTGAATTAAAAAAATGCTGATTATTTGTCTTCGCTTAGAACCCAAAGTTTTTAAAACTCCAACAGCATTAGTTTTTTCCAATACGATCATTAATAAAGTACCAACAATATTAAAGACAGCCACAAGAATTATCAAAGCCAAGACAATAGGAATCGGCTCTTTTTGTAACTCAATCCATGTAAAAATATTTCTATGAAGCTGATAAACAGACCTAACCATATGCGGATATCGAAGATTTTTGCTGAGGAAAATTGTTAAACTATCTATTTTAGAAATATCGGAAAGTTTTATGTTATATCCAGTTATTTTATCACCAATACCATATAACTTTTGTGCTGTTGAAAGAGAGGTGTACGCATAAGTATCATCATATTCTGTCATACCGCTTTCAAAAATTCCCGTCACAACAAATTTCTCAATGCTTGGTAGATTTTCGTATGAAGGTAATTTATCATTCGTTAATGCAAATACTGTTAACTTATCTCCAACTTTAACAAATAGTTTCTCCGCCAGCTTTTTACCAATCAATATTCCGTTATCAGCAAGTTTAAGCTCTCCTTCAACGATGTTTTTTACTAAGAATGGCTTTTCATCTTTCGGTTCTATACCAATTAAATTTATGCCGTCCTTCTTCTTTTTATAACTTACTATTACCAATTTGGACGCAAAAGGTGTTATGATGGGATTGAATGGTTTTAGTTGAGTTTGCAGCCATGGAAGCGATTGCTTATAATCAGGTAATGTGGTTCTGTAAGAAGTAATTTTAATATGCGAATCGAAATCAATTATTTTATTTGTAATAGTCTGTTCAAATCCTTTTAAAACGCTAATCGCAATTATCAAGGTCGCAACACCAAGAGCGATACCTATAATTGAAATTGTTGAAATTAAACTTAAAAAACGGGAATCTTTCCTCGAAAGAATAAAACTTTTTGCTATATACCAAGAGACATTCATAGAACAGCTAATGAAATGAAAGTTATAACTAAATTTAGCGAACAATGAAAAGATGTAAAAACGGAATTCTTACTAAACTGTGCTGATCGATGCTCAAATTCAAATAATAAAGAAAAATTACTTTTTTTTTCAAAATTCGATAGATATATTTGTGATTCAATTTTTGAGATACTTATTATCATCAGGTAATAAGTATTATTTTTGTTCTGAATTGAAGGAACCGGGGCGTAGCGTAGTCCGGTTATCGCGCCTGCTTTGGGAGCAGGAGGTCGCAGGTTCGAATCCTGCCGCCCCGACACTTTTTACAACAGTCAATTAAATTTTTTACATTTTTAATTCTGAATTGTTAATTGCTTAGAGCGCCCGTAGCTCAATCGGATAGAGCATCAGCCTTCTAAGCTGGAGGTTAGTGGTTCGAGTCCACTCGGGCGTACAAACTGATGGTGAGCGTAGCTCAGTTGGTTAGAGCACCAGGTTGTGGCCCTGGGGGTCGTGGGTTCAATCCCCATCGCTCACCCTGAATAAATTATTTATTGTTCATACTTAAATTTTGTTTAAGGCCCCATCGTCTAATGGTTAGGACCTCGCCCTTTCACGGCGGTAATAGGGGTTCGAATCCCCTTGGGGTCACTAAGCCTCGGTATAAAATATCGGGGCTTTTTTTATTTTATTTAAAGAATAGACTTTTTATAGCTGGTTACCTCATCAAAGACCCAAATTTCTACACTGTTAATTCTTCTATTTTGCCTATATTTTTATAATGTTTAATAAATTCTATTCAAAATGCGGAATTCTTAATGTTTAGAAAGAACATCTTTTTTGCGTTCTTTGTTTTACTACAAATACAGTTCTCTTCATTACTAATAGCACAGGATTACTTCAAACCTAATATCGGTGATGCACTAAGGCTTTCGATAAGTGGGCAGATCTATGATGCACGTACTTTAAGTATGGGAAATTCTAATTCAGTTTTCAACGATACTTATACTGCAACTCTTCTCAATCCAGCTACATTAGCACTAGCCAGAAAATTCACGGTAAATACATCTGTTGGTGCAAATCTCTATTCTAACGAAGCGACATTCATCAATGATTCAATATTGAGTAAAAGAACCGAAACAGTTCTTTATCAGTTAGGAGTTGTTATACCATTAACAAGTGATTCAGCTTCTAATAACTTCGCAATATCTTTGGGCTACAACAGATCAAAGGATTTTAACAGGATTTTAAAGTTTAATGCTTTCAATTCGGAAAACAGCTCTTTAATTCAAGATCTTACTTCAATAAACAATTACATTCCCCGCGAGTTGTTGCTGAGCTATCCGGAATTTGATCCGGGGAGTAATGAATATCTTGGTGATCGGACAATTTTTACTGGTAATCTAAACCAGGAGGGTTATGTTCTCGAAGAAGGTGGAATAAATCACTGGTCATTTGGAATTGCCGGCGAACTAGCTTCTAATATTTTCTTTGGGGCGAGCTTTAATTATAACGTTGGTAATTATCTGAGAGATGGAGAGTTTACTGAATCTGATTCCAGAAATTCATATGCCGATTCTTTACGAACAATTGCAAATGATCCATTAACAGCAGGCTTTCAATCATTTTATATAAACGATATTAAAGATTGGGTGTTCAATGGCTACGATTTGAGAATCGGTGTGCTCTATAGATTTTTTAATTTTATTGCTATTGGCGGTGCAGTAAAGACTCCATCCGTAATTTCAGTAACATCAAATCAGTACTTCCAGGGTAAGAGTGAATTTGCTACAAGTTACTTTGCAGAGATTGATACCGTAATCGAAAATAAATTTACTATTCAGTCACCCTACGAATTCTCCGTTGCTGCAGATGTTAATCTTTGGTTCATTACAGGCACTGCTGAAATTACTTACATCGATTACACACAAATGAAATTCTCTGGAGATCTGGAAGTTCCTGAGCAATCTGCATTAAACAAAAAAATCATTGACACGTATACACAGACTTTTAATGCAAAAATTGGTGCAGAATTCAGATTACCATTCACAGGGCTGAGCGCACGAGTTGGCGCTATGTATATTCCTTATCCAGTTGCAGATGCACCGACAGACTTCGATAGAAAATTTTTAACTGCTGGTTTAGGTATAAGATCGGGCGAAGGCTCAATGGATTTTAATGTTGCTTATGTTTATGGATTCTGGGATCAGGTAGCCGAAGATTATGGCACAAGTATTCAACCAATATCTCAATCAATAGTAAGTCAGAATATACTTGCAAGTTTATCATTGAGATTTTAAATACAAGCATAATAATTTTTAAATAGCCCCGATTATTTGGGGCTTTTTTAGTTTTGGTTGGTATTGTGGAATTGATATTGTTCAAATCGTTTATTAAGTTTCAAAAAAAAATGGAGGTGTATTATGAAACCTCTGGTAAATTGCGGTTGGTTTATTTTTATTTCAATTCTAATCTCATCACTCACTTACTCTCAAGTATTTAATTTAGAAGACTACACACTGTTTCTTCAGTCTCATCAGAATATGAGCACTGAGGAGTTACTTCAATTGCATCCTGCCGGATTTTTCACAGACCAGATCAATTCTAATTACGAAGATGCTCTTTACTTCGATACTCTTGATGGTTTTTACAATTTCACAGAATATGAAAAATCTTTGATTGAGGATCACGGTTTTATGGTGAGTGAACGTTTAAAGAGAATTTCATTCGGTCAATCCCTGCTTCAAATATTTCATCAGGATTTTCCTGTTTTCGTTTCAACTGATGCAATCCTTGCACGCTTTTCATATTTCCTATGACAGAATCTTAACAGATATGGAAGTTGGTTTGCTTGAGGACAGGTTGATTGAACTGCTATGGGGTTTAAGAAATTCAATCGGACAGTTGCATAGCACTTATGGCAGTAATCCTGATATGATTACGATGCTGAAAGATGTGGACATTTACGTGACTGTTCCGCTTTTGTTATTAGAGGAAAACGCAACTCCATACTATCCTGAAAATAGTGCGATGATAGATTCAATTCTAAACTGGATTTATGATGAACAGGGAGGTATTTCATCAACAATCTTCTCATCAACCTGCAGAGTAATGGATTGGAGCCAATTTAAACCTAGAGGACACTATGTAAATAATCCACAAACAGGAATTAATCTGGAAGGTTATTTCAGGGCAATGATGTGGCTTGGAAGAATTGAATTATATCTCATTGCTCCTGCCTCATTTCCCATTCAGTGTCCAAATCAAAAGTTTGAAGATATACAAAGACAGGCTATCGATGCATTTCTGATTGATGAGTTATTTGATCTTGCTAATGCTTCTCCAATTTACGAGGAAATGGAAAACATACTTAAGTTTTTCGTGGGTGAATCAGATAATGTAAGGCTTGATCATCTTGATTATTTGAAACAGGCAATATCACTTAACAATCCAACTGAATTACTGGATAGCTTAAAGATGGTTGAATTCCAGGATACATTGATGAACCAGGCTTTTGCTTATCAATTAATTCTATCACAAATCCTTTTTAGCGATCCTTTCAGTCCAGATAGCATAAGGCCAGCATCCGCATTTATGATATTCGGACAGAGATTTGTGATTGATTCGTACGTAACTGCTTCTGTAGTGTTTGACAGAATAATGTACTTCGGAAATAAAATTTGCAGATTATATCCATCCACACTGGATGTACTGTTTTCGCTTGGCAACAGTGCTTCTGCTCAATTACTGATAGATGAGTTAAATGAATTTCACTACTCAACAAATCTTGCCGCACTCAGATATTTGATAGATCATTATGACCCCGGTTTTTGGGGGAGTTCTATATACAACTACTGGCTGAATTCTATTAGAAAACTAAACCCACCTGAAGATAGAAGCGGATTACCCGAATTTATGCAAACAGCAGCGTTCTGGCAGCAGAAGATGAATACTCAATTAGCTTCCTGGACTGAACTTCGTCATGATAATTTACTTTATGCAAAACAATCTTATACTGGTGGTACGATATGTTCTTATCCTTATAGCTTTGTTGAACCATTTCCGGAATTTTATTCAACTCTAAATGAATATTCTAATGAAGCTTACAATTATTTCACAAGTCTTAGTTTTCCTGATCCTGTGATAAAAAGCAAAATAATTTATTATTTCGGAAGATGTAAAGGAATAACAGATACTTTAAAAACGATATGTGAAAAAGAGCTTGCCGGTATACCTTTTAATGGTGCAGAAATTGCATTCCTGCAAGGAATGATTTATGAAACCGGGCAGAGTGGTACTTCAATCGATGGATGGTACCCAAATCTTTTTTATGATGATATTATGCGTGGAGAATTTGGTTATAAAGGGTTAATGGAAAGCGATCATATTGTTGCGGATATTCACACCACTCCAACTAATTGTGGTGGCGGTTATATTGGTGCAATTTCTCATGTTGGTACCGGTCCAGTTAATCTTGGAATATTTATCACTGAAAATCATCTTGGAGAATCTACTGCTTTTGTTGGACCTGTAATGAGCTATTATGAACACAGAACAACTAACTTTTTAAGATTGACAGACGAAGAATGGGCATCAGTTTATCTGCATTTAGCTGAAAGACCCGAATGGGTGAACATTTATCTTGCTGACAGTCTGGGTGAAACAAGAGGAAGTGGACCAACTTTAATTACTTCAGTTGAGAAAGATGAAAACCAAATAATACCACAGTCACAAATTTTACTCAATAATTATCCGAACCCGTTTAATCCTTATACAATTATTTCTTTTTCAATTCCTTATGATTTGACAAACTCATTTGTTGAGTTGAAAATTTATGACATAAATGGAAGATTAGTTAACACTTTAGTTAGTGAAAACCTTTCTGCAGGAAATTATTTGACAAAGTGGGATGGGGATAATGCAAGTGGTAATAAAGTTAGCAGTGGAGTTTATATTTATTCAATCAGAGTTGGTGACAGAGCAGTGAACAAGAAGATGACTTTGCTGAAGTAAAAAGTAATTGCAATTTTAATTTTATTGCGGTAAAATTATGAAAACCCTTAAAATGTCTTTCCTGGTCTTTATTCTTTCAATTACAATATCTGCACAGTGGTATGAAGTCTCTTCAAATCTTCCATCTGACTGGTTCACAAATTCAATAGACGCTATTGATAGTATGAATGCAGTTGGACCGCTTCAAGGATTTAATTCTATTTTCAAAACAGAAAATGGTGGTCAAAACTGGACCGAACAGTACCGACCTTGGTACTGTGGAGTTATTTCTATGGTTGATAATGACAAAATATGGTTCACAAATTTTGATGCAGCTGAAATTTGGGCAACAACAGATGGGGGCAACACCTGGGAATTACAATTCTATGATCCATCATTAACTCTATTTATGAATTACATAGAAATGTTTGATTCGCTAAATGGAGTTGCAATGGGTGATGCTCCAGCAAATGACAAACCGGCTTTGTTCTTAAGAACAACCGATGGTGGTGAAAACTGGATTTCAATGAATGCAGATGAATTAATTGGTCTGTTATCCGGCGATTTATGGAGAAGAGTTGACTTTTTAAATATAAATGTCGGATATTTTTATTCAACTGGGGAAGAAGTTCAAAAATTATATAAAACAACGAATGGAGGAAATGACTGGACAGTAATGGCTGATACTTTTGCTTGTCGTACGATTAAATTTTATGATGAGAATTTAGGAATAATTTACGGTGCTCATCTTGTCGATAGTGTGTGCGTACCTCAGATGTATAGAACTAAAGACGGTGGACAAAACTGGGAATATATTCAAACACCTAGTATTAACTTTTGTATGGATATTGAGTTTATTCCAAACCACTCATCAGATGTATGGATGATCATAGGTAATCGTGCATTCTTTAGTAGAGATACAGGTAGTGTTTGGTCAGAAGAACTTTATATTCCAGAATTACATTATTATTATGGATTTCGTGACATAGTATTTACCGATTCAAGTTCTGGGTGGTTACTAGGTATTACACCACAACCAAGCACTTATCATTTATATCGAACTATAAATGGGGGATTCGGAGGTCTTGTTGAAATTAACCAAGACAATAATAAAAACTTACCAACTGAATATTTTTTATCACAAAACTTTCCGAATCCATTTAATCCAAGCACGGTGATCATTTATCAGTTGCCAGTGAGCAGTGATGTAGTGGTAAAAGTATTTGATGTTTTGGGAAAAGAAATTGCTACACTTGTTGATGAATACAAACCAGCAGGGTCATACAATATAGAATTTACAATTAACAATTTACAATTAAGCTCAGGAGTTTATTTCTATCAACTGCAAGCAGGACCATTTGTCGAAACTAAAAAAATGATATTGTTGAAATAACTATTGTGGAAGTATTTTAATTACTAATTAGCCCTGAATTAATTCGGGGCTTTTTTTTATTATTAAACCTTTTTCCCCCTTTAAACTTAACATACTCTTAACCCTATCTTAACAATTTCTTAACATACGAAACCTAAGTTTCGCACGTCGAAGTTAACCAATTTATTCATCAAAGAGAGAGAAAAGAGAAATGGAAGGATTTCTAACAATCCCGCACATTGAGCAAAAGCTCACTAAGCAACAAAGAATGAAAAAATTTATACAGCTTTTAATAATTGTTTTAACGATTTACCCGATGGTTCTGTCATCAACGTATGCACAGGAAAGCGGAACTATTTTCGGTAAAGTTGTTGACTCAGCTACCGGAGAAGAGTTAATCGGTGCAAATATGCTTCTTGAAGGAACGACGATAGGAGCTGCCACAGACATAGAAGGTAATTTCAAAATCGGCACAGTTCCAGCGGGAACCTATACTTTAATCGCTTCAATGATTGGGTACTCCAAGTTCACAGTTACTGATTTAGAAATAAAACCCGGTGAGCAAAAGAAACTTAACCTTAGCTTAGTTTCAGAAGCCTATCAAACTGAAGAAGTTGTAGTTACAGCACGGATGATTTTGGATAATGACGCTGCACTACTAAAGAACAGGCAGAAATCTATAACCGTAAGTGATGCTATTGGCTCCGATATGATAAAGCAAAGTGGTTCAGATAACGCAGGTGATGCTCTGAAGAAAGTTGTTGGCACTTCTGTAGTTGATGGTAAATATGTTTTTGTAAGAGGATTGGGTGACAGATACAGCAGCACTCAACTTAACGGTGCAGAATTACCAAGCACTGATCCAAACAGAAAATCATTTCAAATGGATTTAATTCCTTCAAATCTTTTAGACAATATTGTTACACTTAAAACCTTCACACCTGATAAACCTGGTAACTTCAGTGGTGGAATAGTTGATATCGGAACAAAATCTTTCCCTGAAAGATTTACTTTAAAATTATCCGGCGGAACTTCATACAATTCACAGACTACCGGCAACGCAGAGTTTTTAACTTATCAAGGAGGTGAAACTGATTGGCTTGGAATTGATGATGGAACCAGAGGTTTGCCTGAAATTTTTAATGATCCGAATCTTGCAATTCCAACTGAACAAGGTGCACGTTTTGATGATCAACAAGCAGCTACTCTTAATGAAGTGTCTAAATCTTTTAATAATGTTATGGATGTTTCAAGAGGGACTGTTCCTGTTAACAGTAATTTTTCTTTATCTGTTGGTGATAACATACCCGTTGGTGAAACTTCCAAATTCGGTTACCTTGCTAGCTTAACCTATAGAAGAGATTATAGTTTTTATGAGGGCGGTGAAGTAGGTCGTTACATCCTTTCAGATATTGGTTCCGAAGAATTGAATCCCCAGCTTCTATTAAATGATTCGAAGGGAGTTGGTGAAGCAAATTGGGGAGGACTGGTAACCGCAGCATTCAACATAAATCCGGAACAACAGATCTCAGGAAATTATTTCTACTCACGAAGCGGTATTGCAACAACAAGATATATGTTCGGAAAATGGCCGCAGGAATTCGGGCTTGGTGAAGATACTCCCGATTATACAAACAGAGTATTGCATTGGATGGAAAGAGATATTTCCTCTTATCAGTTAAGAGGTGATCATCTTATAAGTGGATTGTTAAACACTCACGCAGATTGGTCAGCTTCATTTTCAGAAACAAAGCAGGATGAGCCCGATTTCAGACTTGTAACGTCTTACACCAGAATAAGACCACAGGATACTACATATACCATTACCGGTTCAAACTTCGATGACCCTTCCAGATATTTCAGAACTCTTAATGATAACAATAAAACTTTTAATGCTAATCTGGCAATTCCATTCGCACAATGGAATGGCTACTTAAGTAAATTCAAATTCGGCGGGTACTTACAACTATCGGATAGAAACTTCAATGAAACAATAATTACGTATTCACCAAAGAATACTTTATTTAATGAGACTGGCGGCTATTTAACCACTTTATTTGAAAATGAAAATAATGGAATTACAGATACTTCAAACATTGGCGGAACGACACGTTACACTTTCGGAAATACCGTTTTTGACAGATCATTCGCAAAAAATAATTACACAGGTGATCAATCAATCTATGCGGTATACGGAATGTTTGAGATGCCGATATTCACCGATCTTAAATTTGTTGGCGGTGTGAGATTTGAAACAACCGACTTATCTGTATTGAGCCTTGATCCTAACATTCCTGAAGGAAAAATTGATGAACAGGATTGGCTGCCTTCTGTTACTTTTATTTATAATCTATCCGGGAATATGAATTTGAGAGTAGCAGGTACTCAGACACTTGCCCGTCCAACTTTCAGAGAAATTGCACCTTTCTCTTCCAAAGAATTCGTTAATGATGTTGAACTGTCAGGGAATCCGAATTTACAGCGGACACTTATTGAAAATTATGATATAAGATGGGAATGGTTTTTAAGACCGGGCGAAATATTTGCTGTAAGCGCATTTTACAAAAATCTGAAGGATCCAATCGAAATTGCGTTCGTCGAAGGTTCTACAAGATCAAATCCAATAGTAAACTACACTAATGTTGACCGGGCTCAACTTATAGGAGTAGAGCTCGAAGCACGATTAGGAATGTCTTACCTGACAGAAGCAGTTAAGAATTTCAGTCTTGGGTTTAATTTATCACTGGTCAGCTCAACAGTAGATATTGCACCATCTGAACTAGAACAGAGGAGGGCAATCGATCCAAATACGAGCGATACAAGACAACTTCAGGGACAATCACCTTACGTATTGAATATTGATCTTTCTTATAACAATGTTGAATCAGGAACTATTGCCGGCATCTTTTTTAACTCATTCGGAGAGAGATTATCAAAAGTTTCAGCAAACGCAACACCCGATGTTTTTGAGAAGCCAGCACCACTATTGAACTTTACTGCCAGTCAAAGATTGTTTGAACTTTTAACTCTTAATCTAGGTGTAAAAAATATTCTTAATTCTGAGTACCAGGAAGTTTACAGATATAACGACAAGGATTACATATTCCAATCGTACAAGTTAGGCATCAGCTATTCAGTAGGATTAACATATAGTTTATAATTAACTAACAATCATAAATAATATAAGGAGGGAATTTCCCTATGAAAAAAATCTTCATTTTAATTACTGCTATCTTGCTTACATCTACGATGTTTGCACAGGTAAACGTAACTGCGGACATCACTTCAAATACAACGTGGTCCGCTGCTAATGTATATACTTTAGATGGCTTAATCTTCGTAAACGATGGCGCAACATTAACCATTGAGGAAGGAACAGTAATAAAAGGAAAATTACAGGCAAACATTACAACAGGTGATGGTGCAAGTGCTTTAATTGTAAGACGAGGCGGTAAAATACTTGCGGAAGGATCACAGAATAATCCGATCATATTCACAAGTGAATTGGATGATGTAAATAATCCTAATGACCTTACTAAAGACGATAGAGGGCTCTGGGGTGGTGTAATTCTTTTAGGAAAAGCTGTAACAAATCAGCCAACAACAGAAAACCAGATTGAAGGTATTCCAGTAACTGAGGATGCAAAATTTGGTGGAACTAATGATAATGATGACTCGGGAATATTACGATATATTTCAATCAGACATGGTGGTTTCTCTATCAGCGGTATTCCCGGTGACGAAATAAATGGTCTTACATTAGGTGCTGTAGGAGATCAGACTATAATTGAGCATATAGAAGTAATTGCTAATTTCGATGATGGATATGAATGGTTTGGTGGAACTGTTAATACTAAATATTTAGTATCTGCATTTTGCGGTGATGATGGTTTCGACTGGGATATGGGTTTCAGAGGTAAAGGTCAGTTCTGGTTTTTAATTCAGGGAACTGATGAAGCTGGTCGTGGTGCTGAAATGGATGGTGGTGATGATAATGAAACCGGTACTCCTTACGCAACTCCTTACGTTGTTAATGCAACTTATATTGGTGCCGGAGAAACAACTTCTCCACTTCCAGCAGGTGATGGAAACGATCGCGCTTTATATTTCAGGGATAATTCAGGCGGCTATTATTATAGCAGCATAATCACAGATTTTTCTCAGACGGGAGTTAACATTGAAGATTTAGCTTCTGGTGAGGATAGCAGAGCAAGACTCGAAGCCGGACAATTAATGCTTGCTAATAATTACTGGTGGGGATTTGGAAATGGAAACACACTCGATGCAATTGCTGCTCAGGATTTTGTAAGAACTCACTTAACTGCAAATAATAATTTTGTGCAGGATCCACAACTGAATAATATTAGCAGAGATGAAAATTCAACACTAGACCCAAGGCCAAGCCCTTCAAGTCCGGCTGCCACAGGTGCAGTTCAGCCGAGCAGATCCTTTCTTCACAGTAGTTCCTTATCATGGTGCATTTGATCCAAATTCATTTTTATGGACTGAAGGTTGGACAGCTCTCTCAGTCTATGGTATTACTGATGTAAAAGAATCATATACTAACAATATTCCGGCTTCATTTGAACTTAGCCAGAACTATCCTAATCCTTTCAACCCTTCAACAAAGATTGTATACACAGTTTCTGAAGCAACTAATATTAACTTAACTGTTTTCAATATTCTTGGTCAGAAAGTTGCTCAACTTGTAAATGACTTCAAGAATGTAGGGACTTATGAAGTTACTTTTGATGCTGAAAATTTACCTAGCGGTTTATACTTATATACATTCGAAGATGGTAACACCAGAATAACGAAGAAGATGACACTACTTAAATAATTTTCTCTCTCTCGCTCTCTCCTTCGACTAAGGGCGCTGCACAGTGTGGCGCCTTTTTTATTTTTAGATATGTAATTAGATTTAAATTGTGAAAATATTTCTGATACAAATACTGCTATTAATCCTTCTTATATCATCATTCTCAGATTCTCAGGTTCAGAAAAACCTATCACCAATCGATTTAAATTCTTCCGCTGCTTCAATAGAAAAACACCTGAATGCACTTGCAAGCGATATTTTTGAGGGAAGGGGAACGGGTACAAACGGCGGAGATCTTGCAGCTAAATATATTGCTCTTGAATACTCAAAGTACGGCTTAGTAACAGTAGGTGATGCAACATCGTACTATCAAAATATTCCAATGCACGGAAGTTTTCCTTTACCGACTTCTGAGCTTAAAATTTATCAGGGAAATGAAGAAACAACTCTACAACTTGAAAAAGATTACTTACTTTTCAAATCCGGTCAGCAGACGTTTACTCCTATTCCTCTTCCGCTGGTATTTGTTGGATACGGAATAATAGCACCAGAATTTGATTATAATGACTATCAGTCAGTCGATGTTGAGGGCAAGATTGTTGTTTTCTTACAAGGCGAACCTAAATCTGATAATTCCGATTTTTTTAATGGTGACGTTCCGACTGTTTACAGTTATGCTTATTCAAAGCAGCGAATTGCTTTATCAAGAGGTGCTGCCGGAAGTATTCTCATACCAGAAAGCTCGACTTTGAATTGGGGTAAACAAGTTAGTGACTTTGCATTTGAAGATGTTAACCTCGCATATTCAGCTTCAAACAATCTCAGCATATTAATTAATCCTGAAGCAGTAAAAATTCTTTTTAAAGATTCAGATTATTCATTTGAAGAAATCCTTCAAATGAAAGAAGAAAAAAAAATAGTAAGCTTTCCTCTCAGGACCGAATTAACTTTTAAAGGGGAATATACTCAGAGAGATTTTCTGTCTCAGAATATTGCGGGAATGGTTGAAGGAAGTGACCCGGAATTGAAAGATAACTACATTATTATCTCAGCTCACTATGACCATCTTGGAATAGGACCCCCAGTGAACGGAGATTCTGTTTATAATGGTGCGTTGGATAATGCAATTGGAGTTTCTGTTCTTCTGGAACTTGCAAAATCTTTTTCTGAACTGAATACCTCTCCGAAAATGTCTATAATATTTCTTGCTTTAACTGGTGAAGAAAAGGGATTGTTGGGTTCACAATATTATACAGATAATCCTTTAGTCCCGCTCTATAAAACTGTTGCCAATATTAATATCGATGGCATCGCCTTTTTCAGAGATTTTGAATCAATTGTCGGAATAGGTTCCGAATATTCTACACTTGATTCTTATTTAAAGGAAACAGCCATTCATTTGGATTTAACAGTAGAAAATGTTCCGCCCGAATTTAACCAATCCGAGGCATTCAATCAATCTGATCAGGTGAGTTTCGCAGTTGCAGGTATCCCTTCAATTTTAGTTTTGGAAGGATTAAAAAATAAAAACAAGAGCAGAGAAGAGGTTCTTAACACGTTTATTGATTACATTGTTAATCGGTACCATTCTCCACAAGATGATTTGAACCAGAATATTGACTATGTTGCTGCAGCTCAGCATGCAGAAGTTTTATTTGACCTTGCTAGAAATATTGCAAATTCCGAGGAATCCCCTGAATGGAATTCAGGTTCACCATACATTAATGAAAGACTGAGATCCATAGCTGAAAAGAAATGATTTTAACGTAATTACTTCATTCTATTCGTTTTTATACAATTAATGAATAAATAGTTTAGAAAAGCTAACTTACTTCCCAATCTTTCGTCATCTCAAAGATTTAACATTTTCTTAACATTGAATTACAATCTACCTCACTCACTTACAGTATATTTCCTTATTCAAATCTAAAAATTTAACAATTGGAGAGAGATTATGTTTAAACAAAAATATCTTTATATGCTTGTTTCGTTTCTGATAATTACGCCCTTATTATTCTTAGGTTGCAAAAAGAAAGAGGGGGGTGAGGAAAAAACAACTATTTCAATCAAAGGTTCTGATACAATGGTGAACCTTGCTCAGAAATGGGCGGAAGTTTATATGCAAGGTAATCCGAATGTTTCAATACAAGTTACAGGGGGTGGTTCAGGGACAGGAGTAGCATCATTATTAAATGGCACAACTGACCTGGCAAACTCTTCAAGAGAATTAAAAGAAAGTGAACTTGAAACGGCAAAACAAAAAGGGGTTACTCCAATAGTTTATAATGTTGCTTTGGATGGAATTGCTTTGATTGTTCACCCTGATAATAAAATAGATAATCTAACTGTAAAGCAGTTAAGTGATATATTCAGCGGAAAGATTACTAACTGGAAACAGCTTGGCGGTTCTGATATGATCATTACTCTTTACGGTAGAGAAAACAGCAGCGGCACTTATGAATTCTTTAAAGAACACGTTCTTGGAAAAGATGAATCGGGCAAACAGGTTGATTATTCACCCTCAACCCAGGTTCTTCAGGGAACAGCAGCTCTTGGTGAAGCTGTTGCCAGAGACGTGAAAGGAATCGGCTATGGTGGTGTTGGTTATTTCGCGCTTAGAAATGATATCAAAATCCTTCACATAAAAAAGGATGCTGATTCCCCTGCCATTTCACCCGCCGAAAATGGAAAAGTAAATTACAAAGCTATCTGGAATGGTGATTATTCAATATCCAGGTACTTATACTGTTTTACAAATGGTGATGCAACCGGCGAATTAAAAAATTATATTGATTTTATTCTTTCCCCTGAAGGGCAAAAACTCGTTGAGTCAATGGAGTATATACCATTGCCGACAAAAGGATAACCTTAATTTAAAAGCTTCCTGAAAGAGAGAACAGGAGGCTTTTTTTTATAAATAAACCAGTCGAAATAATCAGAGAGAGAGAAATGAAAAAAATATTTTTTACAGGTTTGTTGTGCCTATTTATATCAACACAGAGCTTTTCCCAGGAAGAAAGTGGTGGAAAGATTTCAGGTTATATGTTCGGAGATTACTTCTACAATATTTTAAGAGACTCAACAATTGACAATTTAAATTACAACGCTCTTGGTGGACAAAAAGATGTGCAGGGATTTGATTTCAGAAGAATTTATTTTACTTACGATTATAAAATATCAAATCAGTTTAGCACCAGATTCAGGTTGGAATCACAAACGTTAGTTGGTGTAAATAACACACTTTTTCTAACTTTTATTAAAGATGCCTCTCTCAAGTGGAAAAATATTTTTGAAGGCAGTGATTTTATTTTTGGTATTCAACCCAACCCAACATTCCAGGTATCTGAAGCTTTCTGGAATTACAGGTCACTTGAAGAAACAATTATGGATTTAAGGGGTATTGCAGGTTCAAGAGATTTTGGTGTTTCACTTAAGGGAAGATTGAGTTCCTCTGGTAGTATAAAATACTGGTTTATGTACGGGAATGGAAGCGTATTGGAAAGCGAAGGGGATAAGTTTAAGCGTGCTTATGCACTAATTGAATTGGTTCCGAGCAATGAATGGGTATTCACAATGTACGGAGATTACAGGTTTAAACCTCAAAAAGAATTTTCACAGGTCGAGCAGAGTTTTAATAATGATTCTTTTACTTCCGCATTACTTTTAGGTTATCAGAATAATTCTAATTTTAGAATTGGATTTGAACCCTTTTTACAAATAAATTATAACGACCAAATTAAATCCGAAACTGATGTTTTTAAGATTATGAATCGTAATGCACTAGGTTTATCATTTTTTGGATGGTTTAAATTTACAGAATCGCTTGTCGGCGTTGGCAGATACGATTATTTTGATCCAAACATTTCAAGCGAATATAAAGGAGATTCAAGAAACTATTTTCTTTTAGGATTAAGCTTCATTTTACACGAGAAAGTTACCATTACCCCCAACTTTATAATGGAAACTTATGAGAAACCTGCAAATGGTGTTTCAATAGATCCTTCACTAACAGGCAGGATAACATTTTACTATGAATTCTTATAGCAATATATGATTTATTATTTTTGTTTCTGAAATGGAAGAGAAAGATTTTTTTGCAAAATCTGCTAACTCGAAATACTCTAAAAAAATAAGGAAATTTACCAGAGTAAAAGAATCAGCCATTAAGTTCTTCTTTGCGGTAAATGGAACGATGGCGTTGGTTTTTATTATTCTCATTTTTGTTTTCCTGTTCAAAGAAGGATTTCGAGCCTTAGATCATATCGGTCTGCTTGATTTTATTTATCTGGACAGGGCTGATGCCTCAGGAACAATTGAAAGAGTTTTTCAATGGTATCCAACTTCTGAAGAACCAAGATATTCACTAATCCCATTGATAATTGGAACACTTCTAACTGCCATCCCTGCAACAATTATTTCAACATTACTCGGCGTCGGTGCAGGTATTTATCTTTCGGAAGTAGCTAACCCAAAGATTAAAGAATTCTTAAAGCCAATGATAGAGTTATTCGCTGGAATTCCGACAGTTGTGCTTGGATTTATTATGCTTGTTGTTGGAGCGTCTTTCTTCAATGATCTATTAAACCCTGCAAACAGATTGAATGCTTTCGTTGCCTCTATTGGATTATCATTTGTTATCATTCCTATAATTGCATCATTAACCGAAGATGCTCTTCATTCTATCCCAAATGATCTGCGTATGGCTTCTTACGGATTGGGTGCTACAAAATGGCAAACCGTCAGTAAAGTTATTCTTCCTGCAGCTTTTAGTGGAGTTTCCGCCAGCATAATATTAGGTTTTGGAAGAGCAATTGGTGAAACAATGATTGTTCTAATGTGTGCTGGCAATGCTGCAAATATGACATCAAATATTTTTCTTAGTGTTCGAACAATGACAGCTACAATAGCAGCAGAAATGGGTGAGGTTTCACATGGATCCGATCATTATTATGCTCTTATTTTTTATCGGAATAGTTCTGTTTACAATTACTTTTTTCTTAAACCTTATTGCGGAAATAATTATTAATAAGATGAGAAAGAAAAACACTTTCTAGTTTTAAACTAAAATGGAAATTAAGAAAAGAAAAAAAGATATATCAGGGACAATTTCACTTACAATTGTTAGATTGATATTCTTCTTCCTCGTATTTGTCCTGGTTGCACTTCTAGGTAAAATATTTATTGAAGGTATTGGTGTTATATCTCTTGAATTTCTGATCGATGAACCGCGCGATAATATGACCGGAGGAGGAATAGGTCCCGCAATATTCGGAACAGTTGCAGTTACACTGATGATGGTAATATTCACAGTGCCACTCGGAGTTTTTTCAGCAATATACCTAAATGAATACGCCAAAGATACTTTTTTCACTCGAGTAATTAGAACTTCGATAAACAATCTTGCTGGAGTTCCTTCAATTGTATTTGGATTATTTGGTCTAGGATTTTTCATTTTGTTCATCGGTAAAGGTCTGGATGATGTTTTACAGACTGGATTACTTTTTGGTCAGCCGGCATTGCTTTGGGCATCTGCAACGTTAGCTGTTTTAGTTCTGCCTATTGTTATAGTTTCAACCCTTGAAGCTTTAAACTCGGTCCCAAAATCTCACAGAGATGCTTCGTACGGATTGGGCGCAACAAAATGGCAAACAATTCGAAATGTTGTTCTACCACAAGCCAGACCAGGAATATTAACCGGAACTATTCTCGCAATTAGCAGGGGAGCAGGAGAAACTGCACCAATATTATTTTTGGGTGCAGCATTTTTTCTTCCAAATTTGCCTGTTGCAGATTTGTGTATTGGTGATTACTGTATCCCGATGATAAATCCGACAGAGCAGTTTATGTATCTCGCATATCACATTTTTATTATGGCAACGCAGTCATCAAATCCAACTAAAACATTGCCATTGCAATACGGTTCGACACTAGTATTGATTGTGTTAACATTCTTACTAAACATAACAGCGATTATTTTTAGATATCGCTTCAGAAAAATTTTAGGAAGATTATAATATTTAAACTGAAAAACTTATGAAAGAAATTAAGATAGCTGTAAAAAATCTGAATCTCTATTACGGAGATAAGCAGGCACTTAAAGATATTACTTTGAATATACCTGAAAAAAGAGTGACTGCATTTATTGGTCCATCCGGTTGTGGTAAATCTACTTTTCTTAGAGTACTAAATAGAATGAATGACCTGATTGATCATGTTAAAATTGAGGGCGAAGTTTACGTTGATGGAGTAAATATTTATGATAAATCACTCGATGTAGTAAATTTGAGAAAAAATGTTGGAATGGTATTTCAGAAATCTAACCTCTTTCCAAAATCGGTTTATGAAAATATTGTTTATGGTCCGAAGATAAATGGAATAAGAGATAAAAAAATCCTCGATGAAATTGTTGAAAAAACTTTAAACCAGGCAGCAATTTGGGATGAAGCAAAAGATCGCCTTAATGAAAATGCTTTAAGTCTTTCAGGAGGACAACAGCAAAGATTGTGTATAGCCCGGGCTCTAGCCGTTGAACCTGAGATTATATTAATGGACGAACCGGCAAGTGCATTGGACCCTATTTCAACAGCAAAGATTGAAGAATTAATTCATCAGCTAAAACAAGAATACACTATTGTTATAGTTACTCACAATATGCAGCAGGCAGCAAGAGTTAGCGATCAAACAGCATTTTTTTATCTTGGCGAATTGATAGAGTTTGACAGAACAACTACAATTTTTACAAATCCGTCAAAGAAACAAACCGAGGATTACATTACAGGAAGATTTGGTTAATAGAAAAATCTAACTATTAAAACTTAAGGAGAAGTAATGGAGAGATTATTAGACGAGCACATCGAAAAGCTAAAAAGAAGAGTTATGAAAATGTGCAGCCTTGTAGACGAACAAGTGCATGCATCAATTAAATCCGTACAGGAAGAAAATTTAGAGATAGCAAAGCAAGTGATTGAAACTGATAATAAAGTCGATAAATATGATAATAAAATTGATAAAATATGCCAGAAGATATTTGCATTAACCCAGCCTGTTGCAATGGATTTGCGACTAATAATGTCCTCGCTTACTATCAATAACAATCTTGAAAGAATTGGAGACATTGCAGTCAATATTGCCGAGTATATTATAATGATACAGAAGAAACCAGCATTCTATAATCAAACAAAGCTTGAGGAAATGTTTAGAGTCGCAAAGCAAATGCTTAAAGATTCTATTGATTCATATATAGGAGGTAACGAAACACTTGCAAGATCAGTAATTGATGCGGATAACACTCTGGATAAAATGAATTTCGATAATCATAAGATCTTAATTGAAATAATGAAACAAAATCCTGACAACATTGAACCAGCCATTGCTCTACTTGTAATGTCACGACAAGTAGAAAGATTAGGCGACCATTGCACCAATATTGCTGAGGATGTATTCTTTATAGTTGAAGCCCACCTTGTAAAACATAAATACGAAAAGTATCTCTTTGCTGATGATAAAGATGATGATGATGATTAGTGAAGAATTTCTAATAAAGTCTACTTTTTTTCTAAAAACTTACTTATCTAAACTTACTAGATTGAAGTAAATCAATGAAGTCATTTTTTACTTTTATACTGGTAGTTACTATTAGTTTCGGTTGTAGCGTAAAACCTGTTGAAGTTGCAATCATTACAATTAAAGGTTCTGATTCGATGTTGCAGCTTACCGAAAATCTAGCCGAAGAGTATATGAAGACTCAATCCGGGTATTTCAATATACGTTTATGGCGGTGGGACTTCAGTAGGTGTTAGGGCGTTATTCGAATGCGAAATTGATATTTGCACAGCTTCAAGAAATTTAAAACCAGAAGAAACAAAAGCTCTTGCTGATTATTATGGAACTGTCGGATTATTTTATTTAGTTGCAAAAGATGCTCTTTGCGTTTATGTAAATCCTTACAATCCGGTAAAAAATTTAACAATTTCACAGCTTAAAAAAATATTTGAATGCAAGATTACAAACTGGAATGAATTAGGAGGAAAGAATCAAAAAATAATCCCTGTAATCCGTAATCTTAATTCAGGTACTCATTTCTATTTTCAGGAACACATTCTTGAAGGGGATGAATATTGCACTGAAGCAGTAATTGAACCAACCACAAGAAGAGTAATAGAATTTATTGAAAATAATGAGGGTGCAATTGGTTATGGTAGTATAGGTTATAAAGGAGACATTGTTTATGCTAAGAATAGAAGGAATTGAACCTTCAGAAAAAAATGCACAGAATGATACTTATCCTATAACCAGGTATCTGCATTTTTATACTTCAAGGGTTCCCAAGGGAGCAGTGAAAAAATTTATCGATTGGGTTCTTTCACCTGACGGTCAAAAAGTAGTTAAACAATCCGGATTTATTCCTCTCTGGGAAGTACCTCCTATATAAAAATATTTCTTAACAATTATTTAAGTATTTCTTAACCTTTTCTTTATATGTCAAGGGTTTCTAATCATTACCTTTGACCATAACATTTAAGGCAATAAGGATAATGATTTTCAAAGAAATATTTTATCTAAATGATTTTCTGCATAAGATAAAATTGGATAAATCTGAAAACGAATCCTCCATTCTTCAGTCAGAAGAAAAAGTTATTGAGGAAAAATTCGAATATGAAAAGTTTGCGGTAAATGAATGGAACCAGGAGTATGAGCTTATATATTTATCTTATCTTCTTGAGAGATAAAGTAAATTATTTAAAATTATGTGTTGATAGTTGTAAAATTTAAAAAGGTGCAATCGAATGATTTCAATTAGAAGATTGAGACTATGTAAGTCACAGCTTCGTATGTAATCATAGCAAAAATTGCAGAGAGGGGAATTGTAAGTACCCACGCCCATAAAATATTTTTAGCAACACCCCATCTGACTGCTGAAACTCCTTTGACAGCACCAACCCCTATAATTGAGCCGGTAATTGTATGAGTAGTGCTTACAGGAATTCCAAAAATTGTTGCACCAATAATTGTAAGTCCGGCAGATGTTTCAGCACTAAATCCACCAAACGGTGTAAGTTTCGTAACGCGCATTCCTAAAGTTTTAATTACTTTCCAGCCACCTACTAATGTTCCTAAAGATATTACGGAATAACTAAGAATTATAATATAAAAAGGTATACGAAAAGTTGTTCCCAATAACCCATTGGTAAACAATACTACTGAAATAATACCGATAGTCTTTTGTGCATCGTTTGAACCATGACTTAAGCTGTATAGTGCAGCAGACACAAGCTGGAGTTTTCGAAAGTATTTATCAACCTTTCGCGGTTGTTTGTTTCTAACTATCCATAAGGTAATTACAGAAAATATATATGCCATTACCATTCCGATAAGTGGTGCAGCGAAGATAAATATTACAACTTTTGAATATCCGGAAAGAATTAGAGCACTAAACCCTGCTTTTGCTATTCCTGCCCCGCCATAGCCGCCAATAATTGAATGAGAAACGCTTATCGGTAATCCGAAATGTGTTGCGGTTGCGGTTAATATTATCGCACCAACAAGTCCTGATAGTATTACAAAATTATCTACAATGGAAACATCAACTATCCCTTTACCAATTGTGGTTGCAACGCTTACGCCGAATAAAAATGCTGCCACAAAATTAAAGAAGGCTGCCCATGCAACTGCCTGGAAAGGGCTAAGTACACGGGTTGCAACTACTGTTGCAATCGAGTTTGCGGCATCATTCATCCCATTGTAAAAATCAAAGATAAGCGCAAGCAGGATAATGAAGATTACAAATTCCATAAAGGATTATGCGTTCTTTATAAATATTGTAAGTATGACATTTGCAAGAGATTGGCAGCGATCAGAAGTCCTTTCCAATAGATCAAGTATTTCCTTTTTCTTTATTAATTCAATAGCGTCTTTCTCATTAGCAAACAGATCCTGTATCGCGCTTCGGTAAACCTGATCTGCCTCCGTTTCAAGATCTTTTACTGCTTTGGTTTCATTAATTCGTCTCGCTTTTAAATCCTGAATTGCAATACCTAATTCCTGAACTTGTTTGTTGATAATAGATGCGAGCTTGTCAGCGTGAGGAATTTTTTTAGAGATGTTAAATGTCTCAATTCTTGCAGCAGCACCTAATAAATTATCGCTAATGTCATCTAACCTTTTTGTTAAAGCTAAAATATCTTCCCTGTCAAAAGGAGTAATAAAAGTTTTATTCAGTCTTTTAACAACCCTGGAAGAAATTTCATCACATCTAAGCTCAAGAGGTTTGATATTAAGATAATGGTTTTTATCAATTGAACCGCCAGAAAAAAGTTCTTCTGTGTATTTTGCCATCTGCTGGATGTGAGAGACCATTTCTCTGAAATCGTCAAAATATTTTTCTTCCTTTGGTAGAAGTGCTTTTAACATTTTATGCCTGTTTCTATTTTAAAAGATAAATAAAAGATGAGGATAGTTTTTAAATTCTATAACAAACCTAATGATTATTTCACTAAATTCTCTCACAAATCTTTGATATAATCCTGCCCTAAATTTTGAATTTTAACGGAGGAACTTACAATTATCAGTAAAAACAGCCCTCCAAACAACCTGATAGAAAAAATTTTATCTCTTGCTAAAAGAAGAGAATTTGTCTTTCAGTCAAGTGAAATTTACGGTGGTCTGAACGGCTGCTGGGATTATGTTCCGCTCGGTGTTGAGCTTCACAACAACATTAAAAACGAGTGGTGGAAAACAATTAACAATTATTTAAAGTATTCTTAACCATTTCTTTATATGCCAGGGGACTCTAATCATTACTTTTGATTGCAGCAATTAAGGCAAAAAAAATAATGACATTCAAAGAAATATTTCATTTAAATGATTTTTTACACAAGATAAAGCTCGACAAATCTAAAAATGATTCTTCTATTATTCAGTCAGAAGAAAAAATTATTGAAGAGAAAATTAAATATGATAAGTTTGCAATAAATGAATGGAACCAGGAGTATGAGTTGATATATTCAGCTTATATTCTTGAGAAGTAAATCTGATTTTTCAGTCTCAAATTAATCAGATTATTAATGCTGCATTTATCAGTTTAAAGTGCTGCCGTTTCGCGCTTGAGCGCTCTTTTTCACTCAATCTCTTAGGAATATTAACAGTTTGTATTGTAGTATCAATTCTACCTTTATTCAAGTTGAATAAATTTACTTTTAAAACATTATTCTGGTTTTTTATGATTGCACCTGCATTTAGAAACCTCACGTTTTTCCTATAATATTCCTTTGATTCATGAGTATGACCATGTAAAACTATGTCAACACCGAATTCTTTAAACAGACTAAATAGCCTTCTCTTATTTCTAAGTATCATTGTTTGCTTTTCAATGTTTCCCCAAATGCTGCCGAAAGTACTTTTTGATTTAGACTTAAGTTTATTATAATGGTGATGTACCATTACAATTGTGTGCTTAATGTCCTTATCAGCTGACTTAAGAAGGTCTAATATTTCACTAAATTGAGAATGAAATTAGTTCTCTGTTTTCGTCTGAGCAGTTCGGCTGGATTTTTTAAATGAACGGAATGCATACAAAGTCTGCATCATATAATGAGGGGGGAAAAAAGTTTTTAAGCCGTATTCATCTGGTTTTGTTTCAGGTAGAAATGCGGTATCAAATAACCAATCCCAGATTGCAAGTTTTGTGGCAAAGTTTCTATTCCTGCCTTTTCCAGTTGAGTGATGCCACCTGTGCATTTCTGGCCCATTAATAATTTTTTGAAGTTTGCCTGTGCGGACATCAAGATTTGAGTGAATGTACATTCCCCAGATAGCAGATATCACACCTTTATATGCGATCACCTCAGGAGGGGAGCCAAGTAATACAATCGGAAGAAACTCAATTGTCTGATTTATAAGAATTTCTAAAGCGTGAGACCGTGAACCTGAAAGCCAGTCAACTTTCTTTGGAGAATGATGTGCCTCGTGAATGCGCCATAAGTATTTATTCTTATGCTGCCAGCGGTGCATCCAGTAAATGTAGATATCGTGAGTAACTAAAAAGAAAAGCAGTTGAATCCAAATTGGAACATCCCTGAATAAACCTAGGCGTGAAAGACCAGTTGAGGTATCAATAAAATTAATGATGTAAGTGAAAATCAATATACCAAGTATATAGCTTTGTGCAATTGTATATAATGCGAGGTCATCAAAAAAGCCTTCACGCAAGACCTTTTGATCCTTTGTGTAAGGCCAAATTCGTTCAACGATAATGAAAAATATAGCAGATCCAACAATAATTAATGTTGAATAAAGTTCTGCACTAGACATATTCAAAAAATAATTTTGAATCCAATTAACTATATCTTCGAAAAAATTGTTCATAAATAGAAAGTAGTCTATTTGACTCTTCTTAATTTAGTTCTCGCACTCATCTCGCTTGGGTAAACACGTTTTATTCCATCGCCTAAAGCAATTTCAATATCACGAATGTTTCTAATGAGTCGATGAAATCCATCAATTTCAACAGAAGCGGCCTGATCACTTCCCCACATTGCACGATCCAAAGTAATGTGTCTCTCAACGAAACTTGCACCTAAAGAAACCGCAGCCCATGTAGGTGATAATCCGGTTTCGTGCCCTGAATATCCAATTGGTATTACTGGATATTTTTCACGTAAAGTAGTTATCATTTTTAGATTTAATTCTTCGTTAGGGCAGGGGTATGATGAGGTTGAATGAGCGATTAAAATATTTTTATCCCCATGTAGTTTTTCTGCTTCTTCAATTTCTTCCATTGTAGACATACCTGTGGAAATGATAGTAGGTTTGTTTATCTCCTTATGTTTTAAAAGAAGATTTTTATCAGTTAAAGAAGCAGAAGCAGTTTTGTAAATGGGAACATCGAACTGTTCAACAAAATCAACAGCTTCTTCATCCCAGCAGGAAGCAAACCAAATAATGTCCTTTTTTTTACAGTATTTATCTATCTCTGTATAATCATCTTTGTTAAATTCAACTTTATACCTATAATCGATATAAGTCATCCGTCCCCAGGGAGTATCTCTCTCAATATTCCACTGGTCTTTAGGAACGCAAATTTCGGGTGTTCGCTTTTGAAATTTAACTGCATCGCAGCCTGCAGCTTTTGCACCTTCTATAAGTCTTTTTGCAATATCAATTGATCCATTATGGTTTATTCCTAATTCTGCAATTACAAAAACGGGATGCCCATCCCCAATATTTATTTTTCCAACTTTAATTGATCTCATAATTTATATTCTGAGTTAAAGAATAAATATTTTATTTTGCTTTAAATGCGATGATTAATTCAGCCACTTCTCTAAATGCACCATTACCACCTTTGTTTTCACAAACGTAATCAGCTATCTCTTTTATAAAGCTCATACCGTCAGCTGGAGTTGCTTTGAAACCGACTAGTTTCATTATTTCAATATCATTTGAGTCATCACCAACATATGCTATTTCGTCATTTGTGAAATTATTCTTTCTCATTATATCAGAAAGCACATCTTCTTTTTTCTTGACTCCGAGATAGTACTCATTAATTTTTAATTTCTGTGCTCTTGCCCGGACTGAACCTGATTCTTCGCCTGTTATAATTACTGTTTCAACTCCGGCATATTTTCTTAGTCGTTCAATACCCATTCCATCACGTATAGAAAATCTTTTAAATTCTTCACCATCATTTGAAAAGTAAACGCCTGTATCAGTTAAAACACCGTCGTTGTCAGTCAAAATAATTTTTATTTTTTCCAGCTTCTGTTTAAGATGTAAATTTTTGTTCTTCAATTGATTATCAATTACCATGCAGTCCAACCTCCATCAACAACCAGATTAGCACCAGTCATGTAACTTGAAGCATCGCTTGCAAGAAATACTAACGCACCTTTGTAATCAGTGGGATTGGCCATTCTTCCAAGTGGTGTTTTAGCAGAATAATTTTTAATAAAGAATTCATCTTGATTATCTCTTACTCCACCAGGCGAAAGGGTATTAACTCTGACTCCTTTAGTTCCCCAATAAGTGGCAAGGAATCTTGTAAAAGAAATTACTGCACCTTTTGTTACAGGATAAGCTGCAGATTTATAAAAAGTCTGTTCGCCTTTATCATTAATGTAAATTGACTGATCAGGTGCAACTATCCCGTAAGTTGAGGCAACATTTATTATGCTGCCATGTCCTTTATTAGCCATTTCAGATCCGATGATTTGTGAGCAAAGGAACATCCCGGTTACGTTTACATCTAGAGATTTCCTGAACATTTCAAGAGGGTAGTTTTCAAATTTGGATTCTTCCAGCACAGAAAGAGGATCCTCAAATTTATCATTTATAGCAGCATTATTAACCAAAATATCAATTCGGCCGTAATTGCTTATTACTTTATTCTTTAAATCTTTAACAGATTTTTTATTTGTTATATCTGCCGAAATGCCCAAAGATAATGCAGGTAGAGAAGAAGCAAATTTGGCACAATCGCTTTCATTCAAATCACAGACAACAACGCTTGCACCAGCTTCTGCAAGTGCATGGCAATGATTCTTACCAATTAAACCAAGTGCACCTGTTACAATAGCAACTTTCTCTTTAAGCGAAAAAAGTTCGTGTATTTTCTTTTCCTCAGGCAATTTATTTTTTCTTTGGTTTAGTGTTAAAGTTAGATACTTTTCTGAAAACAGGTTCGACAGGTTCACCTTTGAGATAACCACCTACATTTTTTTCTTCGACAGCTTTCTTTAGAATAGGAAGAACGTCCCTGTATGCTTTCAAGGTGTATTCAACATCATCATCTGTATGCGAAAAACTCATATTGTGAAAGCCGCCCCAAAGAATTCCACGCTTGATCATTTCCTGTTGCACAAGTGATTTCATTTCTAAAGGATTGCCAACAGAAGAATCAAACGTTATGAGTGAACGACATTCATAGCCAATACATTTAGTAAACGGCATATTTAATTCTTCTGCAATTTTATTGTAACCATCTTTTAATTTTTTTCCTTGCTTTGCCAGATATACAGGAACATTTTTATCTCTCAGTTCATTGATTGTCGCTTTTGCAGCTGCTAATGATAGTGCTTCACCACCAAAAGTTGTGAAAAAGAAAACATCTTTTTCAAGCACTTTCATTACTTCCTTTCTTCCTGCCAGAACACCAATGGGCATTCCGTTGGCAACTGCTTTTGAAAAAGTTGCAAGGTCAGCTTTAACTCCAAAATATTCCTGTGCACCACCAAGTGCAATTCTGAATCCTGTCCACATTTCATCAAAGATTAAAAGTGTTCCGTTTTTGTCACAAACCTCTCGTAGCTTATGCAAGAAAATTATCTTTAGGTGCTTCAAATACAAATGGTTCCAAAATAACTGCAGCCGTATCTTCATCAATTGAGTCTATAACTGATTGAATATCATTATAGCTGAATGTGAAAGTTAAATCTTCAATAGCCTTGGGTATGCCGGCATTTCTATCAGTCACAGAAATATACCAATCGTGCCAGCCGTGATAACCACAACATAAAACTTTTTCTCTCTTTGTATAAGCTCTTGCTACTCTTATTGCTGCAGAAGTCACATCAGCTCCAGATTTACTATATCGGATTGATTCAGCATTTGGAATTATTTTATTCAATAGCTCAGCAACTTCAACTTCAAGCGGATGCATAAGTGAAAATGTAATACCATCTTCCAACTGCCTTTTTATTGCTTCATCAACTTTATCATAGGCATAACCAAGCGAAAGGGGACCGATGGCCATGTTAAAATCTATATATTCATTCCCATCCACATCCCAAACGTGCGAGCCTTTCCCTTTGACTAAATATTTAGGTGCTATTCCCTTCACATTCTGTTGCGGACCCTTGGCCAGAGTTTGAGTTGTGCAAGGAATAAGATTTAATGCTTTCTGATAAAGCTCATCAGATTTTTTTATTGTGGGGAACTCTTTGTTAAATTCTATTTTGTTCGGCATAGTCGATTACTAATTTTTCTTAAATACGCATTTAAATTTAATAACACTAAACTTTCCTGGTTTGTTCCGGAGTAATTGTTTTAAGTTTATTGAGATGGTTTCTGTACCAATTTACACCGACATACATCTCATTAATCTGCTTTATTTCTGGTTTCTTTTCAAGCATTTTTAGAATATCATCTAAACTAAATCTACTATTAACCTGATACAGCTCATCATAAACTCTATCAATGAACTCATAATCTTCTTTATAATCTATAGTAAATCTGTGGGACATCGAGTAATCTAACCCTGATTCCCAACTGACATTTCCAATCCTGAATTTATCAGGATTTTCCCAAATAAAAGGTGTGGTATGTTCACGCTCGAAATCCTTTTTTGCATTTAACCAGGCATTTTCAAGTGTTTTAAAACTCATTATTTCTACATCATTTCCATCTGGATATGATGGCGGATGAAGATTACTTACAAAATCAAATTTTTCTATGTCGTTAATATAATACAAGATAACTTTATCGATTATGGAAGGATCAATTAATGGACAGTCAGATGGAATCTTAATGACCAGTTCAGCCTTATATTTTTTTGCAGATTGATAATGTCGGTCAAGTAAATCAAGAGAGTGTCCGCGAAAAACATTTAAATTATTTTGCTGACATAATTTGAATAATTCATTATCATTTTCATCATCTGTAACTGCAACAACAATTTCTCCGGCATATTTAGAAAAAGCAACACGTTCGTACATTCTCAATATCAAAGGCTTACCAGCTAGAGGAAGCAAAACCTTACCAGGCAAGCGCGTGGAACCCATTCGTGCTTGAATTATAGTTACAATTTTTGGAAGCTTGTTCAAAGGATTATTCGGGGATTTAATAATCTTGGTATTATTGAATACTCTAGTTTTTAATTCTTGCTAATTTTCTTCTGGACCTAATCTTTTGGATAAGTTTCTGCGTTAATGTTGGTTCCTTAATAATTGAATATATTGAAGATTTTGAAGTCTCTTCAAGAGATTTCCTCCCGATTTTTGCAATTTTTACAGCCGAAGTTCCACCATTTTGTATAGGCAGTAATCTTTTCAACTCCTGCAGATCAAAATCAGAATAGACTTCTTTACCTAATGCGAGACCAACATAAACAACAGTTGAAAAACGAGTAATTAAAACATCACAGTTAGCAATCATGGGGTCAATCTTTTCCTTTTGAAAGACTAAAGAACCGGGAGCAAATTTATTAATTTCGCTTACAGCCCGGCTATAATTTTCATTCGGATGAAGTTTAAAGATCAGTTGTTTACCCTTAGCAATCTGGACCGCGTATTGAATAAACTTTTTCCTGTTTTCGTATTTATAAGTTTCTCTCATATCAGAGGTAGCAACCAGTACAAAATTTTTATGGGGGAAGTCATTTTTATTATACTGGGCACAATTATCAAAGTTAGGAATACCTGTTACAACAATTTTTTTTGGATTAGCCCCTTTTGAAATAAATAAATCTTTATATCCTTCCGAGGCAACACAAAAAGTTTCGTAAATATTGCTCATTCCTGTTGTTGACGTACCGCCAAACCAGCGAGGGAAATTAAATTTCTTAACAAGATAAAAACCAAGATTTTCAGGATCCGTCATTCCTTCCTGAATTAAAATTATTTTTTTATCACGAATATTTGAGGGAATAAGCATATCAGAGCATGTAAAAACTAAATCGTATTCATTTAATTTACCTTCGTCATCAATATTAAGATTATTCTCTCTGAGGTATTTTAATGTGTTTTGCTTTGCCTGTCCTCCAAGGATACTAAAATCCATTAATCCTAATTTGCGAGTAAATTGTATGTACCAATATCCTTTTGAATAATAAGGAGTGAAATATGCAGAATAACCAGATAGCTCCTCCGAAATTTTATGCATCTGGGTGGTTTGATTCATCGAACCACATATATATAAAATCTTTTTATTTTTCATTTTTTGCGAGGAAATGACCACCATTTACCTGCCAAATATATTAAAATTAAATTTCTTATATCATACAATTAGCTAATAATTGTATCTGTTTACTATATTTTTAACTCGAATCATAATAAATATGTATGATAAATCGTTTAATTAATACATATTCAAAGTTAATTTTCAAGATTAAATAATCTTTATAAGAAAAATTGATTCAGAAAATGACCTATATAAAACCTAAAAAACTGAACAAGGGAGATTTAATAGGAATTATTTCTCCTGCATCTTCAACTGACGACTTTTCACTTATTGAGAGCGGTACTAAATATATCGAAGGTTTGGGCTATCGAACTACTACAGGTCCAAATGTTGGTAAGAGCAGAGGCTATCTGGCTGGAACTGATAAGGAAAGGATAGAGGATATTCATTCGATGTTTAGCAATAAAAAAGTAAAAGCTATTATTTGCCTTCGTGGCGGATATGGAGCTATAAGATTACTTGATAAAATCGATTATAGACTAATTAGAAATAATCCTAAAATATTTATCGGCTTTAGTGAAATAACTGCTCTTCAAATGGCTTTTCTCAAAAAAGCTGGCTTGATATCATTTGCAGGACCAATGGTTGTCCCAAATTTTTCGAAAGATGTTAGTCTATTCACTGAAGAAAGATTTTGGGGAATTATTACATCTGTAAAGAAAGCTGGTAAACTCAAATATCCTGAACTAGAAAAACTCCCAAATATAAATCCGGGTAAAACAATCGGTAGAATCATTGGGGGAAATCTTTCTGTTTTTACTTCTTTAATTGGTACAAAATATTTACCTGAATTGACAGATAAAATCCTTTTAATCGAAGATATAAGCGAACCGCCATATAAAATTGACAGAATGTTAAATCAGATGAGATTAAACAGGATCTTTAAAAAAATAAGCGGTGTTATTATTGGCCAATTTATAGATTGCAATGAACCTGACAAACAAAAAAGAAGTCTAACAATTGATGAAGTAATAATTGATTACTTAAAACAAACCAACTTGCCAACTGTTTATAATTTTCCGCATGGACATATTCAAGATTTTATTACTGTTCCATTCGGTCTAAAAATAAAATTAAATGCATCGAAAGGTCATTTAGAATTTATGGAAAGTGCAGTTAGGTAGCGGAACCCTTCGTAATTGGATTGTTGAGATAAGTAAAATATTTCTGATTAAAATATTCCTGAGCCCAACTAGCCTTCTGTAGATTTGTAAAAATTCCGTAAACCGTTGAACCCGTTCCACTCATCAAGGCAAATTGTGCTCCTTGATTATAAAAATCATCTTTTATTTGTTTTACTTCCGGATATTCTCTGAAGATAATTTCTTCAAAATCATTTTTAACATACTTTTTTAATTTGTCGAAATCAGAAATGCCATCTTCTAAAATGTTTTTTAAATTCATAACAGGCTTTGAAGGAATGATTTTTGTGAATGCCCAACTTGTATCAATCTTAATTCTCGGATTCACAACCAGAATGGGATAGGGAACTTCAGTATTGAGAGGATAGATTTCCTCACCTCTTGATTTAGCGTAACTGGGAACTGGATTTAGGAAATAAGGCACATCCGATCCCAGTTTTAATGCCAATTTAGAAAGTACTTCAAAGTTGAGCCCAAGGTTAAATATTTTGTTGATTGCCTTTAATGTAACAGACGCATTGGAACTTCCGCCACCTAAACCACCACCAATTGGTATCCTTTTATGGATAAAAATTTCTAGAGTAAATTTTTTATTAGTATAGGATTCAAGGAGAGTAATTGCTTTCAAAATTAAATTATCCGCTAGTTTATTAAGAATATCGGAGTCAGTACTTAAGGTAAGTTCTTCAGATTTATTAAAATTTATTATATCTGATAACAAAAGTGGAAGAAAAATAGTCTCGAGATTATGATATCCATCTTCTCTCTTGCTTACAATATTTAATCCCAGATTTATTTTAGAAGGGGATTCAAAAATCATTTCGATTATCCAGCAACTTTCTTATACGTTTTGTATGTTCAGGCGTTGATCCACAACAAGAACCAACGAAAACTGGTTTATAAAGTAGACAATTATTAACATAGTTAGAGTATACTTCAGGATCGACACCACAAGAAATTGTTTCGTCAGCAGGATGTCCACTTCCACAATTGAGATAGAAGCCCCAGTTTGTTGGTAATTCTATGCTCCCGATAATTTCCAATTAAAGTTTCGTAAGAGATACAATTGAACCCTATTGCAATAGGATTATGATGACTCAGGAATGTTAAAATAGATCCTACACTCTCACCAGACAGCAGTTTATAATCTTCAGTTAAGTACAAACTAATTAAGTACGGAATATTGTTTCGGTCACAATGTTCACAGATTATCTTTAGTTCATCAAAATGACTCTGCGTTTCATTCAATATAAAGTCAACACTGTTATCTATTAGTAAATCAATATGCTTAGAATGATTCATCTGCAATTCATTATTGCTAAGAGTTCGCTTGACTTGATAACAATCTTCAGCAGGTGCATTAGATCCAGCAATATAAATTTTTCTACCATTTATTGACTGTTTAGTTAAACTGACTGCTTGCCCAACATAGTAAGATACATCGCTGACACCCTTCTTTTTGAGTGATGATGGATTTGTTCGAAATGTATTGGTTGTAATTATATCTGCTCCAGCTTCAATATAGTCCTTGTGAATCTGAATAATTGCTTCAGAGTTTGACTGATTAATCTCTGTTGTCCAGATGGAATCATCAGTTTCAAAACCTTTTTGTTGTAGATAACTTCCTATTGCTCCATCGAGCAGAAGCGGGGTTGAATTTAATTTATTTTCCTCAAATGGATTTCTCATATACAATAATTATTGCAATAGTTAATAGGTTAACCATTATAATATCTATCAATTTCTTCTATAATTTTTTCAAGTTTAATCATTTTTATACATTCAAGATCATAAGGGCACTTCTTCTTCCAGCAAGGAGAGCAGAATAAATCTTTTTGAAATAATTTTACGCCGCGATCATAAAGGTCAATCTCCGTCCAGCAGCTTACGCCAAACCAGGCAATAACATATTTCTTTAATCCTATGGCTATGTGCATTCCCAAAGAATCACCTGTAACTACTATATCTGAAATACTTTCATAGCAAACACCTCGTCTTAATCCTTCTGTAGTTGGTGTGTTGACAATCCTACCTTTAAAGTGAGAATAAATTTCTTTATTTCGTTCGGTATCCTCAGACCCACCTAGTAGCACAATTTTATATTTCTTTTTAAGTAGCTGCCTGACTAAATAAATGTGCTGATCTATTGTCATTTTTTTGTTTGGATAAAGTTCGGAGCATCCGGTATTAAAACCAATTACCTTATCCTTTTTTTTGATACCAATCTTCTTTTTATACTTTTCTATAAAAGATATTTCCTCCTCAGTCAACTCAAAAATGTATTCATCCCTTCTATAATCAAGTTCGAACGTTTCAGCCAGATAATCTTGACCGGTTCTTTGATTAACTTTAAACTTAAAATGGTCGTCCATGCCAAGTCTGAAGTTGTAATCAGCTCCCTTATTGACTGGAATTATTTTCCCGTTCGAATCTAATCCAAAGCCTAATTTTTTTTCACTAGATAAGCTATTTAATAGTGCACAGGATTGCTGAGACTTGTCAACATTTAAAACATAGTCAAACTTCATTTGCTGAAGAATCAGAAGCGAGGTAAGATCAAATACGTAAATGTGGTCAACTAATTGATTGTTTAAAAGAAGCGGAGCAGCGTTTTTAAGAGTAACCCAATTAATTGTAGAATCAGGAAATTTTCTTTTTATCGCAGGCAATTGTGCTGTTGTCATCAGCACATCACCCATTGCATCTAGGTTTATGATGAGAATTTTTGTGCCTACTGGAATATTATCTTTACATCCGTTCTCCCAACAGTTGTGGTCGGGGAAACATGGTTTGTAACCAGAAAATCTTTTACAAGAGGGAATTTCTTGTGACATAATTTAATCAATCAACCATTTATTAGTAATTTTGAAATAGCTTAGTAAACAAATTCAATACAAAATTAAACATAATTATTCTGATTATCAGAAAATATAATTCTAAATGAAATATAACATTCTTCAGTTCAGTTTTGGTGATGGCTATGCTGGAAGTGCAAAGGTCGCTGTATTAAACTCTAAAGCCTTGATAGATGAAGGGCATACTGTGAAACTCTTTGTGTCGAAAGATTCTGTAACTAAAAAAAGAGCGCTTGAAAAGGGAATTCCTGTTGTTGAACTTGATAGCAGAAAGAAGATTTCATTATTAATAAAGGATGTAATTGATAATCTTATCGGACAAAAAGTAGATTTTGCATTAGCAAACCATTCACTGGATCGGAAAGTGGTAATAAAACTCAAGCGTAAGTTTAAAAATGATATTATCAGTGTTGCTTACAGACATAATATTTCGTTAAGTACACCTATAATTGGACCAATTATTTATAACAAGTATTTTGACTTTATGATCGCTTGCAGTAATGGTGTTGCTGCAAGTTTAATTAAGGAAGGAATTCGAAAAGACAAAGTCTCAGTCATTCACAATATTGCAGAATTACCTGAAGATATCGAGAAGATTTCTGGCCTTGAATTAAGAAATAATCTGGGAATAAATGATAAATTTGTACTAGGCATCTCAAGCTGGTTCCATAAGGAAAGGAAAGGTTTTGATATTTTATTTGAAGCATTTTCAAAACTAAACCAAAAATTTATATTGCTGATCATCGGGATTCCAAAAGAGAATCAGAAAGAAGTTTATGAATATGCTTCGACATTTGGCATTTCTGGAGATAGAATACTGATGCCTGGATTTGTAACTAATGTATATGAATATTACAAGGCAATGGATATTTTTTTACTGCCATCACGCTCAGAAGGCTTCTCATTAGCTTTACTTGAAGCTGCCGCATCAGGCTTGCCAATTATAGCGTCAAATATTCCA
This sequence comes from uncultured Ignavibacteriaceae bacterium, assembly GCA_963699475.1. Lineage (GTDB taxonomy): Bacteria > Bacteroidota > Ignavibacteria > Ignavibacteriales > Ignavibacteriaceae > IGN2. Next base: position 245,302 of record CAVOUA010000002.1, on the reverse strand, counting down.
GGGAATAATGAATTTATTGAGCATGGTAAAAACGGATTACTTTTTAACATTTTAAAACCTGATGAACTTTCTCATGAAATTTTACAATTAGCAAATGATAGAAAACTTGCTGACAAATTGAGAATTGCTGCAAGGGATTCTTTTATTAAAAATTATAGTTTAAATAGGTACATCGAAAAACTTAATAAGTTTTTCGATGAAGCCTATTTATCGAAGAAAAAATAAAATCTACTTCACGAATTTCATCAACTTATCAAATTCTGCGATTACCTTTTCTATTGGCAATTCAAGCATACACTCGTGGTTGTAAGGACAAACCAGTTTAGTGCATATTATACAGTGAAGATCTGAATGGATGACGTACGAAGAAATTTCTGAATAGGGACGATGTGCTTTAGGATTGGTCGGACCGAAAATACCAAGCGTGGGCTTGCCGAGAGCAGCCGAAACGTGCATTGGACCTGAATCGTTTGCAATAATTAAATCGCATTTTTCAATCAATGCAGATAACTCACCGAAAGTAGATTTTGGTGCCATCAAAGGAGTCGGTTTCAATCCTTCAGAAATCTTCTTCGAATCATTTTCATCTCCGGGACCCCATAGAATTAAAAATTGTACTTTATATTTTTTCTGGATGACTGAACAAATTTCTATCCATTTCTCAGGGTCACACCTTTTCGATTCCCAGCCTCCTGAAGGGATAATTCCAATTAGTATTCCTTCATTCGAAATATTTAATTCGCTAAAGAATTTTTCAGCGAATTGTTTTTCTTCCTTTGTTATTCGAAAGACAATTTTTTTTGAAATGATAGGAATATCAAAAGCCTTAAGGAGGACAAGATTATCTTCGGCAGCATGTTCACCTATAGTCCCATTTTTACCACGAAAATTATAGGCATACTTTCTTCCACGTTTTTCAAAACCAACCCGGTATTTAGCGCCTGAGAAAAAAGTAACCTGAGCTGTCTTTGGATTGGACCAGAAGTCAAAAACCAAATCGTATTTTTCTTTCCTAACTTTTCTAATGATAGAAAGTATAAAATCTTTTTTATTAAAAGTTAATATTTTTGAAACGAATGGATTATTCTCAACTGCTCGTTTGGCAAATTCTTCGGTTAGGTAATGTATTTCAGTTTGGGGAAATGCGGCTTTTAAATTTTCCAAAACAATTGTCGAGAGCAGAATATCCCCAATACCACGCGGTTTAATACAGAGAATTTTTTTTATTTCTTCTTCGTTAATCATAAACATAACACGCTTAGTGTGCATCTAACCAATTATCACCAACTCCTGTATCAACAACAATTGGGACATCAACTGGCATTGCCGTTTCCATTATCTCTTTTATCATTGGACGAAGTTCATCAACTTCATCTTTATGAGCATCAAAAAGAAGTTCATCATGGACCTGCAAAACCATTTTTGTTTTCGTTTTTCTTTTTTCAAGCTCATTAAAAATCTTAATCATAGCAAGCTTTATCATATCAGCAGCCGCTCCTTGAATAGGCATATTTATAGCAACTCTTTCTTCAAACTGACGAACAACTCTGTTGTTACTGTTGATGTTTCTTAGGAATCTTCTTCGACCAAGAAGTGTTTCGGCATATCCTTTTTCCTGCGCTTTCTTCACCGAATCATCCATATAATTTCTAACATTCTTAAAAGTCTTAAAATAAAGTTCAATTATTTCTTTAGCATGCGATTGTGGAATTCCCAATCTTGTTTTCAATCCGAATGGGCCAATGCCGTATAAAATTCCAAAATTAACTTCTTTCGCTTTCCTTCTCATATCAGGAGTAACATCTTTCGGTTCAACCATAAAAACAAGTGCTGCAGTACTGCGATGAATATCTTCTCCACTTTTAAATGCTTTCATCAATGCTTTGTCTTTGCAAATAGCAGCTAGTAATCGTAATTCAATCTGACTATAATCGGCGCTTAGCAAAACATAATTTTTATCCCTAGGGACAAAGGCTTTACGAATTTCTCTGCCCATCTCCGTTCGTATTGGAATGTTTTGAAGATTTGGATTCAAACTTGACAGTCTGCCTGTTGCAGCAACTACCTGATTAAAATCTGTGTGGACTCTTCCTGTTTTGGGATTGATTAGATTAGGCAATGCATCAGCATAAGTTGATTTTAATTTTGTTGCCTGGCGATAATCTAAAATCGTTTCAATAACCTCATGTTCACCACGAAGATTTTCAAGAGCACGTGCATCAGTTGAAAATCCTGTTTTTGTTTTTCTACCGGAAGCGAGTCCTAATTTTTCAAATAGGATAATCTGTAATTGTTTGGGTGAACTTATGTTAAATTCTTCCCCCGCAATTTTATGTATTTTCTTAGTGTATCCTGTAATAAGTTTCTTTAAATCTTTACTGAAATTTTCGAGTGCTGATTTATCTATTTTAACTCCTTCATACTCCATATCTTCAAGTACCGGAATAAGAGGGAAGTCAACATCATAAGCAACTTTTTCGAGCTTTTCTTTCTCTATTTCTTTACTCAGAATTTCATAAAGCTGGAAAGTAATATCACCATCTTCAGCGGCATAGTCAGAGAGTTTTTCAAGCTCAACATCATACATTTTAGTTGGATCTTTCTTCTCACCAATCAAACTGGAAAGTGGAATAGGTTGGTAATCCAAATACTTTTGTGACAGGTTATCCATTCCGTGTTTTTGATCTGGATCAATAATGTAGCTGGCAACCATCGTATCGAAGTGAAAATTTAATACTTTAATTCCCAAACCACGCATAACTGAAATATCGTATTTACCGTTCTGACATACTTTTTTAATCTTTTTATTTTCAAAAAGTGGTTTGAATATTTTTTTGAAATCGTCAACAGGCAGTCTCTTCTTTCCATCAGAAAATATTTTACTTCCAGGATCAATGGCTACAAAATATCCTTCACCAGCTTTTGTTGAAAATGATGCACCTAAGTATATTCAATTCAAACGGATTGAGTGAATCAGTTTCAGTATCAAAAACTACAAGTGAGGCTTTGCTAAGTTTTTCTGCAAGTTTTTCCGCTTCTTTTTTTGTTGTGATAAGTTCATACTTTGATTTGGATTTATCGAATGTCTTGGCAGTAAATAATTCCTCTTCTGAAATTTCTTTTTGTTCATTACCTTGATCGTAAACTTTTACAAGACGTGTATAGAGATTTTTAAACTCCAGTTCAATAAATAAATCACGGAGCTTATCGAATTGAGGTTTTTCGAATTTAGCTTTATCGAAATCAAATTCCATCGGAACGCTGCAGTTAATTGTTGCCAGTTCTTTTGATAGGAATGCATTTTCTTTACTTTCTTCCAGTTTTTTTAGTGTACCTGGTTTATCAATCTTATCTAAATTTTTATAAATTGATTCGAGTGATCCAAACTGCTGAAGAAGAGGAAGTGCACCTTTTGGACCAATTCCTTTTACACCAGGAATGTTATCAGAACTATCACCGATTATTGCAAGATAATCTATCATCAGCTTCGGTTCGAAGCCGTAATCTTCTTTTACTTTTTTCACATCATAAAAAACAACTTCATCGGAACCTCTGCCTGGTTTTGCTACTATTGTTTTATCAGTAACAAGCTGCATATAATCTTTGTCAGGTGTAATTGCATATGAGATCATTCCTTTTTTTTCGGCAAGCTTAACCGCAGTTCCGATTATATCATCAGCTTCGTATCCGGGAAGAATATACAGAGGAATGTTCATTAGCTCAACAATTTCTTTTATTCTTCCAATTTGCGGGATCATATCGTCAGGCATTGCTTCTCGTGTTGCTTTGTACGCTTCGTATTTTTCATGTCGGAAAGTTTTTTCTTTTGAGTCGGTGGCTACAGCAATATAATCCGGTTTATGATCTTCAAGGACTTTGACAAGCTGGTTCACAAAACCAAAAACTGCTGATGTTGGTTCTCCTTTCTTAGTTAATAAAGGACGGTTTATAAATGCATAGTAGGCTCTGTATGCCATTGCCATTGCATCTACAATTACAAATGTTTTATTTTTCATATTTATGATTTTAGTTGAGAATTGGTTAATTGAAAATAAACAATAGATGTTTAAGTTTAAATTATAAAATGGAGATTTATAAATGACAGTCATTGCTCAGAAAGATTTTCGGTCTGTATTCAAATCTTTCAAAAAAATTCTAGAAAGGTATGAACGGCATCTCAAGGTTACTTCAAATACTGCTACTTCTTATAACTTATATGCAGGCTATAGTGAAAAGTATAAACGAGAAATCTACTTTGGCGGAGTTCAAATCAAGAAAAATTATGTTAGTTTTCATTTGATGCCTGTGTACATTAATCCAAAATTGCTAATAGGTATTTCAACAGAGTTAAAGAAAAGAATGCAGGGCAAATCGTGTTTTAATTTCAAGAAGATTGACGAAACTCTTTTTAATGAATTATCTAATCTGACAAAACAAGGATTTGAGTTTTATAAGAAGAACTGGAATGCTTTAAGAATAAATTATTTTTATATTTTATGCGGTTGATTTTATACCTATCTTAAAGCTTTCAAATATTAAGAAAATTCAAACTCAACATATGATATCTGCAAAAGAAACCGTTTCAAAATTACCTTCCTGGGAAAATCTTGTTAAAAAATATCAAAACGCTCCAAACAGGAAAAGCATCTGGCAGCTGTGCAATTCATTCATACCCTTTATAGTTCTGTGGTACTTAATGTATCTTAGCATTGATTACAGTTACTGGATTACTCTTCTTTTAGCATTGCCGGCAGCTGGTTTTGTTGTAAGAATTTTTATTATTCAGCACGATTGCGGTCACGGCTCTTTTTTCAAATCGAAACGGGCAAATGATTTTTGGGGAATGGCTGGAAGTCTAATTTCTTTTACTCCGTATCACTACTGGCGTAAAAATCATGCTATTCACCATGCAAGTGCAGGAAAACTTGATCAGAGAGGAATAGGGGATATTTACACTATGACTGTGGAGGAATATTTACAGCAATCGAAATGGGGGAGATTAAAATATCGGCTTTACCGCAACCCTTTTATTTTGTTTATTATTATTCCTATTATTTTATTTGTAGTGCTATACAGATTACCAATTTCTGATACTAAAGATTTTAAAAAGTTTCAGCCCAGTGTTTATATTACAAGCATTGTAATAGCATTAATAGTTGCAGGATTGATATGGCTAATTGGATGGCAGAGCTATTTGATGATACAACTTCCAATAACTTTTATTGCCTCAACTACAGGCACGTGGTTGTTTTATGTGCAGCACCAGTTTGAAGATACTTACTGGAGTGAGAGTAAAGGTTGGGATTACACTTCAGCAGCAATGCGTGGAAGTTCCTATTACAAACTGCCTAAAGTTTTACAATGGTTTACCGGCAATATCGGTTTTCATCATATTCATCATCTCAGTCCAAAAATTCCAAACTACCTTCTTGAAAAATGTTATAAGGAAAATCCGGTTTTACAAGAAGCTCCTGTTTTAACTTTGCGATCAAGCTTTAAAAGTATGTTCTTAAGACTTTGGGATGAAAATCAAAAAAAGCTGATAAGCTTTCGTCATTTCAAACATCGCATCTTACATGCAACCAATAATTTATCAAGCAAATAATTTAAACTAGATTTTAAGAATTTTCGATTGGTCATAGAGTCTTCAATTAGATAGGCGAACAACATCTAAGAAATTTTCTTAAGTTAAGGTACGAGTCAAATAAAATTTAGTTTATAATGAATCCAATCTGGGAAACTACTACGAAAATCAGAGCTTTCGACGTTGATGCTAGCGACAGATTAAAGGTTAATACAATTCTTGATTACTTCCAGGATGCGGCATCCAACGACGCAGAACGATTAAATTTTGGTTACTCTAATTTTGTACCCAGAGGATTAACCTGGGTATTATCCTGGGCGAAGTTTGAATTTATCCATTACCCTAAATTTATAGACGAAGTTAAAATCCAAACGTGGGGAAAAAAGCAGCACAAGCTTTATTCAATCAGAGATTATTTGATGTTTAATTCAAATGAAGAAATTATCTGTCGTGGAACTTCGGCCTGGTTACTGATTGATTCAAAAAGTCTCCGACCAAAAATTTTACCACAACTTTTTCCTGAAATTAAAATGCACGATACTAAAGATGCATTGACTGACCTTCCACAAAAAATAGTTCCAACAGTCAAATCAGATTTGATTTTTACAACACAGATTCGATACTCAGATATTGATTTGAACCAGCATGCAAATAACGCTTCATATATAAAATTTATGCTTGATTGTTTTGAAAAGGAATTTCACAAAGAGCATTCAATTAAATCATTAGTTGTATCGTTTAATGCTGAATCAAAATTCGGCGATGAGATTCACTTGTACAAGGGAACAGAAAAAGATAATCCTTTGACACATTATATCGAAGCAAAGAATCTTGCAAGCAGCAAAATGGTATTTCAAGCATTAGTCGAGTGGAATTGATTATGGAATTTGGATGGCTTTCTGTTATTCCGCCGCTGTTTGCAATTCTTCTGGCAATTAAAACCAGACAAGTTTTTCTCTCGCTTGTTCTTGGAATTTTAGTTGGATGGATAATCATCTCCGGCGGAAATGTTCTCAAGGGGTTTGAGCTTTCTGTTCAATCAATTATTGATGTTTTTAAAGATGCAGGGAACACTCGGGTTATAATTTTCTGTGCGTTAGTTGGAGCATTAATTTCATTGACTCAAGCAAACGGGGGAGTTCAGGGATTTGTAGATTTAATTCAGAAAAAAAATATTGTTACAAGTAGAAGACGTGCAACAGTATTTTCATTTTTTGTTGGATGTATAGTTTTTATTGAATCATCCATTTCTTGCCTGGTGACTGGAACTATTTTTCATCCCATTTTTGAAAAGTTTAAAATATCTCGTGAAAAACTTGCTTATATCTGCGACACAACTTCATCGCCAATTTGCATTCTCATTCCTTTAAATGCTTGGGGTGCTTATGTAGTATCACTTCTTGATAAAGAATCGGCATTTGCTGGAATGCGTGATCCTGTTTCACTTTTCCTCAGTACTATTCCATTAAATTTTTATGCAATTCTTTCGGTTTTATTTGCAGGTTTTATTGCAATTAGTTTTAAGGATTTTGGAACTATGCGAAAAGCTGAAACCAGATCTTTGGAAACTGGTAAGACTATTGCAGATGGAGCAGTTCCGATGATATCCGAGGATGTGGCTTCACTCAAACCTAAAAAGGGAATTAAGCACAGTTCAGTGAATATGATTATTCCTATTGCTGTAATGATTATAATGATGCCTGTTAGTTTACTCATCACGGGAAACGGAAATATTACCTCAGGATCAGGATCAACTTCTGTATTATGGTCAGTCTTAATCGCCATTATAGTTGCAGGATTAATTTCTCTCCTTCAAAGAATATTAACACTTAAAGAAGTAATGGATTACACATTAAAAGGAATATCGGGATTAGTTCCATTAGCAATTTTAATGGTGTTAGCCTTTTCAATCGGCGAAACATGCCGAACTCTCGGAACCGGAATTTATGTTGCTTCATTATCGAAAGATTTTTTAAGTCCATCTTTTATTGCTCCGATATTGTTTATTACTTCAGCATTCATTTCGTTTTCAACGGGAACAAGTTGGGGAACTTTTGCAATTATGATTCCTATTGCTGTGCCTACCGCGGTTTATGCTGATGCCTCACTTTCACTCTCAATAGCTGCTGTTTTAAGTGGTAGTATTTTTGGAGATCACTGCTCACCAATTTCTGATACTACTATTGTATCCTCAATGGCTTCCGCCTGCGACCATATTGATCACGTAAGAACTCAGCTACCTTATGCAATAAGCATTGGTCTGGTTTCCGCTTTGCTCTTTTGGGTAGTTGGATTGTTCTAAATCAGAATAATTTCAAATGTTAGGACAAATTTCGGCAATTGTTTTTAATCTGGATTTAAGATAATTATAACACGTGAATATTATTATTCTTTTAAAAAATATCCTTCAAGAAGCGTTCAAAATATTTTTCATCATCATTACTTTGATGAATAGTGTTTTAATCTTTTCGTCAAGTACTTCAAATCTTAACGTTGAGGAAAGCAATTATTCTCAGATAACGGATCAGGCTATTAATTTTCTAACCGAAGTTAATTGCACAAAGGCTCATCTTAAACATCTCACTGAATCATTTGCAGAAAAATTTTATTCTTGTGAATATTGTTTGACAAGACCAGGCAGTCACACAAAATTAATCACTATAATAGCTGAAACCATTTCCGAATTAAACTCACGAAACTCTTCCTTTCTAATAGCCGAATTGACTACCGGAACCTGAACTCCTTTCAAATTTTATCATTAATAATTCTATTAATTAATTTTTCAAAATTTGAAAGGTATATTTTCATGGAAACTTCTGAAAAAACTGACAAGACTACATCATTTTTATTTTACTTTTTTATCGGACAGGTAGTACTTGGTATGCTAGCAATACTCGGTTACCTGATTTACTTGTATATCTAGTCGATTAGATTTTAGCTTAAATAAAAAAATACATTATAAGTAATATTAAATTCGTTCGACCACTGGAATAGAGGAGAAGTCCAGATTGAAAATCCAACTTTTCTCTTAGTAAATGTTGATTCAGAATCTGGTGTGCAAGGATATTAATGTTAATTATTTCTCGCGGACTAATGTATATGATAAGAAGATTATGGATAAAGAATGTTAATCTGAAATAAAAGCCTAAATGATTATATTTTTGATAGTAAATTAAATTTGTAATTCGATTTTTATGAATAAAAATAAGTTTACAACTTCGACTAAAGAAGTTGTAAGAGCAATGGGAATTGTTTTTGGAGATATTGGCACTAGTCCTATATATACTCTGACAATAATCTTCCTTCTGATCGAACCAACTAAAACAAATGTTATGGGAATTCTTTCCTTAATTTTTTGGGCTTTGATTGTTATAGTTACCCTACAATACGCGTGGCTAGCAATGAACATAAGCAGTAAAGGTGAAGGTGGAATAATTGTACTAAGAAGTGTTTTACTAAAAACATTGAAAAAAGGTAGAAGCTTTTCTTTTATAACTTTACTCGGTTATATTGGCATTGCATTGCTTTTAGGTGATGGTGTAATTACTCCTGCAATAAGTATTCTCTCCGCCGTTGAAGGTATAGAAATCATTCCGGAAATCGGTCATGTATCTATTCATACAGTTTTAATCATAACTTCTATCATTACTATTCTATTATTTTCTGTTCAATCATTCGGAGTTAACAAAATTGCTTCTACCTTTGGGCCCGTAATGGTCATTTGGTTTGCCGTACTATTTTGCCTTGGAATCTATTATTTATCTTTTGATTTGACCGTAATTTTCGCTGTAAATCCTGTTTACGCAATTGATTTTTTTGTTTCAAATGGACTTGTAAGTTTTTTTATTTTAAGTGATGTGATACTTTGTGCAACTGGTGGAGAAGCACTTTATGCGGATATGGGTCATCTTGGAAGAAAGCCAATTGGTACTGCATGGATTTTTGTACTAATTGCACTGCTTGTTAATTATTTTGGACAAGGCGTTTTTTTGCTTCAAGGATATGAACATAAACAGATTTTATTCGGAATGATGCATGAGTTTTCTGAATTCGTATATATTCCATTTCTATTACTTGCCTTATACGCCACCATAATTGCATCTCAGGCAATGATAAGCGCAATAATGGCATTGATCTACCAGGGAATAAATCTTCGGATTTTTCCAGTGATGAAAATCAAATACACCTCAACAGAAATTAAATCTCAAATTTACATAGGTGCTGTTAACTGGCTGCTTTTGGGTGCAGTACTTCTAATGATTTTAATATTTCAGAATTCAGAAAATATTTCAGCAGCCTATGGTTTGGCTGTTACTGCTACCATGACTATTAGCGCTATTTTTTTAATCTGGATATTTAAAAATCAAAAGCAATATAACAAATCATTTATTTCTCTAGTTGTGCTTTTGTTTGATGTAATCTTTCTAATAGCTGTATTCACAAAAATTCCTAATGGTGGTTATTGGTCACTTATCATAGCCTTTCTGGCCACAATTGTTATACAAATTTGGATTCGAGGCATCGATAAATTAGGAAAAAAGTTTCGATCTGTCAGTATTGAAGTTTTTATAGAAAGTTTTAACCAGGTTTACAAAACTGAATCAAGATTAAAGGGTGAAGCCATTTATTTTACAAGAGAGCATGATAAAATTTCTCCGTACATAATACATAGTATAATTAGAAGCAGTATTATGTACGAAAAAAATCATCTTGTTTCAATCAGGATTAAAGATACTCCATTCGGAATTGAATTTTCCGAAATGGAAAAATTAACTGATGGATTATACCGAACAATAGTAAAATTAGGTTATATGGAAGTTCCCAATCTTCCGAAACTATTTAAGGAAAATGGATTTAAGGAGAAAGTAATATTTTATGGGGTTGATGATATTATAACCAAGAAACCTGTCTATAAAATTTTTGCTTTCGTAAAAAAATTAACTCCATCATTTGCCAGCTTTTATAATTTTCCTTACAACAAATTGCACGGCGTTGTGACTAGAAACGAGCTATAAAATCCTAATCAAAATTAATATTAGTATTTCTGTTAAATAATTTAGAATAATTTTATGCAAGCCAATTCAATTCAAATCCCATTATTTACTCTTTTACCCTTTGTGCTTATGCTCTTATCCATTGCAATTTTTCCTCTTTTCTGGAATCATTTTTGGGAAAAGAATAAAAACAAATTAATTATAGCTATCGTTTTAAGCGTACCTGTAGTTATTTATCTTCTTCTGAGTGGATTAACTGAAAAACTAATTGATACAATTGTGTTTGATTATATCCCTTTCATCATCTTACTCGGATCACTTTTTACCATTACCGGTGGAATATTTTTATCAGGAGATATAGAGGCAAAACCATGGATTAATACTCTATTTTTAACAGCTGGCGCTATTATGGCATCCTTCGTTGGTACAACTGGTGCAGCAATGCTTTTGATCAGACCTGTGATTCAAACTAACAAGGAAAGAAAATATAAAGTCCATACTATCTTATTTTTCATTGGTATTGTTGCAAACTGCGGAGGATTATTGACTCCACTTGGAGATCCACCATTATTTATGATGTACTTAAGAGGTGCGCCGTTTGAATGGTTCTTTAAATTATTTCCTGAATGGATTTTTGTAAATGTAATTTTATTAATTATTTATTTTTTAGTCGATACTTTTTATTACAAAAAGGAAGCAGTGTCTGATATTCAAATAGACAAAACATCCATTCGTCCAATAAAATTAGAAGGGAAAAGAAATTTTATTTTTCTATTAATGGTCATACTTGCAGTTGCATTTTTAAATGAACAATATCTGACTATTATACATTCGAGTCATCTTTTTAAATTCATCAGAGAATCAGTTGTACTTTTAGCCGCTTTTTTATCGATGCTCGTTACACCAAAACTATTAAGGGCCTCTAACAATTTTACTTGGCATCCTATTCAGGAAGTTGCATATTTATTCCTTGGCATATTTATAACGATGGTTCCTTGCCTCTTATATTTAGAAGCCAATGCAAAAACTCTTGGATTAACTTCTACGAGTCAATTCTATTACTACACAGGATTGTTAAGCAGTTTTTTGGATAACACTCCAACTGCTGTAACTTTTCACTCACTTGCAAAAGGATTGGGAGCTAACTTTGGTCTATCGATAGCAGGAATTCCAGAAGAGATTTTAAAAGCGATCTGTGTTGGTGCTGTCTTTTTTGGAAGTATGACTTATATAGGCAATGGACCAAATTTCATGGTTAAATCAGTCGCAGAAGAAAATAACATAAAGATGCCCGACTTCTTTAGTTATATAGTCAAATTTTCTTTGATCGTGCTCTTACCTGTATTTATTCTAGTTCAACTTATAATTTTGTAAAAAAAATAATGCTTATGAAAATAGAAGATTTAAATCCCTGGCATTTAGTATCTGCAGGTAACTACGTTCCGGAGATTGTAAATAGTATAATAGAAATTCCGAAAGGCTCTAAGGCAAAATACGAGCTTGATAAAAAAAGTGGAATGTTAAAACTTGATCGAGTGCTTTTTTCTGCAGTACACTATCCCGCAAATTATGGATTTATTCCTCAGACATATTGTGAAGATAATGATCCTTTGGATATTCTTGTCATTTGTTCAATTGATGTTGATCCGCTTTGCATAATTGAAACAAAAGTACTTGGAGTTATGCATATGGTTGATGAGGATATGAAAGATGATAAAATAATTGGTGTCGCGAAAAATGATATTGCACTGAATTATATTAATGAACTAACTGAGCTACCACCGCATACAATGGTTGAACTGCAAAGATTTTTTGAAGATTATAAAAAGCTAGAAAATAAAAATGTGATAGTAAAAAATTTTTTGGGCAAAAAAGAGGCATTTGAAATCATAAATGAAAGTATGGGTTTGTATATTAAACACCGAAATAAATTAATTTCGGAGTAATCTATTTAAATGAGATGAAAAGATTTTTTACAGCATTTATTTTTGTTATTGCTTCAATAACGGTTATTTGTCAGCAGAAAAATGACACATTGTTTATTTCCTTTTGGAATACTCAAAACCTGTTTGACACAGTTGATGATCCAGAGATCAATGATGAAGAATTTTTACCAAATAGTGAAATGGAATGGACTGATGATAGGTTAGATAAAAAAATATACAACCTCGCAAGAATAATCAGAATGATGAATGCTGAAAGAGGGCCTGATATTTTAGGAGTGTGCGAAGTTGAAAATCAGGAAGTATTGGAACTGATGGTATTTAAATATTTATCTGACCTTGATTATAAAATAGCTTACATCGAATCACCTGATAAAAGAGGAATTGATAACGGACTGATTTTTAAATCAGATAAATTTAAGTTGATTAGTCTTCAGGCAGATACCGTTCACCTCACAGATAGATGGCCTACCAGGTTAATCTTTGGTGTAAATCTTCTTACATATGAAAATGAAAAAATATCTGTCTTTGTGAATCACTGGCCTTCACGAAGTGGTGGACAAATGGAATCTGAACCAAATAGAATTTCTGCTGCACAAACACTACGTAATGCAGTGGACAGAATTTTTAATAAGGAACCAGAAGCTAAAATTTTTATTATTGGTGATTTCAATGATGATCCTGTAAATGCATCCGTACTTGAAACTCTTAAAGCTCATCCAATAAAATGTGATTCACTGCCGACTGACTTTGAAATGAACTCTGAAAGTGAATTGTATAATCTTTCTTATCAATCTTTTGAAGATGGGGAGGGAAGTTTTAAGTACAGGGATACCTGGAATATGCTTGACCAAATAATAGTCTCTGAATCATTAATTACTGGTGATGATATTAATTACATCTGCAATTCCTTTGAAGTATTCAAGCCAGATTTAATGGTTACCAGATCCGGGCGATATGAAGGAACCCCTTTCCCAACTTATGGCGGAAGAAGATATTTAGGTGGTTATAGTGATCATTTCCCGGTTATTGCAAAATTTAAAAAAATGAGGAACATTAAGTGAAAAAAGAATTATTGATCTTTGGTAGCAGTGGTGCACTAGGAAACGGAGTGACCGAAGTATTTCTTGGAAAGAATTATGACAATATCTACTTGTTTGATTTTAAACATAAAGGGATAAAACAAAATAATGTCAAAAGAATAGTAATTAAAGATTTGTCCATTGAAGAAAATGTTAAAAATGCATTTAAAGAAGTTCCAACTTCAAAGGATACCGTGTTATGCTTGTTTAGCACCATAGGAGGGTTTACAGGCGGAAAAAAAATATGGGAAACCGAGGTTGGATATTTTGATAGAATGATTAATATGAATCTCAAAACAAATTTTCTTATTGCAAAATATTTCTCATTGCTTGTAAAAAATTCGGACTCAGGTTCAATTTGTTTAACTTCGGCATATACAGGATTATTTCCTGAGGAAGGAAAAGGTGTGTATGGTGCATCAAAAGCAGCACTAATACACCTTATCAAAACTCTTGCTGAGGAAGGCAAAGACATTAAACTATCTGCAAATGCAATAGCTCCTTTCATTATTGATACACCTGCAAACAGGGAATGGGGAAAAGAAACAGATTATGATAGCTGGATTAAACCAAACGAAATTGGTGAGTTTGTCGATTCAATATTTCAAAGCTATAATTTATTATCTGGCAATATCTATCAACTTAAATACCGGTTTAATAAAGACTAAAAAAATACCTTTTTCTATAAACTAATTTGTTGACTTTCTATGCCGAAATCATTATTGTAGTCATACTCATAATTTAAAATTATTTGGAAAAAAACCTTTCCTTGATAACAATCATTCAATTTTCAGGAGGAAACTCTATATGGATTTCTCAAGTGTCTTAGCTATATTTTTTAACACCATTGCTCAAGCAACTAATGATGGTGGGGTTTTGAATTGGTTAACAACAAAATTTGAAGCAGGCGGCGGTTTTATGTGGCCAATTTTGATTTGCCTGATTCTTGGGCTGGCATTCTGCTTTGAACGATTATGGACGTTAACCCGCTCTAAAACAAATACTAAAAAATTCATTATTCAGGTTAAAAGAGCTCTTGACGATGGTGGAATTGAGCAAGCTAAAGAAGTTTGTTCTAATACGAGAGGTCCGGTTGCTTCTGTTTTTCATGCAGGATTGCTTAGAGCAGATGAAGGTCTCGATGCAGCTGAAAAAGCAATTATAGCTTACGGCGGAATTGAAATGGGATTTCTTGAGAGAGGAATGATCTGGATTTCACTCTTTATCTCGATCGCACCTATGCTTGGATTTACAGGGACGGTTCAAGGTATGATCTCTGCATTCGACGCTATAAAAGAAGCTGCTCAAATTTCTCCTGCAATTGTTGCTGATGGTATCGCAATTGCGCTATTGACAACTTTGTTTGGCCTTGTCGTCGCTATGATTCTCCAGGTTTTCTACAATTATTTGATTTCAAGAATTGATAGATTAGTTGGGGACATGGAAGAAGCTTCAATTGAATTAATTGATGCTTTATATGAACTAAAAGCCAAAAGATAAAAATTAAATTTTAGTTATTAAATACTATGATAAAAAAGAAAAAAACTCCTGAAGCAACAATACCAACTTCTTCTATGGCTGATATTGCATTCCTGCTTCTCATCTTCTTTCTTGTTGCAACAGTAATTGATGTGGATTCAGGAATTGGTATGACCCTGCCTGAATTTGTTGAAGATATTGAAACAGTCGAAGTACCGAAAGATAGAATGGCCGCGATACTCATCAATGAAACAGGCGACGTTCTTCTTGATGGTCAGCCGATATCATTATTTCAGATTACAACTACATTAAAACCAAGGATTCAATCGAAGATCGATCTACCTAAGAATAAAAAACTTATCGTATCTATAAAAACAGATAGGAGAACTGTATATAATGCTTACATACAGGCATTAGATCAAGTTAAGGAGGCTTTCTTCGATGTACGAGATGAATACGCTAATTCAAGATTTGGTAAGAAATTTAACGATCTGGATGAAACCCAACAGAATGAAGTTAAGGAAGCTGTACCAATTATTATTTCAATAGCAGAACCAGAAAAAATCAAATAAAGTAATTGTCCCGAAGGGACTCTCTTGGAGGAATAATGAGATTTGAAAAGAAAAGATCGAGCACTAAGCAGGAAATACCAACAGCATCAATGCCTGATATTATATTTATGCTGTTGTTATTTTTTATGGTAACGACGACACTCAGAGAAGTTGAAGTACTGGTAAATTATTCTCTGCCTGAAGCAAGGGCGATTGAAAAAATAGAAAACAAGAGATTGATTTCTTACATTTGGGTTGGTCGTGAAGGTAAAATTCAGATCAACGATAGTATTGTAAAATTGGATGATATACAGGGCATTATGTATGCAAAAAGACAGTCACTGCCTAACGTTATAGTATCGCTCCGAATTGATAAAAATACTGATATGGGTTATGTAACCGATATCCAGCAAGAACTTAGAAAAGCTTTTTGCCTGAGAATTAACTATTCGGCAAACGTAAAAATATAAAATAGATTTAATTTGAGTTAACCAAGCAGGCTGTTTTTAATAATCGCCTGCTTTTTTTATATAGAGGAAAAATGAATCTGACTGAGAAAATAAATAATGATTTAAAGAATGCGATGAAGTCCAGCGATAGTGTTAGACTTCAGACTATTAGATCCATAAGAGCATTAATACTGGAATTTGAAAAAAGCGGCTCGGGTAAAAAACTTAATGAGGAAGAAGAAATAAAATTACTTAGCTCTGCTGCAAAAAAACGTAAAGAAGCTATTGAAGAATATGTAAAGGCTGGTAGAAATGATCTGGCATCGTTAGAACAAGCTGAGTTGAACATCATTTTGTCCTATTTACCGAAACAGCTATCTATGGATGAAATAATTGTTAAAGTTAAACAGCTTGCTGAACAGATTGATGCAAAAACTAAAACAGATTTCCCAAAACTTATGCCTTTATCTGTAAAGGAACTGAAAGGGCAGGCGGATGGTAAAGCCATCAAAGAAGCAGTTGAAAAGATCCTGGGTGTAATTTGATTCTGCTCGATGCATTGATTGTTATCGGTGTTATAATAGGTTTTATTCTTGGGTTTAAAGATGGTTTTGTTCGTAAACTTATTGGCATATTAGGTTTTATACTTGCTGTCGTGGCCGCAGTTTTTTTTGCAGGAAAGCTTGGTTTACTTATAGAAAGTCTTTTCGGAATAGAATATTACCTTGCTGAAATAATTGGCGGTGTGATAATTTTCTTGTCTGTTATAACGATTTTTGTGTTTTTGAAGAGAGTTGTTCACCCATTCGACAAAGTAAATAATTTAATCAACCAGATCGTTGGTGGTGTTGTAGGCTCAATCCAGATTCTGTATTTCTTAAGCGCTATATTTATTATTGTTAATGTTTTTAATTTACCTGATAAAGACACAAGGCAAAACTCTATTTTTTATTACAATACTTATAAAATAATTCCTTTTACGATAGAATACTTAAGCTCTTACGCTCCTCAACCACGTAAATTAATTGAGGAATACATCAATGAAAAAGATACTCTTCAATGATAGATAATTCTGTTTTTGAAAAGCTAGAATTTAGAAGAGTCCTTAATAGTATTGCAAATTATGCAGTTACTGAAAATGGAAAAAAATATGTTTCAGATCTGTCTCCTTTATTCGATTTAAATAAGGTAATCTATGAAGGGAAAGCGGTTAGTGAAGCTAAAGAAATATTAATCAGAAATATCCCTCCACAAATTGATTTTCTCCCGGATCTTTTTGAGACGATATCGCAGAGCAAAATTGAAGGAGCTATACTCAATTCAAAAAAAATTCTGGAAGTATTAAAGCTCGCCAGAATTTCCCGCTCATTGTATCAGTTTCTTAAAAATAATTCCAATACTGCCCCAAGTTTATCTGACTATCAAAATTCGCTGTTTAGTGATAAAGTATTTGAACACCATATCGAAAAGGTCTTAGACGAAACAGGTGAGGTAAAAGAAAAAGCAAGTCAGAAACTTTCAGATATTAGAAAGCAAATAAGAGAAAAACAAAGCACGCTCGTTAAATCGATTAATAGCATAATGAAATCGCTAGATGCAGAGGGAATTGTAAGAGAAGATTATTTAACTCTTCGCGATGGCAGAATGGTAATTCCCATTAAGGTAGAACATAAAAGACATCTTCGTGGATTTATTCATTCTGAATCGGCAACCGGTCAGACAGTTTATATTGAACCTGAACAAACTCTCGAGCTTAACAACGAAATTGTTACTCTTGGCTTTGCTGAAAAACGGGAAATCGAAAGATTGTTAAAAGAACTTACGAACCTGATTGGTAAAGAGAGTGAAAAATTAAATGAAGCCCTAAGAGTTATAGCCTATATTGATTCCGTATTTGCACGAGCAAAATACTCAATCGAAATTATCGGTGCATTTCCTGAAATAAATAACAATAAGAGTTTTTATGTGAATGATGCACGTCATCCAGTACTATTAAAGAAAATGGGAAGAGAAGAAACTACTCCTTTAAACTTCGAGCTTGAAGATCAAAAAATCATTGTTATTACCGGACCAAACGCGGGAGGTAAAACTGTCGTACTGAAAACAATCGGTTTACTATCTTTGCTTCTTCAGTCAGGTATGCATGTGCCCGTTCATCCTGATTCTAATTTTCATTTATTCAGAAACGTTTTAATTGATATTGGTGATGAACAATCAATTGAAGATGATTTATCCACTTTCAGTTCACATTTAAATAATCTTAAAAATATTTTATTAAAAGCTGATAACAATTCACTGGTTCTTCTGGATGAAATTGGAACAGGCACCGATCCAACGGAGGGTTCTGCACTTGCCGCAGCAGTATTATTAAAACTTAGAGACATTGGCGCATTAGTTTTAGCATCAACACATCATGGCAGCTTGAAGATAATCGCGAACGACGAAGACAAATTTATTAATGCAGCGATGGAATTTGATCATGATCAACTTAAACCCACATATAAATTTAAGCTTGGTGTGCCTGGTTCAAGTTATGCATTTGAAATAGCTAAAAGAATTGGAATTGATGATAAGCTCGTTCAAACTGCCTCTGACTTTATGGATAGTGATAAATACAAGCTCGAAACCTTTCTTTCAGAGCTTGAGACTAAATCTAATAAGCTGGAAGAAAAATTGAAGCAGTTGGAAATCGAGAATACAAGATTATCAGGTTTATCAAATTTATATAAGAACAATATCGAACGACTCGAAAAGGAAAAGAAAAATATCCTGAAAAAGGTCAAATCGGATGCAGATGATTTTCTTAAAGAAGTAAATAAAAAAATTGAAAACGTTGTCAAGCAGATTCGCGAATCAGGTGCTGAGAGAAATGTGATTAAAGGAGCTAAGAAGATGGTGGCAGAGCTTAAGCAGGAAACAGAAAAACTTTATTCACCGGAGGTTGTATTAGAGACTAAAATATCTGATTTTAGTGTTGGCAGTTTCGTATCAATTAAAAATACTTCTACTTTAGGTAAGATTATTCAGATTGATAAGGAACGAAATAAAGCAATAATTGAATCCGGTTCAATCCGAATGCAGGTTGACCTTAAAGATTTAATTATTAGTAAACCGGAAACGCAAACTCATGCAAATCATTTTCATGACTTCAAACATCCGGTAACAGAATATCGTCTTGATATAAGAGGAAGAAGACCTGAAGAAGCAGATTTCGAAATTCTCAAATTTATTGATGACTCTTATATGACCGGGCAAAATAGAATTGAAATTTTACACGGAAAGGGAACCGGCGTATTAAAGAAAACAGTTAAAGAGATTCTAGATAAGCATGAAAAGGTAAAGAATTATTATTTTGCACCTATCGAATTTGGTGGTGAGGGTATTACAATAATCGAACTTAAATAAGGTTGTGTTGTTTAAAAAAATATTAATTGCAAACAGAGGGGAAATTGCGGTCAGAGTTATAAGGGCATGCCGTGAGCTTGGGATTAAATCGGCTGCAATATATTCTGATGCTGATAAAACTTCACTTCATACCCGCCTCGCCGATGAAAGTTATTACATTGGATCATCTCCCGCAAAAGAATCATATCTCAATAAAGAAAAAATAATTAAACTTGCTAAAGAAATCGAAGCCGATGCAATCCATCCCGGTTATGGGTTCTTTTCTGAGAATGCTGATTTTATCAAAACCGTTGAGAAAAATAATATTACGTTCATTGGTCCTTCATCTAAATCTGTTGCATTGATGGGCAATAAAACAGAAGCCCGCAAATTAATGACTAAAAACAAAGTTCCAATTGTTCCAGGTACAACAGAACCAATTAAAACAATTAAGGATGGATTGAAGATTTCGGAGGACATAGGATATCCTATCCTCCTCAAAGCAGCAGCCGGTGGCGGCGGTAAAGGAATGAGAAAAATTACCACAAGTAGTGAATTTGAATCTGCTTTTGAAGCTACAAAAAGAGAAGCCTTAAAATCATTTGCAAATGATGATATATATATTGAAAAGTATATTGAAAGTCCACGGCACATAGAAGTCCAGATCTTTGGTGATAAACAAGGAAATTATGTTCATCTTTTTGAGAGAGAATGTTCAATACAAAGAAGACATCAGAAAATAATTGAGGAAGCTCCATCTTCTTTCGTTGATGATGTAACACGTCAGAAGATCACCTCGGCAGCAATAGATGCTGCAAGAGCGTGTAATTACTTTAATGCAGGCACAGTCGAATTTTTGATGGACTCAGAAAGAAATTTTTATTTTCTTGAAATGAACACAAGACTTCAGGTTGAGCACCCAGTTACTGAATTAATTACAGGTCTTGATTTAGTTAAAGAGCAGATTTCAGTTGCTTTAGGGAATAATCTTTCATTTAAACAAAATGAGTTAAAAATTAACGGGCATGCACTCGAATGCAGAATATACGCTGAAGACCCGTTGAATAATTTTCTTCCCTCCACCGGACAAATAGTACATTATGTATCACCATCCGGACCGGGTGTTCGTGTTGATTCTGGTTTTGATAACGGTTCGCAAATAACTGTTCATTATGATCCTCTAATTTCAAAACTAGTCTGCTGGGCTGACAATCGAAATTCCGCTATTGAAAGAATGTTGAGAGCGCTTTCGGAATATGTAATCGGCGGGCTGATTTCAAATATTTCATTTCTAAAGTTGATCATCGATCATCCTTCGTTTAGAAAAGGGGAGTTTGATATTAATTTTCTTAACAGTGAATTTATGAGTAGTCTACAAAAACTGATAAAAACTAAAAATATAAAGGAAATTGAAAGAGTCTCAGCTATATTTGCAGCAATACTGAAATCAAAATCATCATCTAATAATTTGCAAGGCAAACAAAAAGATTCCATTAGTAAATGGCAGGAGCAGATGTATGAATGATTTCGTGGTGAGTATCAATAATTCAAAGTTGAATATAGAAGTTTTAAATGAAAATGAATTGATTGCCGATGAAGAAAAGTATTATTACGAGCTACTTCCAGTTTGTAATCATTCATTTATACTAAAACTAAATAATAAAGTTTTCGAGCTTACAACTGAAAAACTAAATGCTGATCTTTTCAACGTGCTGTTGGAAGGAATTCAATTTGAAGTGACGGTAAGAACTTCATTACAGGAGAAAGCCTTTAAATTGCTGGAGAGTTCTGCAAGTTTTCAACATCATCATATGGATGTAAAAGCTCCTATGCCGGGACTGATCTTAAAGATAAAGAAAAATATCGGTGATAAAGTAGAGCAGGGGGAATCAATAATAATACTTGAAGCAATGAAAATGGAAAATGATTTAAAAGCCCCTGCTTCGGGCGAGATTGAGAAAATTTTTGTTGCTGAGGGTTCACCGGTGGAAAAAGGAGTTGTCCTTTTCTCAATTGGTTAGATTTTTTTAACTAACATATTCTATAAACATTCGAAGGAGGGATTCTTTTGAAAAAATTCTTCTACATCACATTGTTGATGCTCGGAATATACCCGGGTATCTTACTTGCGGGAGGCTTCCAGTTAAATGAACACGGAGCAAAGCCAATGGGCCTTGGGGGCGCTTATACGGCTGTTGTTAATGATGCATCCGCTGTATACTGGAATGGCGCTGCGTTGAGTTATTTGGATGGAACAAATCTTCTTTTAGGTGCTGCTATTATTGGTCCAAGCACATCTTTCAGAGGTGTTTCTCCAGCAATCGACAAATCTAATATGACGAGTCAAACTTTTGTTCCTCCTCATTTATTTGCTTCACACAAAATTTCTGATGCTTTCTCTATAGGTCTGGGAATTTCAGTTCCATTCGGACTTGGTACCAAATGGAATCAAAACTGGGTCGGAAGATATTTAGCTGTGGAAACAGAGTTACAGACGATTTCGGCACCTCTCGTTGTTTCATGGGCTATAATTGAAAATCTTTCTATTAGTGTTGGAGGCTCATTCAGCTTCGCGGATGTTACTATTGCTCAGGCAAATTCTCAAACTCCTTTTGAAGGAGATGCTTTTATAACTCTCAAAGGAGATGATAAATCAGCTTTTGGCTATAATGCAGGCATTATGTGGAAGCCTGTAAAGGACTTATCAATTGGTGCTTCTTTCAGAAGCGAAGTAGAATACGAATTTGAAGGAACAGCTACGACGGAAGGAGCTGAACAATTAGCCGCAGTATTACCAAGTGGAAATATTTCAGCAAAACTAACAACTCCAATGAATATACAGGGAGGTATAGGTTATAGAGTTATCGAACAACTTCAGCTTTCAGCTGACTTTCAATGGGTTGGCTGGTCCAGTTATGATAAACTCGCTGTTGATTTTGAAGATCCCGCATACGAAGATATATCTCGGCCCAGAGATTATGAAGACACTTATGCAATCAGATTTGGAGCAGAATACTTTCTCAACAACCAATTATCTTTTCTTGGTGGAATTTATTTTGATAAAATACCAGTTAAGCCTGAATACTTAAGTCCATCATTGCCAGATGCCGATAGATTAGGATTTAGTATTGGTGCAGATGCAATGATTACTGAAAATTTCGGCGTATGCGGTTCATACCTGTTTATTCGGTCATCCGAACTAACGGTAACAAACTCACGGGAAATTTATACTCCGTACGATGAAGGCAATGAGGGATCTGCTTCCAAATTTAACGGAACATATAACTCTTATGCTAATTTGTTCTCATTCAGTTTCTATTATAAATTTAATTAAGGAGAGGAGCAATAATATGAAAAAGATATTAAGTAACAATTTTAATAATAGCAAGTATTGTTCTCCTTTCATCTGCTTGTGATGAGTACAATGAATTAACTGCACCAGCCGTAAATACTGGTAGTGCAGATTTCACCAGATTTGTTTCAATCGGGAATAGTCTAACTATGGCTGAACAATCGTCTTCAGTATTTGAAGCAAGCCAGATGTATTCATTTGGAAAATTAATAGCAAACCAAGTGGGAACAACTTATGAACAGGCAACTTTTAGCGATCCTGGAACCGGTGGAAGATTGGAAGTGAAAAGCTTGACCCATTTACTTTGTACAAAAATACTGATTCAAGGTGTACCAATAAATTTAACTTACCCTGCACCCTATAATAACCTTGGTGTTAAAGGTGCATTAATTTATGATGTTTTAAATGCAAGAGATGCAAACAGCTGTGACACTGCTATTATTTGGTGGAACTCCAAATCCCTATTTTGATTTGATACTTAGAAACAGTGCATTAAATATAGGACACAGCTTGAACAAACTTTAGCACAAAATCCAACTTTTGTAACTCTTTGGATAGGAAATAACGATGTTCTTGGTTTTGCAACAAGTGGTGGAACTTCACCCGCACAACAGATGCAACTACTTTTGGCACAACTTTATGGTGCTATAGGACAATATTTGGCTCAAAGGAAGCTAATAGTTGTTGGTGCAAATATTCCAAATGTTGGCACTATTCCGTTCTTTACAACAGTTGGTCCACAGATGGTTTTCAATTATGGTGTACCTGTGTTGGTTTATTTTAAAACTGATAATCAAACGATAGGTATCGCAAGCCAAAATGATTTATTAACATCGAAAGTTTTAGTAATCTAAATTGCCTGGTGCATAGCTCCGTATATTGGTGATCAAACGGAGCTTATTACAGTGATAATGGTATTCCGGTTCCACCCAATTAATACCGCATATCCATTTGGTGTTGATCCGCTAAAATCCCTGGCCAGAATGCATTAATCCTGGACCCTCATGAAATTAGCTACTATTACTGCATTAACAGTCTGTTAATAAATTATTTCCGGTCTTGCACACAATGAATTATAATGTAATAAATTGGGATGACTTGTTTAACAATTAGCTAGTTCTGCTGGTGATACCGCTAACGGAATTACATTTAAAACTACTTACGTTAGCGGAAATTTTTCAGCCTTGATGGTGTTCATCCATCCAGTCAAGCTCATGGAATAATTGCTAATGAATTTATTAAGGTAATAAATACAAAATACGGTAGTTCGATTCCAGCTATAGATGTTTCAACAATCCCGGGCAGTCTGGTATTTGAAGGAACTACTCGATGGGTAAACTTGGATTACCCG
The DNA here is from genome assembly GCA_963699475.1 of uncultured Ignavibacteriaceae bacterium. Taxonomy (GTDB): domain Bacteria; phylum Bacteroidota; class Ignavibacteria; order Ignavibacteriales; family Ignavibacteriaceae; genus IGN2. Next base: position 221,133 of record CAVOUA010000002.1, on the reverse strand, counting down.
AGATACCACAAGGTGCTTTGGATCATATTTTATTCTAAAATTTTCTAAGATGATACAGGGATGGGAAACCATCCCTGATTTTTTATGATAAACTTTATTAAAATTATTGGCTTAGCATCATTCGTCATATTTTATCTAATCTCCTGTTCATCTTCAGAAAAAATTCAAGTTACAGAACAAACACATGACAATGAAAAAGATACAGTTTATGTCTTTGATGAAATACCACCAGAAGATACATTCGTATTCGAATCTCCGGTTCAGCAGCCTATCGAAATCTATATAGTCCAGATAGGTGCTTTTTCAAATCTTGAAAGAGCAAAGGAATTTGCTGAATATAGCAGAGCCATACTAAAAAAAGATATTAAAGTTGAATTTAACGAACAGAAAAATCTCTATGTTGTCTGGATACATCCACCATTTGAAGATAAGAACTTTGCTGATAACTACAGAAACGAATTAAAAAAATATAAAGAGTTTAAGGATGCCTGGATTGTGACTTTAGAATCAATCAAATAAAAAAGGTTAAGCTTTTATCTGCTTAACCTTCATTTTTTATTTCCCCTCACTCACCGGAAAATATTTTTATACTAATTATGTTTAAGGATTAAAAATACATTTTAGTTAAATCCAAAAGCCCAATCAACGGAACCTTTACTAAAATTAATTTCCGAGTAAAGTTGTTTAGGTTCAGCACTGTACACTTCTTCTTTATTATTCAAAGTTTCAAAATTGACAGTCTCTGGTACCAATTCATTCTCATCTTTTAGATTTCTTATTGCCTCAGCTTCTTGTTCAAATTCATTCTTCAAAGTTTCATTCTCATAAGAATCAGCAATATTGTCTGATGAATTTTCTAATTCTATTGTGGTTAATTCCTCTTGAATCAATACCTGTGAATTAGAAATTGCTTGCTCAGGTTCTGCAGCTGGAATACTTTCTGTTTTTACCTCGATTTCGTTTTCAATACTTTCGTCTTCAATATGATCAACAGCAGTTTCAAGAACCTTCTTGTTTTCGATGTCAGCAAGAGCTGAATTCACACTATCATAAAGTGGAAAAATCTTGCCAATGGAATTAAGGGTAAGAAAAACTCTGGATTGATCTACAGGTTCGATTATTGCCATACTACGATTTTTTTGCTTTAATCTTTTATAACCACTAACAAGTACTCCAAGAAATGTAGAATCCAGATGCTGGCAATCGCTAAGATTTATAATTATATCTACATCCGTTCCAAGAATAGCTTCGTTTAAATATTCTCTAAATTCAGCTGCTTCATTTAGAGTAGCCCTAACTAAATTTATATTTATTACAATTGCATACTTTTTTATTTGTCTCTCAAACAGCTCCATTAGCTCTCCTTTTAGGATATTATTATTAACTGACAATTTTGTCCTATATTTTTCATTATTCGTGCCAAAAGAATTGATTTCTAAATCGATTTATTTTAATTGTAGTCCAAAATTTCTACTGAAAGACTATTATTCGAACCAGGAAACAATTTCCAACAGGCCAGTCCCTGGATATCCAGGAGGTGATGCGATCATCAATCTTTCATCGTACTTATACCTTCTATTAAATCCCCAAATCTCACTTCCTGCGATAACACCAATCTGAACTCTGCTATAGTTTTGAATTCCGCCAAGTAAATTGATATTTCCATTTGGCTCTGTAAAACTAGACCATCCAGCACCAAAACCACCTTTTTCACAGTATACTGAGGCATGAACATCTATGCTAGATTCATTAGCCGCATTTTTAGTTATCAAAACATTATTCTTTGATACAATTCCTAAAAGATCTTTTGAATTTGGGTTAATCCTGGGATCAGTTTGATAGGTAATATTATCATCAAGATAAATATTGCCTTTAGGTGCTGTACCATTACAGGCAACTGTTAATTGTCCTTTTACTTCTCCCTGGAGCCGTAGTATAGAATTATCAGCATATATAACACCGTTTGGTGCAAATGAAGAAGCTAACACGGTTGAATCTTTAGCACTATATTCATATCTGAATTTAACACTATCTCCTGCAAAAGTTAAATAAACAGTGTCTTTACCTGTAAAGACATGACCATCATCGTTTGCCATTGAGTGCAGGTTATCTAATCCACTTGACGGAAAAGTTAAATTAACCCCGGACTCAAATCCTCCATAGAACATTGGTGCATCCAGAGCTTCAGTTTGGTAATATTGAACAGTTCCATTTGTGGTTGCTTTACCATAAAAAACAGGATGTCTGTATGCTTTAATATTACCTTGAGAATGAAAAGGACCCCAAATTGTGTCTTTGTTTGACCAGTAAAGGTTAGTGGGGTCACTTATTGAGAGATATGCAAATTTTGCAAAACTACTTGGCTTAAATATAACTTCAATCGTTTTAGATACACCACCATAGTTCCCAGTAGTCGTTAACTTTCTTATGTTTAACCAGGCATCTAACACTTCAACATCTACATCAAAATCACCATTTTCAAAATCAACATCATCATAACCGTCATCCCAATTACCGTTTAGAAATATTTCATTGCAAGCCAGATTTGTCGCACTTACAGCGATGTTGTGAGCCTGAGTATTAGCATTATAGTCTACCATATTCTCTACAGTCCTGGTCGTCAATCTATTAGAACTATTACCCATTATCATATAGAGTATGCTAAAACCAAGCACCAGATAAAGTGATAATTTACCCATTATAGTTAACCTCCTTAACGATTTAAAAGATTTCTGGCTGCCATTCTAATTTGTCTCCAGAAAATTGTCTGGTATTTTTCGTCATAGGCAGCTACATCTTCTACTGTTATGTCAATTTGCATTGTATAAATTTCTCTAGGATCAGCAATTGGAAAATTTAATTTAGTTCCTAAAGAATTGAAAAATTCCATTTTAAATTGAGTTACTCCCAGATTTACCGCTTCAGGAGTCTCGTTGTTTACAACACGATATAAAAATCTATCCCGGGGATTTGGGGTAGACGGAATATCTGTTGAAGGATCGAAGAAATAAAACATCGTGTCCACAACACTATTTTTATCTACATCTGTTAAATATCTTATACTGATCGAGTCCGCAAATAGAATTGCCTCTGTTGGAATAGGAATTTGCGTCCAATCTGCACAATACCCAATTCTTCTAAAGTCTGTTTCAAGGATTTGAACAACTGTAGCTAAATTTGTCTGTGCGGTCAAATTTCCTGTTCCTCTGTAAAGATCTTCAGTAGATGAATTATTAACTCTAAATATTGAAAGCATTAGTATGCCTCCGATAATTAAAGATCCGATAATATCCAATATTACATTTGTTCCCATGTCATTCTCCTATCTGAAATACCAATAGCTATATATAGATGCCGTCCTAAAAGTATCGGCAGGTGTAAATGGGCTGGTAATAGTAACTGTAATTTTTTTGTGCCATGTTCGGTTGGTTGAAAATCCTTCTATATTATTGGATGCTACATATACAACATCACAGGCTATATCAAATATTGCAGAAGGCATTGTACTGTCTCTTTTAGTAAAACCATTATAATCATCAAAATCATTAAAAGTTTCTTCTGTTTCTCCACCTTCAGGACCTAATACTGAAGATAATTGAGAAAGAAGTGCGACGGAGTTAGTATCAGTATTCTCATCGAAGGCTTTACTCTGTGCTTCTTCTATTATTGAGGTAGCAATGGAAGTAGCAAGTACACCATATTGAGCCTTATCTCTGATCGATTCATTATTTAGATTGGCGGAGTTTACTCTCAGCACGATGGCTGAAAGCAACATCATCGCACCCATAGTCATCATAGTTTGTCCTGTATTCATTTTTAGTGATCTCTAAAATTTTAATAAAAATATTCTCAACACTAGTCCACCTAATGTGCCACGATGTCATCGGTAAATATTTCTCTTAAAGAAAATAAAAATCTTATTTTCAGTAAAAATTGCTAGTTTCTCTGGAAGTTATTACTGTAACTATTTGAAAGTATATTTTAATTCGAGACAGAAAATTGATAAAAATTCGTTCGATTTTAGTGAATTAATAAGACGATTGAATTACCAATTATAAATAGTCATAATCATTAGTTCGGTTGCATTTGATTAATCAACTATGTTAACCAGTTTTTTCTTTAGTTTTATTTAGTTATTTTTTGATAAATTTCAAACAAAAAATTAAGCTGGAGGGTGTTAAATGGCTTTTTCCTTAAATAAAATAATGCTTATTGGTCGCCTCGGCAGAGATGCGGAGACGAGATTTACAACTAATAACGTTTCCGTAACTAATTTCACTTTAGCAACTGATTACAGTTACAAGGGAAAGAACGGCGACTGGGTAAATGAAACTACCTGGCATAACATTGTTTCCTTTAATCTTTCGGATTACTTCAAAGACAATTTGAAAAAAGGTAAAAAGTTTTATGTTGAAGGAAGGCTTAGTAAAAGAGACTACACTGATAAGGATGGCATCAAACGATATAATACTGAAGTCATTACAGATAAATTGATTCCACTTGAGCCCTCATCAGAAAGTTCATCATCTGAAGAAACAGAAACAAATGTTGAACCAAGTGTAAGCAATGATAACGACGATTTACCTTTCTAGTTTTTCATATTAAAGGATTCATAATTTCTTGGAGATTGACTGGTTATTTCAAATATTTTTACTTGTAGTACTATTATTACTTTCCGCTTTCTTTTCTGGGTCGGAAGTTGCATTTTTTTCAATAAAGCAAAAAAATCTTGACGAAGATTTCAAATCCTCTAAACTTATTTTCCGATATACCAGCAATTTAATTGCATTTCCGAGAAGACTGCTCATAACAATATTGGTTGGCAATACAGTCGCTAACGTTGCCGCATCAATTGTTTCCGTATCTATCGCACTTGAGATTGCCAGAATATACAATGTTAAAGTAAACCTAATCCTAACAATTCAAATTATTTTAATAACTATTATCGTTTTACTTTTTTGTGAACTTCTGCCAAAAGTATTTGCTTCAAAGCATCCTAACCTCGCAATTAAACTGATTGTGTTACCATTATATTTTTTCAGCATGATCATTTATCCTATCTCTGAATCAATAACTGAACTTATCAGGCTAACATTTTCTAAGGTCAAATTTGATAAAACAAAATCTGCTATTACAGAGAAAGAAATATCAGACCTTGCTGAGTTGGGTCACGAAAGAGGTACACTCGAAGAAGATGAACAGGAAATTATTTCAAGTTTTGTTGAATTTAAATCAGTTCTCGTTGCTGAAGTAATGATTCCTCGTGTTGATATTGTTGCTGTTCCTTATAATGCTGGGGGTGAAGTGTTAATCGATACCATAAACAAAAGTGGATACAGCCGTTTTCCAGTTTATAAAGAAAATTTGGATAAAATAGTTGGTCTTGTTCATGCTAAAGACTTGCTGCAATATTTACGCAACAAATCATTTATTAAGGAAGAAACAATCAATAAAATTACGCGCGATGCATTATTTGTACCCGAAGGAAAAATGATTAGCGAAATGCTGAAAGAATTTCAACAAAAAAAAATGCATATAGCCATTGTTGTAGATGAATTTGGAGGAACGTCAGGACTAATAACTCTTGAAGACATTATTGAGGAAATTATTGGAGAAATATGGGATGAACATGATCCAGAAGAAAATGCCATTAAAATATTATCACCAGAAAAAATCAGCGTATTAGGTAAAGTACCGATAACCGAAGTTAATGAATTGATGGGTATTGAATTATTTGCTCCAAGTCCAGATTACGAAACAATTGCAGGTTTGATTATAAATCAAGCCGGTGATATTCCAAAGGAAGGTTATTCTTTTAATCTAAAAAACTATAAGTTGACAGTTAAAGAAGTATTGAAGAAGAGGATTAAACGAATAGAAATAGACAAGGTTTCTTAAATCAATATCTTTATGAAGAAGAGCTGTTTCATTCAAGCTGTTGTAATCGTTACCATATTTGTGGCTGCAATAATTTATATAATTCAATATAAATTGGATGATTGGTTTTTTAAACCTGCGAAAAATATAGTTGTAAGTGAAGCTGCGAAAAATTGGGGAACTGATTTTAAACATATTAAAGATTCTGCTCAAAAAGATTCCCTCAAGGCATTACTATTTTATTACTTAGAAGATATAAAGTCGATGGAAGAAGTCGTAAATTTGGATACAGAAATATTTGCAAAAGAATTTAACCAGGTTATTGAAGATAGTATTATATCCGATGAAGATATTTCTAAATTAACTTTCTTATTGAAAAAGGAACAAAATGAGAAATCCAAGAGCAACAGAAATTAAAGTTGGAATTACTGTATTATTGGGATTGCTAGTATTCATTTGGGTATTAGGATGGGCTAAAAATTTTACTTTAAATTCATCTGACAATAAGGTCAAAGTTAGGTTTAATAAAGTATCCGGGCTTGAAATCGGCAATAATGTAACCGTAAATGGAGTGAGAAAAGGACATGTTAAGGATTTTATTATAGCAGGATCTTCAGTTATAGTAACACTAAGTATCAGTAATGACATAAAATTAAAAAAAGATGCGCAGTTTTCTTTGGAGAGTACTGATCTAATGGGAGGAAGAAAAATTGAAGTAAACCCCGGCAATTCAGTGGAAGAATTAAATTTATCCGAGATTCAGCGCGGTAATTATATTAGTGATATTGCAGGTATGATTTCTTTATTCAGTGATATTCAGGATAAGATAGGCATCATAGCAAATGAGTCTGTTAAAACACTCCAGGGAATAAATTCGCTTCTTGGGGATGAGGCATTTGTACAGGGATTAAGAACCAGCATTGTTAATTTGAATAATGTGACTGTAAAACTTGACAGAATTCTAACGGAGAATCAGCAGAACATAAAAGAGATTGCTGAGAATACTAAGGAAATTACTTCTGACACAAGGGTTCTGATCAAAGAAAATAAAGAAAACATCGAAAGTGCTGTAGTAAATCTCAATGCTTTATTACTCAAATCAGATTCATTAATCACCTCTTTAAACTACTTTACTCAACAAACTGCTTCAGGTGGGAATAATCTTGGTAAGATTATGTATAGCGATTCGCTATATAATAATCTTTTACAGTCAATGGAACTGATAAAAGAATTGAGCAAAGTTATTCTATATCAGATTCAAACTGACGGAATTAAAGTTGACGCATACATTTTTTAAAAGAAAAAAATGATAAAATGGTTCTCGGATTAGGAATAGATATAATAGAAATTGCTAGAATAAAAAAAAGCATTGATAAGTACGGTGAAAGGTTTCTGAACAAAGTTTTCACTGGAGAAGAGATAAAGTATTGTAATTCAAAGTTCAACAAATACCAGCATTATGCAGCAAGATTTGCAGCAAAGGAAGCCGTATATAAAGCGCTCGCATCAGGCTGGAAGGAGGGCCTCCGCTGGAAAGATATTGAGATCCAAAATGATCCCTCAGGAATGCCTTCAATAAACCCAATGGGAAGGTTGCAGTCATTTCTATCAAATGATACGCAATTAAGGATATCAATCAGTCATTCTGAGAACTACGTAACATCCGTGGCAATAATATTTAAAAATAGCTCCACATAGCATTCAGCAAACTCTATCTGTTAAAAGCCTCCTTGTGATGTCAATTGATATTATGGACTGATATTATTAGTTTTTCTGTTATTATTTGAAATAATTAATGAATATGTATGTTTCTAAAATTCTATAAGATATTTAACTATTCTACAATTGCGATTGTAGCTGTTTTCCTCATTCTTATGCTTAGTGATGCAGTTCCCAAAGAAACATACATTCCATTGCTTTATATCACTATTGGAATTCTGGTTGCCAGAATTGCATTGAGAATCTATTTACATTCATATCTAAAGAAAAATAGTAAAGGAGAATAAGACTTCGAACCTTCGAAACGAACTAATGGTAAGCTTAATGCAAAAGTGCTCATCTTAAATCAGAGCTACGAACCCCTCACTATCTGCAATATAAAGAAAGCAGTTATCCTCATGTATTTAGGTAAGGCTGAACTTGTTATAAAGGATGACGGCAAGTCAATCAGATCTATGCATTCTAAATATCCCTGGCCGAGCATTATTCGCCTTAGTCGATTCGTTAGTGTTCCATATAAGAAAGTAGTTCTTACAAGAAAAAATATTCTCAGAAGAGATGGCTATAAGTGTGGTTACTGCGGCAGGGGAGACCTGACTTTAACTATTGATCATATTGTTCCGAAAGCCAGAGGCGGAGATGATTCATGGGAAAACCTTGTTAGCGCTTGCTCGAAGTGCAATAATAAAAAAGGTGATCGTACTCCAGGCGAGGCGGGACTATCTCTTCTTGTTAGACCATTTAAACCAAGCCATATTGTGTTTATTAAAAATGTGGTCGGACGAATTGATGAAAAATGGAAGCCTTATTTATATCTCTCTTGACGGTTGTCCTGATTCATAAAAAAATATCTATTATTCTTATCTTTGAATTGTAATTTCAACTATTTCAATATTTTATGAATAAAAAAAGAATTCTTAGCGGAATGCGCCCTACCGGAAAACTTCACATAGGTCATTATGTTGGAGCATTAGAAAATTGGGTTCATCTGCAGGATAAATATGAAAGTTACCACCTAATAGCAGACTATCATGTTCTGACTACCGATTTGAATACAAATAATATTCACACGGATACTATTGATATGTTAATTGACTGGCTCGCCGCAGGTTTGGATCCAGTTAGAAGCCCGATGTTCAGGCAATCGCAAATAAAGGAACATACAGAATTGTATTTGATTTTAAGTATGCTGATAACTGCAAACAGGCTTGAGCGTAATCCAACTGTCAAAGAACAAGCACGAGCTCTACACATCGAACAAATTATTTACGGTCACCTAGGATATCCTGTTCTTCAGGCTGCAGATATTCTTTTATACAAAGGCAATGCAGTTCCGGTTGGTGAAGACCAGGTTCCTCACATTGAAATCACACGGGAAATTGCTAGACGATTTAATAATCAATACGGTGAAGTTTTTCCAGAGCCAGAAGCGCTGCTTACAAATTTTCCTCGTTTACCTGGCTTAGATGGTGCAGCAAAAATGAGCAAATCTCTTGGTAACACTATTTTGTTGTCTGATGAACCCGAAACTGTAAAAGCAAAACTTAAGAAAGCAGTTACCGATCCGCTAAAAGTCAGACGAAACGATCCGGGTCGTCCGGAAGTCTGTTTGATTTTTTCTTATCATAAAAAATTTAATACTTTACAAGTCCCGCAAATAGAAACAGATTGCCGATCAGGTGCACTTGGATGTGTTGATTGTAAATTAAATTGTTCTGAGAAAATTTCCTCATTTCTTGCACCTATGATTGAAAAAAGAAAATATTATGAAAGTAATATGAATGAGGTACTTGATATTCTTGCGGATGGAGAAAAACGAGGAAAAAAAACTGCTAATGAAACAATGGCAGAAGTTCACGAAAAAATGAAGTTTGGTTGAAATGTATAAAGTCAGGCTAAATCAATTTGAAGGCCCACTCGATCTGCTTTTATTTTTTATAAAGCGTGATGAATTGAACATTTACGATATTCCTATTTCAAGTCTTACCAAAGAATTTCTCGAATATGTAAACCTCATAAAAATTCTTGACCTTGAAGTTGCAGGCGATTTCATTTTGATGGCTTCAACCCTAATGCATATTAAGGTAAGAATGCTTTTACCGAGGGAAATTGATGAAAAGGGTGAGGAAATTGATCCAAGAGCAGACTTAGTTAAAGCCCTACTTGAGTACAAGCGATATAAAGAAATGTCAGAGGAATTATCTTATTTTGAATCGAACCAGAGAAAAAGAAAATTTCGTGGTAACTTTTCTGAAGATATAAAAGAAGCACCCGATGAATATAATATACTTTTAAAAAATATTTCAATTTACGATTTAGCAAAAGCGTTCAAATATGCTATTGAACAAGTTAAAAATGAACCGGTTCACCAGATTCAGAAACTAAATGTTTCGATCGATGAACAAATAGAATTTATTGAAAACAAATTAAAAGAAAATTCTGAACTGCACTTTCTTAAGCTCGTAGAGGAACTTCAGGAAAAAATTAGAATAATAGTAACATTTATCGCATTGCTGGAGATGGTAAAGATTGGCAGAATAGGAGTAATGACCTCTAAATTATTTAATGATTTTATAATAACTCTAAAGGAAAATGGATAGCACTTACATTTCTGTAATTGAAGCTTTAATATTCTCTTCAGATGATTCCTTATCTTCCGATGAAATAATTGGAGCAATAAAATCTATTGATGGTGAAGATGTAGTTTTAACCAAAGATGAAGTGGATAACACAGTCGATTTGCTAAATCAAAAGTACACTGAGAGCGGAAACTCATTTCGAATACTTAGAATTGCTAATGGTTATCTATATGCTACATCCGAAGAGTTTGCTAAATATGTTGGTTATCTTTCTTCGGAAAGGACTAAACGCCGACTTAGCCAGGCAGCACTTGAAACGCTTTCAATTATTGCTTACAAGCAGCCAGTAACAAAACCAGAGCTAGAATCTATTCGTGGTGTAAACTCAGATTATATTTTAACAACTCTGCTAGAGAAAGCCCTTATAACAATTAAGGGTCGTGCGGAAACGGTCGGCAGACCACTGCTTTACGGGACAACAGACGAGTTCCTGAAATATTTTGGTTTGAATAATCTGTCTGATTTACCAAAACCAAGAGAAATTGATGAAATTATGCAGGATGAAGATTTTATTGAGCAGAAAAGAAAAATTATGATGACTGATCTGGAAGAGAAGCTTGAGGAATCCATCGGAGGAGCAATTGATGCCGACAGTTCGGATTAATAAATTTCTTGCAGATAGCGGTATCAGTTCAAGACGGAAATCGGAAGAATTTATTTTGCAGGGCAGAGTTGCAGTAAATGATAAAATTGTTACTGACTTTAGTTACAAAGTCGATATTGAAAAAGATATTGTTTCATTGGATGGAGAAAAGATAAGACCCAGGAAACATATTTATATTTTATTGAATAAGCCCAAAGGCTACATTACTTCCGTTTCGGACGACAGAAATAGATCGACTGTGATTGACCTTGTAAAAACAAAAGAAAGAATTTATCCCGTCGGCAGACTTGATTACGATACTACCGGCCTTTTATTCCTGACAAACGATGGTGAATTTTCTCAATTGCTTACACACCCTGGAAATAAAGTACCACGAGAGTATGAGGTGAAATTGGATAAACCACTTGAAGAAGACGATAAGTTAAAACTCTTAAAAGGAGTTTTACTTGAAGGAAGGCGAGGTAAGTTTCTTAAGATAACATTTCCAGTCCAAAAAAATAAAGAATATGTTACCGTGTTATGTGAGGAAGGAAGAAACAGGTTTGTAAAAAGAATGTTTCGCAGATTGAGTTACACTGTATTAGATCTTAACCGATTTAGCTATGCTGGTATTATGCTGGACGTTCCCAAAGGGAAGTATCGTAACTTATCACTCAACGAATTGCAGCAAATTAAACAAAATTATTCTATCTGATTTATTAAGGAGAAATAGTGGAAAACAGCCAAACTGATATTAATGTATTGATCAAACGTAGATATGAAGAACTTGAAGAACTAAGGAAAAAAGGAATAGAAACTTTTGCTTATTCGTTTGAGGTTGATACTTATTCAAAAGATATTAAAAATGATTTTGAAAAATATGAAAGCAAAGATGTACGACTCGCCGGAAGAATAATGACAATCAGAAGAATGGGTAAGGCATCATTTGCTAACATAATGGATCAGAATGGTAGAATTCAGATTTATTTAAAGAAGGATGAAATTGGTGAAAACTACGACGCATTCCGGTTAATGGATATCGGTGACATTATTGGCATTGAAGGTTATGTGTTTAAGACTAAAACAGGAGAAATATCTGTTCATGTAAAAGCGTTAGTGCTTCTTGCTAAATCTTTACGTCCTTTACCAATTGCCAAAGAGGGAGAAGATGAACAGGGGAATAAAATAGTCTATGACCAGTTTGTAGATAAGGAATTAAGATATCGTCAACGATACCTTGACCTTATCGTCAATCCAGGAGTTAAAGATGTTTTTATAAAACGATCAAAGATTGTTTCTACTGTGAGAAATTATCTTGATGATAAAGGATATCTCGAAGTTGAGACACCGATTCTTCAGCCATTATATGGTGGTGCCTCCGCAAGACCATTTGTAACTCACCATAATGCTCTCGATATTGATCTGTTCCTGCGAATAGCCGATGAATTGTATCTTAAAAGATTAGTTGCTGGCGGTATTGACGGTGTTTATGAAATATCAAAAGACTTCAGAAATGAGGGGATGGATAGGTCTCACAATCCTGAATTTACTATGCTTGAACTTTACGTTGCCTACAAAGATTACAATTGGATGATGGATCTGGTTGAGGAATTATTCGAGCATATTTGCAAAACTGTCTTCGGATATTTTGAATTTACTTTCGAAGAAAATAAAATTAATTTCACGCGACCGTGGAAACGGATAAGTTATGTTGATGCAATAAAAAACAAAACGGGAGTAGATGTGATTGCAGCTTCTGAAAATGACCTTAGATCTTTGGCAAAAAATATTGGAATTGAAATAGAAGATCTTTTTGGTAAAGCAAAACTGATTGATGAAATATTCAGCCAGGTAGTCGAACCGGAAATTATTCAACCAACATTTGTAGTTGATTATCCGTTGATCCTTTCACCACTAGCAAAGAAACACAGAAGTAAAGAAGGAATTGTTGAAAGATTCGAAGGATACATTGCAGGAAAAGAAGTATGTAATGCATTTTCTGAATTGAATGATCCCGTTGACCAAAGAAAAAGATTTGAAGAACAAGTTAAAATGAGAGAAGCCGGCGACGAAGAAGCTCAGCAGATTGATGAGGATTTTCTCCGTTCGATGGAATATGGTATGCCTCCAATGGCAGGTCTTGGAATTGGAATCGATCGAATGGTGATGCTTCTTACCAATCAGTCTTCTATTAGAGATGTGATTTTCTTCCCGCAAATGAAACCGCAAGTTTGAACATTCTTTATTGATTCTATGCGGGGATAAAATGATTCATATCATTTATGAATTATTTAATTTATTTTGTAAAAAAAATAATTGGAGATTGGATGAATAAATTATTTAAAGTGCCTGTACTTCTTATCATTCTTACAGCGGGAATAGTACTCGGCATCCAGATTGAAAAGATATTTTCAGACGACAGCCTTAGAGATGGTGTTCGCAAGTTGAATGATGTTCTCTCTTATACACAAAGATATTATATCGAAGAAGTAGATACTCCCAAGCTTGTTGAATCAGCTATTAAAGGAATAACAGACGAGCTAGACCCTCATTCATTTTATATTTCAGCTAAAGATTTTGCCGCAATTGAAGAATCTTTCCGTGGCGACTTTGATGGAATCGGCATTGAATTTCAGATTGTTGATGATACACTAACCGTTGTTTCTCCTATAACCGGTGGACCAAGTGAGGCTCTTGGCATTTTACCGGGAGATAGAATAATAAAAATTGAAGGTGAAGATTGCATCGGAATTACTAACGATCAGGTTAGAGATAAACTAAGAGGTAAAGCAGGTTCTAAAGTTAAAGTTTCTATAAGCCGAACAGGTGTGAAGGATTTAATTGAATATGAAATAATAAGGGATAAAATCCCGCTGTATTCCGTAGATGTTAGCCTATTATTAAAAGATAATACGGGTTACGTAAGCGTTTCTCGCTTCTCTGAGACCACTCTTGACGAGTTAAACGAAGCATTGAGTAATCTTAAAAAGCAGGGAATGACAAAGCTTATTTTAGACTTGAGGGGAAACCCAGGTGGTTATCTTAGCCAGGCAGTTGAAATGGCAGATCTTTTTATTGATGGAGAAAAGAAAATAGTTTATACACTGGGAAGACGTCAGGATGCCAATGAAGAATATTTCGCCTCTAAGACATCTCCTTTTGAAAAAGTTCCATTGATAGTTTTAATCAATCACGGATCTGCAAGTGCAAGTGAAATTGTTTCAGGTGCTATTCAGGATTGGGATAGAGGTTTAATAATTGGTGAAACTTCTTTTGGCAAAGGTCTTGTTCAAAGGCAGTTTACACTTTCTGATAATTCGGCTATCCGCTTGACTATATCAAAATATTTTACACCTTCAGGCAGATCTATACAACGAGATTATAAGGATAAAAAGAAGTATGAAGAATATTATGCGACTATGGAGGATACAGGTATAGTTGAAGGAAATAACATTGAGCATATTGCTGAGCAAGATACTTCAAAACCAATATTTAAAACTAACAAAGGAAGAACCGTTTATGGCGGCGGCGGGATTACTCCTGATTATATTATTAAGACTGAAAGAATTACAAATTACACAAGCAACCTTCTCAGGAAAAATGTCTTTTACCAGTTCATCTTAAATTATCTCGAAAAGAATGGTAATGAATTAAGTTCAACCTACAACACAGATTTAGTCAAATTCGTTAAAGAATTTCAATTTTCAAACGCTGAACTCAAAAATTTTACTTCATTTGCAAGCTCAAAGGAGGTAACCTTTAATGAAGAAGAATACAAAACTGATAAAAGCTACATTGCAACGAGACTTAAAGCTCAGTTAGCAAGGAATTTCTGGAAGAATGAAGGATGGTATTCCGTTATGCTTATTACTGATAACCAAATTGAGAAGGCCATGGGTTTATTTGATGAGGCAAAACAAATAGCCGATCTAAAATGAAATGCTATTTCTTTGTTTCGACGGTTTTGATCTTGTCTGCCTATGGATATTCTCAAGAGGACTTAAGTAATAAAAATGTGGTTCCTGAAAAGACTTCTAAGAAACTGGTTGTTGGTGAAGACTTAACTTATTTAGTAAAATATGCTTTTTTTAATCTTGGTGAGGTTAGGTTTAAAGTTCTGGAGAAAACAAAGATAAATAATAAACCTGTCTATAAGACCATTGCTTATATTGATTCATATCCAGATCTTCCTTTTGTGAGCCTTCACCAAATTTATGAAAGTTATATTGACTCAACTTTTTTCCCTCTGAAATTCTTTGCCAGGATTTTTCGTGATGATACAGTTTTTGTTGAATACAATTTTACCGAAGATTCGAAAGTTGAGATGAAGAAAGGTAAATATGGAAGTTCGAAACTTTTAATCGATTCAACTGCCAATATAAACCATCAGTTGCAGGACGGACTTTCAATTTTATTTTTTGCCAGAATGAATTTTGGAGAACAGAGAACTGATTCTGTCCGATGCTTCGTTAATGAAGAGGAAGAGATAACTATACTAAATTTTTACAATGAGAGTGAACCAATTTCTATTGATGCTGTAGAAGATGAAATTGACTGTGTGCGTCTTGCTGGCAAAACTGATTTTGTAAGTGTTTACGGTCTTACAGGAGATTTTGAAGGTTGGTTTAGCAATGATTCTTTTTCAGTTCCTATTCGGGCAACACTGAATGTCATAATCGGAAGCGTAAACCTTGAATTATTCAAATGGAACGAAAAGTTATGGAATCCTCCCTTATACAAAAATTGAGTAAAGAACTAAAAATATTTAAGTATAAAGAATATTTTCCAATACTGGGTGAAAATGTATTTCTTGCTTCAGGTGTAAAAATCATAGGAAATGTTGAAATCGGCAAAGACGTAAGCGTATGGTATAATACAGTAATTAGAGGTGATGTTCATTACATAAAAATAGGGGAGAGTACAAATATTCAGGATTGTTCAATGCTGCACGTGACTAACGGTAAATTTCCTCTTAACATTGGCAGCAAAGTTACTATCGGACACTCAGTCTCCTTACACGGCTGCACACTCCAGGACCTCTGTTTAATTGGAATAGGTGCAATTATTCTTGATGGAGCAATAGTTGAATCAAACTCTATGGTTGCTGCAGGTGCTTTGGTTAAACAGAATTTTGTAGTTCCATCCGGCAAACTAGTAGCTGGAGTTCCTGCTAGAATAATTCGTGATTTAACAAAAGAAGAAATTAAAGATATTGAAGCTGGTGCAACTCGCTACGTTGAATATGCTCGAATTACTTTGGAATCACTTAAAGAAAATTCTTAAAAATATTTAGAGCAATAATAATTGGTAAAAAATTTACAAGTTTACTCACTGGATAAATCAATTCATAAAAGGGAAGTACACAAACTAATTTCGTATTTGAAGACAGAATTTGGTTTAACTATTTCTTTTCTATCTATCAGTTTCATCAATTCTGCAAAACTTTCAGAAATAAACAAAGAATACTTAAATCATGATTACGAGACGGATGTAATTACATTCAATTACTCAAAAGAATTAAGAGAAATTGATGCTGAAATCATAATCTCCTTTGAAGAAGCAAAGTACAATGCTAAAATATTTAACGTCTCTTACGCAGAAGAACTTTGTCGTTTGGTCATTCATGGGATGCTACATTTGTTAAATTTTGATGATAAAGACAGAAAAAGAAAAAAAATTATGAAACAGGAGGAAAAAAAGTTGATAAATAGATATAATTTTACTTTATTCGCAGGTAAGTAATGGAAGGTCTATGTTTATCAGGAATTTGATTACTAGTTCTTTAAAACAACCGTTGATTAAACAACTACCATTTGATGCCTCACAAAAACAAATTGTTTACGAAACAATCTTTAACTTTTTCAGTCTCTCGCAGGATCTCCGTTATGATTATAAATATTTATTTGAATCAAGCAAATTAGTTCATGAATGTTGATCAAATAGTAGAGGGCTATATAATTTATCTCCGTAACATTCGGCGTTATTCACCAAATACAATAAAGGCTTATAAGACTGATATATCTGAGTTTATAACCTATTGTAATGATTATAATAAGATCGATGTTTCCTTAATAAATGAACGTTTCATAAAATCATATTTGATGTATTTAAGTGAAAGAGAACTGGAAAAAATATCCATTGTTCGAAAACTATCTTCACTTAGGGGCTTATTCAGATTTGCCTTTAAAGAAGATTTGATAAAACATAATCCAACCTCGCAGGTAAAGAATCCGCGGACATCTAAAAAGTTACCCGAGATAACATCAGCTGAAAATATTCTGAAGACTTTTGAGCTTGCTGACGAGGCAGAGGATAATCCTCTTTTAACTAAAGTTATTTTTGAATTATTGTATGGCTGTTCACTTCGTGTCTCTGAATTATGTAATCTTAAATCAGGTGACGTTGATTTGGAGAAAGGATTATTAAGAGTACTAGGTAAAGGTTCTAAAACCAGGATAGTACCAATAGGTGAACAGTCGAAGAAAAATTTGGCAGAATACTTGAGTTCTTTTCCAGTAAAGAATTATTCTGAACCGTTTGCCAGGAGTAAAACCGGAAAAAAACTATATGAGAAATATGTTTACAGAATAGTCAATAAATATTTAAGTAAAGTCACTGATATAAAAAAGAAAAGCCCTCATATTTTGCGTCATAGTTCCGCAACTCATATGCTGGATAAAGGAGCAGATCTCAGGGCTGTCAAAGAAATACTTGGACATGAAAATCTAAAGACCACTCAAATTTATACGCATGTGAGCATTGAAAGGCTCAAACAATCTTACAAAAAATCTCATCCAAAATCTTAGGAGTAAGTCATGAACATCATAATAACCGCCCGTAAGTTTAAGGCAAGAGAAACTTTAAAGGATCATATTAAGGATGAAGTAAAAACTTTGCTGAAAATTAATGATAGTATTATAAGTGCGGAAGTAATTCTTAGTTTTCAGAATAGCCACGACAGCGTAAAAAAGTCTGAAATTACTTTACGTATTCCCGGACAAACATTAGTAGCCGCCGAAGAATCGGATGAATTTACAAAATCCGTGAGCGCATCTGTTGCAAAATTGCTCCGGCAATTGAAAACTTTAAAGTCCAAAAGAAAAAGCAGGGCTAAATGACAATAGTAACTGACAAATCTATTTCAAGAAAAGAATTTATTACCGTAGATTTCTTTTATAACAGCGCAAAAAAATTAGGTAAACTGAAATTGCTATCCGAAAACTCGGACCTGGAAAGAAAGATAAGCGACCAGAATTTGCACAGACCGGGTTTAGCGTTAGCAGGTTTTGTGGATTTGTTTTCATATAGCCGCGTTCAGATCTTTGGAAATACTGAAATCAGATATCTTAAAAAGCTTTCATCAAAACAACAGGATAAAGCTTTAAGAACTTTATTTCAGTTCAATGTTCCATGTATAATTCTGACCAACAACAATAAACCGTTGCCTGTTCTTCTAAAATTGGCAAAAGAAAAACGAGTTCCTGTATTTAGTTCACCTTATACAACTACAAAGCTCGCTTATTTGTTTAGCGATTTTCTGGATGATCAGTTTTCGCAACGAATAACAATTCACGGTTCTTTTGTAGACGTATACGGTGTTGGAATTTGTTTCGTTGGTAAATCTGGTGTTGGTAAGAGTGAAGTGGCTCTTGATCTTGTGGAAAGAGGGCATAGGCTTGTCGGCGACGACGTCATAATTTTAACAAAAAAGGGTGAGGGTATCTTAATCGGTTCTGGAACAGACCTTGCTAAGCATTATATGGAAATACGAGGAATTGGCATTATTGATGTTGAAAGAATATTTGGAATACGAGCAATCAGATATCAAAAAAGGTTGGAAATTTTAGTTGAATTACAAGTTTGGGATGAAAAAACACATTATACCAGAACTGGTCTTGAAGAAAAATCGATGACATTATCAGGAATAGATATACCGTATATAAAATTGCCAATTTTACCGGGGAAAAATATTACTGTTATTTCGGAAGTTATTGCCCTAAACTATCTTCTGAAACACTATGGCTATAATGCAGCTGAAATATTCCAAAAGCGCCTTTCTGAGCGAATTTCTGATAAAAATTCCCGGAATAAAAGAGCCACCGACTATTTTGAGCATGATTTCGAATAGTCGTCCGGAAGGCTTGTTTCAATAGCACTAAATAAGTAATTTTGCGCGTCGTTTTATGAAAAAATTATTCTACTTCTCAAAAGCTAGCCTTAAGTATATTGAAATTAAACATTTCAAATTGAAGCTATTTATTCTTCTTATTGTTTTGTCTTTAATATTTACCTCTATATTTATTGTGATGAACAATATAGTAGGTGTAAGTGCCAACCCTAATATTACAATCTCTGCATTAAAGAATGAGAATAAAGAATTAAAGAATGAAATTAAAAGAATCGCAGAATCATATGTTGAAGTTAGTACAGAACTTGAGGATATTTCCGCATTAAATTCAGAGCTAAGAATATCAGCTAATCTTGAACCTATTTCGAATGAAGAAAGATTATTAGGTACTGGAGGAAGCGCAGATTATTTATCTTCAAACTTAAATATCAGAGATGTTGAAGTAAAAAATCTTTTAAATTCCGTTGATGAAATGATAAAAGCTGTTGAATTCGAAAAAAATCAGACAATTGAAATTGCTAATAAATTTAGAATGAAGAAAGAACTGAAAAAGTGCATACCTGCAATCAAACCTACATTGGGTAATTATTCAATTCACGGATTTGGAATGAGAAGACATCCGATTTTAGGTGTTAGAAAATTTCATTATGGAATTGATATAAACTGTAATACCGGTACAGAAGTACACTCCCCCGGAAATGGTAAAGTTATAGTTGTAGAAAGACAAGCCGGATTTGGATTGGTTGTTGAAATAGATCACGGTTTTGGATATAAAACAATTTACGCTCATCTTTCAAAAACAATTGTTAAAAAAGGTGATTTAGTAAAAAGAGGGCAGATTATTGCTAAATCAGGTAACTCAGGACTTTCATCAGGTCCTCACTTACACTATGAAGTTCGTCATAATGGAATTGCTGTTGATCCAACAGATTTCTTTTTTGATGATTTATCTTTCTTTGATTTAGATACTTCAACTACATCTCTTACGGAAAAATAATATATGATTTGGACAGTTGAACTTGCTGCATATCTGGATGATGCTCCATGGCCGGCAACTAAGGAAGAACTATTGGAATATGCAGACAGAATCGGAGCGCCATACGAAGTTCTTGAAAACCTTAAAGAACTTGAAGATAGTGATGAGCCTTACGAATCGATTGAAGATATTTGGCCAGACTATCCCTCAGATGAAGACTTTTTCTATAATGAAGATGAATTCTAATAGGTGCAATCTAGCACCTTCGAGATGAATTCTGCTATTGATCACATTCCCGGGCAGGAACGAGTAAAAAAAACTCTTAATAATTTCCTTCAGTCTTTTTCAATACCACATGCTTTTCTATTTACCGGACCTGATGGAGTAGGGAAAGAAAATACCGCAATTCAATTTGCCCAAGCACTAGTAAATGTTGAAAATATTGAAGAAACAGAAAAAGTAGGCAGATTAATTGGACAACTCCAGCAGCCATATATTAAGTTGATTTTCCCTTTGCCACGTGGGAAGAACGAAACAGATTCAAGTTCACCAACCGAAAAACTAAGCCAGGATGAAATAGAGTTAATCAGGGAACAAATAGATATAAAAGCTAAAAATCCTTTCCATAAAATTTCAGTTCCAAAAGCAAACTCAATAAAAATCAATAGTATTAGGGACATTAAAAAGTTTCTTGCCATAAATTACAATGAAGTAGGCTACAGGTTTGTGATGATTATTGATGCTCACTTGATGAATGAAGAAGCACAAAATGCATTACTGAAAAGTCTTGAAGAGCCTCCAGAAAAAGTAATATTTATTTTAACAACTCCACTCGTTTCTAAATTAAGACCAACAATTATATCCCGTTGCTGGAAAATAAATTTTAATCCGTTGAGCGAAGATGAAATAGTATTTATTCTGACAAATTACTTTGCAGTTGACAAGATGACTGCTGTTGAAGTAGCGCCATTTTCAAAGGGCTCTGTGCAGTACGCATTAAATCTAATCGAGCTTAATATTCATGATCTTAAAGAAAAAACTATTTCGATTCTCCGCTATTCATTTGGTAGAAAATTCGACTCCGCATTTGAAGAATTAAATTCAGTTCTTTCTGAACAGAATACAGTTAATTATCCAGTACTTATTGGAATGCTCATAACCTGGTTGAATGATATTCAAAAATATAAGTTAAATTTCAAAAATTTTTTCTTCAAAGAACATCTGGAAACACTGGAAAAATTTGATAGCAAATTTCCTGATGTTAACCTTAATGATATAACATCCCGACTTGATAGATTATCGAGTCTCCCACGAAATAATATAAACTCTTCGCTGTTATCAGCAAACCTAATATTCGAACTGGCTTCAGTAGTTCTGAATAAACAATAAAATCAGTTATATACCATTTAATTTCTGAAACTTTCAAATTATTTCTTTAATTTTCATTATAAAATTCTCAAAATAATTGGAGGGCAATATGAAAAAAGTAGTTATTATATCCGGAAAGAGAACTCCAATTGGTTCGTTTGGTGGTTCGCTCTCTTCTTTAACAGCTGGACAGCTGGGAAGCATAGCAATAAAAGGGGTTCTCGAGGATTCAAAAATATCACCCGATTTAGTTGATGAAGTGATTATGGGAAATGTCTTAACGGCAGGTTTAGGACAAGCCCCGGCAAGACAAGCAGCACTATTTGCTGGTTTGCCAGAAAAAACTGAATGTATGACCATAAATAAAGTTTGTGGTAGTGGTTTGAAGTCTGTTATGCTTGCAGCACAAGCTATCCAAACAGACAATGCAGAAGTAATAATTGCAGGCGGTCAGGAAAGCATGAGTAATACACCTTATATTCTTGACAAAGCAAGAAACGGATATCGCTTAGGAAATGGTGAAGTTATCGATTCAATGGTGAAAGATGGTTTGTGGGATGTTTATAACAATATACATATGGGAAATTGTGCTGAAGCCTGTGCAAAAGATTATCAATTTAAAAGAGAAGAATTGGATGAATTTGCAATTAATTCATATAAGAAAGCTCTCGATGCTCAAAAAAGTGGAAGGTTTAAAGACGAAATAATCGATGTGAAAGTTAAAGTTGGAAGGGAAGAGGTGGTTGTAAATACGGATGAAGAGCCCGGCAAAGTTAAATTCGAAAAAATTCCCGCTCTTAGACCTGTCTTTGATAAAAATGGTGTTGTCACCGCAGCTAACGCATCCAGCATAAACGATGGAGCCGCTGCATTATTGGTTATGAGTGAAGAAAAAGCAAAAGAACTTGGCTTGAAACCGCTGGTAGAAATTGTTGCACAGGCTTCTGCTGCAAAAGCTCCGATTCAGTTTACTACTGCTCCAGCAGATTCTATAAATAAAGTTTTGAAGAAAGCTAACCTAAAACTTTCTGATATAGATCTCTTCGAGATAAATGAAGCTTTCGCTGTTGTATCATTAGCAAATAATAAACTGCTCGGTCTTGATACTAATAAGGTAAATGTAAATGGTGGTGCTGTAGCTCTAGGTCATCCAATTGGAGCAAGTGGAGCACGAGTGCTTGTTACTTTAATTCATGAAATGAAGAAGAGAAATTCGACTTATGGTCTGGCTTCCCTCTGTATCGGTGGGGGAGAAGCAGCAGCATTAATTGTAAAAAATTATAATTAAAGAGGGATTATTATGGAAATTAAAAAAGTTGCTGTAGTTGGTGGAGGAACAATGGGTAATGGTATTGCTCATGTTTTTGCACTAAATAACTTCAGTGTTTATTTGGTAGAGGTTAGTGAAATATTAGCTAACAAGTCGATTGAAACGATAACCAAAAATCTTGATCGTCAGGTGAAAAAGGAAGTTATTAAAGAAGAAGAAAAACTGAGGGCGTTAAAGAATGTAAATAAAACCGTTGGTTTCGATAATGTTCCAAAGGATGTTGATCTAGTTATTGAAGCAGTCTTTGAGGATAAAGACACTAAACTATCTATTTTTAATAAGTTAAATACAGTAGTTAAACCTGATACTATCTTTGCTAGCAATACTTCATCTATCTCTATTACTGAATTATCGTCAAGCACACGTCCGGATAAATTTATCGGTATGCACTTTATGAACCCTGTTCCGATGATGAAACTTGTTGAGATAATCCGTGGTTATTCTACTAGTGATGAGACCCATCAAACAATTAAAACACTTGCTGAAAAATTGGGTAAAGTTCCGGTTGAAGTATTTGACTATCCAGGATTTATTTCCAACCGTGTGTTAATGCCAATGATCAATGAAGCCGTTTTTGCTTTAATGGAAGGCGTGGCATCAGCTCAGGATATCGATACAGTAATGAAACTGGGAATGAACCATCCAATGGGACCATTAACACTTGCTGACTTTATTGGACTGGATGTTTGCCTTGCAATATTAAATGTTCTTTATAATGGTTATAACGATTCGAAATACAGACCTTGTCCATTATTGAAGAAAATGGTAGCTGCAAAAAAACTGGGTAGAAAAACCGGTGAAGGATTTTTCAAATATGATAAGTGAGAGCTAGCAACTTTAATTTGATAAGAGAGAAAAAAAACTCGGCAATAAAAAGTTTCTTACGGGCAAAGACTAGAAGAGAATACTTTCAGAAAAAACTGAGTAAAATAACTTTACCCGATTACCTCAGTTTTTCTATTTATGCTATTATTATTGGAATTTTTGCAGGATTAGCTTCTGTTCTTTTTCACAACTCTATCGACTTCTTTAATAAAATCTTTTTCGAACAAACCGCTGAGGGACTCTTTTTCCTCGGTGCTGCTGCTGTTATAGTATTACCTGCAATTGGTATGCTCATCCAGGCATTAATGATCAGAGTGGCACCCGATATTGCAGAGAAAAAAGGAGTTTCCGAGGTTATAAAGTCAGTTACTTTGCGTGGCGGTTACATACCATTAAGAACAACTATCTTTCATTTCTTTGCCCCGGTTATTTGTATAGGATCCGGTGGAACAGTTGGACCTGAAGGACCTGCAGCTCAGTTGGGTGGGGGAGTTTCAAGCAAACTTTGCCAAATAATAGGATTATCTGATACAAGAAGAAGAGTTTTTACTGCTGCTGGCTCAGGTGCTGCTATTGCTGCTATTTTTAACACACCGTTAGGTGGAGTGTTCTTTGCCATTGAACTAATATTATTAAATGATTTCAGTGCCCCTACATTGTCTGCGATCATACTTGCATCTGTAACAGCCAGTACAATTTCAAGAGAATTGCTTGGAAACGAATCTGTATTTGCTTTTACTCGACCTGAAACCGGCAGCTATCACTACATTTATATGTATGCCATACTTGGAATTCTTGCAGGCTTTGCATCAGTCATATATTTAAGATATAACAATGCAACCAACCATCTGCTTAAGAAAAAAATATTATCAAAGGGAATTCCTCAATGGTTGATAATGGTTATTGTTGGACTTATCGTGGGAGTAAGTGGATTTTTCTTCAAAGATATATTTGGCATAGGCTATTCAGGTATAAATAATATTTTAGCTGGAAAGCTTATTTGGAAAGTTGTTTTGATTTTATTCGTTCTAAAATTCCTACTTGTTCCTTTAGTTATTAATTCTGGCGGCTTTGGTGGAATGTTTGCACCTTCACTATTTATGGGTGCATGCCTCGGATTTCTTTTTTCTACTTCGGCAAATAATTTATTCGGTTTTAATCTTGACTACACCACGTATATTCTTGTTGGCATGGGTGCTATGCTTGGCGGAATAAATACTATACCAATAACAGCTATACTCATAATATTTGAAATGACACAGGAATACAGTTTTATTCTACCGTTAATGCTTGCTGTAATTGTAAGCACTACATTAAGCAGACTTGTTCTTAAAAGTTCTGTCCATGTTCATCATCTGGAGGAGCAAGGTTATCAAATATCTGAAGGACGAGAATCGAATATATTAAAGTCGATTTTCGTAAAGGATATAGATATCAGTCCAATAAATACTGTTCAGGAGAGTACCAAACTTCCTGAATTAATTGAAAATATGATACAAAGTCCTAGCAATTCATTTTATACTATTAATTTAGAGGATAGAATCACGGGTGTAATAACTGAAGTCGAGCTCAGACCTATAATGACTGAATATGAAAACGTAAAAGATTTTTTGGTTGTAAGTGATGTTGCAAACCCACAAGTAGTTTTCGCCAGACTTGACGATGATCTTGACTACGTGCTTAGATTATTCAGTAAAATGAATATTGACACCATTCCTGTCATTTCAAACGAGGACGAATTTAAGATCCTAGGTGCAATAAGTCGCCAGGAGGTTTTATTGATATATAATCGTGAGATGCTAAAACTTAATTTAGCTGAAGGATTATCAAAAGAAATAAAAACAATTGGTGATACAGGTTCATCAAGTGTTACTCCAGGTTATTCAATCGCTGAAGTAATGGTAAAGACAGACCTGATTGGTAAAAGTTTATCTGAATTAAAGATCAGAAGCAGCTATGGTTTAGAAGTTCTCATGATAAAACATCCACAAGAAATGTTTGAAGAATCGTCTGAGAAAGAACTAATTATAAGTGCTGATCCAAATTATAAGTTAAAGTGGGGAGATAAATTGGTAGTATTTGGAAAGGATGAAAATATTGAAAGATTAAAGAAAATCTGAATTATTTGTCCGATAATGTATATTATGTAAACTATTATCTACCCTGTTTATAACATACCGCTAAGTTTCAAATATATAAATGCCGCAGCGATTACAAGTAAAAGCCAGATAACCGGACTTCTTTTTTTTCTGTTAATCTTCATTTGTCTTCGGAAGCCAAGCTTTCTCTTTCTTTTTACATCTTCATCTTCCTCAGGTTTATAAAATCGCGGAGTGTAATCAAATACTCTATGAGGAGTTTTCTTAAAAAACATAACTAAACTGCACCATTATCAATGAATAATTCATCAACAAATAATTTGGGATTAAAAGTCTGCAAATCATCCAATTTCTCTCCAACACCTATAAACCTGACAGGAGTTTTATGAGAATCACAAATCTGGAATATTGTACCTCCTTTAGCAGTACCATCAAGTTTGGTAATAACTAACCCTGTAAGCTTTGTGACTTTAGAAAATTCTTCCGTCTGGACTACAGCATTTTGTCCAAGAGTTGCATCAAGGACGAGGTAAGTATCGTGTGGAGCACCAGGGAGCACTTTACTGATTGCTTTATTGATTTTACTCAGTTCGTTCATAAGGTTAACTTTGCTATGTAATCTGCCAGCAGTATCAATTAAAACTACATCGAAAGATCCATTAATTGCTTTTTTAACTGTCTCGAAAGCAACGGACGAAGGATCAGCTCCTTTATGCTGCTGAATAATTTCAACACCTGCTCTTTGAGCCCATATATCCAGTTGTTCATTAGCAGCTGCACGAAAAGTATCTGCAGCGCCAACTATAACCTTATTACCAGCTTTTTTATAGTTACTCGCTAACTTACCAATCGTTGTTGTCTTCCCTACTCCATTAACTCCAACAATTAGAATTACATAAGGTTTAATTTTATCATTATTCTCATCAATAATTTTAGCGCTATGAACATTATTTAAAATTTGCAATAATTCATTCTTTAATAGTCCAAGAATGTTATTTAGAGTTCTATCCGTTTCACTCTTCAAATTTAATCTGAGATTATTAATAATCTTTTCAGAAAGATCTGCACTTAAATCTGAGGAGATAAGGATTTCTTCAAGTTCATTTAAAGTATTGTCATCAATTACGGCTTTACCTGAAAAAGTCTCGGTAATTTTTGTCACAAGCTTAGTGCGCGTTTTGCTTAAGCCCTCTTTTAGCCTGTCCAGATTTATGTTGCTAAAAATTTTCATTGTGTTTTTTGAGAAGTAGCCTTTACAGCTTTAATAATGTAATTAGTAAAAGAAGCGAAAATCAGAACTATACTCAGATAATAAAGTATAAGGTATGGTAATGATTCTCGATCTACATTAAGCAAAATCAGCAGGAGGACGAATGCAATCGCCAATACAGTAGCTTTGCCTATATAATCAGAAGGAAGCACTTTGCCGAGCTTCTTTGAAACAATTAATCCACCAGTCAGAATCAATATATCGCGTGCGATAATCATATAAAAATAATAATCTGGTATTTCACCTAGAAGGAACAAATTAAAAACAACAAAAACAATTAAGACTTTATCAGCCAGAGGATCTATCACTTTTCCAAATTCTGTTATCTGATTAAGCCTCCTTGCAAGATATCCATCCAGAATATCAGTAATTGTAGCAATAACACCAATGGCGGCGACAGAATATCTCGCAAGATTATTGTCAAAATTATTGAATGCAAACCAGGCAGGAATAACCAAAAGAAGCCTGATAAAGCTTAACGAATTGGAAGCGTTAAAAATTTTATTGTGGCTCATTTTATTTTATCACAGCAAACTTACCGAGCTTTTCTTCCTGTTCATTTTTATTTTCATCAGTCATCACAACACGGTAAATATAAATTCCCGTCGAGAGAGTGTTACCGCTCATATCAAGTAAATTGAATGTTACACCGCCATTACCATCACTCTCTTGAATCTCTCCGATTTTGGTCCCATCAATTGTCCAGATGGTTATTTGTGCATACCTTGGCAGATTGGCAAAAGTTAGTGCTTCCCCACCGTTTGGCTTCACGGGATTTGGATATACGTAAACATCTGAAAGATCATTAGCAAAAGAAGAAAGAACAATGTAACTGCCTGCACCTTCATTTATTTTTAGGTTTCCCGTTGAGGCGGAGGAAAGAACGTTGCTAATTCTGAGAACGTATTCTCTTCCGATTGATCCAACTGGCTTCTCCCCTTTCAGACCTATGTTTACTATCTTTTTATCAGTTGCATCTACAGTTACTGAAGATGCTTTATTATCAGGTTCAAATGTGTAATTGTTTAATATTCACTGCAGATTGTTCGTCGACTTCTAAATTAAATACTACCCTGATATTATAAGCATCAACTATTTTAAATGAGCTTATGAAAAATTCAGGATTAACAATTATTGAATCCATATTAAAAGAAATACTGTTTGGCTCAATTGGTGAACCATAAAAATCGTCTTAGATCTGTAACCAATAATATCATTTAAACCTACCGGAATTTCATCTACGGAACGTTAAAAGATATGAATATTGGCTTGCAGGTGAAATTGAATTTGGGAAAACATTTCCATTTAATTTGAATGCCTGCAGATTCTCAATTGTATTATTCATCTTTTCAGAAAACTTTACTGTAACAGTATTCCTGCTGCTGCCAAATACCGAAACTACTTTGCCTGGAGTATGACAATAAACTTCAATAATCTTGATAAATTAGAATAAGGATCTTCCTTAGAGAGATCGAATGCTTGAATAGCGTAGTAATAATTCGTGTTTTTATTTAGATTAAAATCAACATACTGAGTTTCAGCAATTACAGAATCAATTAAAGTAAGATCATTTTCGGTCAAACCCCGATAGATGTAATATTGATCTACGTTACCTTGCCAGGATAGGAATACACTGCTCGAATCAAAACTATAACCATTCACATTATATGGTGTGCTGGCTTTTTTGGAAATAGTGAACTCATAAAAATTAATTCCCAGATCTGTTGGGAAAGCAATTTCTAAAACATTGTTGTTATTCAAATCACCAACGAAAATAGAATTCGAATTAATATTTTCTTTGAAGGATATTATTTTATTTGAACCTACAAACTGATGCTTAAAAATGTAAGAATAAGGAAACATAAAAACGACAAGTTCATCCATGCCGTCATCATCAAGATCAGCAAAGCGAATACTGTTTTCAGATCTTTGGAATGACGAGGTAAATTCCGTTGAAGCATCAACAAAGACCTGATCGTATATATTATTAAAATTATTTCCTAAAAGATTAAATACAACTAAACGATAGTAAGGAGCTATATCAATTGCATCAATTGAATGAAGCAGAACAGCCAAATCATCTTCATTATCTCCATCGTAATCGCCAACTGCAAGGTAGGCCGCTGAACCCAAAAACCCAGTATTGATGACACTTCCCGGCTGGTAGTTATCCGTTCCCAGAATATTATAACTAAAAATATCCCCATCGACATCAACAAACCATAATTCATCTACACCATCTCCATTTATGTCGGCCAGCACTCCGTTTGGAGCATCAAGAATGTTAGCACCAAACCATTCTTCTGTAAAATTTGTTAATGTTATTGGATTGGAGAGAGCCAAGTCATTATTAACTTTCCAAACATTTATAGAAGTATCCGAACTTAGAACAACTACTTCTGTTATACCATCTCCGTCAATGTCCTTGGCCATGACAGGCCAGAACTTCTCTGTCTCATCAGCGTATTTTTCATTAAAGGCGGACGAGTTAGCATTTTGCTGTTCAAGAATGTAACCGTTACGAACCCAGGATGTTAACAGATCCTTCAGACCATTGTTATTAAAATCGCCGAAGTCTCTTATTATTCTATCTTGCAAAGAATCTACTACTTCAAAATTATCGTTGTTCAATTTGAAGAGGTTAGTTACTCTTGAATTAACAAAAGTTCTCAAGTAAACTTCTGACAAATCACTTTGTGTGATATTAACCGGATTCTGATAAACACTTCCTGCTGGAAGTGAAAATTGTAAAGGTATTTCGGCTGCATATTCGGCTTCATAGTTTGTAGTGAACAAAAAGTTTTGACCGTTATCTTTGATAATCGTTTTTAGTCCAACAAGATTTTCTGCTTCGAAATAAACTTCATAAGCCGAGTTTTGTTCTACAATCTGTTTCGGAATAAAACCATAATGTAAATACTTAACAAACTGATTATTAGTTGTAAATCCATCAAGAGTAACAAAGTTAAATTCATTTTCACCTAAACGACGATAAAACATTCTAGTAACAGTGGGTTCGTCAGTATACATTGCAGCAAGAATAGTTGTTTTATCACCATAAAAAGCAGGACCGACAGAAATTAATTCTGTAATTGGAGGTGTTCTGCTAATAAAGAAATTAACTCTTTCCTCCAATGTCCTGCCATTATTCAGAGCAACGACCAAGCGTAAACAATAAACACTATCTGGTAGTGAAGTAAGATTTAAAGTATAAATGTCCTCATTAGAAAACTGATTACTCCCCTGCTCAATTAATGAAATCCAATTTACAGGGTTCAGACCATAACCATAGTAAAGATTATAAGAGGAAAATAATGGTGAAAGTACAGTTGCATTAATTTTTAGATCATTATCTAAAGTAGCAAAATCCTGCTTCGGATGATTGATCTTTATAACAGATGGTGCAATAACCGTAACAGCCCGATAAATATTTAACCTGCCCGCACCAGTATAAATATCCCAACCCGGTTCATCAATATCATCTGATGTTGATTTCAAGATTTGTTTTACTTCTTCATTAGTATAATTACCAAGCGATAAAATTAGTGCTGCTGCGCCAGCAACGTGAGGTGTAGCTGCGGAAGTTCCGCTAATTGATGCATAATTATTATTTCTTGCAGTTGTGATTATCTGAGTTCCTGGTGCCATCAAATCAAGAGTTGAACCATAGTTTGAATTTCCAGCACGGAAATCATCCTTTGTCGAATTTCCTACACAGATTACTTCTGAATAACCTGAGGGGTAATGAGGAGCAGAAGATCCAGAGTTTCCAGCACTGCCAACTAAAACCATATTTTGTGAAAACGCGTATTGAATAACATCTCTTAGAACTAAAGAAAAGGAGTTGTCACCAAAACTCATATTGAGAACTTTAACTCCCATCTGAACAGCATATAAAATGGCTGCAGCTACATCATCTTCTTCTCCATACCCACCGGGATCAAATGCGCGGAGATTCATCAATTTAATATTTGGTGCTACACCAGCTACACCAGTAATATTATTTGTTTGAGCAGCAGCAATTCCAGAAATATAGGTTCCGTGTCCCTGTTCATCAAGAGGATCGTTATCCCAATCTAAATAATCACCACCGGTTGAGTCAAAAGGAAATCCAACACGATCGGTGAAATCCCATCCACGGTAGTCATCAATAAAACCATTGTTATCATCATCAATTCCGTTTGACTCTTTACCATTACCAGTCTCACCTGGATTCTGCCAGATTTTATTTTGAAGATCGGGATGGAAGTAATCAATACCTGTATCAATTATTCCAATTAAGACAGAATCATTACCCTCAGTTTTATTCCATGCATCGAAGGCTTGAATTTTACTCAATGCCCATTGCTGTGAAACCAGACTATCATTTGGTACAACCTGAACCTGGTAAGTAGTTGCTTTTTGAACATATTCTATTGTTGGATCAAGATTTTGTAATTCATTAAAGGTATATTCATCAACAGCATTATTAAAAGTTACTTTAACTATTCTTCCTAGAACATCATCAGATTTGGCTATTCCTTTGGCGAGATATTCTACAGATCTTAACTCAGCTTGAATTTGAAAAGGAGTTCCAACAGGAATAAACTGTTCCTGCTTAACTTTTTGCTCTATCTCAGAAAAAGAAACGTTCTCTTTATATTTTATAAAAAATGTCGACTGTGCTGATGTGAGATTAGAACAAATCATCAACAAAATAATTATAGAGAACTGCTTAAATTTCATATATTTCCTTTTTGAAATGATGATCAACTTCGATTGGATATTTACCTGAGAAGCAAGCATGGCAAAAATTATCTTCACCTGCTTCAGAAACTGCTTCGAGCATTTCTTCAATAGTTAAATATTCTAGACTATCCACACCAAGAAATTTTCCCATCTCTTTGATATCGGAATCAAAATTATTCGCAATAAGTTCTTCTCTGCTTGGGAAATCCATTCCGTAAAAACAAGGGTGTGTTATAGGAGAAGAGGAAATTCTAAGATGAATTGATTTAGGATTTGCATCACGGATCAATTTGACAAGCTGTTTTGATGTAGTTCCCCGCACAATTGAATCATCAACCAAAACAATGGTACGTCCTTCAAGAACGCCTTTAACAGTATTAAATTTAATTTTAACACCGATCTCACGGTTTGCCTGCCCTGGTTGAATAAAAGTTCTTCCAATATAGTGGCTTCGTATTAAACCGATTTCCAATCTACAGTTTACTCCGAGTTTTTCTAATTCTGTCTCATACCCTAGCGCGGTTGTATTTGAGCTATCAGGAACGCTAATTACGATTACTTTCTTTTCATCTTCATTGAAGACCGGGTGATTTCTT
Source organism: uncultured Ignavibacteriaceae bacterium (assembly GCA_963699475.1). Classification (GTDB taxonomy): domain Bacteria; phylum Bacteroidota; class Ignavibacteria; order Ignavibacteriales; family Ignavibacteriaceae; genus IGN2. The sequence continues at coordinate 188,995 of CAVOUA010000002.1, read as the reverse complement.
GCGAGCACCTTTCCCAGCCGTCTTCGCATTTTATCAACGTTATGTCCAAAGATAAAGCTGTCCGGACGGGAAAAATAGATATACTCAAAAATGCAATGGTTTAATGCTGAAACTGAATCGGAAATTTTATAGGACTTGATTTCTCCAGTTTGCAAGACCTCGTCATCTATTACAACAATTTCGCCAGGTTGAACTTCCCTTATAAACTCAGCACTTAAAATATCAAAAGCACAAGTTTCAGAAGTTATGATGTAGGCTCCATGTAATCTTCCAATAACCAAAGGTCTGAAGCCATTTGGATCTCTTGCAGCAATAATTTTATTATCAGTCATTAAAATAAGGCTAAAGGCTCCTTCAATCTTTTGAATTGCTTCCCGTATTTGTTCCACCTGATCGTTCAACTTGCTACGTGCAATTAAATGAAGAATAACTTCTGTATCACTTGTTGTTTGAAAGATTGCGCCTTCATTAACAAGCTCTTCCCGAATCTTTGTGGCATTTGTTAGATTACCATTGTGTGCTACAGAAAGATTGCCAAGTCTGTAATTAACAATGAAAGGCTGAATGTTTTTTAATGAATGTGATGACCCGGTTGTCGAATACCTATTATGTCCAATTGCAACTTCTCCAACAAGTTTGTTTTGAAAGATTTCATGATCATCAAAGACTTCGGTAACCAATCCCTCACCTTTGTGAATAGAAAAAACTGGATTTCCCTTTTTGCTAATACTCTTTGCTACGATTCCGCAGGCTTCCTGTCCCCTGTGCTGCAGTGCGTGTAAACCGTAGTAAGTTTCTAATGAGGCATCATGTGAACCATAAATTCCAAATACACCACAATTACAAGTTGGCTTCTCACGTTGAAGATTTAATTGCATAGCTTAAAATATAATGGTTGATGGAAAATTAAAGGTCAAATTTATATATACATGATGAATTAACAGAATTTAATTTAGGAATAAAAAAAACTCAACTAATGCTGAGGATTTCTTGCGTCGGAATTGGGGGATTTTTGCACTAAGAGACGGATCATTTTCCTCATATAAGCAAATGCTTGTAAGAATCATTTGACCAACTGAATATTGAGAAATAAAAAAAGCTCAAACAATGAAGCTTTGACTATGTCGGAACGGGGGGATTTTCCGCCAGAGGCGGATCAGCCTTTGGCTGAGAAACATTTGACCACCTGAAGCTGAGAGTATAAAAAAACTCAATTACAATTGAGCTTGACAATGTCGGAACGGGGGGATTTGAACCCCCGACCACCTGAACCCCATTCAGGTACGCTACCGGGCTGCGCCACGTTCCGAACGATAAAAATAATTTCTACAGCAAAGCTAATAAAAATTCATTTAATTTTCAGGCACATTTAATTACTTACTTCGATTCTAAATTCGAATAACAAAAAACCCCTGCCATTGTTAAAAGGCAGGGGCCAGCTCCAGCATTTACTCCGAGAGAGAGGTATGTGCCAGAGACTGAATTTTATTTCAGAAGAATCATCTTCTTTGTTTCAACAAAATTCCCAGCTTTAAGTTGATATAGGTAAATACCGCTTGCAAGTGAACCAGCATCAAAGTTTAATTCGTAATAACCGGCATCCTGTTCTTCATTTACTAGCAATCCCATTTCACTCCCAAGAATATCAAAGATGGTCAATTTTACAAATGACTTTTCTTTTAATCCATATTTTATAGTAGTAGTTGGATTGAAAGGATTCGGATAGTTTTGGTATAAATTGTAACTCATCGGAGGGTCAATTATTTTATCGGTGTAAGTCACTATACTATCTGGGTATGAATCTCGCCAGTATAACCATCCATTACTCGTTATTTCAAAATTAAAACCAAACTCTCCTGAAAAGTTTGAATCTACTTTGACTGAATAGTAACCTGGATGAGCAATAATTTGACCAGGTGCTATGCTTACAACAAAAAGATTTCCCGTAATCGAAGTTATACTACTATCATCTGAAAACATATTTATGAATAAGTTCTCCAGCGTAAGGGTTTGCCCCTCATTTTTTATATATGGCTTTACCTGATAAACATCTGGAGTTGGCAAATAAGTAATATCCAATGAATCAATTACTATTGGTCCTGCAGTAGTAACACGACTTACATTTTCAATTGTAAATGATTCTCCCGTTGTTTGATCAGTTGCTTTTATTTCAAGTTTTAAGAGATCCTCCTGATTAACAGCAAACCATTCTCCCTGCCAAATATCTCCACTTTCTATTTCAAACAATTCCAAAGAATCAATCAAAGTGTTATTTAAATCCTTAACAAATACATTTGCAGTTACGTTATGTGCATTTGGATTTTCAATAGTTGCAGATACAGAAATAGTATCTACACCGGGTTGGGCATAACCTGTATTAGTAAATAAACCGTGACCATATACTAAATTGTTAATCCATTCCAATGCTTCTTCAACAACAGTGTCATATCCATTAGCTACATCTTCGGGATTAAACCAGACAGGATAATCAATTGGGAACTCTCTTCTGTTTAGGTATTCTCCAGGTGCATTGACGTGGTACATATCACTGATAGAATATTTTATATGCCAATTTGGAAAATTTACTATGTTTACGTTATCCCCCAAACTTGCAACACTGGATTTACCAAAAAATCTAACTGTTGGATGATAGCGGAATCTTTGGGCTGTTACATCTCCCATACTCACACAGGTGGGTCCTAGAAAAATAGCTATTGGCCTGTCATAAAAAGCAGGGGGATTACCTGGAACTTTAAATGTAGGGCTATTTCCAGAAGGGCATAATGTAAAATCATTAATATTGCATCGATAAGCATCTTCAATAGTTAAATGTGATTCATTGAAAAGAATTTCCAATGAGTTATTAAAGAAAGCCCACCCACCAACATTTGCTCGCATATCGATAATCAACGCATCTGTTTCCTTTAGCGCGATAACAGCTTCGTAAAACTGTTGGTCAGAAGTTCCTTGCACTTCGGCACACAAGTATATATATCCAATGTTTGTGCCAGCTATGATACCATAGCTTACATACTGTTGATTATAGTAATTAGGAAAGGGAACACCAGGAACAGACAACTGTTCATTATTTAACATATTTTCCGGTGGTAAATTTAATAACGGATATACCGAGAGATGAAGTGTATCCCCAGTACTATGTTTGAGTATATCTATTGTTTCAAATAAATGCCAGTTCATCCCTGCTCCTAAAAGTAGTGCATCTGAGTGAGCGCTTTGAGCCCCACCCCATAAACCAACTGTGGGTAATCCAGCATCAAGTAATTCATTGATTAGAATCTTCCAGGGAATACCTTCATAACCCAAAAGTATATCGCCGGGCTGCAGATCAAGTGGATGATTAGCAACTGCTCTTAATACTAAAAGCGAGCTATCAGGTAAAACTGTTACAACAGCCCCAAAGTGCGCGATGGAATATGAAAATGCACTGATAACTAAAACTGGAATTCCTGGATTAAGTGGAGTAAATACTACTGATTCGTCGTAAGCACGTGTATGTGCGTCCTTCAACTGCATAGAAAAGTGGCTCATTATAGCAGAGAATCCTCCTTTGCTGGTTGAATCATCAATCATTGAATAATAATGAGCCCTTAGAGAATCCCAAGAATTCAAATTCATTTGCAGAGATTCAAAACCGTCAAATTGTTCTCTTATTGAAGTTGCATAAGCATTGAAAATTTGTTGCTTATCTGCTAATGGTAAACCAGGTCCCCAGGTTGTATCAATAGTGTATTGCCAGCCATTTTTTGATTTATAAAAAGATTTTATAGGTAGTTCTTTTATATTTGGATCGTGACTTACCACCTCAAAAAAAAGTGGTTCGGTAGGTCTTATACATTGATTATCAACTTGTGCACGTGTATCAAATTGTATTAAAAGAAATACAACAATAAGTAATGCTAAGTTTTTCATAGCGAGCCTCCTTAATAAGTGAAGTCGAATAAATATTTCAATCCACTCTACTCCTTGGGGGAAGCACAATATTCTGGAAGGAATTTAAGAGTAACGGTATTCTACACGTTTCTCCTAAGGGGTAGAACCACTAATATAAATTTGCAAAAATTAATTGACTTTAGCAACTATTGGTTAACGATTGGCAAGGAATGAAATTCGAAAGAAATTATTTTCAATAAGTTTTTATACATCCATCAGTAGAATGAAATATTGTTAAATCTGATTTTTAGGCACAAAAAAAGAGAGCTTAAGTGCTCTCTCCTTATTTTCTTTGTTTTTTTCGATTCCGGTTCTTTTGAAAATTCGGTAGGACTGAACCCCATTCAGGTACGCTACCGGGCTGCGCCACGTTCCGAGTTTATAATTTGGAAAGGAGATGATTTAAAAAATCTTTTATTTCTTCAAGATCTTTTTTCAAGGAGGAATCGTTCTTTTCTACTTCAATTGATATATCAGTGTCACTTTGGATTTTCTTTTCTTTCACTTCAATAACCGGCTTTTTTTCTTGCTCATAATCTTCCAGTATTTTTTTTGCACCCTCAATCGTATACTTTTTTTCTCTCAACAATTCTTTTATGTAAAGAATAAGTCGTATATCCTTGTTAGTGTAAATTCTATTACCGGCACGATTCTTTTGAGGACTGAGCTCCTCGAACTCAGTTTCCCAGTATCGAAGTACATACTGCTCAATGTCAGTAATTTTACTTACTTCACTGATTGAATAGTATAACTTTTTTATAGAAAGGTCTCGCATACTCTTTATGAAAAATTATGTAAGAAAATTAAGCAATCCATCTTAAATTATCAATATTATAGAGATTTTATAAGTATTAGCTTTAATTATAGATTATAACCTATTGTAATTAGGTTTTAGCATCCTGATGATAAGGTTTATTAAATAGGCTTGAAACGAAAGGTTGCTTAATTAAACTTGAATGGAATGAATTAGCCTTGTGGGGAAATTATCTTCTCAAGAAGATAGATTGCAGCCAAATAACCTTTCTCTCTAAAGCCACTAATGTAACCATCACAGCTTGAAGCAGTTAGCATAATAGACCTAAAAGTTTCACGCGAGGCTAAATTAGAGATATGAACTTCAACTTTCGGAATAGAGCAGATCTCTAAAGCATCTCTAATTGCAACAGAAGTATGAGAATATCCGCCAGGATTTATTATTAATCCATTAAAAAAATTATCTGCATTCTGTATTTTATCAATCAGCTCCCCTTCATGATTACTCTGAAAATATTGAATTTTATGACTTCTAAATTCTTTGTTAATTATCTCTTCAATTTCCTTTAATGAAAGTGATCCATAATTTTCATCAGGTCTTTTATTAAGGAGATTAATATTTGGTCCATTCATTATTAGTATTTTCATGATAATCCTGACATTTCTTCTATTATTTCCCTAACTCTTGGCGTGAGATAAATGCTATCAATGCCAAGTTCCTTTAAAGCAGTCGAAAGTATCATAACTTTTTTTTGAAGATTAGTCATCTTGTTTATGACAATAACTTTTTTATCGTGAATGATACAATAACCACCCTTAAAGTCACCTTTTTCAAATCTTACGCTTGCTCCAAGCTGGTCAGCCACTGATTTTAATTCCTGAAGGATCTCTTCGAATTCTTTTTCTTTAATTTTCATCTTTATTTTCTAGAGTGAACGGCTTAAATACTATGAAAAATGGTATGGCAAGATAACTGAATACCAAGATAATTGGAAAACTACTTAGATTACTCATCCTCTCGATAATTAATATCAATACTTTCTCTGAATTAAATTGGTGATTTAAGAATAAAACAATCAACTTATAGTCAATTATTAAAAGAAAAGACTCAAATGGAAGAGTTAAATAAATTATCAATGAAACTATTAACAACCAGCCATTATTTTTCAATTTTATATTTAGAGAATATTAGAAATAATGTAAATGAGATTATCATTATAGTGTAAGAATAGAATGTTAAATTAACCAATGGAAAAGTAGTTTGTATTATTGCCGGAAGGTTTGTATTGTTAATGAAATTATTTAGAACAAACTCCGTCTCTTCAAACATTTGATATGTAATCAACAATCTTGAAACGTATGCTCCAAACCAAAGGCTTCCCGAAGTCAAGGCTAAGTAACCAAATATAGTTGATAAATTACTCTTCTTTTTCATTTAAATTTCTCTTTGTTAATTTAAAATTAAAAAAAAATTATGACTATTGCTTCAATAGATATAGGAACCAATACGGTTTTACTTCTGGTTGCTGAAGTTGAATCATCCACCCGAAAGATTATCCCTTTACACAATGATCATCGAATGCCAAGGATTGGTCAAGGAACAAAAAAAACCGGAATAATTAGCCAGGATAAACTAACTTTACTTTATGATGTTTTAAAGGAATATGCTAGTATCATTCAAAGATACAATTGTGATAAAGTATTGTTAACTGGAACAAATGCATTCAGGATGTCGAGTAATAAAGATGAAATAAAAAAAAATATCAAAAAAATATTTAATTATGATTTGAATGTAGTTTCCGGTGAAGACGAAGCTGAATATGCCTACCTTGGAGCTATTTCTAATCTTGATAGTCCTGATAATTCAATGGTTATTGATATTGGTGGCAGCAGTACGGAAATAATTATTGGGGAGGGATATAAAATTATATCAAAAAATAGTTTACAGCTGGGATCAGTAAGTGCTACAGAGCTATACCTGAAAAATTCTCCCCCCTTAACGGTGGAATTAGAAAACTTAAGTAAAGAAATAAAAAACTTAGATCATAGCATTTGATAAAAATAATGTTCCTAAGAAGGTAATTGCAATTGCCGGAACTGCTACAACTCTGGCTTGTATGAATTTAGGATTGAAAGAATTTGAAGAGAAAAAGGTTGATAAAAGCTTAATTACATTTCAAGATATGAAGTTGATGGTTAAAGAATTAAGCTCTTTAATACCAGTAGAAATTCTTAATAGATACGGTTCAGTAATGAAAGGTCGTGAAGACATCATCTTTGCAGGTGCATTTATTCTCTACAAATTTATGGAAATATTTGGAATTGAAAAGATTGCAGTAAGCACGAGAGGAATCAGATATGGAGCAATTGTTAACTATCTTAGAAAAACAAATTAGAGATTCATGTTCTGAATAATTGTGTCTTCTAATTTTTCAGACAAATCAGGATAATTAAGAGTGTAGTGTAGTCCTCTGCTTTCCTTTCTCAACATCGCTGATTTAATTATGATGTGAGCACAAGCTATAAGATTCCTAAGTTCAAGAAGTTCTGGAAATACTTTTGTGCGTTTGTAAAAATCTTCAACCTCCTGATAAATGATATGAATTCTCTTTGCCGCTCTTTCCAGCCGTTGATCACTTCTTACGATACTTACGTAATCCCACATTATCGTTTTAACTTCTTTGAAGTTATGAGTTATTAATACCCTTTCATCAGCAGTTAATGTACCTGAGTCGTCCCAATCAGGTATATCCGGAAAAAGAATTTCATCTGCTTTGAGTATAGTGCTTAAATCTAAGGCTGCTCTATCTGCGAATACAACCGCCTCAAGCAATGAATTGCTCGCAAGGCGATTTGCACCGTGTACACCTGTCATTGCTACCTCTCCACAAGCATATAATCCTTTTAAGGAAGTTCTTGCAAATTCGTCTACTATCACTCCACCACAAGAATAATGTGCTGCTGGTACCACTGGAATTGGCTCCTTTGTAATGTCAATTCCAAGCTTCAGACAATGATCATAAATATTTGGAAAATGAGATATTACTTCATCACTGTTTTTGTGAGTAATATCAAGCAGGACAAATTCTTCACCACTTATCTTAAGTTCCGAATCAATCGCACGAGCCACAATATCTCTCGGGGCAAGCTCCTTACGGTCATCATATTTATACATGAATTCATTTCCACTTCTCAATACAATCTTTCCACCAAAACCTCTTACAGCTTCACTTATGAGAAACGACTGCTCACCTAAAAATTCATTTGCTGAACTATATAATGAAGTCGGATGGAATTGAATAAATTCCATGTTTGCTATTCTTGCTCCCGCACGGTAAGACATTGCTATTCCATCTCCTGTTGCAATTCGTGGATTAGTTGTGTGCAGATAGACCTGCCCAACACCACCGGTTGCAAGTATTGTTGCTTTGGCAGAAATCTTTATTACTAAATCCCTCTCAACATCAAGAACATAAGCACCCCAGCATGTTCTGTTTTGCAGAGTTGCTGATTTAAGTTGTTTTACATTATGTTCTGTTATCAAATCAATTGCAATGGTGTTCTCAATAACCTTTATATTATTCAATAAGTTAACTTTTGTAATTAATGCTGATTCGATCTCTTTACCAGTTAAATCTTTTGCATGAACGATTCGTGGTTTTGAATGGCCCCCTTCCAAAGCAAGATCAAGACTTCCCTCTATTTTTGAAAATTTAATGCCGATTTCAATCAAATCATTAATGCGTTTGGGACCTTCTTCAACCATTATTCTTACCATCTTTTCATTACAAATGCCTGCTCCCGCTATAAGTGTATCGTGAATATGTCTATCAAATGAATCCTCTTTTGAAATTACCGACGCTATACCTCCTTGAGCATAATTTGTATTAGATTCGTTTTTATCTTTCTTTGTAACAAGAATAACATTCGCATACGGCGCTATTTTGATTGCAGCAAAAAGTCCTGCTATTCCACTGCCTATAATTAGAACATCAGTATTTAGGGATGATGTCATCATTTGTTTTCACTTAATATATCATTAAAAATATTTATGAAATGGTCGATATTTTCTTTTGTTGCGATTAGGGGTGGAAGAATTCGTAATACGTTTTCATTAGTGCAATTAACCAATATACCTTTCTCCCGGAATTCATCAACGATTCCAGCGCAATGTTTACTTAATTCAACGCCAAGCATAAAACCTAATCCACGAACATCAATTATTTTTTCCGAGTATTTTTTATTCAATAAGTTTAATTCAGATTTGAAATAAACACCAAACTCTTTTACATCATTAACAATATTTTTTTCAAATAGCTCATCTAGTACGGCCAAACCTGCTGCACAGGCAACTGGATTACCTCCAAATGTACTTCCATGATCTCCAGGCTGAAAAACATTATCATATTTTTTATTTGAAATTAATGCTCCTAGTGGCAATCCGCCTCCTACCGCTTTTGCTGCAACTACAATATCAGGTTGAATGTTATAATGCTGATAAGCAAACGGTTTACCAGTTCTCCCTATTCCGCTTTGAACTTCATCGGCAATAAAGGCAAAACTAAATTTATTTCTTAACTCATCAATTTTTTCAACAAATTGACTCGAAGCAGACTTGAATTCCACCTTCTCCCTGCACCAATTCTATATAAATGGCCGCTGTATTTTCATCAATATTATTTTCTAGTTGTTCAATATTATTATATTCCAATTGAACAATATTGGACAATAATGGAGTAAAAGATTTCTTATACTTTTCCTTTCCGCTGAGACTTAATGAACCATAAGTTCTTCCGTGAAATGCATTTGAGAAAGTGACTATTTTCTTATCAGGTCCAAAGTATTTTCTAACTAGCTTTAACGAAGCTTCAACTGCCTCTGTTCCGCTGTTTGTGAAAAAAACTTTGGACAAACCTGAATACTTGACTAATCTCTCGGCAAGTTCTATTTGAGGGGCATTTATATAGTAATTGGATAGGTGGATATATTTTCTTATTTGCTCTTCAATGGCACGAATTACTTTTTCATTTCCATATCCAATTGCATTTACAGCTAATCCAGAAAAAAAATCCAGGTATTTCTTACCATCTTCAGAAAAAAGATAGACACCGTTTCCGTGAGAGATTTTTATTGGGATACGATTATAAGTTTTAAGTAGGTACTCTTCTTCTTTACGGAAGGTATTGTTTTGATATTTCATAAATTATATGGTAAAAACTAATATCGAGCAAATGTATATCAAAGTCCAGAACAAAACAACGAATACAAATGTAGACACCAAACTAAAAAAGAGTTGTTGAGATTGGGTTACAAAGGCTTTAAAGACGAGAAAGATACTCCACACGACAAGACCTATTTCAATTAAAAGAAAAAAATAAGTGAGGCTGCCTTTAATTGTGAATGGTGTTGGATTTAATGAAAATAAATAATCACCAAAAATTACAAGTTCGAGTGGGAAAAGAACAATCAGACCAAACAGAAAAGGTATTTGAGAAAAAATAATAAGAGCCAGCGTGTCTTTATATCTTATGTTAATTTCATTCATTTTTCCAAGTGAATGATGCACGAAAGAAAAAAGAAGAAAGTATATGATTACAGCACCTAAGACAATCAAATAGCTGTATTGTAATCCGATGGTTGAATTAAATTCACCAACACTGATCATTGCAATAAAGCGAGCATTGATAAGGTATTTTATACTTATAAAAAGCAGAATAAAAAAAATAAAATTTTTGTGCTCAGAAAAAATTATTGTGCGAAATGCTTTAGAAGGAGTCTCGGTTAGTGAAGCTATTACTGTCCAGAGATCAATATTGTATATTCTATCCCTTAAATAAAACCTGCAGCTAGAACAGACAGAATTATAAAATGGATTTTCAGAGTTACAGTTTGGACAGGTAACTGAATTTTTCATAAAACTTTTAATGTGGTCTTAGAAATATAATCGAAAATTAACCCGTGAAGCTCCGGTAATAAAATCTTCCTCGACATTAAAGTCATACAAGTGAGCATCCACATAAGCATCAACTAAATTGAGTAAATAGAGCAAGACAAGATAGATGGTGAAATTATCCCTCTGGTCTCTATAAAAGTCTCTATAGCTCAAATAAGTATTATTTCCAGTCTCAATAAACAAATCTTTATAGTCTTTATAAAGATTATTGTTATAAACCCAACCAGAAATAAATAAAGCGCCTACACCCCAGATGACCGGTATTTTCCAATAAGATTCATTATAAAATTGACCAAGACCCGGAATAATTGCACTTCGTGCTACAGCTCCCCAGGGAGATTTTTGCATAACGAATCCAGTGTCGGAAGGTGGGCTTTCTTCGGTAAGTTCCTGTCCGTTCGATAATGTGCTAATTAATAAAAGCACAAATACAATTTTAATTGTAATTCTTGTTGATAATTTCAAAAAGCTCAATTAAACGCTCTAATTCATCTCTTGAGTAAAACTCTAAAACTACTTCCCCGCTGCCGTCTTTTCTCTGAACGCACTTTACCTTGGTTCCAAAAATTACACGAAGTTTATCTTCAATATCTCTTAAATTTGGCGTGTAAAATATTGCTTTGCTTTCCTCATCAGTAGAAGTCTTTTTTATTTTCCTTGTACCACCTTCACTTAATTCCCTCACGAGCCGTTCAACTTTTCTTACTGATAGATTTTTGCTTAGAATATTTTCCAGCAATTGTATTTGCAAAGCTTCGTTATCAAGATTAATTAAAGCTCTTGCGTGACCGGAAGATATTTTATCCAAGGCAAGAGCATCCTGAATTTTTTGTGGAAGTTTCAAGAGTCGTATTGTATTTGCAACTGTAGTTCTGTCTTTACCAACTCTTTCTGCAATCTGTTCCTGAGTAAGATGACATTCATCCATCAATCGTTTATATGCAGTGCCAATTTCAATTGCATTTAGTTTCTCCCGCTGGATATTTTCAATTAATGCAAGAGCAAGCATAAGCTCTTCGGAATCAACATCAATTATGTAGGCCGGAATTTCTCTGAAACCAATTTCTTTGCAGGCCTGCAATCTTCTCTCACCTGAGATTAATTGATATTTATGATCAGGAGTTCTTCTTACTGTTATTGGCTGGATCAGCCCATTTGTAAGTATAGACCTCTTAAGTTCCTCAAGGGAAACAGGATCAATATTGAACCGCGGCTGATATGGATTTCTTGAAATAAACTCCACAGAAATTTTTGCTAATACATCAATCTGCTTTCCATCATCATCCTTAACTTTAGAAAGATCGTCAGTCGAATCAGTATTCTTAATATATTCCTGAGGCTTTATCAGTGCATCTAATCCCCTGCCTAAACCTGTTTTCATTTTACTCATTTCTTAATGTATTTACGGATTTTGAATTTCTTTCAATTACTTCGGCAGCTAATGCCATATAGTTCTGTGCACCAGTTGAAACGGCATCATAAAGAATTATCGGTTTTCCAAAACTTGGAGCTTCTGATATTCTAACGTTTCGATTAATTACTGTATTATAAACTTTGTCGCCAAAATATTTTCTTACTTCTTCAGCAACCTGATGTGATAACCGAAGCCTTGTATCAAACATTGTAAGCAGCACGCCCTCGATTGCCAAATTGTTATTGTAATATTGCTTAACAATATTGATTGTGTTTAAAAGCTGACCTAATCCTTCCAGTGCAAAATACTCACATTGAACGGGAATAAGAACAGAATCTGCCGCAGTGAGTGCGTTTAATGTTAAAAGACCAAGAGAAGGCGGACAATCAATTAAAATATAGTCATATCTTTCATAAACATCACGCAATGATTCTTTTAAAATTGTTTCGCGTTTTGGCAATTCAACCATTTCTATTTCTGCTCCAACAAGATTAATATTCGAAGGGAGCAAATCAAGAAATGGCATATATGATTCTATAATAACATCTTTAATTTCTTCATTCCCCACAAGAACTTCATATACAGAAGGATTATGTTTAAAAATGCTTAAACCAGATGAAGAATTTGCCTGCGGGTCAATATCAATCAATAAAGTTTTCATTTCTGCAGCAGCAAGAAGTGAAGAGAGATTAATAGCAGTTGTAGTTTTACCCACCCCGCCTTTTTGATTGGCTATCGCAATAATTTTTGTCATCTATATCTTACGAAATTTTATTTCCATGTTTAATTATAATTCTATCTCTTCTCCGAAATTTAGCACTTTTACTTTATATCCTTTTATTTCAGCTAATTTTTTAAACTCGTGTGGATCTGCTTGAATGACAGGAAAAGTATTGTAATGCATAGGTATTGCCATCTTTGGCGAGACAAGCTCAACAGCTTTAACTGCATCTGTAATTCCCATCGTAAAATTGTCACCTATCGGAAGTAACATATAGTCAACAGGAGTCATTTCACCAATAAGTTTCATATCGTAAAATAAACCTGTATCGCCAGTGTGATAGACATTTTTTTTATCTGCTGAAATAATTACACCAGCAGGTTCTCCGCCATAATGATTATCAGGAGTTAAAGAACCGTGATGAGCAATTGTGAATTTAACTCTTCCGAAATCAAAATTATATCCACCACCAATATGCATATTATGAGCATTGAATCCTTTTGATTTACAATATTCAGCTAACTCATTTACACAGATAAATGTTGAATTACATCTCTTTGCAATTTCAAAACTATCGCCAATATGATCACCATGAGCATGGGTCAAAATTATGTAATCCGCCTCAACATCATTTGCTTTAACAGGTGATGTTGGATTTCCTGATAGAAACGGGTCAATCAGTATTTTCTTTCCAGCAGAAGTTGTAAGCTGAAAAGCTGAGTGAGAAAAATATTTTAATTTCATTTTACCCTCCCTGTTTAATTATTATTGCTTCAAAAATAAACTATCCGAAACATAAAAATAACGGATAAATTCTTTTTATAAGACTGATAAAATCAACTCTTTGTTTTTGAAAACAGCACTCTCAGGAAACCCAAAATGGCTTGAAACGGTCGCATTTTACTTTTCTCATTTCCATAGATAGTTGGAATTTCTACAAATCCTATTTTAAAGCCTTTTTTAGAAGCTTTAACAAGAATCTCACTCTCAGCTTCAAATCCCAAAAATTTTGTCTTAACTTTCCTCAATACTTCTGCCCGGTAAGCTCTGTAGCCGCACTGGCTGTCCAGGATTTTTTGAGCTGTTTTTACAGTCAGAAAAAAAGAAGTCAGTTTATTGCTAAGTATTCTTTGAATTGGCATCCCTTTAAGATTTTTCAACCTGTTGCCAATAACAATATCAAATGACTTCAAACCTTCGATGAGCTTGACAATATATTTAGGTTCGTGTTGAAGATCTGCATCTAGAGTAACTATATTTTCAAATCCTGCTGAAACCGCCTCTTCAAATCCAACGCTTAATGCTTTTCCTTTGCCGTAATTTCTATCAAGATTAATGATTTTGATTTTCGAATTATTATCAAAATTAACATATGTATCATCGTCAGAACCATCATTTACAGCGATAATAAAATTGACATACTTAGAAGTTTCATTTAGAACTATTTGTAAAGTTTCTTTCTCATTATAAAAAGGAATAACAGCACAGACCGAGTCAAAGTTTTTATATATTTCCTTTGAACTGCTCAAATAATGCTTTCCAGCCTTTTGCTGTGGGAGCTATAAAAGCTTCTTTTAGTTTCTTCCGCAGAGAATCTTTTGATAAACCTGAACTTAATATACCATTCTCCGCCATTGAAATGCCGCCTGTTTCTTCTGAAACGATAATACTTATAACGTCAGCCTGTTCACTAATACCTAATCCTGCCCGATGTCGCATTCCCAGGCTTTCACCATCAATTTGGGTTGTTGCTGAAAGCGGTAATGTGCATCTGGCGGCTTCAATAATATTCCCTTTAACAACAACTGCTCCATCGTGTAGAGAAGATTTAGGAAAGAAAATTGATGTTATTAGAGATTTGCTTAGCTTCGCTCCCAGTAGCTCACCTGATTCAATATATGTTCTAATTCCTGTTTCCCTGACGATTACAATCAATGCTCCGTATTGACGTTGTGAAAGTTCAAATGCAGCATCAACAATTATTTCAGCAGATTCATTCATATCGTGCTTGCCAAAAATTTTCGTAATAGGATTTCGGGCAAGAATAACGAGCAGTCTTCTTATTTCAGGCTGAAATAAAATTACAAATGCTATTACCCAGACATCTCTTACTAACTTTAGAATCCAGTCTAATGCTTTGAACTGAATTGCCTGAGCAGCAAATGATATCATCAGAATAATTATTAGTCCAAGAAATATTTGTGCGGCAATTGTTCCTCTTAGTAAGACATAAAGTTTGTAAACAATAAATGCAACAATGAGAATATCAACTACATCGAGGAAAGTTACGGTCAAGAACCCTATTTTGAATAATTCAAACATTAATTATTGATCAGTGTATTAAAAAGTTTACAAGTTTGAACTGCATGTTTAACATTATGTGTTCTGATAATTCTAGCTCCTTTACTTAGCGAAAATAAATTCAAAGCATTTGTCGCATCGTCTCTATCTTCAACAGGCAAATTTAAGATATTTCCAATAAAAGATTTTCGTGATAAGCCAATCAATATGGGAAAACCCAGAGACTTAAAATCTTCAAGTCGCTCAATCAGAGTAAGATTATCTTCACTTCTTTTTCCGAATCCAATGCCCGGGTCAATGATAATCTTTTCAATTCCTTCATTAAAAGCAATTTCACTTTGGGTTGCAAGATAATCATAAACCTCAGAAACCACATTAGTATACCCTGGTGAAGCTTGCATTGTCTTCGGTTCACCTTTGATATGCATCAATATAATTGCAGCACTAAACATTTTAACAACATTAAAAATATCCGGTTCAAATGTTCCACCACTTATATCGTTCACTATCAATGCCCCACTTCGGAGTGCTTCTTGTGCAACTTTTTCTTTTGTTGTATCAATTGAAATTATAGTTCCCGGTTTCCGCTTCAGTATTTCTTCAATCACCGGAATCACTCTTGTCAATTCTTCATCTATACTAACCGGATCAGATCCCGGTCGTGTAGATTCACCACCGATATCTACAATATCAGCTCCAAGTTCAATCATCTCAATCCCGTAATTGACAGCTTTATCTCTATCAATAAATTGACCCCCATCAGAAAAAGAATCTGGAGTTACATTCAAGATTCCCATCACATAAGCAAATTTGAAGTCGAATTTTCTTTTACCTATTTCATACTGAATGGTTTCACTTTTATCAAAGTTATTGATTGTTTTAATAATTTCTTCTTTTAAAGATTCATGCAATTGATCTGAATGTGAAATATCAAGAATTCCCTTAATCGAACCAAGGAAAAGCAAATCATTATTTGATTTAAAAATATTTTCAGATTTTGTTTTTAATCCATTAGTTAAAAATTCTGAAGGCATATTCTTTATTTCAATACCGTATAATCCATGATAAAACAATGTTGTGTAATTATATTTCTCTTTGTAGAGTTTGAATGTTTTAGCGTTCGATAGGTTTATAACCTGAGAGACCAATTACTATTAAGCCTTGATATTAAAAGGAGTTTTTCATATCAATCTTCAAAATAAAGAAGCTTGATTATTTAACTAGATTTTTTAGCTCGGCAGTTGCTGCAGTAATATTATCAGCACTAAATATAGCAGAACCTGCAACGAAAACATCAACTCCTGCCCTTTTTGCTGCAACAATCGTTTTATTATTTACACCACCATCAATCTCTATCAAAAAGTTTGCTTTTAATTTTGTCCTGAGATTAACAGCTTCTTCAATCCGCCTGATTGAATTTGAGATGAATTTCTGTCCGCCAAAGCCAGGATTTACTGTCATAATCAATAATAAGTCAATGTATTCAGCTATATCAACAATTCTATTTAAAGGTGTAGCTGGATTAACAACAACTCCTGCTTTGCAGCCCAACTCTTTTATTCGGTTTATTGTTCTGTTAAGATGAACTACTTCCTCAACGTGAACGGAAATAAAATTCGCACCGGCATCAGCAAAAGCTTCAAGGAATTTATCAGGATTTTCAATCATTAAATGAACATCAACAGGAAGCTTCGTAACTTTTCTAGCAGCTTTTACTATGATTGGACCTATAGTAATATTTGGTACAAAATGCCCGTCCATAATATCGCAGTGAATCCAATCTGCACCGCCCATTTCAGTTAACCTTATTTGTTGCGATAAGTTAGAAAAGTCTGCTGAAAGTATTGAAGGAGCAATTAAAGCCATGGTTAGTCATTCTCCTCATTTGGAACAATTCTGTCTGTTGGTTTTGTTACAAAAAGATCAACAGGATTCCCAGGATTTAAAGAATTTCCGCTGCTTGGGTATTGATCAAGAATAGTATTTGGTAAAAGTGTTGACGAAGGCTGGTAATTTATTTTTCCTATTACGAGTGAACTATCTATAAGAATTCTTCTTGCTTCGGTAAGAGATTTGCCAATTAAATCAGGAACAATGATCGATCCACCGCCTCTGCCTGCACTTATTGTTATTCCAACAAATTCACCCTGTTTCAGTCTGGTTCCTTCCTCATATTGCTGGTCAAAAATCATATCCTCAGGCTGGCTCGATGGAATTCTTTCTACCCTGCCGAGTTTTAATCCCAATCGTTCCAGAGCAAATTTTGCATCAAGGATGGACTTACCTTTTAACATCGGAACAGGAATAATCTTATCACCACCACTCACAAAAAGATAAACCGCCCGACCTTCTTTAACCATTGCACCTGCATCCGGTTTTTGAAAAAAAACTGCACCAACTGGAACTTGCAAACCATACGAAGTATCCCTAACTACCGGCTCAAAACCATCTCTTTCAAGCAGATTTATAGCTTCCGAAACCTGAAGTCCAACCACCTCAGGGACTGATGTCTCAGGTGAACTTACATACCAAGGCATAACCACATTATCGAACAATATGATCAATATTACCAGCCCTAACAAACTAAAGAGAATCTTTTTAAGAAAAGAATTCCGAAAGATTTTTTTCATTGATCAAATATATCAATTGCCCTTTTCTTAAACAATAAAACTCTCCGTAAACAAAACGAGGGTTTGGATGTATGATTGTATGAATGCATGATTCTATTGCTTAACAGACTTGCATCCAAGCATGCATTCATAAAGTCATGCAATCGAGCAGTAGAGCAATGCTGCTTTTCTTGTTCGTTTGTTTTTACGCCTCCGCATCCTTTTATTTGTTGTAAAGATTTTCACAACGAATTAAAATGCTCCAAAATTATTTTTTTCTTAACAGGTTTATAATTGAAACAAATGAATTTCTTGAAAATTCTAGAATAGAAGAGATATTTTCTCAGGAGAAAAGTAAACTTGTTATCGTTGTATCAAATAACGGACAAGAATACTATTTAGAATTGTGTGTTATTCCAGGAAATTCATATTTAAACATTAGAAATAATTATTCACGTGCAAAAAAGAATACGCTTAACTTCTTTGATCCTTTATTAGGAGCCAAGATTAGCTCACTTCAAATTGCTAACGATGATAGAATCATAAAAATAAGATGTGGCCAATCAGAAATATATTTTTCAATTCGGGGAAAATTTACAAACATATTTTTCTTCGACGCAGATAGTCCAGGTTTATGCTTTCAAATCTGTTGATGAACAGACAATCGCGAATATAAAAAAAGAATTTGCCGGTAAAATATTCCTTGATGGATGGAATCAAATTAAATTGCTGTCAGCTAATCAAGAAAACTACCTGGATGAGATACGAAAAAAATATCCAACACTCGGTAGTGAAATAATAAAGGAAGCTAAAGCACGATTAAGAAGTGATAGCAACGATAATATTCCTGATTTATTGGCTGAAATATTAAATGAGGTAAGAAGTTCCGACCCTTGTGTATTTATAAATGAACCGGAACAGGAAGTTCATATCGGGTTTGAAAAATTTAAAAGTCTTCCGTTCACAGAAAAGAAAATATTTAAAAGTGTAGCCGATGCTGCCAATTTTTGTTTATCGAAAAAACATTATCTCACATATAAATATTCAAAACTAAAGCTTATCAAAAATCATCTTGGAAGAGAGCTGAAAAAAGTTTCTGCTAAAATAAATAATTTGCAGGGTGTAATTGAGAGAGGTTCAAAAGAGGATGAATACAACAAGTACGGAAATCTATTGCTTACAAATCTCGGCTCAATTAATAGCAGAATGACTTCAATTACGGTTGAGGATATTTTTACTAATGGTGAAAAAATTAAAATAGATTTGAATCCAAAGTTATCTCCACAGAAAAATATTGACTATTATTTTGATAAATCACGCTCGGAGAAAATTTCTTTCACCAAGAATCGGCAGTTGTTTGAAAATGCCAAAAAAGATTATGAGCACTTAAAAAACATGGAGAATTCATTGAACGAAATAGAATCATCAAAGGAATTGGATGAACTGATGAAAAAGTTAAAAATAAAACAGCCCCAGGAAACTGAGACTAAAGAGGACTTAGGTTCAAAGTTTAAGCAATATTTAATTGAAAATAAGTACAGGGTGTTTGTTGGAAAAGATAGTAAAAATAATGACCTGCTGACTACTCGCTTTGCAAAGCAAAATGATTATTGGTTCCATGCAAGAGGAGCTTCAGGTTCACACGTAGTAATAAAAGTCGAGAACACGAAAGAACCAATTCCAAAAAATGTTTTAAAGAAAGCTGCAGCACTTGCAGCATATCACAGCAAAGCTAAAACAGCAGGAGTTGTTCCTGTTGCGTTTACATTCAAGAAATATGTTGTTAAGAAAAAAGGTGATCCTACCGGAACAGTTCACTTGCTTCGAGAAGATGTATTACTTGTTAGACCAGAAATACCTGCTGGATGCGAGTATGTTGCTAATGACTGATTTATAAAAATACCTGGTTTCTTAAGTTGCACTCTGAAGCAAAGAAAATTAGACTTATGTAGCGTAAAGGATTTTTATAAATTGGTATTTAACAATAAACATATCTGTTCTTAATAATTACACTAAATGAATTTAGAAAAAAAAGATATAGATTTTGAAACGATAGTAAAACAGAACCAGGAAAAAGTACGCAACATTTGTTTCCGTTATGTCAACAATGTTGACGATGCGGATGACATAGCTCAGGAAGTATTTATTCAGGTTTTTGAGTCAATTTCACATTTTCGTGAGGAAGCACAAATATCAACCTGGGTTTACCGAATTGCTGTAAATAAATCACTCGATTTTATAAGAAGCAAAAACAGAAAAAAAAGATTTGCCCAACTAACATCTTTATTTAAATCCGGTGAAGACGAAGATATAATTGAAATCCCTTCCTTTGAGACACCTGATAAAGAATTGGATGACAAAGGAAAGAAAAGAAGTGCTTGATTTTGCTCTCAATAAACTTCCTGAAAATCAAAAAACGGCAATTGTTTTAAGTAAATATGAAGGGATTAGCAATATATGAAATTGCAAAAATAATGGATTTGTCGTTATCTGCAGTTGAAGCATTGATGCATCGGGCAAAAAAGAATTTACATAAGGAATTATATAATTATTTTGAAAAAAATAAATAAGTGCACAAGTTTTTTAAATAAACAGCGTCTTAAATATTATGGATAGCCAAATGAACAAAAAAGAAAAAATAGAAGATGAGATTAAGAAAACACTAGACGTGTTTGAACAAAAAGAATCGCTGCCGCCTAATCCTTATTTCTATACGCGTGTTCAACAAAGAATTAGGGAACGATCCGGGAGTAAATCCACAATTATGGGATTTCTAAAACCGGCATTATTAACAATCTTGTTACTAATAAATGTGGGCACTTTTATTTGGTACTTTAATAGTATTGAAGATTATCACGCAAATGAGTCTCGTCAGGAATTAATAGAAATTCTTTCCAGTGATTTGAATCTTAACACAAATCAAAGTAATATATTTTTAGCAGAGTAGGAAAAACTATGGACATATTCAAACAAAAGCGTTATCTGATATTATTAGTAGTTATTCTGATCATTATTAATTTAGTAACTCTGCTTATGATCTGGGTAAATAAACCACAAAAGCCATTAATGGATCGAAAACACCTCGAGCCTGAACAGGAAACTGCCCACATTCAGCAGCTTCTAAAAGATGAGCTTGGCTTTGATGAAGCACAAATCAATTCAGTATTTAAAGATGCAAGCTGAGCAGCGCGAACAAGTTCTGCTGTTGCACAATGAAATCCGGCAGATAAAAAAGCAAATGTTTGATGAAGTATTAAAAGATGTTCCACAGCCAATGCTTTCCGATTCTCTATTAAAATTATCTCAGGATAAAATGGTTGAACTTGAAGAACTAACCTTCCAATATCTTTTAGATCTGAAAAAATTGTGCAGACCGGACCAGCAGCATAATCTTAAACTACTGATTGATGAATTTTTTAGACAGAATTCTCCGCACGAGAATGAATAATGATAGACCTCCTCCACCACCTCCTGGAGATGAACCGCCACCACATAGAAATTGATCTCTCTTTACCTGGCATTAGCCCTTTATTCTAAATGAATGAAGGGCTTTTGCTCATCATCCCAAAATCTTTTTTTCAAAAAAAAATATACAACTCCACACAAGTTATTTCTAAAGCTGACGTCTTAAATAATAGAACATAAAAATAATTATTTCAACAAAAGGAAAATGAAATGAACAAACAAAGAAAATTTAATACAGGCATACTTCTAATTATCGCTTCAATGCTTTTTATCTCCGGAAATCTTTTAGCGCAGCAACAGCCTGATAGAAATCCGCCACCAAAACCACCGAGCACAGAAGAAGTAAATAAGATGGTTGATGAACTCTCAACAAATCTTTCTTTGAGCGAATCACAGAAAAAACAAGTATCTGATTTATTTACAACTCACTTTAATAGCGTCGGAGAATCAAAGGGTGGTAAAGAAGGAAATGGAAGTCCGGAAGAGATGGACAAAAATAGGAAAAATTTTGAAGCACAAATAAAAAGTTTATTAAACGATGAACAAAAAACAGAGTTTGATAATTTTATGAAAAGCCATGGACCACAATCAAATCAACAACAAAGACCAAATGGCAATAAAAATTAACTCCTAATAAAGGAAAAAAGAAAAATGCTCTCAATGTCGAGCAACGCATACCTTTTAAATACCCTTAAGCGCAAGTTTTTCTTGCAAACAGCGTCTTATGTAATAAAACACTTAAAATCATTTATAAAAGGCGAAAAAGTGGTTAATCAGATGAAAAATAAAATACTAACCATCATATTATTTATTATAACTTTTTTAACAACTTCTTACTCACAAGACTATCTCATTATAGACACCGGGCAAGATAAATGCTACAACGATAGTTTGGAGATCACCCCTCCCCTACCGGGTGAAACTTTTTACGGACAGGATGCCCAGTTCAATAACACTACGTTTTCCTTTCAGGATAATGGTGATGGAACAATAACCGATTTAAAAACCGGACTGATGTGGCAGAAAACACCAAGTACGACAAAGTTTATTTGGGCAGATGCTTTAACTTATTGTAATAACTTAGAACTAGCCGGTCATGATGACTGGCGTGCACCAAGTATAAAAGAATTGTGGTCTATACAGGATTTTCAAACCGGGTGGCCGTATATAAATATGAACTATTTTGATTTAATAGGTCCACCAGCAGATAAAGATCAACAGTTTTGGTCGAGCAACTTATATCTTGTAAGTAGTAGTCCTCTTGCTGGAACAGTTGCATTTGGTGTTAACCACGGAACCGGACATATAAAAGCTTATCCTATTGCGGGTGGCGGTCCAATGGCTCAAAAATGGGTTAGAGCTGTTCGTGGAAATACTTACGGTATTAATGATTTTGTAAACAACGGTGATGGAACAATAACAGATAATGCCACTGGATTAATGTGGATGCAGGATGATAATGGTCAGGGTGTGGATTGGAAAAATGCTCTCTCTTACGCTGAGAATTTAAATTTTGCTGGGCATGAGGATTGGAGACTCCCGAATGCTAAAGAATTACAAAGTATAGTTGACTACTCAGGTATATATCCCACGATAGATACAAATTACTTTAATTATACAGCGGACAGTGCTTATTTTTGGTCAAGTACATCTGCATATTTTGGGCTCCAAAATCCTAATCGCTATTATGCCTGGTATGTTGCCTTCGGCTATGCCGTTGATCCTTTCGGGGAAGATATACACGGAGCTGGAGCAGTCCGTTTTGATACCAAGGTAGAGGGAGGACCTGCCGGAGAAGAACCTGAGCGTGTTTATAATTTCGTTCGTTTAGTTCGCGGTGGATTAGTTTCAGATGTAAATGAAAATGAAACAAGTCTGCCAAATGATTTTAAGTTAGAACAGAATTACCCAAATCCTTTTAACCCGAGTACTTTTATAGTTGTTAATATTCCCGAAAGTGGCACTTACTCACTCAAAGTATATAGTGTATTGGGCCAGGAAGTTGCAACATTATTGAATAACTACATCTAGCTGGGGCCCATACGTTTAATTTTATTGCCTCAAATTTAAAATCGGGTATATATTTCTATACCTTCAGTGGAAATAATTTTAACCAAACTAAAAAAATGATGTTGATTAAATAAGAAATTGTCTAAGTACTTAATTAATATTAATTATTTCATAATAAAATGAGAGAAACAACAATGAGGAAAACATTTATAATTTTCTTGATGACACTATTTATACCTTTAGCATCCGGCAATAATTCTGAAATATTTGGGCAGGATTTTTACGATATAAACACTATTAACACCATTGAAATAACATTCTCTCAATCTAATTGGGATGAAATACTCGATAGTTTGTATGCAGCCGGAGATGAAGAGAGATTGGTAGGCACTGCTATTATTAATGGTGAGCAGTTTGATAGTGTTGGTGTAAGATATAAAGGAAACAGTTCTTATAGTCCCAACAGAATAAAAAACCCGTTGAACATAAAACTGGATCATGTGATAGAAGATCAGGAATTAGATGGATATGGTACATTGAAGCTGGCTAATGTATTTAAAGATCCGAGCTTTGTGAGGGAAACACTGAGTTATGAAATTGCCAGAAAATATATGGCTGCAAGTAAGGCCAATTATATAAATGTGTTTATAAATGGCAACTTGATTGGTCTTTATACCAGTGTTCAATCTGTGGATAAATTCTTCATGGCAAATCATTTCTTTAGTAATGACTATGCGCGTTTCAAGGGCGAGTTAATTGATGAAATGCCAACGTTAACTACAGTATGGGGTTACTATGGTTTGGATTCCACAAATTATTTTAATTTTTATGAGCTCCAATCCGATTATGGGTGGGCAGAGTTAATTGAGTTTTTGGATATTCTAAATAATAACGCTTCATTAGTTGAAGATGTACTTGATGTTGATAGACATTTATGGATGCTTGCTTTTGATAATTTGATGGTTAACCTGGATTCTCCAATAAATTTTGGACATAACTTTTATCTTTATAAAGACGGAACGGAAAGGTTCAATCCAATCGTTTGGGATTTAAATGAAAATTTTGGTGTGTTTAGCATGTTATTATCAGGCGGTCCCTTGAATGTTACTCAAATGCAGCAACTGGATCCTTTACTAAACATATCGCATCCGGATTATCCCATCATCAATAAAATTCTCTCCGATCCAACTTACCAGAAAATTTATTTCGCCCATATGAAAACAATTTTAGAGGAAAACTTTGCTGATGGATCATATGAAACCAGAGCGCTGGAAATTCAAAACATTATAGATTCTGATGTTCAGGCTGATCCCAATAAATTCTATACATACAATGAATTCTTAACCAACATCAATAATTCTGTCGGCGGTGGTCCGCAGTCGATTGTTGGAATCACCCAATTGATGGATGCAAGAGTTAATTATTTAAATAGTCTCGCTTTGTTTCAAGGAATCGCACCAGTAATTACTAATATTACACATACCCCTGCAGCAGTTTCAGCTAATAGTGACGTTTGGTTTAATGCAGAAGTAAGTAATGCAAATATTGTCAACCTGGCTTACCGGTTTTTGCAAACCAATAAATTTGAAAAGGTTGATATGTACGATGACGGCAACCACAATGATGGTACAGCAGGTGACGGTGTTTATGGTGCTCTTCTCTCAGTAGGATCAACTGATGTTCAATATTACATTTATGCAGAAAATAATGATGCAGTTAAATTTTCGCCGGAACGAGCCGAGTATGAATTCTATTCTATTGAAGTAACCGGCGATTTGGTAATTAATGAATTTATGGCAGATAACGATAATGTTGTTCCGGATCCAAACGGAGAATATGATGACTGGATCGAGCTCTATAATAATTCAAATAATACTATTTCACTTAACGGTTATTTTCTAAGTGATGAGAGTGGGGATCTTAGTCAGTGGGCGTTCCCCGATACTTCGATAGGTCCCAACGATTATTTAATCATCTGGGCAGATGATGAAGAAGGACAACCGGGTTTACATGCTAATTTTAAACTTTCAGCATCTGGTGAAGAAATTGTATTGGTTGCACCGGATACTACTATTGTAGATGAAGTTACTTTTGGTGTACAGATAACTGATTTAAGTACCGGAAGATATCCAAATGGAACTGGATCATTTGTATTAATGAATCCAACATTTTCAGCAGAAAATACACCTGGCATTAGTGATGTTGATGATTCAAATAACGGACAGCCGAATGATTATGTGCTCTATCAAAATTATCCTAATCCATTTAATCCTTCAACAACAATTTCTTTTTCAATTCCTGTTGAAGGAAATGTAACATTAAAAATATTTAATGTTATCGGGCAGCAGGTTGACGAATTGGTGAATGAAAATTTATCTGCTGGAAATTATTCATTTAATTGGAATGCAAGTGATCAAACAAGCGGAATTTATTTTTACCAATTGCAAACGGGAAACTTTATTGAAACAAAGAAAATGGTTCTTTTGAAATAATGTTTTGAAGAAATAGAAAACAAATTTGGGCAGTACACGGTGCTGCCCTTTTCTTTTATCTAACTTTCTGAATTCAAATATTCATGAATAGCAGCTGCGGCTTTTCTTCCTGCACCCATTGCCAGGATTACAGTTGCTCCACCTGTTACAATATCTCCTCCTGCGAATACACCTTTCTTAGATGTCTTCATAGTATTTTCATCAACTAATATATTTCCCCATTTATTGTACTGCAGATCCGGAGTAGTTTTTTGTATGATTGGATTTGAACCATTACCAATAGAAATAACAGCCATATCAATTGGCAGAATATAATCCGAACCAGGAATTGGAATTGGTCTTCTGCGTCCGGAAGCATCAGGTTCACCGAGTTCCATTCTTTGAATCTTTACACTTTTTAACCAGCCCTTCTCATCTCCAATAAATTCTAATGGATTAGAAAGTAAAATGAATTCAATCCCCTCTTCTTTTGCGTGATGAATTTCTTCAGCACGAGCTGGCATTTCGACATCGGATCTCCGGTAAATGATATAAGCATTTTTTGCACCAAGCCGTTTTGAAATTCTTACAGTATCCATTGCAGTATTTCCACCACCAAATACTGCAACATTTTTATCTTTACAATTGAAAACAGGTGTATCAAATTCAGGGAAGCGATAAGCTTTCATCAAATTGACCCTAGTTAAGAATTCATTCGAAGAATAAACGCCGTTAAGATTTTCGCCAGGAATATTCAGAAAATATGGAAGCCCTGCGCCTACTGCAATAAATACAGCATCATAACCGGTTTGCATTAGTTCATCAACGGTATCAGTTAATCCAATTACTTCATTGGTTTTGAATTCAACGCCTAGTTTCCTGAGTGAATCAATTTCTGCTTTGACAATTGATTTTGGCAGACGAAATTCAGGGATACCATAAATCAAAACACCACCAAGTTCGTGAAGCGCTTCAAATACTGTAACATCGTGCCCCATTTGAATTAAATCACCCGCACAACTTAATCCAGCAGGACCACTTCCAACTATTGCTACTCTCTTTCCTGTCTTTGGCTTAAGTGAAGGAACACGTATTCCAACTGTCTCTCTTTCATAATCAGCTACAAATCTTTCTAATCTTCCAATTGCAACAGGCTCATTCTTTTTTCCTACAACGCACTTCACTTCACATTGTTCTTCCTGTGGGCAGACTCTTCCGCAGATTGCCGGCAGCAGATTATCTTCCTTCATTTTTTCAGCAGCACCTAAAAAATCACCTTCTGCAACAAGAGCAATGAAATCGCCTATTTTAACTCCAACCGGGCAACCTTCTACACAAGTTGGTTTTGGACATTGAATGCATCGAAGAGCTTCCATTTTTGCCAGCTCTTCTGTAAAACCAAGATTAACCTCACCGAAATTGTTCCTACGCATCAATGGATCCTGCTCAGGCATAACTTGCCGAGGGATTTTCATTCTTTCTTTATTTGATATTTTTTCTGGCATAATTATTTTTCATTTTATTTGGTTAAGACGGTCTGTGAAAGAAGTTTATTTAGATTGCATTCATGTTCTTCAAGAGATACTTTTTCTTCCATCAGGTATGATTGATTTCTTGTCATCAAAGTTTTGAAGTCAACTTTGTGGGCATCAAATTCTGGTCCATCAACACAAACGAAAACAGTTTTATTATCAACAGTTGCCCGACAACCGCCACACATTCCCGTTCCATCAACCATAACAGGATTGAGACTTACTACAGTTTGAATTCCTTTTTCTCTTGTAACATCTGCGACAGCTTTCATCATAGGTATTGGTCCTATGGCTAGAACAAAATCAATCTTTCGTGTTTGAATCAATTCTTTTAATTGATCTGTTACGAAGCCATGTTTCCCATAACTACCATCATCAGTAGTGACAAAAACTTCATCACATACTTTTTTCATTTCATTTTCAAGGATAACAAACTCCTTGCTCCTTCCCCCGATAATTGAGATGGTATGATTTCCGGCTTGCTTAAGTGCAACCGCAGTCGGATACGCAATAGCAGTTCCTACTCCCCCACCAATGCTAACTGATGTACCAAAGTTTTCGATGTGAGAAGGTTTACCTAAGGGACCGACAACATCGGTAATAAAATCTCCTGCCTCAAGTGAATTCAGTTCTTTAGTCGTTTTCCCTATTCCTTGAACTATAATATCAATTGTACCCTTTTCAGCATCAGAGTCAGCTATTGTTAAAGGAATTCTTTCACCGACATCGTTTATCCTGATGATGACAAACTGACCTGCTTTTCGTTTCAAAGCAATCTTAGGAGCCTCGATCGTAAATCGTTTAATGTTAGGGGCAATAAATGTTGCGGATAAAATTTTATACATATTGATCGTTATTTTTATTTTGATTAAGGAACATTTTCATGAAATATGCCAAGCGGTCACAACTTCAAATGTGGCCATCAAATTAAATGAGTTTATTTTTTGAGCAATTATTGAAGATTTTGGAATCAATGGTCATAGTTATACGCAGAACAAAGAGTAAGTTTCTTGATTGCAGTAAAGTAAATTATTGAATTGGAGAAATTTTTAGAAAGGATTTGAGAAGAAAAAACTAAAGAAATGTTGCAAATAATACTATCTGGTGGTTTTTAGATTAATTTAATTCCTCTTGTTTATAAGATTTACAATTACTCTGGCAATCATTTCTTTTTCCTTGGGATCACTTTCAGCAATTAACAAACATAATGCAACAAGTGCATTATCAGGAATTCTTTTGCTACCATTTTTTGCATAAAGATAATTGTTCATTTGAAGGAACCATAAAAATAATGCAGCAGCGATTCTCTTATTTCCATCTATAAAAGAATGATTTTTTATTGTGAAGTACAGAAGATGTGCTGCTTTCTCTTCAACGCTCGGATATAATTCTTTCTTGCCAAAAGTCTGATAAATTGCACCAACTGTTCCTTTAAAAGATTTATCTTTTTCTTTCCCAAATAGTGTCGAACCTCCAAATTTTTCTTTCATTTTAGTAATGACTTTTTTAGACGACTCATAATTAATTTGGAATATTTCTTCTTTATTTGTAGAAGAAATGCTTAAAGACTTTTTATCATAATTATCCAACGTATCCAATGCATAAGTATAATCTTTAACAACCTGTATTATTCCAGCAAATTCATCCTGTTTTAGTTGATAAGATTCTGTTACCTTAGAAAAAATGTCAAGAGTTTTTTCTAATTCTTTAATTCTATTCAGTCTGATCTTTTAGTCTTTTCTCGTTTAATGCATATCCCTTTGTCAAATAATCCTTTAATACTTTATTTGCCCATATTCGGAATTGAGTTCCTCGTTTGGACTTAACTCTATAACCTACAGAGATTATTACATCCAGATTATAATGCTCAATTGACCGTGTTACTGTTCGTTTTCCTTCTTTTTGAACTTGTCGGAATTTCCGACAAGTTGAATTCTTGATAAAGCTCACCCTCTAGCATATGTATTTTTAATATGTTCAAGAACAGTTCGGTCTTGCTTTATCAAAAAGCTTTGACATTTGATTTGGAGTCAACCAAACAGTCTCCTCCTCCAGCTTTACATCAATTTCTGTCTCTCCTTCTGGAGTTTTATAAAGAATTATTTCGCCTTTGGTTTTAGAAGGCATAGTGAATTCGATTGATTCACTTTTAATTGATAAATATTTGAATAGAAAAATAATAAAAGAAATGCGGAGTGAAAAAAAAGTGAACTAAAAATCCTCTCCACCTTCAAAACTGCTCCATCTTCCCCTCCTTCCTTCACGTTTTGGTTTATAGTTGTTGAAAGTGTATCTAAGATTAAACATTAGAGTGCGGTGTATGCATATTATAATAATTATAATTGTAAAGATTTGTTCCCTCAGAGGTGTATTCCCTTTTTGCTGTAGCCAAACAGATCTCTGACCTGTAATGTTGCTGAAGAGTACTTTTGAAATTATTTCTTGCCTGATT
This sequence comes from uncultured Ignavibacteriaceae bacterium, assembly GCA_963699475.1. Classification (GTDB taxonomy): domain Bacteria; phylum Bacteroidota; class Ignavibacteria; order Ignavibacteriales; family Ignavibacteriaceae; genus IGN2. The sequence goes on along the minus strand of CAVOUA010000002.1, from coordinate 159,363 downwards.
GATAAATCCGAACTAAAATATCCTTCCCACTCCCCTGTGATGTAACTGTCGGGCTGTTGTAGCTGGTATTTAGTTGTATTTGTGTTGAACTCCAGAGTTTAAAAGTGTTATTCATTCTAGATTGCCAGTTAAGACTTTCATTTGAGAACGGCTCATCCTGGATGGTTCCCTCTATTCGATAATTGTAAATAGTCGCCATCAAGTTGATATTCCAGAATTGAAACGGATCCGTAATCAAGCATCAACTCAGCTCCAAGTGAATAATCTTTACCTACATTATCAAAAGTTGTAAGTGTTACATCATTCATCAATCGCCGTACGGATAGATTCAATTTTATTTATTGTACGTCGGTAATAAATCTCGGTTGTCACTGAGATATCATAAAATGCTGATTGAACTCCTGCTTCATATGAATCGATGAATTCAGGAATTAATTCAGGATTACCAGTTCGAACATTATTTGCATCAATCCAGGTTGGAAATGGTTCTAAGTGCCCATCCTCGTGGTTGATTTAATTCTTCTTGAATAACTTGCCATCGCAGTTGAGATAGAAGAAAACTTATATGACATATGAAGGCTTGGAAAATAATCTATCCTGTCAATAGTGAATGATTGGCTCTGCCACGGAACTTCAATGGTTCGGTATGTATATTCTGCCCGAAGTCCTGCTTGTAAGTTAGTATTCAAAAACATATCAGAATACATTGCGTAAAGTGCCTGCTGATTGTCATAGTATTTTGTAAGATTGCTGAACTCGGGTTGGATTTCGTACTCATTACTCTCAGGATTATAATCATATAGATCAGTGTTCTCATCAGAAATATCAATTTCGCCCTGGTAACCCGTTTCAAACTTATTATTCTCTGCAAATGGTAAAGCATAATCGAGTTTCCATCTGATAATCGGTTGAAGGCCCGTATTCGGTTGATTCTCTTCCTCCAAACTGAAGACCTTCACTAAATTCAGAAGTTGTTGTCAGTTCATCCGAATCTCTGTAACCATAGACAAATTCTGCAAGTAATTGGTGCCCATATGAATTAAAATTGTGAGTGTAATTAGAATTGATGTTATAGAAATTTCCTTCCCGGTATCTTTCAGTTTCGCCTTGATAAGTTATCACAGACGGATCTATTGAAGATAATTCGGTATAATTCTGATCTGAAGTCATATTTCCTTTTCGATAGCCAATTCGGAATCCAAAGTTTAAAATATCAATATCACTTAGAGAAAATTCTATTCCTCCTCTTCCTTCGTATCCTGTTCTGCCACGTTTGACTATTTCCTACAGAATTGATGAATGAAGTTTCATCTTCCAGATAGTAAATATTATTCTGTGTTTGATCACCAGGGAAATATCTTTGATTGTATTCAAATCCGAAATTAGCTTTAAATCCATCCTGGTAATTGATTAGGAAATCACCACCATAAGTATCGTACATACCGGCATTTGCATTGAAAATTCCATTAAGCTCCTGCCCAAGATTTTTTTTGATTATAATATTTATTATTCCTGCTGTACCATCTGCATCATACTTTGCAGTGGGATTAGTAATTAATTCAATCTTATCTATTGAAGAAGCAGATATTGACTGTAACGCATCCTGAGCGTCGAGCATAGAAGGTCTGCCATCAATTAAAACTGTAAAATTTTGGCTTCCTCTCAGACTAACATTACCCTCAACATCTACCTGTACGGATGGAACATTTGCGAGCACATCTGCAGCACTTCCTGAAATAACTGTTTGCATCTGGTCAGGACTGATAACCTTTTTATCTATTTCATAAGTCACAGGAGAACGATTACCCTGCACGACAACATCAGAGAGAGTAACTGCCGAAGGATGAACTAGTATCTCACCGAGATCAATATTTAATTGATCCTGTTTTATTGCTGCTTGAAGAACTTCCGTATCATATCCAAGAAACCTGACTTCAACTATGAAGTTACCCGGTCTATTTATTTTAAGATTGAATCTACCTTCATTATCGGTAACTCCTCCTGTAATCATCGAGGAATCTCTGTTTGAAAAGACCACAATGTTGGCATATTCGATTGTGTGTTTAGTAGCAGAATCAAATACTTTCCCTGAAATACTGCCCCCTTGAAATTTTTCCTGCGGCAATAAAATCGCAGAGAAAAGAATTATCAGGTAAATAGCTTTCTTAATATTTTTCATCTAATCAATAATTATTTAGTTCTTTGGTTATGATATTAAACAACAATGGTGTGTTAAAAGTTTAATTATCTAATTAGAAATAGTATAGTTATTATTTTAGGATAATTTAATGGAATTAGGAATATCTTTTACTTAATCCAGAATTCGTGGCAGATATTAACTGCTTCATCAAGCAGATATTTTTCAATAAGTAGTGAGATTCTGAAAGGAGGTGGTATTGATACCATAATAAATTATGTCCGTGTTTGTCGAGAAGTTTCATTGTTTCTACTTAATGCATCATTATTTCGGCTAAATCCTTCACCGATGATTGATAAAGCAGCAAGACTTTCATTTATGTAAATACCATCCCGTAATTTTTCTTCAAGAGCTTCTTTAATTTTATTCCAATTGTAAAGACTACTTGTTGAAATGATAAAGGAGCATTTATATCCTCTATCGCCGGCAATTCCTGAAACCTGAAATTCTTTTATAGGGATCTGATTTTGCTCAAGATATTCAAGCACCCAATTTATTTTATCTGCGTCGTGCACAAACACACGAACAATTTCTTTCTCGTAAACTACAGACAACACACCAGACAATTCATTTTTTGAAACGTCTTTGATTATTGTTTCTTTACCTGGATTAAAAGTATCCCGTGCATACAAAGCGATCTTTGCTTCCTTTGCAAACTGGACTGCCTGGGCATTTATTACCTTCGCTCCTGCTTCTGCCATTTCCTGAACTTGCTGATATGAAATTTCGGGAAGATGCTTTGCATCTTTTACAATGCTTGGATCTGTAGTGTAAACACCATCAACATCAGAATAGATTTCACATCGCTCTGCATTCAGGGCTGCGGTTAATGCAACAGCAGAAGTATCTGATCCACCTCTGCCAAGAGTGGTTATATCTCTCTTGTAACTAACTCCCTGAAATCCGCCAATAACAACTACTTTGCCTTTATCCAATTCATCTAAAACTCTGATTGGTCGAACTTCAATAACTCGCGCGTCATTATGTCGATCATTGGTAATAATTCCAGCCTGAGAACCAGTTAATGATATTGATTCAATTCCCTCTTCGTGAAGTGCGATACAGAGTAAAGCCATTGAAGTTCTTTCGCCAGTGCTTAAAAGCATATCCATTTCTCTTCTTGGTGGATTTGGGGAAATTGCTTTTGCCATTTCAATAAGCTGATTTGTGGTTTTACCCATTGCAGAAACTACTGCTACAACATTAATCCCCTGCTTCTTAACAGCAGCATATCATTGAAGCAATCTTTTTCAGTTTATCTACGTCTGCAACACTGCTGCCACCATATTTTTGAACGATTAATTTCATTTCAGGACTTATACTATTAATTCGAAAATCGGTTACGGTAACGAAACCCGTATCGTTTAACGGTTACACTTAACATACCATTGCCGTGCTACGACAGTTGATATGGATCTCGTAACCGATTAACACTAAACGAAATCAGAGCTTCCTCAACTCTTCCATAAATTGTGTTTTTGTTTTTGTTTTATCATCAACTTTCTTTAAAAGTTTTGCAGGAACACCTGCCACAACCGTTAAAGGCTCAACATCTTTTACTACAATAGATCCTGCTGCAACAACTGCTCCTTTTCCAACTTTCACTCCTTCTAACACTACTACATTTGCACCAATCAATACATCATCTTCAATTATAACAGGATCAGCACTTGGTGGTTCGATTACTCCGGCTAAAACAGTTCCTGCCCCTACGTGACAATTCTTTCCAACTATGGCTCGTCCACCAACAACAACATTCATATCAATCATAGTTCTTTCACCAATCACAGCACCGATATTCAAAACAGCACCCATCATAATAACACAATTATCTCCAATTTCAACCATATCTCGTATTATGGCACCTGGTTCAATTCTACAATTATATTTTGTTAAATCAGCCATTGGGATTGCTGAATTTCTTCTATCTACTTCAACTTTGTACTTTATAATTAATTTTTTATTGCTTTCATAAAATTTTTCAAACTCAGAATATTCACAGAAAAGTATTCCGGAGGCAGATGAGCCGTAAAAATCCAATTCACCGAAATTAATTTTTGCAAGCTCACCTTGAAGATAAATCTTTGCAGGTGTTTTCTTTTTTGCATCGGCGATTGTTTTAATGATTTTGTATGAATCCATCACAGGCCTTATTTATTGGTTAATTACTTTTCGAAAACGACATCAGTGAAAGAATAAAATCCTTTATCCTTCTTCAAAGCGAACTCAGCAGATTTAAGAATGCCTTCAGCAAATGTACGCCTTGAAAGTGCTCTGTGTTTAATTGATAAGACTTCACCAAGCCCGGCAAAATTTACTGTATGATCGCCGGGAACATTACCTAACCTTAAAGAGGTTGTATTTATTTGTTTTCCTCCAAAAATTTCCTGGATCATTTTTGCGGTACCTGAAGGTTTGTCCACCTTAAATCTGTGATGAGTTTCCGAAATTTCAACATCCCAATCTGGTATACTTTCATGTGCAACTTTTGTTAGTTGAAGAAGTATCTGAATTCCAATTGAAAAATTATAACTCTGAACTACTGGTTTTAATTTAGAGTATTCTTTTAAATCGTTAATATTTTTTTCAGTCAATCCTGTAGGAGCAACTATTAGAGAAATTTTATACTTTTCAGCAAAACTTAACATTTTATCGAATGCTTCGGGAAGTGAACAATCAATCAAGACTTCCGGTTCTGACTGAATCCATTCGCCTTGCAGGTCAAATGTGAGAACAAGCTCATGATTGTTTTCTGCAAATAAAGTGATGACTTCTTTCCCCAATTTTCCTGATGCGCCAACTAAACCATATTTCATTTTAGCTTCCTCATTTTATTAATCACATTTTTTTCATTTCTTTATCAAGAAGCTGCTCAGCAATATTAGTAGCTTTTACTAACGGAAGTCGCAAAACATTTTTGCACAATCCAAGCTTGCTCATAACATATTTGACCGGAGCAGGGCTGGTTTCAACAAATAATGAATTCATCATACTTAAATATTTATTATTCAATTCCTTAGCATGTTTTAAATTATCATTCAAAATTGCATCAGTAATCTTTTTCATTTCAGAAGGATACGGATTCGAAAACACAGAGATTACGCCATCACCGCCTGAAGCCATTATCGCTAGTGTCTGATCATCATTACCCGAAAGAACAGAAAGTGAATCAGGTTTAATTGAAATCAGATGAGCTATTTGTGAAATGTTTCCACTGGCTTCTTTAATTGCCACAACATTTTTACATTTTTTATGAATTCTCACAGCAGTCTCAGGAAGAATATTCATTCCGGTTCGTGATGGCACATTATAAAGAATTATTGGAAGCTTTGTTCTTTCCGAAATGAATTTATAATGCTCGAAAAGACTATCTTGTGTCCCTTTATTATAGTAAGGATTTACAATAAGTAAACAGTCTGCTTTTAGTTCTTCAGTTTGCTTATTTAATTCGACTACGTGCTTTGTATCGTTTGATCCGGTTCCAACAATTACGGGAATTTTTCCGTTAACCTCTTCAACTACAAGAGAAACTATTTTTTTTCTCTCTTCTAAATCTATAACAGGAGATTCACCGGTTGTGCCGAGTACGATTAGTGCATCGATACCACCATCAAGCTGCTGTTTGACTATTTTTTTGAGAGCATCAAAGTCAATGGACTGATCTGCTTTAAATGGAGTTATTAATGCCGTTCCTGTTCCTTTAAACATCTATCTTCCTCTCGATTCTTAAATTTTTTTTGTTTTAGCCAAAGGCTGACTGGACTTCGACTCAAAAATATGAAAAATAATTGAAGTTTGTTAAGGCTATAAATAAATCGGGTCTATGGGATAAACCAGAATTATGATTGAAGTGTTAACAGGTGTGAAAATCGTTGGCAAGAGTTGCTCATCACCTCACTGGCGAATTCCAAAAATTCCAACGCATCTTTGAATTTCAACAACTAATTATCTTTGATGAGCACTTTGTAACTCTTGCCTGAATGATGATTTGATTCAAGTTATATGCCATTAGTATGAAGAATTATCTTCTCATTAATATTGTTATTGACGAAATACATGGTCTGATATTGATTTGAGAATTGGAATAAGATTAAATTATTAGAATGATGCACAATTAACTAAAATATCTTTAGCTATCCATTCTTTCCACTATATAAACGCTATAAGATCTCAGTAATAAAAAAGTAACTAATAATTTCTGAATTTTAGATTATATTTGCATAAAAATTTTGCACCAATGCCTGTCTTCAATGATAAATCATTTTTGGCAGGTAAACTCAATCCGTCTTCTGCCGATTTATCTGGAATCGACGAGACAAGTTGGAGATATATCCACTATAGGTGGAGAGCTTCTAACGGAGTTTATCCCGCTTCTGCGGGAGATCAGAAGGTTATTAAAATATATGCACCCGTAGCTCAATTGGATAGAGCATCTGACTACGGATCAGAAGGTTTGGGGTTCGAATCCCTACGGGTGTACCAATAAAAGGATTTTGTTTAATAGTTCTCAGCCGGAGGCTGATCCGCTTTTGGCGGAGAATCCATATGGGTGTACCAATTTTTAAAAATCAAATTCGTTATAAATTAAAGTCATTAAATCTAAGAGGAATTAAAATTGAAAATATTAATTAACCGTTTATACCTGTTCTCTCTAACCTGCTTACTCATTACGCTACTTATCAATGAATCCTTTGCGCAAAAAAAGGGTGAGTTCTCCATTCTTGCAGGATATCAAATGCTGGGGTCGGTTGAAGTATATAATTACTATTATAATGGTAATCAAAATGTTAGCGGAGATCTGGATATAAACGATGCAGCATATTATAGTGGTGCATTAGGGTTCAATACCAGTCGCGAAACGATGGCAGAGATACAATATATTTACCAGCCATCTAATGTCAGCTTTGAACCTTACAGTTCCGGATTTCAGACTACTTCTTTCGGAGCAGATGTTCATTATATCTTGGGTACCGGATATTTTCTGAACCAATTCAGCAGAACTGCCTGGGGTTTCGGTGGTTTATCAATTGGTGCTGCGGGATTAGTACCCAAAAATAACCTGGACCCTGCCTGGAGGTTTGCATTCGGATTAACGTTAGGAGCCAAATTCCTCTTGAGCAAAAACATTGGAATTAAAATTCAGGCTCAGGGCTTATTCCCAATTCAATGGGCTGGCGGCAGTCTATATGTCGGATCCGGCGGTTCAGGTTACGGGCTTAGTGCAGGTACAACGATTGCACAAATAAATGTTGGCGGTGGATTGTACTACGCATTTTAATTACTGATTAGTGATCATTTTTAAAGGCGTACCTCGGTGCGTCTTTTTTTTTAATTTTATTTTTATAGTCAATATTGATTCAATAGAATTTTGTTATAGGATTCTTGGCTCATATTTTTTATTTAATTTTACACTGAGAAAAATATTTCATTGAATTTATGAACGATAACGGACAACAAGGAATAATATTCAACATACAGCGATTCGCCATTCACGATGGTCCGGGAATACGAACGACGGTTTTCTTCAAAGGCTGTCCGCTTCGATGCTGGTGGTGTCATAATCCCGAGAGTCATAAATCCCTCGCAGAAAAAATTGAGGGATGCAACCTCAGGCGTGGTTTCGATCAATCATTTTCTATGGGTAAAGATGAAATCGGAAAAGAAATTTCTGTTGATGAATTGATGACAGAAATAGTGAAGGATAGAATCTTTTATGAAGAATCCTCCGGAGGCGTTACTTTTTCAGGTGGTGAACCTTTGATGCAAGCTGAGTTTTTAACTGAGTTGTTGAAGGAGTGTAAATCAGTTGGAATTCACTCTGCGGTTGATACAAGCGGCTATGCATCCATCGAAAATTTAAATCAGGCAGCGCCAAATACTGACCTTTTTTTATACGACTTAAAACTTATGAATGACGATGATCATCAAAAGTATACAGGTGTCTCTAATCAACTGATATTAAAAAATCTGAATGAACTAGATCAGATTGGTAAGAAAATAATTATCAGGATTCCAATTGTACCCGGGATTACCGACACAAATGAAAATCTTTTTGCAATCCGTGGATTCATCTCCTATCTGAATAATCTTATTGAGGTCAACCTTCTTCCCTATCATCGAGCAGGTGAAGGAAAGTATATCAAGTACAGTATTGAAAATAAACTGGCAGATAAAGAATCTCCGGATATCAAAAACCTGGAGAATATCAGGCAATTTTTTAGTGAACTAAAATGCAAAGTTAAAATTGGTGGTTAAAAATGAATGAGAGAATTAAAAGACTTCGTGAACAAAGTACAAACGCTGAAGAAACTATTTCAATTGAAAGAGCAAGAATGCTTACCGAATTCTATTCCAGCGGCGAAGCTGATAAATATTCAATTCCGGTTGCAAGGGCTAAAGCATTCAAATATTTGCTTGAGCATAAAGAATTGTATTTGGGCGAAGATGACTTAATTGTTGGCGAAAGAGGACCATCTCCAAAAGCTACGCCAACTTACCCTGAACTTTGCGCACATAGTCTTGAAGATTTTGATATTCTAAATAACCGTGAAAAAATTTCTTTTAAAGTTGATGAGGAAACAAAAAAATATCAGTTCGAAGAAGTAATTCCTTTCTGGAGCGGAAGATCTATCAGAGACAGGATCTTCAAAGAAATGGATGAACAGTGGAAAGAAGCTTATGCTGCTGGTGTATTCACTGAATTTATGGAACAGCGTGCACCCGGACATACTGTTCTTGACGATAAAATTTACAGTATGGGTATGAAAGATTTTAAAGAGAAAATTGAAGCATCATTGGATTCACTAGATTTTTATAATGATCCGGAAGCATTAGCTAAACGCGAAGAACTAGAAGCTATGGATATTGCAGCCGAAGCGTTAGTAAGCTTCGCAAAGCGATATAGTCTGAAACTTTATGAGGCGGCTCAGCAAGAAAATAATCAATCAAGAAAAGATGAACTTGAAACTATGGCTGGTATCTGTGATCGTGTTCCGGAAAATGCACCAAAAACTTTTTGGGAAGCTCTTCAGTATTATTGGTTCGTTCATCTTGGAGTAATAACTGAATTGAATACCTGGGATTCATTTAATCCCGGCAGACTTGATCAACATCTTTATCCTTTTTACAAAAGAGATATTGAATCCGGTTTACTTGACAAGGAAGGAGCGAGAACACTTCTGCAGGCATTCTGGGTTAAGTTCAATAATCAACCAGCTCCGCCAAAGGTTGGAGTTACCTCAAAGGAAAGTAATACTTACACTGATTTTTGCTTGATAAATGTTGGTGGCCTTAATGATAAAGGTGAAGATGCTGTAAATGAACTAACTTATTTAATTCTTGATGTCATAGAGGAGATGCGACTTCTTCAACCAAGCTCAATGGTTCAGGTTAGCAGAAAAAATCCCGATCAACTCGTGAAGCGAGCATTTGAAATCATCAAAACCGGATACGGACAGCCATCATTATTTAACACTGACGCAATCATTCAGGAAATGCTTAGACAAGGTAAATCGATTGTTGATGCGAGGAATGGTGGTGCAAGCGGTTGTGTTGAAACCGGCGCATTCGGAAAAGAAAGCTACATCCTTACCGGATATTTCAATCTTACAAAAATTCTTGAAATAACTTTGAATAACGGAATCGATCCGCAAACAGGTAAGCAGATTGGAATTCAAACTGGCGACCCAAAATCATTTCAAAGTTTTGATGAAGTTGTCGAAGCATATAAAAAACAGATTAATCATTTTGTAGATATCAAGATAAAGGGTAATGTCATAATTGAAAGACTTTATGCTGAATACCTCCCTGCCCCATTTATGTCTTTGCTGATTGATGACTGTATTTTAAAAGGTATGGATTACAACGATGGTGGCGCAAGGTATAATACTTCTTACATTCAGGGAGTTGGAATTGGAACCACAACAGACTCTCTCACATCACTTAAGTATAATGTTTTTGATAAAAAGAAATTTTCTATTGAAGATTTTCTTTTTGCAATGGGTAAAAACTTTGAGGGCTTTAATGATATGAGGAATCTATTATTAATTGAAACTCCCAAATACGGTAATGATAACGATTATGCGGATGAAGTTCTGAAAACTGTTTTCGAGATTTATTTTTCAGCAATTGATGGAAGACCAAATACAAAAGGCGGACATTTCCGGATAAACTTACTTCCGACTACAAGTCATGTTTATTTTGGAAGTGTTACAGGTGCAACTCCTGATGGAAGACTTGCAGGAGCTCCTTTGTCCGAGGGTATTTCTCCTGTACAGGGAGCCGATATTAACGGACCAACAGCAGTTCTGAAATCGGCTGCAAAAATTGATCACTTGAGAACTGGTGGAACGTTGCTAAATCAAAAATTCTCACCGCAAATTTTTGAGGGTGAAGATTCAATCTTTAAAATTGTTTCCCTAATACGAGCTTATTTTAAAATGGATGGTCATCACATTCAGTTTAATGTAGTTGATGCAGAAACTTTACGTGAAGCACAAAAACATCCCGAGAATTATGGAGATTTAATTGTGCGCGTTGCCGGCTATAGTGATTACTTTGTTGATCTCACTCCTGAGCTTCAGGAGGAGATAATTAAACGAACAGAACAAGTGAGTTATTAATCTATTTCATTTTCATTCTTAATACTATTTCATTCATAATGACTTTTGTTTTTTAATTAATTCTGCTCAAACAGAGTCTGAAAAATTTATTTAATACATATTCCCAATCCTTTCAATTGACAAAACATTTTTCTTATTTTAAACCCTAGAGGGAATAATTAACATTCATCAATCAACAAGAGGTTATGCTATGGTTCCTATAATGTCTCTTTGGCTGCCAATACTTCTTTCGGCAGTTGCAGTTTTCATCATCAGTTCCATCATTCATATGGTGCTGGGCTATCACGCCAACGACTACAAAGGATTTCCATCAGAAAAACAAGTGATGGATGATTTACGTAAACACAACATCACGCCAGGCGATTATATGTTTCCAAAGGCCAACAGTATGAAAGAAATGGGTTCACCTGAATTCCTTGAAAAGATGAAGCAAGGTCCGGTTGGCGTAATTACAATAATGAAAAGCGGTTCACCAAATATGACTAAAGAACTTGCTCTCTGGTTTATATATTCAATTATAGTTGGCATGTTCGCTGCTTATGTAGCAGGTCGTGCACTCGAACCAGGGGCTCATTACCTTTCTGTATTTCGTTTTGCAGGTGTCACTGCCTTTGTGGGATACGGTTTAGCACTTTTACAAAATAGCATCTGGTATAAACGGAATTGGACATCAACATTCAAATCAATGTTTGATGGATTGATTTACGCTCTTTTCACCGGTGGAATTTTTGGATGGCTCTGGCCTGGAATATAATTTTATTTAAAATGCCGGACTCTGATCCGGCATCTTTTTTTAAACCAAAGATTTAATTGATTCTGAAACAAATTCAGAATACTATTTGTTTGAAAAATTTTTTATGAAAAGTTACAGGAATAAACACAGTACAGATTCCACCAGATTGAAATCCTGGGATTATAAAACTCCCTGGTGGTATTATATAACTATTTGTACTAAAAATCATATAAATTGTTTTGGAGAGATTATTAATTCAAAAATGGAATTAAATGATTTAGGTAAGAGTGCAAATGAATATTGGCTAGGTATTCCGCGACATTATCCTGAAGTTGAATTGGATGAGTTTATAATAATGCCAAACCATGTCCATGGTATAATTATTTTAAATGAATTATCTAACGTAGAGACGGGGCATGCCCCGTCTCTACATTCATTGGGTAATGTTGCGGGTTCTTTTAAGTCAGGTGTTACCAGGTGGGCACACCAAAATGATTATAAATATTTCAAATGGCAGCCACGCTTTTATGATAGGATAATAAGAAATGAAAAAGAACTTTTTCAAATCAGAAAATATATTCAGCAAAACCCACTTAAATGGGAAATTGAAAAAGGTTTTCCCGAAAATATCGACATCATTTAATATTATAATTCTAGCCTAGTTTTATTGGTAATTTTCTAATTCTCTTTCCCGTTGCAGCAAATATTGCATTGCAAACAGCAGGAGCACATGGTGGAACTCCAACTTCACCAACACCACCGACAGGATAAAGTATTTTTAATTATAATGAACTTCTATTTTTGGCATTTCATTATAAGTTAGTATTTCGTAATCATCAAAATTACTTTGCTCAACACCACCATTCTTAATCGTTATTTCTCCTTTCAAAGCAGCCGATAAACCGAAAACAATTGCACCTTCCATCTGTGCTTCAACTAAATCGGGATTTACAACAATTCCGCAATCAATAACTGCCACTACCCGATCAACTTTTACTTTATTACCTGTTACCGTAACCTCATGCACCTGAGCAGAATAACTATCGTACCCTTTAAATAGTGCAACGCCTCTTCCCCTTCCTTTTGGAAGGATTTTTCCGACTCCCCAACCTGATTTTTCTGCAGCAACATTTAATACATTTTTAAGTCGCGAATTATCTGGAAGCATTTTCCTTCTGAATTCAATTGGATCCATATAAGCTGCGTAAGCCATTTCATCAATGAATGACTCTATGGCAAATGGATTTTGAGTATTGTATACTGAACGGAACCAGGAAATTGGAACTGGAGTTTTAATTATGCTGCCAGCTATTCTCATATTTGGAATCTGATACTCTAATCCAACAGTTCCCTCTTGTATATCATAATTTTCTGGTGGAAGATCAGGTGAAAACCGCATCTGGATTATTGATGGAGCAATTACATGATGCGAAAATTTTAGTGCCTTACCCTCAGTGTCAACAGAACCATTCAGAACATGCATACTTGGAGGACGGTACCAACCGAACTTCATATCTTCTTCGCGTGTCCATGTAAGTTTAACTGGTTTTTCAATTGCTTTGGAAATCTCTGCAGCTTCAACAGCAAAATCACTAACTAATCTTCTTCCAAATCCGCCTCCCATTAAAGTAACATGAACTGTTACATCATCTTCACTAATGCTGAGTGCTTTTGCAACTTCGCTTCTTGACGTTTTGTGGATTTTGCGATGGTGCCCAGAGTTCAGCTTTTCCATTTTCGAACTTAGCAACACAATTCATCGGCTCCATAGGTGCATGAGCAAGAAATGGAACTTCATAAACTGCATCCAGATTTTTTTCACCTTCATTTTTTTTGTTGATATCTCCCCTGCTTTCAAATTCATAGCCATCTGTTTTTGATTTTTTCACCAACTCATTATGAATATCCTCTGAATTAATTTTTGCATTCTGTTCCAAATCCCATTGAATATTAAGAGCATCTCTTCCATTAATAGCACGCCACGTTGAATCGGCGACCACTGCTACACCACTCGAGATTTGAACAACATTTAGTACACCAGAAAAAGTCTCTGCTTTTACTGCATCATAATTTTTTACACTTCCACCAAATGAAGGACATCGGCTTAACAGCCGCATAATACATTCCCGGAATAACTACATCAATTCCAAATTTTGCTTTACCATAAATTTTATCAGGTGTATCAACCCGATGAACACGTTTGCCAATTATCTTATAATCCTTTGGATCTTTAAGTTTTACATCTGTTGGTACAGCAAGTTTTGATGCTTCTTCAACCAACTCACCGTAGCTCAGCTTTTCTTTATTCAGCTTGTTTATAACAAATCCATTTTCGGCATAACAATCATCTTCAGAAATATTCCATCGTGTTGCTGCAGCGCCTATAAGCATTACACGAGCAGTTGCACCGGCCACTCGCAGAGGTTCCCAGCTTCTCCTAATGCTCGTACTTCCGCCTGTTGTCTGGCTTCCATATTTAGTATCAGCATCTGCCTGCTCAATTACAATTTTATCCCAATCAACTTCCAGTTCTTCAGCAACAAGCATAGGAAGAGCAGTTTTAACTCCCTGTCCCATCTCTGATCTGTGAACAATAATAGTTACAATACCATTCGAATCAATTTTCAAAAAAACACTTGGTGCAAATATTTTAGGCTCATCAACATTTTGAGCAAATATATTATTCAAAGGCACATAAGATGCAAGAAATAATCCACCACCACCAATACCGACTACTTTAATAAATTCACGTCGTTTTATTTTGTTTGAATTTTTCATCACTGATCCTCCTCAACAAGTTTATCAACTGCTTTTCTAATTCTCTGATAAGTACCGCAACGGCAGAGAACAGAGTTCATAGCATCATCAATTTCTTTTCTAGTCGGTTTTGGATTTTTCCCAAGCAAGGCAGCAAGAGTCATAATTTGTCCCGGCTGACAGTAACCACATTGCGATACTTCAAGCTCAATCCAGGTTTTAAAAATCGGATTATCCGGTGTCAAAGCTATTCCTTCAATTGTGGTAATTGAATTACCAACTGCATCTTCAACATTTACAGCGCAAGAGTGTTCTGCTTTTCCGTTAATATGAACTGTACAATTACCACAGATACCTTCTCCGCAGGAATATTTAGTACCGGTAAGATTAAGGCTATCTCTCAGAACCCATAGAAGCGGGGTACCAGCATCAACGTTAACGGTTTGTTTCTTTTGGTTTACAGTGAGAGTATATTTCGGCATGATTTATCCCTCTTTAAGATTTGAATTATTTAAAATTAAATGAAAATTCAAGGAAGTGCAAGAGAGGTTTAGTATTAAATAATATTACTTATGAAAAAAAGTATTTAATAAAACAGAATGAGTCTTGGAAGAAACACTTTATTATGGGCTTCTCGAAATGAGTGGCTGAAAAGTTACATCCCAAAAAAGAGGTTTGTCCAGAGAGCAGTAAAGCGTTTTATGCCAGGTGAAGCACTAGATGATGCTATTTTTGCTGCAAGGGAACTTATCAAAAAAAATATATCAACAACATTTACTCATCTCGGTGAAAACATAACAACCTTGCAGGAAGCAGAAGAAAACACGAATCATTATCTTAATATGTTAAATAAAATATCAAGTGATAAATTAGATATAGAAATCTCACTCAAACTATCTCAAATTGGTCTAGATTTATCATTTGATAAAACATTTGAACTATTTACTTTAATATCACTTAAAGCGCAGGAATTAAATAATAATGTCTTTATAGATATTGAGGATAGTTCATATGTAGACAAAACCATAGATTTTTATAAAAAGATAAAAGAAAAGCAAAATAATGTAGGTTTATGCCTCCAGGCATATCTTTATCGAACTATGGATGATGTGAAGAGAATTATTGAGATGAATCCATGGTTGAGACTTGTAAAGGGTGCATATAAAGAGCCATCATCAGTAGCATTCCCAAGAATATCGCAGGTAAATAGCAATTTCATATTGATTTCTAAATACCTTCTCGGACAAATTGAGAAAAGTCGAATTCGGGTAGCATTTGGTACACATGATTTATTTATCCAGGAGCAAGTCAAGAAAGAAGCACGGAATGTAGGGCTACCAAAAGCAAAACTCGAATTCCAAATGCTATATGGTATTAAATCATATGAACAATATAAATTAGCTTCGGAGGGTTATAATATAAGAACTCTAATCAGCTATGGTAAACATTGGTACCCTTGGTATATGCGCAGACTTGCCGAAAGACCTGCAAATGTTGGTTTTGTATTAAAAAATATATTTAATAAATAGTCTAAAGTAAAAAATATAATAAGTTATGTCTTCTAATTTAAGTGGAATCTTTCCACCTTTAACAACCCCTTTTGTGGATGATGAAGTTTCAACTGACAACTTGATTGCAAATATTCTTAAGTATGAAAGGAAGATGCTGTCTGGTTATGTACTCTTCGGTTCAAATGGTGAAAGTGTATTTCTTACACGTGATGAAAAGCTAAATTTAATAAGAACAGCAAGGGAGCATACAAATAGAACAATAATAGCTGGAACAGGCTTGGATTCAATAAAAGAAACTATTTCACTTACAAATGAGGCAGCCGAATATGGAGCAAATTATGCTTTGATAATTTCTCCGTTCTTTTTTAAATCTGAAATGAAGCATCGAACATTTTTAAATTACTTTACCAAAGTTGCTGAAAGTGTGATGATTCCTGTAATCATTTACAATGTTCCGAAGTTTACAAACGTAAATATAGAAACAGAAACAATAATTGAGCTTTCCTCTCATCCAAACATTGTTGCTCTAAAAGATAGTACAGAAATCAGTTCGAGAATTTCAGAAATAGCAGCCAATGTTCATACAGGTTTTAAGCTAATTGTAGGAACTGCTTCCGTGCTTTATCCGGGATTGTCAGCAGGAGCAAATGCAGGAATTTTAGCTCTTGCCAATATTGCCCCTGATCAATGTCTTCAAATTTATAAATACTACCGGGAAAATAATTTTGAGAAGGCGCTCGAAATCCAAAACAGAATGATTCCTGTTAACAAAGCTGTAACCTCAAAATTTGGTGTAGCGGGATTAAAAGCTGCTATGGATTTGCTTGGTTATTTTGGTGGTTCGCCTAGATTACCGCTCGAACCACTCAATGAAGCTCAGCAAATTGAATTAAAAATAATTTTAAAAAATGCTTCACTTATAGAATAAGGATAGATAATGAATTCATTTTATCCACCAAAAAGAATACTAATGGGTCCCGGCCCATCCAACGTTCACCCACGCGTTTTGGAATCAATGGCTCGTCCAACTATCGGCCACCTCGATCCAAATTTCATTCACTTGATGGACGAAATAAAGGAGTTGCTGAAGTATACATTCCAGACTAAAAACGAAGTTACATTTGCTGTTTCAGGTCCAGGTTCAGTTGGTATGGAAACCTGCCTTGTAAATCTGGTTGAGCCTGGTGCTAAAGTTCTTGTTTGTATCAATGGTGTTTTTGGTGCACGAATGAAGAGTATTGTTGAAAGGTGCGGAGCTGAATCGATCGTGGTGAACATACCTTGGGGAAGAGCTATCGATCTTCAACTTTTTGAAGAAACCTTGCAAAAAAATAATGGGATATCTGTTTGTTGCTTCGTTCATTCAGAGACCTCCACAGGAGCAAAAAGTGATATTAAAACTCTCACGGAAATTGCACATAAATTTAATTGTCTCGTTATTGCTGATACAGTTACTTCGTTAGGTGGTATTCCTCTATTAATTGATGAATGGAACATTGATGCTTCGTATTCAGGTTCACAAAAGTGTCTTTCCTGCCCTCCCGGACTTTCACCTGTTACATTTAACGATAGGACAGTTGAATTCATCAAGAAAAGAAAAACACCTGTCCAAAGCTGGTTTATGGATTTAAATCTTATTCTTGGTTATTGGGGAGGAAATACTAAAAGAGCTTATCATCATACTGCACCAATAAATTCTCTTTATGCATTTCATGAATCATTGGTAATTCTAAAAGAAGAAGGAATTGAGAATTCCTGGAAACGCCATCAAATAAATGGAAAAAATCTTGTTTCTGAATTAGAAAAAATTGGACTTAATCCTTTTGTTAAAGAAGATGAACGACTTCCACAGTTAACCTCCGTTTCCATTCCTGAAGAAATTGATGAAGCTGAAGTTCGTAAGTCTTTGCTTAATGATTATAGCATTGAAATCGGAGCTGGGCTTGGAGAACTTGCAGGTAAAGTTTGGCGAATTGGATTAATGGGCTATTCCTCGAATGAAGAAAATATCAATATTTGTGTAAGTGCTTTGAAAAATATTTTAGGGAAGTGATTATACAAATTTTCATAATCGATATTAATCAGCTTAAGTGTAAGAAAGATTCCGGATTGAGCCTGCCTGCTGACAAGGCAGGTCCTAAATGATATAAACAATGAAATCAAACTTACTTTTACTCTTAACAGCAGTCATCTGGGGCTTTGCATTCGTAGCTCAACGAGTTGGAATGGAATTCCTCGGACCATTTACTTTTAACACTGCACGATTTACTCTTGGCAGCCTCTCGTTAATTCCTCTTTTACTAATAAACCAAAACAAGAAATTTGAAAAAGAAAAGCTCCTTCCATTAGCTGATAAAAATCTTTTATACGGTGGACTGGCAGCGGGTACAATGCTTTTTCTTGGAGCAACATTTCAACAAAGCGGATTAGTTTACACCGATGCTGGTAAAGCTGGATTCATTACCGGATTCTATGTAATACTTGTTCCGATTTTAGGTTTACTCATAAAACAAAAAACTTCTTTTATAACCTGGTTGGGTGCAATCGTTGCAACTGTTGGATTATATTTTCTGAGCTTGAATGAATCATTTGATGTTAATATTGGAGATGTTTTAGTTTTTATTGGTGCATTCTTTTGGGCAATTCAAATATTAGTAATCGGATTTTATTCAAATAAAGTTGATCCTTTCCAATTGGCTTTTACTCAGTTTGTTGTTTGTGCTATGTTAAGTTTTATTGCAGCAATAATAGCTGAAAAAATTATTTTGCAAAATATTTTGAATGCATATGTACCGATACTTTATGCGGGCTTCTTTTCTGTTGGAATCGCATTTACTATTCAGGTAGTTGCACAGAGAGATGCTCATCCGGCAAATGCAGCAATAATAATGAGCCTTGAAGCAGTTTTTGCTGTAATCGGTGGCTGGATGATATTAAATGAAACTATTCCAATTCGCGGATTAATTGGCTGTTTGCTCATGCTTATTGGAATGATACTTTCTCAACTTTATCTTTTTAAAAGAAATAGATAAAATTTTTCAACTTAATTGTTAGCGGGATATTCAGATGAAGAAACTAAAATTATTTTTCTACACATCAGCAATTTTATTCTTAATTACTTCCGTCATAATTGCTCAAAATGATTTAAAAAGCAGAATTCAATCCCTTCCAGGAATTATTAGTATAGAAAGAATTGAAGCTGACTCAGAGTACGTTGAAGCATTTAAAATATTTATAGAACAGCCTGTTGATCATAATAATCCTGATGGAAAAAAATTCAGGCAGAAATTCTACCTATCCCAAAAAGATGAATCACTTCCAATGGTAATTGAACTGGACGGATATAATATTAATTATAATCGAAAGAACGAGCTTTCATCAATATTAAAGTGCAACAAAATTGTAGTTGAGCATAGATATTTTGGAGAATCTGTTCCGGACACAATGGATTGGAAATATCTAACCATCGAACAATCTGCAAATGATCATCACAGAATTATTGAAACATTGAAACAGATATATGAAAGTAAATGGATTACTACCGGAATAAGTAAAGGTGGCCAAACCACTTACATTCATAAATATTTTTTCCCTGATGATGCTGATGCTTCAGTCTGTTATGTTGCTCCTCTTAATCTAACGGAAGAAGACCCACGCATTTATCATTTCCTCGATAATGTGGGAACAGAAGAATGCAGAAATAAAATGATTATGTTCCAGAGAGAAGTTTTAAAGAGGGCAGACGATTTAATTCCTTTATTAAAAGAAGAAAGTAAAAAATTAAACTATACATATTCGCTTGGTGATGTTAGATTCGTATTTGAATATATTGTATTGGAATACGGCTTTGCATTCTGGCAATGGCAGAACACTACCTGCGAACAAATTCCTGATACGACTGCATCAAATGAAATTTTATTCGAGCATTTGCAAAAAGGATCATCATTTAAATATTTTTCTGATCGAGAAATTAAAACTATTTTACCTTTTTTTTACCAGGCATATGCACAAATGGGCTATTACGGTTATGATGTTTCAGATTTCAAGGATTTATTGATTGAAGTTAAAGAACCTACAAGCAGAATATTTTTACCTAAATATATGAAACCTGCATTTGACTGCTGCATTATGCAAAAAATAAATACATGGATACAAAAGCATGGAAATAATATGATTTTCATCTATGGTGGAAATGATACTTGGTCTGCAACTGCTGTAGAGTTAACCGGGGAATCAAATGCACTAAAGATGGTTAAGTCAGGCGGTAATCACAGAACGAGAATTAATACTTTTGAAACAAAGGACAGAGATAAAATCATTAGAACTCTTGAAACCTGGCTGGATTATAAAATACAAGAATAAAAAAAGCCGGGCAATACCCGGCTTAAATTTCATTCATACCAGAATTACTTAAACGTTTCTTTTGAATCAACTATTGTAACATTTTTCACATTCAGCTTAAAGTTTTCCGTTGCAGTATCTTCATTCAATATATCTTCTGATAATCCGGCTTTAACAAGATTTGAGTAGCTCATTGGAGAACTTATATTCTCTTTAAGACTTTTAGCCAGAGGTTCTGCTTCACTTACATCTGTAACTATTGTTATTTTCATATTATCAATCTGCATATATTTTTTAATAGCACTATTAACGTCTTCAAGTGTAAGCTTTGAAAGTAAATTACCCAGTTCTTCAATGTAATTTTCTCTGCCATACATTTTTGAATCCATTAGATAACCCAGCTGATCTTCCGGTGATTGAATATAAAGTTTTATGTAACTTTCAAGGAATGCTCTGGTTGCTTCAAAATCTTCCTGCGAAATTCCGTTCTTAATCATTTTATCCATTTCTCGCAAAGCCATTCTTAAAGCAAACTGAGCGTGACCAATTTCTATATCACTCAATTCTTCATATTGTTGTTTTAGTTGCTTAGCTATTTGAACCGGTCTTATCCAGAGTGCAAAATAATTCGAATGTCTTGGGACTCCTGCTGGGGGCAGCATATTTCCACCACCGTTATCATACCACTCAATGTATGAATAATCACCATAATTCATTGAACGCTGCTCGCGAATCATCTGATACAATTTTCCATAGGATTTTCTATGCTCACCAAGATAGGAATTTGCAACCATCAAAGCAGCAAAATCATTATCTGCTCTTGTTATTGATAAGGGATAACCGGCAAATAGCGCGGAACCGAAGGCACCATCTTTTGCAATAATTTCAACATCAATACCGTCAGGCATTTTGATAACTGGAACAGATGGTATTTCAGGATTTACATCTGGTAATTTTGTAAGATCTGACTTTAATTTTTCAAGGAAAGATTCAGAATAATTTCCTGCAATACCAATCATCAGATTATTTTTAGTGAAAAAATTCTTGTAGTATTTTTTTACATCCTCAAGAGAAATTGAATTAACCGAAGCTGATTTTCCTTCGACCATATGTTGATATTTCGTTCCACGAAATAGAAAATCCTCAAGAGCTTTTTTACTGTATTCTTCATCAGATGAAGCTCGAATGACCTGATCAACATAAGCCTGCTGATTTGTTTTTACTCTGTCAAAATCAGATTGTGTAAGAGAAGGATTGGTTATAAGTCCTATCATAATGGGATAAAACTGATCCATCCAATCTTTATGAAATTCAAAAGTAAAAATTGTTACTTCTTTATCAACTGATGAATAGTAGGTTGCAGCCATCGGGTAAATTTTATCCTGGATATCACCGAATGTTAAATCACCTGTTCCACCCTGTGTGATTAGCTGAGCAGTAGTATATGTTAATCCTTCTTTTCCTGCCGGATCACAGATAGAACCATTTTTGAACATAAGCTTTACTATCAACTTCGCCGAATTCGGCTGCTTTAATTCTACAACTTCCTGTGCCATAATAATTCCGGTTAATAACAATGAAATGATTAGTGCTTTCATTATTCTACTCCTCCTTTTCCATCCGCAGAGATTGTGGCGATTGTCAATCCGCTATTGATATAATATTTGTCTGCAACCATTTTGATATCTTCAACTGTTACTTTATCATATAATGCATACAACCTGTTTAAAGACTCAGGATCTCCAGTCAAATAAATATAATGGCTGATTGAATTTGCTATTGCATCAGGATTATCAATACCCATAGCATAGCTGTATTTTAAGTTTGATTTGGTTTCGTCAAGAATTTTTTGATCAACACCGTTTTTCTTGATATCATCGATTGCTTTTGTTATTTCATCTCTTACATATTGAAAATCATCTTTGCTAATAAAAGAAGCCTGAATGCTTATAAGGTAGGGGTCACGTGAATCCATTGCCCCGCCTCCAAGGAATCTGAGTTTTTGTTCTTCAACGACAAGTTTCTTATAAAGTTCTGAATTTTGTGAAAATAGAATTGTATTTAAAACATCAATTGCAGGCATATCAATTTTAGCATCGCTGAAAGCAGGGCCCTTATAATTCATACTCAGATAAGGAGGAATTGATCCATTCTGTAAATGAAAAATTCTTTCTTCTTTTTGTACTGGTTCAGCAGGAATATCAACAGAATAATTTCCTTTTTCCCACTTCCCAAAATATTTTTCTGCCAGCTCATTTACTTTTTCAGAACTTACATCACCAACTACAACTATAGTACTGTATTCAGGTCTGTAATAACGTTTAAAAAACTTAAGTGAGTATTCATACTGGTTAGGCATATCAACTACATCTTTGAAAAAACCCATAGTTGTATGCTTATAAGTGTGGGCATCAAAAGCAGTATTTAGTAGGTTTTCATATAATTGCTGATAAGGACTAGCATAATTTTTTGTGTACTCACCTTTTACTGCACCAGCTTCAGTTTTGAAGTCGTGTTCTGAATAATTCAAATTCATAAATCTATCGGATTCTACTTCAAACATTTTCTCAAGATATTCTGCATTTCCGGTCATGTGGTAAATAGTACGGTCCAGAGATGTATTTGCATTAGCACCTGCACCAGTCATTTTTAAAACCCGGTTATATTCTTCGCGTGGGTATTTATCAGTTCCCCTGAACATCATATGTTCAAAAAAATGGGCGAAACCGGTTACACCATCTTCAATTTCGTTTCTTGATCCAACTCGTACCACAATGTAAAATGCTGCTAAGCCCGGACTATCAAACGGCACAGTCACGACATTTAACCCATTCTCCAGCCTATGCTGGTAAATTGGATAAGGCAGGATTTTTTGATCATCCGCATTGATGTCAACAAACATCATTGTCAGAAATCCTAATAATAATAATGATTTTAATTTGCACACTTTAAACTCCCTCTTTTATTTGTAATTATTTGATTCGATTTTTTGCATTGCGAATTTAAGACTATAAGTAACCCAAGCCAAGAGAAAAAGGAGATCAATATTAGAAAATTGATAAATGGTGAAAAGTTTATTCTTAAAATTCTGATTTACAGCTAATAATATCATTTATTCCATTTATCAAACATTTTCAAGCAACTCTGTTCATTATATGAAAAATGACCCTCTTGAATTATTCCATACTTATACTAAGTTTAAAGTATGAGAAATTTCGAAATAACTCTAACTTATAAAGCTTTGATGATTAATCAATTGCTTGCTAAAAATATCTTCATCCATAAGCAAAAGATATTAGAAGTAGAATTAGATGATTCTCATTGTATCTCACCTGAAGAATTTTGCGATTCAGTAATTACAATCCAGGAGAGACCGGATGTGGTCAGGATAAATGTTGTTGAAAAATACAAGCCTTCCGAAAAACCCTTGAATTGGATTATTGAAAACTATGGCAGGATTTATTTTCATAATGGTATTCCATTAGTACTTAATAAAAACTAAGAAAAACGCTTTCCTTCAATCCTGATCCTTAGATTATACTTTTTGATACAATTCTCATTTTAGTTTCCAATTAGATACAATAACCTTTCAAATTTCTTTCAAAAACAAATTTTATAGCTTTTAATTGAACAAATATTTGGTGGCATAATGGTTGAAAATTACGCCTTAAAATTGGAGGTCAATGCTATGGCAGTTTATTTAATGGCCGGAATAATATTAGGGGGACTTGTGCTATACATATTTGTTTCGATTAGAGGGATACGGAAATCTAAATCCGAACTTGAAAAAATGTTTAAGTAACTACTTTCAAAATTGAAAAGTGGTGAGGGCGAATTAAAAGGAGATCGATAAAGTGGTCTCCTTTTTTCATATACAAATTATCTCAAATAAACCTGGAAACCGAAGAGGATATAAATATTTCTGAGTTTTACATTAAGCGGATTTTCTGCCCCCAAGTAATCCGTATTATCCCCATTCAGACTACCTCCCTCGTATCTGCCGGTAATTTCAAAAGCAGCATTTGAAGATACAAAATGAGAAATACCGATTCCTGCATTGTATGCAAAACCATTTGCATATGCATCATTATTAAAATATGCATATTCCAATGTGGTTATCGTTTCATTCTTTTGAGAGTAAGAAGCATAACCTCCAGATCCTTCAAAAAACATAGCAAAATTTCCTCCCCACGGAATGTAATACCTTGCCCATAGTCCTAAAAACCATGTTTTCTCCTTAATTGATTCACTTGAATTATCAGGGTTGGGATCGGGTGTAACAGTACGGTTTCTTTCACGCCACTGAAAATCAAAACCAAAAACACCATTGGTCTCTACAATGCTTCCATTGCGGGAACTGAAAATAAAATTAAACCCGTCAACTTTAGATTTTTGCGTAACATCACCTAAATTTTGCGAGAGATCAAAATTTTCCCAGCCAAGCCAGCCTGCCAAGCCTCCTGACCATCCGCCCTTCTGAAGAGCTTCCTCTCGATTCAATTGGGAATATGCTGAAGATGAGATTAAAATTATTAGTAATAAAATATTTTTGATATTCATAATCGAATCCTTTAAAACCTAAAATAAAATAATTGAAAAGGAATTGCTTAAATATTATCAAGTAAAATCAATACGCCTATACGAAGAGAAAAAGAATTAAAATCATCTTCAAGTAACTGATACAATCCTGATATTTCTAATACGGAAGCTTCAGCAAGTCTGTATCTGTAGCCGACTCCAATACCTCCTCCGTATTTCGCAATATAATTTGTTGAATATACTTCGTTGCTGTACAAGTCGGAAACATCAGCATCAACTCTAAAATAATGTACTCCCCCTTCAAGATTTGCAAAAAACTCTTCAGAAAGATAATACCTTAGCCCGACCAAAACAGGAATGGAATTAAGTGAAACATCTATCACTTTTCCTTGTATAGCATATAACGGAAAATCACCAGGGTAATTCTGATATGATACTGAAAGTGTAGCAGATATTTTTTTATTGAATTGATATTCTCCAATAACAGAACCACCAATTCCAGTATTTGCTACTTCATTAAATGAACCAACCGGAAAACCTATATTAAACGAAGCACCAGCATTAAACCTGCTTTGAGAGAATAACGATGTGGCTATAATTATTATAAATAAAAAAACATAAAATTTGTTTAACATAATATTCTCTTAATTGTATATGAACAGCGAATAATTAAAAGCAAAATTATCCATTAAGCAGTTTAATAACAATATACCAGTTTAAAGTTAGTGATGATTAACAGATGTACTAATTATTTAATCAGCATAAGTTTTTTTGAAAGGTATCTATCTTCAATATTCAGGACGTAAGTATATACTCCACTCACCAAGGAACTTGCGTCGAAAAGAAAGCTGTGCTTACCAGCAGATTTTTCTTCGGAGACTAACTCAGATATTTTATTTCCAAGGATATCATACAATATTAGTGAAACAAATCCGGAGTTTTTTAATTCATAGCTTATGGTTGTACTTGGGTTGAAGGGATTGGGATAATTCTGGTAAAGTGAAAAATCCGTTGGGTGTTCAATTTCAACTTCAACAAATGTAGAGGTATAATCTAATAGTTGAATTATTCCATTATCAGGTATAATCTCTGCAAGTATCACCTGCATTGAATCAAGACTGAAAGATTCATACTCAACTGAGTTATTTCCCTGTTTTAGTAAAACTTTTTCCCATGTTTCAGGAATTGAGATATACGCCGATAATGGGAAATTATAAATATGATTAGGGAGGTTATCTGATAACAAAATTTCAATTAAAGAATTAGACTGAGATAAAACCTGAAATGAATGAGCATCCCTTTCTTTAATATATTTAACAATGTTTCCGATGGACTCAACCCAGATTAAATTATCGTAACTTTTTTGTTCTAACCACTCACAAAGTAAAACTAACCATTCGTTACTTATGGGATTGTAAGCTCCCTGTGAGATTAAATCGGCAAGCTGACTGAAAGGAACGACTTCATGAGCCAACTGAATGCCCCAGGTTCCATTTGTTATTGAGTTATCAATCCAATTTGTAAAATTATTTAGTTCGTCAAGATCATCTTCAAAAACAATCCTTGGTTCACTAAAAATATTCTCATATGAACTGAGTGAGTACCATTGCATACCAGAAAGGGTGTGATTATTTGGATTTATTCCGACAGCTCTCGCTGATTCATAATATAAACTTGTAAGAGAGTCCAGCAAGGGATCATGTTCGGCATAAGGGTATGCAAATGTAATGCAGGCTTCATTGCCGATGCGAGCTTCAATCATCTTTTTCGATTGATAAAGTTCGTAATTAATTGTATTTGGAGTTAGTGTATCGCCAACCGGTAATTGTAATAGATGCGGATGATTTAACGAATGAGAACCAAGTTCAGAACCTTCAGAATGCATTTCAAGAAACATTGGCCAAGATCCGTATCTCCAAATTAGTGTATCACTAAGAAAAGGAGGAAGCAAAAAATATGTTGCATTAAAACCAAAAGAATTTAAGATCGGTCGGACATTATCATATTGTGCTTTGAATCCATCATCAAAGGAAAAAGAGAATGCGGATTTTCTATCCTCCGCCCACCTGGTGACGTAAACCTTTCCATAATCTGAAGTATCTGATCTTGAATTATCTGCTGCAAAACTGAACCAAGGTGAGATAATTATCAGTAATAATGAAACAATGGCAGCTATGTATTTTCTGTAATTTTGCACAAATCAAACAATAAGTGAACGAAATTTCATTTTATATGAAGATGATTCAAAGAGTATTCCAGAATTCAGTTAGATTTTCAAAATCTATAATTTATGCCAGCCGAAATTGAGAGATAGTTTAATGTTGAAGCTGGACCGGAAATAGTTTCCACTTCTTCCGGATCTTCAGGCACATCTACAGTAAAAGCATCTGTTAAAACAATATAGTTTACGGATGCATCTATGAACCAATGCCTCTGTATAAAAATTATGTAACCAGCAGAAATTCTAAGCATAGTTTCAGTTCCATTTTCATCTATCTCTTCAAGATCAATAGGCATACTGTTACCTCCGGGATCAGTTAAATTAGCCGTTCCTTTGAGTTTGAAGTTGTAATTATAAAATCCCCCTTCAATCATTATGTAAGGGCTGCTGTTTTTCTGTTTGAGAAAATACCATTTTGCTCCAATTAGAATAGGAAGAGTTGAAAAACTCGATTCGATATCAAAATTACCATTCAGTCCTAATTCATTTGCTTTTGCATTGAATGCATCTACATCTAGATCAAATCGATTATAACCAACTGATAAAGAAAAAATTGAAGAATTTCCGAACAGATATAAAAAGTGTGCCTCTCCTCCGTAACCTGTACCAAAATATTCTGTGAATTTACCGTTGGGAAAATTAACACTACCATTAATTCCAACAGCAAAATCACTCTGTGCTCTTAAAAGAAAGATCGAGGATAAAACAATTAGTATTATTAAATGCTTTAACATTTCATTCTCCTGAAATAATTTCGATCAAAATTACAAATCAAGTAAACAATTAAAAAGAGTTGAGCGTTTTTATTGAGTATTGGTCTTGTAACCTTTCAATTTGTTCATAGCAGACTGAATACCTTTCATGTTCTAATATTGAGGCAAATAAACAATTATTAGAACATTGTAAATATTCTTTAAGAAGTTTAGTTTTATTGTTCAGAATTTTACATTTATAAAAAAAATGGATATTACGGAGTAAAAATGTACAACAATTCTTTAAATCACCTCGACTACTATCGCCTTCCCTGGAATTTAACAGACAATTCCATTTCCTGGCTTGAACCAACAGCAAAATGCAATCTTTCTTGTGAGGGCTGTTATAGGTTGAATGAAAAAGACGGGCATAAAACAATTGATCAGATAAAGGATGACCTGGATGTATTTGTAAGATTGCGAAATGCTGATGGAGTTTCAATTGCAGGTGGTGATCCACTTACACATCCTGACATAATCGAAATAGTGAAAGAAGTTAAAAAGAGAAATATGAAGCCGATTATCAACACCAATGGTCTGGCTTTAACAAAAGAATTATTGCATGAACTTAAAAAGGCTGGAGTATTTGGTTTTACTTTTCATATTGATAGCAAGCAAGGCAGACCTCAATGGAAGAATAAAAATGAACTGGAACTAAATGAACTTAGATATAAATACGCAAAGATGCTCGCTGATGAAGGTAACATATCTTGTGCATTTAATTCAACTGTATACGAAGATACAATGAAATATATTCCAGAGATGGTTAAGTGGGCGCATAAGAACATTGATATAGTTAACGTAATGGTTTTTATACTCTACCGAGCAGTAAATAATAATGAATATGATTTCTATCTCGGACCAAAGAAAATTGATATGAGCCAATTAGTTTATAACGAAGATCCAGTTACCCGAGCTGATATTAAAGCTCCCGAAGTTGTTGAATTGATAAGAAAAGAATATCCTGATTTCGATCCCTGTGCATACCTTAACGGCTCAGAAAAACCAGATTCATTTAAATGGCTATTAACCGGAAGGTTAGGTACGAAGAATAAAATCTACGGTTATGTCGGCAGAAAAGGAATGGAAATGGTGCAAATGTTCTATCATCTTTTCCATAATAAATATCTTGCTTATGCCGCACCTAAATGGACAAGAAAGGGAAAAAGTATGTTGTTAATGGGTGCACTTGATAAAAAATTAAGGAAAACCTTTTTCAAGTTTTATAAAAACCCTCTTAATATTTTTAAGAGACTTCATTACCAGTCAGTCATGATCATCCAGCCAGTTGATTTTATGCCTGATGGCAGACAGAGTATGTGTGATGGCTGTCCTGATATTACTGTCTGGAATGGACAGCTTGTTTGGTCCTGCAGAATGGAAGAGCAGTTGAAATTTGGGCATAATCTTAAGACGTATCCAAAAGATTTTTTAAATTAATTCTTTCAATGAACTTCACCAAGCCGTCTTAATGACGGCTTTTTTATTGTTATTCGGTCAACTACTTTATATTTTTACACTACAAATTAATGCGCCCGTAGCTCAACTGGATAGAGCATCAGACTTCGGATCTGAGGGTTGTGGGTTCGAATCCTACCGGGCGTACAATATTAAACATATTCTAATTTTACTAAAAAGATAAGTGGGTTCTCAGCCAAAGGCTGATCCGCCTAAGGCGGAGAATCCTACCGGCGTACAAGCTTAAATTAGAAATCTCAAATCCTAAAAATCAAACAAGCACTAATTACCAAATTCAAAATCTAAAAATTTCCTCAAATCGATTTGGAAATTTGAATTTGAGAATTATTTGTCATTTGAGAATTGTATTTTGTAACTTTAACATCAGATGATTTTTAACGAAGACACATACCGTTTTATGTTCGCAGCTTTGCAGGAAGCTGAGAAGGCATTAGAAGAAAACGAAATTCCTGTGGGAGCAGTCGTCGTGAAAGATAATAAGGTTATCGGACGAGGTTACAACCAGGTAGAAAGATTAAAGGATGCAACTGCTCATGCCGAAATGATTGCTTTAACAGCCGCTTCAAATTCAATTGGAAACCGGAGACTGAATGAATGTTCAATTTATGTAACCCTGGAACCTTGCATAATGTGTACCGGTGCTTTATTAGCCTCAAGAATTAAGGATCTATTCTTCTCAACATTTGATACAAAATTTGGTGCTTGTGGTAGTGTACACAATCTTGCGGAAGATGGAAAGACTAATCACAAAATCAATGTTTATTCGGGTATTTATGCCGAAGAAAGTAAAAAGCTGCTGCAAGATTTCTTTAACCATTTAAAAAACAAAAATCCGCTTAAATATTCTCCGCCTACCGCTTGAAACAAATTTTATATTTCTGTGATCTGCAATAAATAAAAATAATTTCTTCTAATGGAATTGGTTAAGTCGTGGAAGTAAACAACGATTTGTTAATTTCTTGTTGATTGAATTTTTAACTTTCTATTTTATGTTTGATCACAGCTTTTAATGCCCTTCCATCATCAAGTTTAATTACTCTTTCATTAGCTTTTTTTACTATGTCATAATTATGAGTTACAACTAAAACTGCCGTGCCGCGTTTATTTATTTTCTTTAGAAGTGCTAAAATCTCTGCTGATGTTTCAGGATCGAGGTTACCCGTAGGTTCATCAGCAAGGACAAGTATCGGGTCATTTATGATTGCTCTTGCTATTGCAACTCTTTGCTGCTCCCCTCCCGACAATTCGTGAGGTTTGTTTAATCTTTTATGTGAGAGACCAACTTCACTTAGTGTTTCATTAATTCTCTTTTTTATTTCTTTTGATGAAATGCCTGTTACCTTCATTACGTACGCAAGGTTTTGATAGACGTTTTTATCAGGCAGAAGCTTAAAATCCTGGAAGATCACACCAATTTTTCTTCTTAGCAAAGGAATCTGTGAAGGCTTAATTGTCTGCGAATCAAAATCGGCAATTCGAACCGTGCCGGTTAATGGAAACAGGTTCATATAAATTAATTGCATCAAAGTGCTTTTGCCTATTCCACTTTTTCCAATTACAAAAACAAACTCACCGTAATCAAGTTCAAAGTTTAAATTGGTAAAAACCGGTTGATTCTTATAATGAAATTCTACATTATCAAATGAAAGCATCATTAGTCAATTTTCCTCACTACGAATTGTGCTCTTTGTGATTTTTCACTAACATCTTTGAATGAAAAACATTCAAAACAATGTTCGGTATATAGACCTGCTTTTTCTGCTAGCTTAAAGTAAGTTGATATGTCGTATATTTTTTGTTTGTGCACTTCTTTATATTTTATTCCTGAATCAGTTCTAATATAAAATTTATTGTAATGAATTCTGCTATGCTTATTGTACTGACTAACCCTCTGAAACCATGAACCATTATAATGGTCTTCAATAATATCACTAATAATTAAATTCAGACTATTTGTTTCAAGACTTACATCGAATGTAAAAATACCATCATCTTCGAGTAAGCGATATACTTCACAGAATAAATTGAACAAGGTTTTTTGTTTCAAAATATAATTTACACCATCAAAAGCAGAAAATATAAAATCAAATTTAGCTTTAACCGGGATTGAGGACATATCACAACAAATTTTTTGTAAATGGTTATTTGATGAACCTTTTAGCATTGGTAAAGAAATATCAGATGCGAAATAATTTTTATATTTTTTTGAAAATATTTCAGCCATTTTACAAGTGCCTGCACCAAGCTCAAGTATCTTTGCATTGTCCGGAATATTTTCTTCAGCAATTACCAGAAGGTATTTTGACCAGGTCGGATAGTCAACTTTTTTCATTAATCCATCGTAAACTTCAGCAACTTTCTCGTATGGACTTACTTTCATACAGTCTTAAGTTTTTTCCTTCTATTCTTTAAAATTAATTCAGCATACTTATAAGCTTCAATCATACTTGATTCATCAGCAATTCCCTTCCCTGCAATATCATAAGCAGTACCGTGATCCGGGGAAGTTCTGATTATTGGGAGTCCGGCAGAATAATTTACTCCCGTTCCAGCATTAATATATTTAAACGGAATTAAAACCTGATCGTGATACAGACCAAATACCATATCATATTTCTCAAATCGTCGATTCGCAAAAAATGCATCCGACGAAAATGGTCCTTCAATTATTTCACTAAATTTTTTCTGCTTCAGTATAGGTTCAATGAATTCTTTTTCCTCCTTTCCTATAATTCCATTCTCACCAGCATGTGGATTTAAACCCAGTACAGCTATTCTGGGATTTTTAATTCCAAGATCAATAATTAACATGGAAATTAAACTTTGAAGCTTTGATGTAAATGCTTTAGTATTTAATGATTTAGAGACTTCTTTTAAGGGAATATGAATAGAATATAGACCGACTTTTAATTTCTTGGAAAGAAATGTCATAACAAAATTTTTAACTCCACACCAATCGGCATACATCTCTGTTTGCCCCGGATATTTAACACCTGCGAGTTTTAAAGCAGTCTTGGAGACAGGAGCAGTAATGACAGCATCGGCTTTCTTATTCATTAATAAATCGAACGATGTTTTTAGTGCAAGATAAGCTGCTCTACCAGATGAAACCGTTGCTTTGCCAATTTGCTGTTTGAATGAATTGGTTGCTAAAACTAATACCTGATTAGACTTGGCAATATTAAATTTATCATCTTTAATAATCTGATAATTAAAAAGAGGTTTAATTAATCTTGATGTGTTTTTGAAAACATTTTCAGGAATAATAAGAATAAACTGAGTTTCTTTATTCCTTAATGAAATTTTGTTGAGCGCCTTTAAAGCAATTTCAGGTCCGATGCCATTAATATCACCACAAGTGAAAACAAATCGCTTCATCAATTTTCAGTCAAAGAAAAGTTACCGACACCTTTTTTATCAACAAAAGTAAATTTTCTTTCAGGATTTGAGTAAGTCCAGATTTCCATAACCTGACCCTGCGGGTTTGATGTGCGTTCAATGTTATCGGGTTTACCAAATCTGATATAAACCATTCCTCTATCAGAGTTTGCACCATTTTCTTTGCCAATTGCTTTGAACTCTTTTAATGCATAATCAACGCGACTATAATACTCAAACATTACTTCATTATATGCTGTTTCAGGAGTTGGGTCAAATTTTGACCAATAATCATTGAGTATTTTTGGATAGTCAGAGCTACTCTGAGTTAATAAAGAGTGAACAACTGAATCCGATTCAATATAACTTAAAAACTCGATTGCTTTTTCGGGATCCATCAGAGAAAATGGTTTATTAAACCAGACTATTTTCGATTGATATTTTTCATCAATTGATTTATCATCGTTTATTATTTTTAAAACCACTTCACCTTCAGTCAGCTTAGAATTAACATTTCTCAGAACAAAATTTCTTAAGGAAATTGTTTCTGGATTTGATGTTACAGATAATTGTCCTTCACACTCAGTTATTCCAACCGGAATAACATAAGATTCATTAACCTTTGTTGAGATTACAACTTCATCATTGTTTTCTATTACTACATCAATTTCCGTAATTGAAGTATCAGTTACAGGTATGATCAGATGATATTTATCACTACTAAAAGGAACATTTCCACCCGAATTTGCAAGGATAAATGCTTTCTTCTCATCACAAAAAATTTCCGAAGAATTAATTACCAGTGGATGCTGCACAATTTTATCTTTGCTTTCTTCAAGATTTAGTTCAATAGATTTTAGATGAAGTTCACCAGTAGAATTCATATCTGAAATTGAAGTAGCAATTTCATACTCTCCGGCTTTTAGTTTAAAGGTTAAGAAGTCCTGTAAGAAAAGATTAAAGTCATTTGTAGATTCAAAATCATTAACAGTCACCTTGCTATCTTTAATATCTCTTGCAACTAATTTAGAATCTTCATCCAATATCTCAACAATAACACGAAAGCCAGCATTAAATGATTCCTCATCTCTTTCGAATACTAACATCCTGTAAGGGATTTTATAAATAAAGTAAACAGACAAGTCACCATCTATTCTTGGTAATGATATTATTTCGGATTCAAAAGGTAGTCTTGTTAAGAATGGTGGCTGATTGTGATCTGGCTGTCCAAAAATTGAAGAAATCAGTAAGAGACTGAATAATAGTATTTTCACTTTATTTCTTTTTTATGAAAAATTATTCAGATCAAGATAATAATCAAGGCAAAATTGATTACAGATAATAAATATTTCCTGTTAGTTATTCATATTATTCAAGAAGTCCTTATTATTTTTTGTTCCTCGGATCTTATCAATTAGAAATTCCATTGCTTCAACAGGACTAAAATCGCTGAGTATTTTTCTGAGAATCCAGATTTTACCTAAATCATCTTCTTTCAATAACAAATCTTCTCTTCTGGTTCCTGAGCGGTTAACATCAATTGCAGGGAAAATTCTTCTGTCACTTAAATCACGATTAAGAACAAGTTCCATATTACCTGTTCCTTTAAACTCCTCGAAGATAACATCATCCATTCTGCTGCCGGTATCGATCAAAGCTGTTGCAATAATAGTTAAGCTGCCTCCATCTTCAGTATTTCTTGCAGCACCGAAGAATCTTTTTGGTTTATGAAGTGCATTTGAATCAACTCCACCTGATAAAATTCTTCCGCTGTGAGGAACAACAATATTGTGAGCTCTTGCCAATCTTGTAATACTATCCAGCAAAATTACAACGTGTTCATTAGCTTCAACCATACGTTTTGCTTTTTCGATAACCATATCTGCAACCTGCACGTGTCTGTCAGCAGGTTCATCAAATGTTGAACTTATAACTTCACCCTGAACAGAACGTTCCATATCAGTTACTTCTTCAGGTCGCTCATCAATCAATAATACAATTAGTTTTATTTCAGGATGATTTCGTGTAATTGAATTTGCAATTTTTTGAAGCAAAACAGTTTTTCCACTTTTTGGAGGAGATACAATTAAACCTCTTTGACCTTTACCAATTGGTGCAAGCATATCCATTACTCTCATTGAATATTCACCAGGAGCAGATTCAAGATTGATTTTTTTTGTTGGATAAACCGGAACAAGGTTATCAAATAAAGTTCTTTCACGAATATTCTCAGGTGCCAAGACCATTTACAGCTTCAACACGAAGTAAAGCAAAAAACCTTTCGCCTTCTTTTGGAGGTCTCACCTGACCACTGACAAAATCTCCAGTTCTTAAACTGAATTTTTTAATCTGCGAAGGAGAAACATAAATATCATCAGGTGAAGGAAGATAGTTGTAATCCGAAGAGCGAAGAAATCCATATCCATCAGGAAGAACTTCCAGAACACCCTTTAGAGAATGTTAGTCCATCCTTTGAAGTCTGAGCTTCCAGAATTTTGAAGATAAGTTCCTGTTTACGAAGATCGCTGTAGCCCGGGATATTAAGTTCCTTGGCTATCTCATTTAAGTTCTACGATCTTTTTTGATTTGAGTACGGATATGTCCATTGGCATAATGTTAACCCTGAGTTATTGTTGTCAGATGAAGGTATAATTGTTTTACATATATTTTTAACTGGTTTTTACCAGCTTGAAGTTTCGGGGAATAATTTATTATTGATCACAATTAGTTTATTACTTGATAGGTTTTTGCGGCTCACCGAAACATAAACCATAAATAGTTAATTGTCAAGTAACCCCTTGTAATAATTGTTGTTTGATTTCACCCAGAAGATACATACTTCCCAACACCACAAGGCATTCATCCGTTATTCCTTGATTTAAAACTCTTCAATAAAATTAATTGGTTCCCTGATGATGTTGCAGGTAATATTTATTTGTTCAACAAGAGTTTAATGATCTTCCGGTTTAGCCGCCCGTTCATATTGAATTTCTGTTACAAGTATTTCATCAAAATATGATGAAAGCATTTTAAGCATTTCAGCTAATTGTCTTTATCCCGCATTGCACCGAATATTAATATTCTTTTTTTGTAGCTCCTGGCTTCTTTGGCAAATTCACTTAGAAAAGATTTCAATGCCTTCAGGATTATGAGCAGAATCAAAAATAATTGTTGGATTTTTATGGTAATATTCGTATCTGCCCTGTAATCCTGTATTCCTTGAAACATTTGCAAATTCCTACTTAAGTATTTCTGCTCATCATTAAATGAAAATGTTTTTGAAATAGTTAGTGCTGCAAGTGACAGCATTATATTTTTGATATTTACCTTTGAGTGTAGGATTTATTTCAATATACTTACTCTTTATTAGAACCAAATCTTACTTGGTCATCAATCTTCTGAAATAAAATCTTTTAACCGATAAAGTATTACTTTTTGATTCTTTACATTTTTTTTCAACTACATTCATCAGCTTCTTTTTTAAGGAACCTGTAAAAACATTTCGAATCTTTTTTTATTATTGCTGCTTTTTCTGCTGCTATCTGTTCAATTGTGTTTCCCAAAACATTTGTATGCTCAAGACTGATCGTTGTAATTACAACAGCTAAAGGATTTAAAACATTTGTTGAATCCAATCGTCCACCAAGTCCTGTTTCAATTACACAATAATCCGGTTTCATTTCTTTGAAATATTGGAAAGCCATTGCAGTTGTAACTTCAAAAAATGTTAATTGGTGTTCATCAATATATTTTTCATTCTCAGTTATAAAAGAAGAGATATATTCATCATCAATTTGCTTTCCGTTTATTACAACTCGTTCATTAAATTTTACAAAATGTGGTGAAGTATATAAACCAACTTTGAATCCAAATTCTTGTAAAATGCTGGCAATAAATGATGCAGTGCTTCCCTTTCCGTTAGAACCTGCAATATGAATTGTTTTAAGATCTTGTTGAGGATTTCCCAAGTGGTTAAGAAAACCAATAGTATTTTCTAATCCAAGTTTAATTCCGAAAGTATGAAGAGAGAAGAGTTTATTCAGCGAAGTTTCAATATCCATTTAACTATAATTGATATGAGGCGATGAGTGATGAAATTTTCTCAATTCCATTTTTAATACAATGTTCTTCAATTTGATTAACAATTTTTCCAGGTGCAGAAGGATCAATAAAGTTAAGTGTTCCGATTTGAATTGCGGAAGAACCAGCAATCATAAATTCAATTACATCTTTCCAATCCATAATTCCACCAATTCCGATAATCGGAATTTCAACTTGTCTTGAAATTTCCAAGAACTTTTGCTATTGCAATCGGTTTAATTGCAGGACCTGATAATCCACCTGTTATATTTTGGATTTTAGGTTTCCGTGTAAAAATATTAAATGCAGCACCAACCAAAGTATTTATTGCAGAAACAGCATCGGCACCATTTTCTTTTGCAGCTTTGGCAAACTCAGCAATATATGAAACATTTGGTGAAAGTTTAATAATTAATGGTTTGTTTGTTGACTGCTCTGAACTTTCTCTGTAATTATTGCCACAGATTTCAAATCATTACCAAATGATAATCCTCCCTCTTTTACATTTGGACAGGATACATTAATCTCAAAAGCTTTGATAGTTTCTTCTTCGGTCAGAATTTTTGTGCATTCAACATATTCTTCAATTGTACTTGCAGCAATGTTACAAATTAGTGGAACATCAAATTTTTTAAGAAATGGAATTTTCTCTTTCAGAAACACTTCTACACCAACATTAGCAAGACCAATTGCATTTAACATTCCCGCAGGAGTTTCAACAATTCGTTGTGGAGGATTTCCTTTTCTTGGTTTCAGACTAAGTGATTTTGTTACAATTCCACCCAACTTTATTTAAATCAGTAAATTCTGAAATTTCATTGCCATAACCAACAGTTCCGGATGCAAGCATTATCAGGATTTCGTAGAGTAAGTGAACCAATTTTTACTGAAAGATCTACCTTGCTCATATCACAACATCCTTAATATTAAAAACCGGACCATCTTTACACACAAGTAAATATTGTATCTTCTTTGTGCAGTTGATTCAATCGGGCAACCCTGACAAATTCCAAATCCACAAGCCATTGCACATTCAGTTGAAACTTCACATTCAAATTCGTGTCTTCAGACAAAATTCTTTTAATGTTCTTAGCATTGCATGTTGGACCGCAAGCAAATATTTTTATTTTCTGAGATTGAAGTAATTCAAGATTTTTTTCAAGTAAGTTGGACTACATTACCTTTAAAACCACGTGAACCATCATCTGATGCCTCTTTAACATTTTTCAAATTATAAGTGATTACATCATCTTTTGTTCTTCCACCAATGAACGAAAGTATATTTTTCTTTCCATTTAAGCTTTCGAGTAACATATGGAAATGGAGCAGCACCTAATCCTCCTGCAACAATAACAGCAGTTTCATAATTTCCATCAAGATTGAATCCATTTCCAAGTGGACCAAGAATATCCAGATCAGTTCCAATTGGTTTATGTGCTAAAATATTTGTTCCTTCTCCCATAATATTAAACATCAGATAGAGATAATCTCCTTCTACATCACAGACACTAAATGGTCTTCTCAGCAAAGGATAAACTCTTTCGGTAACTCTGATATTAAGAAACTGACCAGGTTTAATTATTGAAGTCAACTTCAGGAGAAAATACTTTAAGAAGATAAATGTGAGGATTTAATTCTAAAATTTCTTTAACGGAGAATTTATTATGAACAATTTTTAGCTAATTCCTGCAAATTAGTGTTTGAATTATTTGTTTTCAGAGGTGACTTTGGTTGGTTAAATATCGAAATCTGTTTTGTAATATCTTTTTTCGTGCTGGTGAAAATTATGCTATAAACACTTTATTTCAAAATATGTTATAACTTAATAGTAACTCAATTCGAATTCTCATTTTCCAAATCATTTATTTTATCCAGTCTTTTCTGATGTCTTCCACCTTCAAATTGAGTTGACAGCCATTCATCAAATATAGTTTTATAGTTTCCTCTCCCAAAGCTCTTGCACCAACTACAAGAACATTTGAATTATTATGAGCTCGTGAACTTCTGGCACTGAAAGTATTGTAACAAGTTGCTGCTCGGATTCCTTTAATTTTATTTGCGACAATTGATGATGGAATTCCCGTAGCATCTATCAAAATACCGAAATCATATCTCCTTTAGAAATACTTTTTGCTACAATCCTGGCAAAATCAGGATAATCACACGATTTTTCATCAAAAGTGCCAACATCAGTAAGCTGATATCCTTTTTCAGTTAAATATTTAATTAAAATATTTTTTAATTTGAATCCAGTATGATCACTGCCGATAATTATTCGTTTAGAAGATGGTTGGTTATTAGTGAATGGCTGATTGATTTGCTCAGAATCAATTTTTTCTTTTTCAATGATAGTAAATTTTGAATAGCGTATTCGGTCTAATGCGAGCGGAGTGATAATAGTATCTTTAGTTTTTACTAAAACCTTTGTCCCCTTTTTTTCAAGTTCTAAAATATCCCTTTCAGTAATTACCTTTTTCATTAACGATTATAGAAGATCGTTTAATTTATTAAGCTTAAGATAATCAATTACATTTTTTACATCCTGAGCTTTATCTCTTTTACAAATTAGCAAAGCATCTTTACAATTAATAACAATCACATTATCCATTCCAATTACAGCTGTAAATTTATCAGGTGAGTAGATGTAAGAATCCAGAGCCATATCAGTATAAACGGTTCCAACTTTAACATTACCATCCTCGATCTTTTTCGCTTAGTTCATAAACTGCTTCCCAGCTTCCAACATCGCTCCAGCTAAATTGACCTTTTACAAGAAATACTTTGTCTGATTTTTCCATTATACCATAATCAATTGAAATGCTTTTTAATTGACCATAAATATTCAGATAGTATGTTTGGAAAATCCGGATTATTAATTTGATCTTGAATCTGAACAAGTCCTTCATAAAGATCGGGCATCAATTGATTTATTTCATTTAAGATTGTATCAATCTTCCAGATGAACATACCACTATTCCAGAAGAAGTCGCCGCTTTTAATAAAATTAACTGCAGTAGCATAATTTGGTTTCTCAGCAAAAGTTAAGACTTTATAAACATTATTTTTTCCGGAATCTTCATCAATTTGAATATAACCGTAACCCGTTTCCGGTTTAGTTGGTTGAATCCCAATAGTAACAAGTGCCTGATTCTCAGATGAAAATTTAGCAGCTGTCTTTAATGTATTTAAAAAACTTTCATTATCCATAATTATATGATCAGCAGGCATAACAAAAGTAACCGCATCGGGAGAGCGTTGTTGAATAATTATTGATGCTAAGTCCAATACATGCCGCAGTGTTTCTTCCAAATGGTTCAACAATAATATTTTCGACAGGAATTTCAGGAATTTGCTCAACAATACCTGGTTTCTGAGTTTCATTTGTGACAATTAAAATATTTTCCTTTGGTACAAGTCCATTAATTCTTTAAAAAGTTTCCTGGATCATAGTGTTCTCACCAATAATCTTTAGAAGTTGTTTTGGACTTTTCTTCTTACTCCTTGGCCAAAACCTTGCACCAATTCCTCCTGCCATTATAATCGCATATAAATTCATTTTTTTATACCTGAAAATTTTCATTGAAATATTTTTTCACCAAACTCTTCGGCTCGATTTAAATATCCTGTAATATCAACATCTTTTCTTTTAACAACTGCAACAATAACAATTAAACAAGCTCGAAGTGCTTCAATAACTATTTTATCAACTATAAGATCACCTATTCGTCATTGCATCGAGATGCAGAAGCAATAATTTCATGCATTTTTGCAAGCAGCTGAAAATCCTGAAGGGATGCAAGCGAAGCATGATCTTTCATAAGTTCACAATATTGTTTTAACTCTGAATCTTTCACATTTCCTGATGGTATTTTCTTCAAGTAATTCATCGAGAGATTTTACCGGACTTAAAATCTTTTTCTCAAAATCAACTAGATGAAATGGTATTCTTTTTTTCTATCTTCATCTGCAATATTTTCATTACTTACTGGAACATCTTTATCCATAATTTCACCAGCCAGATTGCTGCGATCAACAAGTTCAACATCAATTGAAGTGGTATTACCATTATTTATTTTTTCAAAAGCATCCTTATAAATTTTTGGACTAACATTTTCCAGAAACTGATTTAAATCTCTAATCAAATATCTGCTATGCTCTCTGAACTGTTCTGATATTTTAACAAAATCAACTTTGCCCTGAGTCAAAAAGGAATGAATCTCACCTAACCTGATTGCAAGTTTTGAAAGTTCAGTTGTTTTTTTCATCAGTAGAAGATCTGCCCCAAGATCATTGGAATTAACCATGGTCTCACGCAACAATCCAACAACTTCTATTTGCTGTGCATTAAGTCGAAGATTATTAGCTGCTGTTGTTATGCTTTGAATCAGATAAACTTTTACTAAATCCATTAAGTTTTATTTTAGTGTTAGAAGTATTTCAAAGAAAATGATTTCGACTTCGTGCAAAAATACTGAAATATTCAAAAAGTATTCTCTGGTTAAAATATATATTTATTGAATATCGATAAACAATTTAAAGAAAGTAATTACTAATTAATAAAACTTTTCTTGACATTACTTGCCAGTACTAGTAATTTTCATAGTAAATTTTTAAAAAATAATGCTAACAGAATTCGGTAAGATCTTTGTCTTCATTTTAACAGCAGCACTTTTTGTTGTTGTTGCAATCTATGTTGCACGTCTTCTCCGTCCCAAAACGACCTACTTTCGAAAAACTTACTACATATGAATGCGGTGAAAATCCTGAAGGTTCTCCCTGGGTTAAATTCAACATCCGTTTTTATGTGGTTGCGCTTATCTTTTTAATATTTGACGTTGAAGTAGTTCTTCTCATTCCCTGGGCTCTTGGTTTACAAGGAACTTGGAATAGTTGGATACCTAATTGGTGCAATATTTTTAATACTGTTAGGTGTTGGAATGGCTTACGAATGGAAAAAAGGTGACCTTGAATGGGCACGACCTATAATTAAAGAACCGTCCTTTAAAAAAATTGAATCAATAAGAAACCAAACAGAAGAACTTAAACTCTGCAAGCTGAATATGGGATTACTAGATCAGGAATTTACAGATGGTAATATAGTCATAGCTAAGACTGAAGACCTATTTAATTGGGCAAGATTATCTTCCTTATGGCAAGTTGGTTTTGGTTTAGCGTGCTGTGCTATCGAAATGATGGCGACTTCTGCTTCGCATTATGACTTTGACAGATTTGGAGTTATTCCCCGCCCTTCTCCAAGACAATCAGATGTAATTATTATTTCAGGAACTGTAACATTTAAAATGGCTATTCGAATTAAACGATTATATGAGCAAATGCCAGATCCAAAATATGTTATTTCGATGGGAAGTTGTTCAAACTGCGGAGGTCCTTACTGGGAGCACGGGTATCATGTATTAAAAGGAGTTGATAGAGTCATTCCTGTTGATGTATATGTACCTGGCTGTCCACCACGTCCTGAAGCTCTACTCGAAGGATTACTAAAGCTTCAGGAAAAAATCAGAAATGAATCAATAGTCAAAAAGAGTGCATGAAAACTGCTGATGAAATATTTAATGTTCTGAAAGAAAAATTTGGTGACTCTGTTGTTGAATTGAAAACTGATAAACCAGTTGAACCATTTATAATTGTTGACCCACTTGAAGTTGATAAGATATGTTTATTCCTTCGAGATGAAAATGATTTACAGTTTGATTCACTTATGAATCTTTCAGGAGTTGATGATGCTAATGGTGAAAAAGTAAAGGATGAAAAAGGATTCGAAACAATTACAGGTGGAACACTGAGTGTTTACTATCATCTTGAATCAACAAAATTAAAACATAAGCTTACTCTTAAAACTTCAACTGACCGAGAAAAGCCTGAAGTTGTTTCTGTCACTGAAGTCTGGAAAGGTGCAGACTGGCACGAAAGAGAAGCTTATGATATGTATGGAATTATTTTTCTAAATCATCCTGACTTAAGAAGAATATTAATGCCTTATGATTGGGAGTTTGGTTATCCTTTAAGAAAAGATTATAAGAATCCTGAATTTTACCAGGGAATGAAAGTTCCTTATTAACAAAGAAAGTTAATGGCACTAAAGACTGAAGAAATGGTATTGAATATGGGACCTCAGCACCCGTCAACGCACGGTGTGCTAAGGTTGGAGCTTGTGCTTGATGGTGAAATTATTCTTGATGTAATTCCCCACATCGGTTATCTTCACAGATGTTTTGAGAAACATGCAGAAGCAATGACATATCCTCAAGTAATTCCCTATACTGACAGAATGGATTACTTAGCTTCGATGTATAATGAATTTGGCTATGCACTTGCAATGGAAAGATTAATGAAGATTGAAATACCTGAGCGAGTTGAGTATATCAGAGTGATTATGGGAGAACTGCAGAGAATTGCTTCTCACCTTGTTGCACTTGGAACTTATGGTGCAGACATTGGTGCATTCACTCCTTTCCTATTTTGTTTCAGAGACAGAGAAAGAATTCTTCACCTTTTTGAAATCACGTGTGGT
Organism: uncultured Ignavibacteriaceae bacterium; assembly: GCA_963699475.1. Classification (GTDB taxonomy): domain Bacteria; phylum Bacteroidota; class Ignavibacteria; order Ignavibacteriales; family Ignavibacteriaceae; genus IGN2. The sequence goes on along the minus strand of CAVOUA010000002.1, from coordinate 116,222 downwards.
GCAAGACTTCTTTATAATTATATATGGATCGGCGGGCTCTCTCACGATCTTCATCCAGATTTTATTCGTCTTACTAAAGAATTTATTAAAGATTTCAGACCAAATGTTAAAGAGTTGAACGACCTTCTCTCATACAATAGAATTTTTATCGAAAGAACCGCAAACGTTGGTGTTCTTCCAATTGAAACTGCAATTAATTATGGGGTGAGTGGTCCAAACCTTCGCGCTAGCGGAATGAAATGGGATTTGAGAAAAGATGATCCCTATTCTGTTTATCACAAATTTGATTATGAAATTCCTATTGGAAGTGGTGAAAAAGGAAAAACCGGAGATTGCTGGGACAGTTATTTTATTCGTGTCAGAGAAATGGAAGAGAGTCTGAAAATAATTGAACAGGCAATTGAACAGATTCCTGAAGGAGATGTAAAATCAGCAATCCCAAAAAGAGTAAAACCACCTGAAGGACAAATTTATACTCGAGTTGAAAATCCAAGAGGTGAACTAGGATATTTTATTATAAGTGATGGTTCACTTAATCCAGCAAGAGTAAAAGTTCGAGCACCATCTTTTGTAACAATGCAGGTATTCCCTGAACTCTGCAAAGGATTTATGGTTGCAGATGTTGTGGCAATTCTTGGAAGCATTGATATTGTATTGGGAGAAATTGACAGATGATGTACGATTGGTTATATAATCTTACCGGAAGTGAAATCCTTGCAATGTTTATTGTGAGTTTGCTGCCTTTGTTTGTTTTCATTTTGCCTTTTGCACTATTAGCAGTTTTAGCAGAACGAAAAGTTTCTGCACATATGCAGGATCGGCTTGGTCCAATGAGAGTAGGTTATCATGGAATACTTCAAACTGTTGCTGATATAGTCAAACTTCTCCAGAAAGAAGATTTAGTTCCAAATGCAACTGATAAAACACTTATTCAACTTTGCACCATTACTCGTTTTTATGGGAAGCTATGCTGCGTTTGCTGCAATACCCTTTTCTGGATTTTTTATCGGTTCGAAGATTGATTTAGGAATTATATTTATCGTTGGTGTTACTGGTCTCGTCGTTGCTGGAATATTGATGGCTGGTTGGGCTTCCAATAATAAATACTCGTTACTTGGTGCAATGCGTGCTGCTGCACAGATAATTAGTTACGAAATTCCAACTTTGTTGATTATCCTGACTGTTATTATGCTTACCGGTACTTTGAGTCTTTATGATTTAAGTGAAATGCAGACAGGTTACTTTTGGAATTGGTTAATTTTGGGTGGACCAGCAGTAGGGCTACAGAAAATTTTATTGATTCCATTGATGATTATGGGGTGCCTGATTATTTACACAAGCACTCTCGCCGAAGTAAACAGAACTCCGTTTGATATTCCTGAAGCTGAATCAGAGCTTGTATCTGGTTATCACACAGAATATTCAGGTATGAAATTCGCAATGTTCTTCCTTGCTGAGTACGCTAATATGTTTGCTGTATCGGCAGTTGTTGCAGTGTTATTTTTTGGTGGATATCAATCACCATTCGGATACCTTGGTAACACTCTCAATTTACCCTGGCTTGTTCCTATTGAACAATTTTTCTGGTTTACTTCAAAAGGATTATTCTTCGTGTTTGTTCAGATGTGGCTGAGATGGACTTTACCACGCTTCAGAGTTGATCAGTTGATGGCATTTTGCTGGAAATATTTAATTCCTTTTTCATTTGTAATTCTTTTATTAGTTGGATTGATTTCATTGATGTAGTATGAGAAATTACTTTATACAATTCTGGCAAGGTTTATTTACAATTTTAATTGGAATGAAAGTAACGTTCAAACATCTTTTCGTTCCTGCAGTTACTATTCAATATCCATCAGTAAAACCGCAATTGCCTGAAAGAGAAAGAAACAGACTTTATGTTAATATGGATGATTGTATTGGCTGTGATCAATGTGCACGTGCTTGTCCTGTTAACTGTATCGAGATTGAAACTGTTAAATCAATTCCCGGAGAAGATCTTGGAACAACATCAAATGGTAAAAAGAAAGCTTTGTGGGTTACAACATTCAACATTGATTTTGCAAAATGCTGCTACTGCCAGTTGTGTGTGTTCCCCTGCCCCACAGAATGTATTTATATGACTGACGTTTACGAGTTTTCTGAATTTAAGAGAGAAAATTTATTATATGACTTTGTAACTCTTCTTCCCGAAGAAAGAATTCAAAAGAAGAAAAATTTTGAAGAGATGCAAGCAAAAAAAGAAGCTGAAAAAGCAGCTGCAGCTAAAAAGGCTGCCGAGGAAAAAGCTGCAGCTCAAGCTAATAAGCCAGAAGAGCCTAAACCAGATAATAAAGAAGAAAATAAATAATGAGTATTTACGACATCATCTTTTATTTGTTTGCAGCTGTAACAGTACTTTCAGCTTTCTTTGTCGTTACAACCAGGAATATCGTTCGTGCTGCATTCTTTCTTTTGTTTACTTTTTTTGGTGTTGCTGGAATTTATGTTTTACTTGGTGCTGATTTCGTAGCAATCGTTCAGCTTATAGTCTACGTTGGCGGAATTCTGATCCTGTTAATTTTCGGAGTTATGATCACGAATAAAATTACTCAGGTAGATATTAAAACCGGGACAATTCATACTTTACCTGCAGCAATCGGAGTTGGATTATTTACAGGAGTAATCGGGGCAGTCATTTTGAATACTGAATGGTTCCAAATCAAAACCGATATGCCTACGTCAACATTATCAACTCTCGGAAGTATGCTCATAAATGAATACGTTTTGATTTTTGAGTTGCTTGGTATTTTATTATTAGTCGCCCTAATCGGGGCTGCATCCATGGCGAGGAAATAATGTTAGAAGTCACATTAACACATTTTTTGATTGTAAGCACTCTGTTATTCAGTTTTGGTATATATGGCATAGTTACAAGAAAGAATGCAATTATGGTACTGATGGGAATAGAATTAATTCTTAATGCTTCAAATATTAATTTTATTGCTTTCTCACGCTTCGGAAATTTTGGTTTGCAAGGTCAACTGTTTGCCTTGTTCGTAATCGTGCTTGCTGCGGCTGAAGCTGCGGTTGCACTTGCAATCGTTCTCAATCTATATAAAACATTCGTGAATGTTAATGTTGACGAAATTGATACACTACGGGATTAGTAAATGAGTGAAAGTCTTTTAATAAATCTATCAGTAATAGTACTCTTCTTACCGCTTCTCGGTTTTATAGTGACTTTATTGCTTGGCAAGAAAATCCCGAAAATATTTTTCTTTGAAAATTTCGTTTTATTTGCCGGACTTATCTTATCTGGAGTACTGCTATTCGGTAAGTTGACCTCCTTCGCAGATACGAGCATAACAGCAGAGTTTAAATGGATTGATATGGGAAGTGTTCCTGTTGTCGGATCAATAAACATTTACCTCGGGATGCTGATTGATGACATTAGTGCATTGATGATTGTTGTAGTTTACATTATCAGCTTCCTCGTTCACTTCTTCTCTATTGATTATATGAAAGGTGATATCAGGTACAACAGATACTTTGCTTATTTAGGACTGTTTACCTTTTCAATGTCAGGCATCGTACTCACTCATAATATGCTGATGATGTACATCTTCTGGGAACTAGTTGGAATTTCTTCTTACCTCTTAATCGGATTCTGGTACGAAAAGAAATCTGCTTCCGATGCAGGCAAAAAAGCATTTATTGTTAATCGAATCGGTGATCTTGGAATGCTTGCCGGTTTATTGATTCTCTTCATTTCATATAACACTTTTTCTTTTTCAGAAATATTCGGTGAAATTGCAAAAGGTAATCTTCCATTCAACAGTGAATTCTGGTTAACGGTAACCGGCGTTTTGATTTTCTGCGGTGCAATTGGTAAATCAGCTCAGTTCCCTCTTCACGTTTGGTTACCAGATGCAATGGAAGGTCCGACTCCTGTCAGTGCTTTAATCCATGCTGCTACAATGGTTGCAGCAGGCGTTTATCTTGTGGTTAGAGTTTTCGGAATACTAACTGCAGATGCAATGCTCGTTATTGCAGCGATCGGTGCTTTGTCTGCATTTATTCCTGCAACTATAGCACTTACTCAAAACGATATTAAAAGAGTACTTGCTTACTCAACCATTTCGCAATTAGGTTATATGATAATGGCACTTGGTGTTGGTGCATATAAATTTGCATTCTTCCACTTAATAACTCACGCATTCTTTAAAGCCTGTTTATTTCTTGGTTCCGGTTCAGTTATTCACGCAATGCATCACGAACAGGATATCAGAAATATGGGCGGACTCAGGAAGAAGATGCCGATCACTTATGCCACATTTTTATTATCATCAATCGCAATTTCAGGAATACCACTTACATCAGGATTTTTAAGTAAAGATGGAATTCTCTCCGGTTCATTTGCTTTTGCTTCACTTACCGGGCATTGGCTATTTCCGTTTGTAGGATTTCTTGTTGCGATGATGACTGCATTCTACATGTTCAGATTGGTCATACTTACTTTCCACGGTGAGCCTAGAAATAGAGAAAAATATGATCACGCACACGAATCTGGTTTTGCAATGGCAATGCCACTTGTTGTTTTATCTGTTCTCTCTCTCTTCTTCTGGTATACTCCAAATCCAATGAGTCCTGACGCAGGATGGTTTTATACTAAATGGATACATCAGCCAGTTTTATATACACCACAAGAAACCAGATTTGATTTTATGAAAACTGATGAAGCGGTGCTGGAGTCAGAGCCAGTGAATCACGAAGTTATGTATTCTGAAACTTACACCGAAGCTTTACATCACTCTCATGGAACGGCAGTAATTCTTTCTATACTCATGGCTATTAGTGGAATACTTCTGGCATTTACTATGTACCAGTGGAAAAAGATCAGTGCAGATAAGCTTGCTGAAAGATTTAAACCGTTATACACTTTCTCTTACAACAAGTGGTACTTCGATGAGCTTTATGATAAAACATTTGTTGCCGGAACACTCGCATTAAGTAGTATGGTTGCCTGGTTTGATCGGGTAATTATTGACGGTATTGTTGATGGTAGTGCTACAGTAACAAAAGCAGTTTCAACATTCGTTGGCCATTTTGATAATATTGTAGTTGATGGCCTTGTGAACTTTATGGCCACCCTAAGTGGAATTGTAGGAATATTTTTCAGAAAATTTCAGACAGGAAAAGTACAGACATATATCATTATGGTAATATTCTCAATTGTGATTTTATTATTTCTATTTAAATCATTTTAAGTTTTGAAAACATTAGGTAGATAAATGAATTTTCCAATACTAACATTTCTAACGTTCATTCCAGTTGTCGGGATGGTGATAATTCTCTTTCTAAAAAAAGAGAATGTTCAGGCGATAAAATACACTGCTCTGTTTGCAACGGGAGTGCAGGTTATTCTCTCCATATTCTTAATGAGTAATTACAACTACTTACTCGGCGGAATAAACGAGGCAAGTGCATTTCAGTTTGTTGAAAAATTCAGATGGATTGAAATTTCAGATTTTCCATGGATCGGAACGATTAAGATTGATTATTTTATGGGAGCAGATGGACTGAGCACACCAATGGTTCTTTTAACAGCAATCGTTACTTTTATAGCAACACTTTCTTCCTGGACAATTGACCGTCAGTTAAAAGGTTACTTCGCTTTGTTCCTTTTGCTCGATACAGGAATGATGGGCGTGTTCGTTTCCCTGGATTTCTTTATGTTCTTTATCTTCTGGGAAATTATGCTTCTGCCTATGTATTTCCTCATTGGAATCTGGGGTGGTCCCAGACGAGAATATGCTGCTATCAAGTTCTTCCTCTACACATTGTTTGGAAGTATCTTTATTCTTTTAGTAATGATTGGACTTTATTTCAGTACAACTGAAACTCTGGCTGATGGAAGTAAAGTTTTCACATTCAACATCCTCGAAATGATGAATACTGCTAATTATACTGCAACAGGTGTCCTGTCTCCACTCAATCCAAATAACTGGCGGTTTATAGCTTTCGTTGCATTGTTTGCAGGTTTTGCAATTAAAATTCCAATGTTCCCTTTCCATACATGGTTACCCGACGCACACGTAGAAGCACCAACACCAATAAGCGTCATTCTTGCTGGCGTTCTTCTGAAAATGGGAACCTATGGTATACTGAGATTCAATTATACAATGTTCCCCGAATTAACTTATCAGCTTGCGTGGTACATTGGATTATTCGGAATGATAAATATCATTTACGGTGCATTGGCTGCAATGGCTCAGAGAGATTTCAAAAAGTTGATTGCTTACTCATCAGTTTCACATATGGGTTATGTGTCTGCTTGGTATGGCATCATTAAATACGATGGGAATTTCAGGAGCAATACTTCAAATGTTCAATCACGGAACAATTACAGCAATGCTCTTCTTAATTGTTGGCGTTCTTTACGACAGAACTCACACAAGAAATCTTGATGACTTTGGTGGAATGGCTACTCAAATGCCAATTTATACTGGTTTTGTTACGGTTGCATTCTTTGCTGCAATTGGTCTTCCCGGATTAAGCGGATTTATTTCTGAAATTTTTGTTTTCCTTGGTGCATTCAGCTTATGATGTAATCAGAGTGATAACGATTATTTCAACTCTTGGAATTCTTTTAGGTGCAGGCTATATGCTCTGGACAATGCAGAGAGTTTATCTCGGCACATTAAAAGAAAAATGGATGCAGCTTAAAGATCTTGACGGAAGAGAATATGCAATGTTCATTCCGTTAACTTTGATAATAATATTCCTTGGTGTTTATCCTTCTGCAATGCTCGATGTAATGAATGCTTCAGTTAATTCGATGGTTAAGTTTATGCAAGACTCGCAAATCTTTTTTAGTTCAATAAGTGGTTTATAAATAAAGATTTAATAAAAGTGAATTTCGAAAATCTGACATCAAGTCTGCAACTAATTAAACCTGAGATTGCTCTTTCAATCCTTCTGGTTGTAATTGTTCTTTTCGATTTGATATTCGATAAACGAAAGAACCTTCTCCCTATCATTTCCATAGTTGGTTTACTTGTTACTGCCTACTTTGTTGTTGAACAATTTGGAATGAATAATTTCGCTTTCAGGTATGATGCTACCAGTGTTGGATTACTTGCAGTTGATTCATTTGCGGTGTTCTTTAAAATGATTGTGCTTCTTACTTCTATTTTTGTGATTATGTTTTCAGTTACCTCAAGTGAAATTGTAAACTGCGGTGATCGTCACGGTGAATACTATACTCTAATTATGGCAATGATACTAGGGATGTTTCTCATTTCATCATCATCAGATTTAATTCTTATCTATCTTTCAATTGAATTGTTATCTCTCTCTTCTTATATCTTAGCTGGATTTTTAAAGACGGTTGACAGAAGTTCTGAAGCTTCTCTGAAATATGTTATTTACGGTGGAGTTGCTTCCGGAATAATGCTTTTTGGTATTTCAATTCTTTATGGCTTAACCGGAACAACAAATCTGTATGAAATGAATGCAATATTGCAGAACTGCTCAGTTTGGTGGATTCACTTTCATATTTGCAGGAGTAATGGTTCTTAGTGGAATTGGATTTAAAGTTTCTATTGCACCATTTCACTTTCTGGACTCCAGATGTTTACGAAGGAGCTCCAATTGCAATTACTGCATATCTTTCCGTTGCAAGTAAAGCTGCTGGTTTTGCTTTGCTTGATCAGATTTATCAAAGTTACATTTCTATCCAGAGCACTGCCCCGGATGGAAGCTGGATTATTGCTAGGCATAATTGACTGGCAGAGACTTCTAATTGTTCTCTCAATTCTAACAATGACGCTTGGTAACTTTGCTGCACTCTGGCAGGATAACATTAAAAGAATGCTCGCCTACTCAAGCATTGCACACGCAGGTTATCTGCTTCTTGCTGTTGCAATTTTCTCCAATGACGGAGTGATTGCAGTGCTTGTCTACTTTGCAATTTATCTTTTTATGAACCTTGGTGCTTTCTTTGTTGTAATGTTGATTGCAAATAAAATCGGCAGTGAAGAGCTTGATGACTACAAAGGAATGGGTTCGTCAACAGGATTTTTAGGAGTTGCATTATCAATCTTTCTTCTCTCTTTAGCCGGCTTGCCTCCTACTGCAGGTTTTATTGGAAAGCTTTACATTTTCCTTGCGTTGATAAATGCAGATATGATCGTAGTTGCTTTCATAGCCTTGCTGAATACGGTTGTTGCTTATTATTACTACGTTCGTGTTCTGAAAAATCTTTACCTTGTTAGAACCGAAAACACACGTGAAAAAATTCAGGTTAGTTTTGGTAATATGATAATTCTTCTTCTCTTACTTATTCCTGTCCTTGTGCTTGGTGTATATTTTACACCAATCGTAAACCTTGCTAAAAACTCTGCCGCGATTTTAGGATTTTAATTTTAATCAATTCCCGTAGCTCAGTTCTCCAGAACTGAGGAAATTGTAAAAGTGTTGGAATTTAACTTCAAAATCTCAGGACTGGAGTCCTGAGCTACAATTAAATAATTTAGCCCCTCGCCTTTCTCAAATTAATTTCTTAAGTTTAGGTCAGTTTAATTTTAATGGGGTAAAATTATGCGAGCCCTTAAAACTATCTCTCCTGGTTTTTATTCTTTCAATTACTATATCTGCACAAGAAGGTTGGTTCTGGCAAAATCCACTACCACAGGGAAATAATCTCAGGGAAGTCTGTTTTGCAGATACAAATATAGGATTCGCCGTAGGTGAGTATGGAATGATTGTAAAAACGGAGGATGGTGGAAATACCTGGACTGTTCAGCAAAGCGGTACAGCTAATCATTTATATGGAATTTCATTTTATAATAAAGATAACGGAATAGCGGTAGGTAAAGTTGGTACTTTAATTAGAACTTCTAATGGTGGAGAGTATTGGTTTAATCTTTCTGGCGGCACTACCCAAGATCTTCAAGCTGCAGATTTTATCAATGAGAATACAATTACAGTGGTAGGTAATGCGGGTACAATCCTCAGAACTACTAGTGGTGGTGTAGAATGGATTTCTCAAACTAGTGGTACAACAGACAATTTATATGCTGTTGACTTTACTGATCAAAATACAGGAAATGTTGTTGGACGCTGGGGTATATTTTTAAGAACGACTGATGGTGGAGTTAATTGGTTCCAACCTGCTATTGTCTCAACGAGCACGCTCCTAAGTGTAAGCTTTTTGGATTCAAATTTAGGGATCGTTACTGGTTACGATGGAATAATACGACGAACTACAAATGGAGGATCAACCTGGACATCTCATTCGCAACCAGCAATAAATGTTTTTCAAGATGTTTTTTTGGTTAATGAAAATATAGGATTTATAGCTGGCTTGGAAAATATTTCTAGTGGGAGAATATTAAAAACTACTAATGGAGGGATATCATGGTCATTTGTTAGCACCGGTACAGAACTAGCTTTCTTTCACGGTGTATTTCTAAATGATTCAAATAATGTTTGTGTTGTGGGAGACAACGGTTTAATTATCAGAAGCGTAAATGGTGGTTATAGTTGGACTCAAGAAACCACAGGAAATCGTATGCATATGAATGCAATTTCTTTTTCAGATGATCAACATGGCGCAGCTGTCGGAACTTATGGAACAATATTACAAACAAATAATGGTGGTTCTAACTGGTTGGTTCAATATAGTGGTCAATCTGCTCACCTTTCCGGAGTGTCGTTTACAGATAGTAATAATGGTACAGTAGTAGGAGGCCATTCAATTTTGAGAACTACTAATGGAGGTCTTTCTTGGTATGAACAGTATGTTGTATCATATGGTTTAAAAAATGTTTTTTTCATTGACTCAAGTGTTGGTTTTGTAATAGGTGACAGCGGAAAAATATTAAAGACAACTGACGCAGGATTAAATTGGATAAATTGTGTAAGCGGAACAACAGCGGGCTTGTTTGGTATTGACTTTATTACTGATAGCATAGGTGTGATTGTTGGTACGGGAGGTGTAATTCTGAAAACTGAGAATTGTGGCTTTAGCTGGATTTCACTTGCAAGTGGTACAAATTCACATTTAATTGGAGTTTCTTTTATAGATTCCGACACGGGATTTGCAGTAGGACTTGGCGGTAAAATCATTAAAACCACAGACGGCGGAATGACGTGGTATAATCAGACTAGTGGTACTAATTATGATTTATATAGTGTTTCATTTTCCAGTTCAGAAAATGGAACTGTAGTTGGTGGAGACTCCCCGTTTATAGGGGTTGCACTAAGAACTACAAATGGCGGCACAAACTGGGATACTCAAGTACTTACTACTCAAGAGCTAAGAGGTGTTTACACTATTAATGATAATGTGGGATACATTTGTGGTCATAATGGCACAATTCTTAAAACAGTAAATGGAGGAATAGTTACTGAATCTGAAGAAGTTCCTGACAACAATAAAACAATACCAGAAAATTATCTCCTAGCTCAAAACTACCCCAACCCGTTTAATCCGACCACAAAAATAAAGTATACAGATTCCGGTCAAGCTCGGAATGACAATCACTGGTTACACTAAAAGTTTATGATCTTCTCGGAAGAGAAATTGCAACACTCGTTAACGAAGAAAAACCTGCCGGCGACTTATGAAGTTGAATTTGATGGAGCTAATCTACCAAGTGGAATTTATTTTTATCAACTGAAAGCTGGCAAGTATTCGGAAACAAAGAAGATGGTTTTGTTAAAGTAAATAGTAGTTTTCATATCCCTCCTCACCTCTGAGGAAGTGTCACTTTAGTGACGTGGTGAAGTAATCTATGGTGTAACTTCTCAGTCCCCTTCGTCCCCTCCTCTGGCAGGAGTGAAAAACTTGTTTTTAATTTTTATCATAGACATCCGACTTGCATTTAAAACTCATAATCTTTAGTTTAATGTCAGACTAAAACAGTCCTTTATGTATGCTAAAATTATCAAAAAAAGCAGAATATGCACTAATGGCAGCCAAATATATGGCTCTGAAAAACTCATTCGGGATTTTCAACCGCAAAGGAAATTTCTGAGAGTTACCAGATACCATATCAGCTCGTGGCTAAGGTTCTTCAAAACCTTGTGAAGGGTGATGTTGCTGTTTCTGCAAAAGGTGTTAACGGTGGATTTTCTCTCGCTAGAAAAGCAAACAGTATTTCTTTGAATGATATTATAAGTGCAGTCGAATCAGATTTTAAGATTGTAGATTGCATGCAGCTAAATAGTTCTTCAGCAGATTGCGAACATTTTGATTGCTGCAAAATAAAAGATCCTCTTGCTGAAGTTCAGAGAAAGATTGACAAAGTATTTACTGAAACATTATTAATTCAGATTTTATAATGAATTTAAGCCGACCGATATACTTGGATAACCAGGCTACAACTCCGGTTGATCCTGCAGTTGTTGATGCAATGCTTCCCTATCTCAAGGAAAGTTTTGGAAATGCTTCGAGTAAAAGTCATCGTTACGGCTGGGAAGCAGAAAGTGCAGTCAAAGATTGCAAGAGAAACTATTGCTGAATTTATCGGTGCAGAACCAAATGAAATTATTTTTACAAGCGGTGCAACTGAATCAATTAACCTTGCTCACTTCGGAATTGCTGAAGCATATCATATCCAAAGGAAATCACATTATCTCCTGCACAACGGAACATAGCGCAAGTCACGATTCATTAAAAGCTCTGGTGCAAAAAGGATTTGAAGTTACTTTCCTTCCTGTCAATAAGAATGGTGAAATCAATTTCAATCAACTTGAAAAAGAAATTAGGAAAGAAACAATTCTTGTTTCTATAATGACAGCAAATAATGAAATCGGAACGATTCAGGATATTGATAAAATTGGCGAAATCTGTAAAGAAAGAAATATCATCTTTCACACTGATGCTACACAAGCAATCGGAAAGATTGAATTCAATATTGTAAAATCTAATGTCCATCTGGCTTCATTTACTTCGCACAAAATTTATGGACCAAAAGGAGTTGGAGCACTTTACGTCAGGAAGAAGAATCCATCCATTTCAATTCGTCCCCTATTTTATGGCGGAAAACAGGAAGAATCAATTCGGCCTGGAACTTTAAATGTGCCGGGTATTGTTGGATTTGCAAAGGCGATTAGTCTTTGTAAAGACAATTTCGAAGAAGAAAATAAGCGGATAAGGATTTTGAGAGATAAGCTTTATCAAGGAATAGTATCTAATTTGAGCGACGTGCATCTAAATGGAAGTCTTGAAAAAAGATTGACTAACAATCTTAACCTTATATTTGAGGGTGTAAAATCTGATTCTTTTATGATGTCAATCAAAGATGTCGCAATTTCAGCTGGCTCGGCTTGTGCGTCTGCAAATGCTGAACCGAGCAGAATATTAAAAGCTATCGGATTAAATAACGAGCAAGCAAAATCATCAATTCGATTTAGCGTTGGAAGATTCAACACTGAGGAAGAAATAAATTATGTAATCAATAAAGTAACCGAATCTGTTCTTGATCTGAGAACAAAAACCAAAGTTTATAAGTCCAATCATGCAGAAATAATAAATTAGAGGGCAACAATGGCAAGCAAATATCAAAATAATCTTGAATTGTTAAAAAATAACAATGAGGAACTACTAAATTACTTGAAGGCTAAGTTCCCTGTCTTTCACAACTCAAATTTTTTCTTCAGGGATTTTCAGTACGGTATAAGAAGCTTCCTGGAAAAAAAGGAAATTAAAGCGAGCTATCAGATGGCTGAAAAACTGGCCGAAGAAATGGCAAAGCATTACGAAGAGAAAAATCTTTTTGTAAAAATAAATCATCAAACATGGAAAATAAATAAAACTGAATTTGTAACCGCTGTACCAGGCGACCCATTTTAATTATTAAAAAGTATTTGAGGCTAACAATGACTGAAACAAATATAAAATCTGAAATCACAATAACTGAAAAAGCACGGAACGAAATTTTTCGTATAATGCAATCGAATAATATCCCTGAAAATTATGGTCTCAGAGTCGGTGTAAAAGGCGGCGGATGCTCTGGCTTAACTTACACACTTAACTTTGATGAAAATACTAAAGACGGCGATACGATAATTGAATCTGAAAACGTAAGGCTGTTCGTTGACGGTAAAAGTCTTTTTTACCTAATGGGAACTGAACTTGATTTTTCAGATGGCTTAAATGGAAAAGGATTCCTTTTCAATAATCCTAACGCTAGTAAAACCTGTGGATGTGGGGATTCATTTGGTGTTTAGTGCAGCAACAGTATTAAAGGAGGATAGATATGAATAGAAGAAAGTTTATCTACTCGGCTGCTGCAATAACGGCAGCTTCAGTATTTGAACCATTTGCAAAGAGTATAACTAATATTTCAAACAATAAAAACAGGAGTAAAACAACAATGGCAAAATTTGAATTGCCCGCATTACCTTACGCTTACGATGCACTGGAACCTTACATCGATAAGATGACTATGGAAATACATTATACAAAACATCACAACGCTTATGTTACAAATCTTAATAAAGCGGTTGAAGGAACAGAGATGGAAGGAAAATCTCTTGAAGAGTTAATGGCTAATATTTCTAAATATCCGGTTGCTGTTAGAAATAATGGTGGTGGACACTGGAACCACTCTTTGTTCTGGACTTTGATGAAGAAGAATGGCGGTGGTGAACCAACTGGTCCGCTTGCCGATGCGATTAAATCAACATTCGGTTCTTTTGCTGACTTTAAAACTCAATTCGGTAATGCCGGCGCTACAAGATTTGGTTCCGGTTGGGCGTGGCTTGTTGCACAGAAAGGCAAATTGGTTATTGGATCAACACCAAACCAGGATAATCCATTGATGGATATTTCAGATTTAAAAGGAACTCCAATTTTAGGATTGGATGTTTGGGAACATGCTTATTATCTGAAGTATCAGAACAGAAGACCCGAATACATTGAGAACTGGTGGAATGTAATCAACTGGGCTGCTGCGGAAAAAAGATTCAGTGAAGCAAAATAATTAATTAGAATTAACTTTGATGGAAGCAATCTCTGGTTGCTTCCAATTAAATTATTTACAGCTATGCAAATTGCATTATTCCCTCTCGCACTGGTAGTCTTCCCGAATTCAAAATATCCTCTTCATATTTTTGAGGAGAAGTATAAAACTCTTATTAACAAATGTCTGGCAAATAACATAGGTTTTGGAATCGTTTCCAAAATTGGTGATACGATTTCAGAAGTCGGTGTGTATGTTGAGATTTCTGATGTAACAAAAATTTATGAATCGGGTGAGCTTGACATTATTGTAACCGGGAAATGGCGTTTTAAGAGGATGGATTTAGAGATGCATCCCGATGGTTATTATCTGAGTGATGTTAATAGGATTAAGGATCAGGAAGCTGATGGTGACCTAAATTACAATTTATTTTTCACTCTTAAGCAACGTGTTCAGGAAATGCTGAAGCTGGTAAACTTTAACGTTAATCAGGGTTTTTGGGAAGCACTTGAAAAAACCAATCTTAAGTCTTTTAAGATAGCTGAGAAGTCAGGGCTGTCAATACTTCAGCAGCAGGAACTTCTGACAATCCGGAGTGAAAATAAGAGGCTAAGCTACCTTTTAGATCATTTTGAAAAACTGGAGGCAAAACTCGAAGAAAATAAAATGATGAGGGAAATAATTTTGGGAGATGGATATCTGAATTAATATTCTGTTCTTGTCACGGAATCCAACGTTATTAAAACAAAATTTAGATCCCTGTTCTTCACTTCGCTAGACCGAAATGACATCCAAGGTTATTAAAATTCCTAAGCACTATATTTTTTAACTGCATTCAATCTATTTAAAGCACGACTTAGAGCTGCTTTTGCACGAGCTTCGTCAATATTTTCTTCATGCTTTTTTATTAATCTTTCCTCAGCTCTTTGTTTAGCCTGCTCTGCCCTTACCTTATCGATTGTCTCAACCTTTTCAATTGAATCAGCAAGAACTAAAACATTATTGCGGCTAACTTCAACTGTTCCACCGGCAGTAGTGTAAAATGTTTCTGCAGAAGTTTTTTTAACTTTTATTATCCCAATTTCAAATGAGCTGATTAAAGGTGCATGATCTTTCAGGATTTGAAAGCTGCCAAGTGTCCCCGGAATTGTTACGGCTTCAATCTGATCCTTAAAGATTGGTTTTTCGGGAGTGATTATTTCAAGATTAAGTTCAGCCATTATTTCATCTTATTAGCTTTTTCAACGGCTTCTTCAATTGTTCCAACATAAAGGAATGCACCTTCGGGTAAGTCATCATATTTGCCATCGATGATTCCTTTGAATCCGCGAATCGTATCTTCAAGCTTTACATATTTACCTGCAAATCCAGTGAACTGCTCAGCAACGAAGAAAGGCTGACTTAAAAATCTCTGAATGCGTCTTGCACGTCTTACAATAGTTTTATCCTCATCTGAAAGCTCATCCATACCGAGGATATTAATAATATCCTGAAGATCTTTATAATGTTGAAGAATTTCTTTACAGCGTTTTGCAACATCATAATGTTCCTGACCAAGAATTCCAGGTTCAAGAATTCTTGAAGTTGAATCGAGAGGATCAACGGCAGGATAAATACCAAGCTCTGAAATCTGACGACTCAATACTGTTGTTGCATCCAGATGAGAGAAAGCAGCTGCCGGAGCCGGATCCGTTAAGTCATCTGCAGGAACATAAATTGCCTGTACGGAAGTTATAGATCCTTTATCCGTTGAAGTGATTCTTTCCTGAAGAGCGCCCATTTCAGTTGCAAGGTTAGGCTGATAACCCACTGCTGAAGGCATTCTCCCAAGAAGAGCACTTACTTCAGAACCGGCCTGTGTAAATCTAAATATGTTATCAATAAATAAAAGAACGTCTCTTCCCTCTTCATCTCGGAAATATTCTGCGACAGTCAAACCTGTTAAGCCTACTCTTAATCTTGCACCCGGAGGTTCATTCATCTGACCAAATACAAGTGCTGTTTTTTCCAACACACCTGATTCTTTCATTTCTAACCAAAGATCATTTCCTTCTCTTGTTCTTTCGCCAACTCCTGAGAAAACAGAATAACCGCCGTGCTGTGAGGCTATATTATGAATCAATTCCTGAATAATAACTGTCTTACCAACACCTGCACCACCAAACAATCCAGTCTTACCGCCTTTTGTATAAGGCTCTATAAGGTCGATAACCTTGATTCCGGTCTCAAACATTTCTGAATTAGTAGAAAGATTTTTGAATGCGGGAGCGGGCCTGTGAATTGGATATTTTAACTTAGTTTTGATTTCCCCCAAACCATCAATTGATTGGCCGATAACGTTTATCAATCTTCCTAATGTTTCAGGACCCACGGGAATTGAAATAGGTTCTTTTGTGTCAAACGCTTCCATACCTCTGACCAATCCATCAGTAGAATCCATTGCAACAGCTCTCACGCGGTCTTCCCCTAAATGCTGCTGAACCTCCGCTATCAAATCATTTTCAACACCTTCAGTAGTAACCCGAGGTATTCTTATAGCGCTATAAATATCCGGTAGATGACCTTCTTCAAATTCAACATCTACAACGGGTCCAATTACCTGAATAATTTTACCATTTATTTCCGACATTAGTAATCCTGAATAGTTTTATGAAAATTGAAGTACAAAATTAAAGTTGATGAGCAACTTATACAAGTATTCCACTGTAAAATACGATTAATTTATTGAATGTCCCTGGTTTATCACACCTTTTAGATACTGATAACGTCAAAAAAAATTGTTGGTTCGATAGAATAAACTATACTACTCAACTACTTCCATTATTTAAGTAAAAGAAGCTTCTTCGACACTACAAAATCCCGTGTTTTAAGGCGATAGAAGTATACTCCGCTTGCTAATCCTTCAGCATTAAAATCAACTGCAACAATTCCAGCAGGAGCAATATCATTGTACAGAACTTTTACTTCCCTGCCCAGCATATCAAACACTGAAAGTTCAACCTGTTGTGAGTTCGGCACTTCAAACCGAATGGTTGTAGTTACGGGTTAAATGGATTTGGATAATTCTGATACAATGAATAGTTGAATTCAGTAATTTTAATATCTTCGACATCAACGACAGGTATAATAAATGTTCCCGTTCCTCCAGCCTCGTTATAACGTTTTTTAAACTCCTGCATAAACTGATTTGCAATAAAACCATCTTTAATGATTAATGTATTCTCGTCGTTGTCCTGTTCGCCGGCATTAGACCAATTTTGAGAACCTGTTACTGTAGTAGGATCACTTTGCCAAAGGGAAGCATCCACAATGCCATATTTGTGGTGCTGCGTACTACCGTTAGCAGGAAACATCTCGGCAAATGTATCAAGGTAACTATACTGACTTCCGGAAGTATTCACCTGATCTATAATTCCCCGTATATCTGTGACTCCTGAATTATTCATAGCATTAGCAATATCGTAGCGCGTAAAAGCATACATGGCAAAATAGATATCATCGTTTGCTGTATTGATTTCGCTTACAATTTTGGCTGTTGTTCCGTCTGATGGACTAAAATAAAGTCTTACATCCTTCCCGCGAATATTAAAAGTGTGCGGTGTGTTATCAGATTTTTGCGAACCGAACTTTGCATTTGCCGGATTTGGCAAATCATCTGAACTGCCCCACATTTCTTCAAATTCTATTTGATATGCTGAAGCTATTGCTGGATCATTAATTTCTACGACATTATTTTTCCAGGTTAATTCCGTTGAAGTAACATTCCATGAACCAGTCCACAGCCAGTCATTTGTGTTGACCGCATCTCTCCCATCGAATACAAAAAATTTATTGTGCATAATTCCATCAAGACCGCTGGTTCTTTTTAAAACTGGAATACCTGCATTTATCAACGCTTGCATACTATTTTGTGTAGTTCTGTTTTCGTAGACAACTCTAACTTTTACTCCCCTATTTTTAGCTGCAATTATCGCATCAGCTACTTCAGGCATGCCGAAAAAACTGTAAAGTGCCATATCGATTGAGTAGCTTGATTGATTGATTCTTTCCATTAGTTTCTGTTTAAAGTCTACATTTCCGTGAGCTGCATTACCGGAAATAGCAACAGTCGTATCTACTGAAAAATTGAAATAAACATTCATGGTTCCAATTTCTGGATTCGAAGATGCAGTGGTTACTGTTTGAAGTGAGCTTTCACTTGTTCCTACGGCATTTGTTGAGTAAGCACGAAAATAATATAAAGTCGATTCTTCCAGTCCCGTAATTGGAACCACGTGATATGTTGTATCTTCCATAATTATGA
Source organism: uncultured Ignavibacteriaceae bacterium (assembly GCA_963699475.1). Taxonomy (GTDB): domain Bacteria; phylum Bacteroidota; class Ignavibacteria; order Ignavibacteriales; family Ignavibacteriaceae; genus IGN2. The sequence continues at coordinate 97,964 of CAVOUA010000002.1, read as the reverse complement.
CCGAATCCAATTCAAGAGCCGAGGTTAAGCCATATTTTACCTGGCTATTACCGTTTCTCACTGTATTAAAATAAACGTTAAACGAGTTTGTATCAATATCAGCTGCTATCACCGGATTTAAAATTAATGGAGCACCATCATCAACAATATCCAGAATAAATCTCGGTAATAACTGGTAGCCACTATTGTAGGGTGGGCTAAACTTGTATTGCTGTAGAACGCCAATAATATCTACAGCACTTGATGGAATGGGCTGACCAATAATCGATGAAACATCATTATCTATTCTCATTCCACTTGTCAATGTTCCAGTAGGATCAGATATATTATAGTTTGTAGCACCTGCAAAGTTACCGGTCCCCTGAATTGTAACATTATTAACTCTGATCAAAAGGCCTTCAAATTCTTCATAACCATTCCATTGCTGAGTGCTGATATCATTAATTGTAATTATTTCAGGAGTAGCTTCATTTCCGGATGAATGAACTATAACTGAGGCTCCCGGAAGATTAAAACTAAGTTCTGTTAGTCCGCTATACTGAGTCAGTTCAGCAGTTACCGTAACCGAATCTCCTATATTGACACTATTTGAAAAGGCAGGGCCATAGACGCAAACTCCGGCGGTTTCATCCTGTACTGATCCAGGACCACTGTTTCCAAATTGGTTTGAGGATGTAACAATTCCGGAAATAATAAATACCTGTCCTGTATCTACTGGAACTCCATTGGCATCGTTATATCTTAGGTTTGCGATAGGAACCGAGGTCTGTGCCTTTAAAGAATGATTTGTAAATAAGATAAAAAATAAAATTGCCGAAAAATATTTCATTATAACTCCGTAGATAAAATAAATCTTAAAATTCTGTTGTTACCTGTGTCGGCAACATAAAGTGTTTTATTAAAGAAAGCCACACCATATGGCTGGTTGAAGGTGTCATCAGGGCCAGGTCCGCCAAAACTTAGAAGCTTGTCACCAAAGGAATTGAATTTAAAGATGCTGTCCTTTTCTGCATCTGCAATAAAAATATTCCCTGAGTTATCGAGTGCATTTCCTTCTGGTTTTAGAAAATTTCCAGCCATCATTAAGTCTCTTGATTCTGGCTGTAAAGCGATTCTGTACCCGGTAAAATCTGGAGAGATAATGAATTCAAGCGGTTGAAATTTAAAGCTATTATCACCAGTCAATGTCAAATTGATATTAAAGTTCCGGGCATTGTACGATGTTAATGAACTAATCTGGTTTGCCGACATTATTCCTGAACCTGTCGGATCAAGTAATGGAACTCTTCCAACAAGTGAGTCCTTATAAGTTCCATCCGCTAATTTTCTCTGTATAAATATCAGAACAGCATTATCGGGATCAATTAAATTCGAGTTATTTGGTCCCTTACGCGAAATCAAATAAGTATTATCAAAAAACACGCAAGCTCCGGTATATTCTCTCAGAGGTTGAGCAAAATCCTGAGGTCTCGGCAATATTCTCTTTGTGGGAGCAAGTTCTATCTGATGATTCACGGAAACCAAATCAAGTTTGTATACAGCGCTGTAAGTCTGTGTTTGGCTGCTAATGACAGTATCAAACTGGGCACAAACAAAAAGGTTTAAACGGTAGTCCTGAGCTAGTGCTACAGGCTTTTTAATAGATTTATTCCCGAGTATCTGACCATCAAGATTGAGTAAAACTATTCGATTATTATCAGTATCTGCAACATAGATGAATGGTTCTCTACCAACCATAATATCCTGAGGCCTATTATAACCTTCCCAAACTGGTTTAATCTGTACATAAACTGTATCGCCGGTAATGTTACCATTTCCACTATCGGTGCCTAAATCATTTAAATCTAACTTGTCGGCGCAACTCCAGAAAAAACACATAACTATAAATAATAGAAGAAGATATGTTTTGTAATTAAATATCATTATAGTCCTAAAATAATTGAAAATCTATGTGCAGAACCCAATCGTTCAAAATTTGCAAATGCATAATCAAACGTAAACTCGGCAATACTAATTGGTACATTTACTCCTGCACCGAATGAATAATTTTGTTCATCCACATTAATTTTATAACCACCTCTCAGAAATAGCATTCTTTTCCATGAATATTCAACGCCAAGAGAAACATTTTCACTATTGTCATTCGGATGATTTAGCTGGATTGAAGTTGTTACAGAGTGCTCCTCGTTTTGATATGGTTCAAATGCAAATCCTATCCTGAAAATTGTAGGTGGAGCAAATGATTGCCATTCAGAATTTTTACGTTTACCGACTAGAACAACTTCTCCATCAGGAGCTAATTCAGCACCAAAATTAGAAACTGTTACAGCAAAACGAGTGGATCCAAGTCCTGTGCGATAATACGTCCCAATGTCTAACATAATCCCGCGCATTTTCAATTTATCGAGAGTCTCTTCAATGTACTTCACTGTTCCACCGAAACTAAATTGTTCAGTCATTTTACGGGCATACGATACTGATAATGCAATGTCACTAAAGCCGAAATATTCACCATTTCCGAATGGGGCAAATTCTGTTGTAACAGGCATTTTATCCATTGATAGTGAAGTTAGAGAAATACCGAATGTATTATCCGAATCCAGATGATAAACAGCACCAAGAAAATCATGGTTGATATCAACTAACCAAATATTATGAGAGAATATCACCTCATCAGTTTTAAATTGTGCGAGACCGGCTGGATTCCAGTAAAGGGCAGAAGCATCATCTGATATCGCAACGAAGGATTCACCAAGTGCCGCAGCTCTGCCGCCTACTCCAATTTTCAGAAATTGTGCAGTTGAAATACCTGCTCTTTGCCCACCTAGAATCGGAAACAATTGAGCATCAGAATCACTGAAAGCAATCAATATAAATAACAATAATATGTAAACTATTTTTTTATTCATTTATATAATCAACTAATCTGCCTGACATTCACATCTGTTTTTCTAATTTAGAACCTGAAGCTCACTCCAAACTTTATATTTCGTCTTGTTAGATATCTTGCCGGATTTACTGGATACGGACTGATTGGTGCTTGTACATCAGGATACCGGGGATCATTCCAGCTACTTGGTACGTCATCCCCATATTCATATGCTCTTCCTGTAACAGGATTAATGATAGTTGAGTTTTGGGTATCCAGAAGATTATTAACCTCTAAAAACAGAGAAAATTTCAATCCGGTCAATTCAAAATATTTTTCAAAATTAGCATCAATATAAAACCAGTCATCACCTATGGCTGTGTATCTTTCATTTCTTAAATACTCATATTCTTTTCTTCCATCTGTACCCACGGTTCCTGTAAACACTGCAGGAGTATATCTTCTGCCCGATTGATAAAATAGCCTCATATAAAAACTCCAGTCATCTATGATTCCTTGCAGCGCTCCAAAAGTACCCGGACTTACATAAAAGTTAGCAGAAACATTTGCAGTAAACGGTCTATCCCAGGGTAAGAAACCCTCTTTGATTGATTCATTTAAATCACCCCTTGCAACAAGAACACCCTCTTCAGCAGATGAGCTTTTACCGGTCGCAATTGCATAAGCAAACGAGGCTAGTCCATTAAACCATTTTCCAATTCGTTTTTTAAATTCTACTTCAAGCCCCCTTGACCTGGCATAATCAGTATTAACGTAAGTAATAAAATTTTCGGCATTCAATCGTGCTGAAGTGATCTTAACGGAGCGAGTATTTACATAATCAAATATATCTTTATAATAAGCGGTAATTGTAAGAACGTCATCAGGTGTGAATTGAGTTTTAAGTCCAAGCTCATATGCGACCGTAGTCTCTGGATCAAGATTTGGATTACCAAATTTTTGAAAGGATGATTGTGCACTACTTGGATTTAGTTTTGCATATACAAATTGAGGTCTGGGCCATTTACTGAAATGCCCATAGGAAAAAAACAATGTTTGAAAATCTGAAACAGGATGAGAAATTCCTAATCGTGGACTTAACCGTGCTTTAAATCTCCTGTCATTAAACCACCCAAAAGTATCATCATAATAACTTTCTCTGATTTCATCGGGGATGGTGATTACATTTGAATCGGCAATTGCATCATCAACATATTTTCCCGGAAACCAGTAATCAAGGCGTAATCCAAAATTCAATATCATTCCACCAAAATTGATATTATCCTGTGCGTAAAAAGAACCTACTGCAGGATAAACATTATAGATATCGTTATTCAATCCTAGTTCACCAACCCATGGTTGAAAAATATCAACTACCTGCATTTGCTGGAACTGCATATTGAACCCGGCTTTGAACTTATTCTTTTCATCGAAAAAGCTTGTTATGTCGCCTCTCAAAGAGAATTCTTCCAGGAAGTGATCATGGTAAGTATACTGGTTTCCAACATCCCAAAATCCATCTCCGGGAATTACACCAACTGTATCTCTTTCTTCATTATAATATTGAATCGGAAAGTTCACAATATCAAGAGGCTGATTGTATGCATCCCAAAATAATCCATTGGCATCTCCTCTTAAATTTGTAAAAAAATAGTTGAACTTTATTTCATAATATGTTTTTGGATTAAGAGTATGAGTAACTCCGAAATTATGATAAATATTATTATGAGTGAATGTATTAGCATTATCAAGTATATTCTGAAATGTGTATTGATATCCCGGTGATGGTTCTACATATTCGAGGTTTGATTGTAATGACTGCGAATTCTGATTAATGTTTACCGATTGGTTGAATGAGTAATTAAATTTTAAAGTTGGAGAATAGAGATAAGTAAGTTTAAACAACCCGAACCAGCTATTTTCTGTACGTGGTGCAAAACGTGTCCCGTTAAAAGTTGATGAGTAAAGTTGTTCTGCAGTTGGCTTATAGTAACCCTGAGTTATTCCATCACTAATTCCTGCATAAATATTTCCAAAGAAAGTCATTCTTCCCGGAATATTTAATCCAATTGCTGGAAGTATTAATGATGTAATCGGTTCCGGACCGCTGAGATTTGCTTCAAGGATATCTATATTAAAAACATTGGAAGATGATTTATTTCCTAAATTATCCCGTTTATAAGTTATTGAACCGGAATATTTCTCACTTCCTTCTCTTGTTTTAACATTAACTATACCAGATGTTGCCTGACCAAACTCAGCATTGAAGCCGCCCGTAATTACTTCAACTTCTTCTATTGCAGAAGCACTTAGTTGTAAACCAAATCCGGTTCCTGCAATTGGATCCTGAACTGAAACCCCATCCAGCAGAAAAGCATTCTCGTAACTTCTGCCTCCTCTAATATTTATTTCGTTATCGGCAGTTACAACTCCGGTCTGTTGTGTGACGATGTTCTTAACATTTTCAACAATCAATGCATCTATTTCTTCCCTGTGAAATAGTTTTTTTACTTTGTGTTTCTTCAGGATCAAGTAAAGGTTTATCCCCGATTACAACAACATCCTGATCAAGAGTTAACACTGTCTCTTCAAGTTTAACATCCAGTTGTTTTGTTTTGTTTGATTCAATCTCAATTCCAGTATACTGAAAAGTTTTATATCCAATCAACGAAACGTCTATATTATATTTTCCAGGATTGATTCCATTTATTTTAAATACACCGTTGATATCTGTGGCTGCACCAAAATAAGTTCCTCTAATTATTATGTTCACACCAGGCAATGGTTCACTGGTTGCAACATCAGTAACAACGCCAATAAGGTTGCCAGCCTGCTGACCAAACGCATTAAAACCAATGAGCAGAAACAATATTTGAATAATTATTTTTTTCACGGTACCAAACCGAATTCCTCAAAGAATACCTTTTCTAAGAAGTTCATCTACATTTTGGTTACCGCCATTGCATTGATGCAAAGGCAGTCCCATAAAGAAAAGTGTTTTATCGTTAGTTATCATTCCGATATTTCCGGAAATCTGTGAGCTTGATAATATTGTATATTTCATGTTGCAACTATAGAATTAGGAATAAAGGTTCTTACATAATCAATTGTCTGCTGAAGTTTTCAATGAGGGATAATTTATTTGAGGTGATGATGGTATAATATCGGCACCTGCAAATAAAAATGGAATAAAGTTGCTGACATTATCGATTGGCAGAAATCCTTGCAGAGTAGAAAGATCAAAAGTAAAGTTGGAACTTGAATCCTGGAATGTCATAGAAAAAGCAATTTTTCCTCCTTGCTCAATGTATTTATTCGTTACAATATTTAAAAGATTTAGTCTTGGATTGGATCCGGAATACCAATAGACATATTTGAACAATCGCATCATTTCGTAGACGGTTACATTTTCAAATGGTAAGACTTCATTTTGAAGATCATATTCATCAAATTTCCCGTTCAAGCGAGCCACCTCCTATTGTGTTAAAAATATTCCTGTAGAATAACATAGCTTGCTGGTTAGAGGCAGGTGTTGCACCAGCAAAATTGTCAAAGATCAGCACCTTCCCTTTTGGTTTTTTTACATACCAAACAGCTTCTCCCAGGAAGAACAATTCTTTCCGAAGCAGCACCGGAAAGATCAACTGCCTGAACATAAAATTTATTTTCAGCATCGAGCTGAAGACCTGGTAACAATTCAGAGTAAATATTTCCATCAGAACCGTTAATTAGAATTTCCATTTCAGGAGTTGAGGCATTCAAATCCTTAATACGAATAGTAACAAGCCGAATTGAACCTGGCAGCGATACGAAACTATTTGTATCATTTAATGAAATATTTATTGAACTGATTGATTCAACTCCATCAAGGTCATTTGCATTCCACTGGAATGTCATTACTGGAAATGATGTATCAGGAACAAAACTGTAAGTGCATTCCATTCAACTACGGGGGCAGAATTTTTAATGGGAAAAACAAGACTTGCCGGGGTTGGATCAATCAAGCCGATGTCATAATACACCTCACCTGCATCGTACATTCCATTTTGATTTGCATCAATAAATGGCTCCGGTCCAAAAGAGACTCCGTTCCTTACGATTTCCTGGTCATATGTGCCGTTACCCTCTGCATCAACAGATACGACTTTAAAAGTGTAAACGGTATCGGAGGTACCGATAGGAAGTGAGAAGATGCTGTCGTTTGATGTAGTAAAACTCCAGGCAGAATCAATTCCTTCCCATTTGATGTAGAAACCTTTTATAGACCATCCGGATCATCACCCCACCAATGAACCTGCAGCCTGCTTAACTGCTGACCGATTGTTGAGTCAGGGTATAAAAATAAACCTGTGTTCGGTTCTTGATTACCAACCGGATTACTTACGGGATCATCTTTACAAGAAAAAAATAATACCGAAATGAATATTGAAACTGATAGTAAAATTATTTTCATATTTAGTTATAGCTGTGAGACTCACTTTAAAAGTGAGTCTCACTTTTTTGTCATTTCAATTATTTGAGTAAAATCATTTTTTTCACATCCGAATAATTACCAGCCTGCAATCGGTAAATGTAAATACCGGTTGGTAAGTTGTTTGCGTCGAAAGTTACAGTGTGTTTGCCTGCACTGGTAAGTTCGTTATTGATTAATGCTCGAACTTCCTGCCCGAGAATGTTAAATATTTTAATACTAACATTTCCTTCAACAGGTAAACTATATTCGATCTTTGTTGAAGGGTTGAATGGGTTAGGATAGTTTTGAGATAATTTGTACTCATCTGGTAAAACAACTTCATTTTCAACATCAGTTACCCAGCCAACAAAATCATCATTCTTCCTTGGGAGTAATTTATAATTACTGAAGCCATACCATAGGATTCCAGTTACTGATTCAAATGTATCACCTGTTCTAACATAATTTGGAATGGTATCCATACCAGCAAACCAAAAATTATGATAATCGTGTGTGCCATATTCTAAAGCTATTCTTGTATCAGAGTTACTTCCATCAGCAACAAACATATCACCAAAATTTCTCGAAGGCCCAGAACCCGGATCAGGACCCGGATCTCCATCAGCATTTTCATCTGTAACAGTTATGTTTTCATATTCAACTAAAACCCCTTCCCATTGCTCAGCCGATACGGTTCCTCCTGATGACGTACCTATTGTATCAGTTGAGATTACAAATGGGTCTGGAAGAGGATTTCCGTTTGAATTAATAACAATATTAGCAACACTATTAATTCCGTAAATCTCAGTCATACCAAAATCTTCTCCAACCGTACCAGTCACAGTAACATCATCACCTCTAATAAGTGATAATGTTTCTGTACCTCTAATTTTAATTCCACTCCATTTCCCGGTTCCATTCTGCATAATTACCATTGGACCTAAAAGTGTACCTGTTACAGTTCCTTCGAGGTCAGTGGTATCAGCCGTAACAATTCCACTCACAGTTACCTCATAGCCATAATAACCATTGTATAAACCACCATATGGATTGTATTGTACATCCTGAATTGTAAGTGGTCTGTCAATTATAATATAGTAATATCTATTTCTGGTAGTATCTGAGGGATGTATTGATACATTATTTTCATTATCAATAGCTTTAATAAAGAAATCAACTAATGATGAATCGTTTAGCGCAGGTATAACAGCCTGCCATTCATCTCCTCCTGTATTAGTCATTGCTAATTCATTATTGGTACCCATATCAACTCTATAATATAAATTTGCTGAAGTAATCGATCCATCCTGATCAAAAATTTGTGCTGTTATGGTAACAGGATCACCATAACCAACTAAAACAGGATCTCTCATAACGTTAGAAATGTTAGGAGCAAATAATAATATTTCAACATCTCCCGGATAAACTGGATGAATTAAGTTTGCGTAATTATTAGTGTTAGCAAGACCGTCTCTATTCTGAATGTATCCTTTTTTGATATTTAGTACGGTTCCTGGTGTTGGTACAGCTGCATTTCTGAAGTAGGATGACTGGTTTCCTACTATTACCTGCGTATTATTTTCATCAAAAACTTCATACGAGCCCGAACCTACACCACCAGTAGTTGCAGTGACAGTATCAACTTGAAGGAATACTGATTCCCAGCGTTCGGCTAAAAGTTTTCCATTTCTAGTTCCCAATTCAGCAAGTGAGTCCAGAGTAACTTTGACTGGTTGGGGTCTCTGCATAATTCCTAAAACATTTGAAGCTTCAAAGCTAATTAAATCAAATTCAGTTGTCTTGAAATACTCAATGACAACGCCGGTAGCTCTGATTACATACCCGGTATCCAAAATTCCAAATGGATTTCCTGGTGGCATACTAGGATATCTTGCAAGTATTCCACCCCAATCAGTGACAGCTGTATCTTGTAAAATTATTGCCGGAGCGCCTGCGATAAGAGTCGTACCGCTGTCTGGATTTGCGCCTCTATAAGGTGCAACCATAACAACACCTACAACTGTAACAGTATCTCCAGTATATGGTGAAAGTGTATCACCAGTAACGAGAATATTTGGCTGGTACTGAATATCCATTATCGTAACTTCAGGATATTGCTGTGCGAATAAGTTGATGCTAAGCATCACAACAAAAAGTATGAAATATAGTTTTTTCATTTTGATTCCTCCGATTATTTGATTACTAAAAATTTACCTGTTTTAATTTCGCCATTGTTATTGTTCTTAACTGTAAAAAGATATAATCCGGTCGCAATTGCTTGTTCATTATCAGATAATAAATCCCAGGCATGTTCACCACCTGCAAATTTCTGTTTATCGTCAGAAGCGTAAGTTTCAAACCACCTTATATCTGAACTGTTGCTCTGACCTGTATGTTGAATATTCTTTACAATATCGCCTGCAAGCGTGTAGATAGTTATTTCGCACTCCTCAGGCAGGTTAAAGAAATATATTTTTCTTAGTCGTTCAGAAGAGCCATCCCAGATCGCACTTCCATAATATGGATTTGGGTAAACACCGATTTTAACATTAGAATCCTCAACCGGTGGTGTGCCTGGCAGAATTCTTTCAAAATTAGCGAGTGGACTTGATTCAAGAATGGTTAAATCATTTTCAGGATCACCTTCATCAAAAGCTGTTACTGCAAACAGATACTGCCATCCATTTAATAAATTATCAAGCTCAAATTTGTAATAATATTCAGTAGTATCACCTGTAAAAACAACAGGAGACGATAGTCTTACAAAATCAAATCCAGTATCGAACTCAATATTGTTTCCTGCACTATCGAATGAGGCAAGTTGAACCATTGATGCTAGAATATCCTGCTGTTGTGTTAAGTCGAATCCTGCCTGGGTTCTATAAATTCGGTAACCTTCAAAATCCTTTTTTGCAGAAATTGGATCAACAGAATATTCAGCTCTTCTATCCCAATAAATTGTAGCTTTTTGATTATCGGGTACAACTTTCACTTTTGGTGTAATCGGGGGTGCAGGGAGTATGTATCTGGTTATTTTCCCATCGCCATCAAGATCTTCTCCGGGGTCAAGAATTCCATTTCTGTTTCTATCTTCGCCGTGATAAGCTCTTAAAGCCCAGTCAGCATTTGCATAAAGGTTGGTCTTTTGTTCTTCTGTATCAAAAGAAGCCGGATCAGTTCCATATTTTTTAGCGCAGACAATTGCAAAGACAACATTGATTGAATCACCATTAGGAATGTATCTAAAAGGACCGTTTGTAATCAGCATCGATCTATTTGAGGGTGGTTTTAAACTCGCTGGATTAATTCCATTTTCCCACCAGTTACTGCCTCCAAAATAGCCATGCATTTTTTGATAACGCTCATTATCATCCTGAGGTGCAAAAAAATTCGGGTCACTAGTATTTCTAAATTGCCAGGAAGTAAATGCAACAGTCGGTAATGAGTCAGTAGCTCCGCCGACCTGATAAATAAATTTTTCAGCTAACCTTGGTTCTGCACCAAGGTAAAGTACGCCAACATAACTATCAGTAAATCCTATATCACCAGCAGCATCGAACTCATAGGCTATTTTAATTGAATCGTTATAGCCATTACCGCCTTTGTTGTAGAAAGCACTTCCCGAAGGCGTTCCAGTAACAATTGTATTCCTTACAACGGTGTCCGTCCACAATCCCACAAAAACGCTGTCAATATATTTGCCTGAAACATTTTTAAGCCAGTAATTAAAAATGACAAAAAAATTAGCGAAGGGATAATCCCATGCATAGGTTTCCTGCCTGACTGTAAAACCAAATGGAGTGTGGTCCAATATCGGCTCGCCATTAAGGAACAGAGTGTTAGTATCAGAAAAATTCATCAGGAAATCCTGGTGGGATATTGCTAAAGGACTAAAAACCCGTGAATCAAATAGTGAAGATCTCTCTTTGACTTTACTACCAGCGGCATTCGTAAATTCAAAACCTCCACCCCTGGTAGATACTGATGAAACATCTATCGCACCTGTTGAAACAAAGGGACCAAGTCTATTACCCCCTTGCAGATTATCTGTTCTATAACCACCAACCCATAAACCGCCATCAAAAATATGTTCTATGCCGCTGCCGAGGGGAAATTCGCAGCTTGGCTGCTCTGGCCAGAGAACAAAACCGTGTCCATAGGTTCCAAAGTTTGTAACAGTAATACCAATATTCCCGACATTGGTGTACTTACTGTTATCGTCATCCAGAACTTTGGGAAACCTTCTATCCTGATCGCTTTGGCTTAATGTGACGGCACAAAATAGCAAGGATAGACAAATTATCCGGTTGTGTATTTTCATTAAATAAAAAAGTAAAAAAAGTCTGTCTAATAATCTGAGTGGTTTATAAACACAGATGTAAAATACTAATAAATAATTTGTGAGTAAATAAAGGAAATGTTAAGAAATGTAATATGATAAAATAAAATTTGGAGAAAGAAATAATCAGACTCCATTTTTTAGGACGAAGTTACCTTTATTCGCAGAATTTCAATAAATTGAAATGACCATTATGCTTGTGCTGGAATCTTGTTGTTTTTTTATTTAATTTGAAAAAAAATGATATCCCTTTAGACTAATATTCATAAAAGGGACATCAGCTTCGCCTATTAAAATAAACAGGAGAGCAAAATGTCACAGATTTATGAATTAGATAAAATTGCAATTACCGTAAAATCTCACCGCTTACTCAAAGTACTTCTCAAGGAAAATCCAAAGCTTGAAGAAATAATGCGTGGTTCTACAAATGAAACCGAAGCTCTGGTTGGTATTAAGAACTGGATACTTGAACTTATTAAAGATAAACCTGATGCGAATAAATATTACGAAAAAGGTGTTGAAAGTGGTAAATCATTTAAATCTCTGGATTGGAAAGATATTGCAGCAATAAGAATACTTGATTATGTTGACAATGCCGGACGTGAGTTCATGGATTTAAATCTTCGCGGGCAGCTTGCTATCAGCAACCCCATTAAATTACTGTGGCTTGGTGCAAATAAAGGTACTGGCGGTGCTAAGCCAGATTTTTTTGAAGATATGATTCACCTCTTCAGACAGTTGGAAGGCAAAGAGTTAAAGAAAGACTATACAAGAGAACAGTTGGAAACATGGATGAACAGGTTTCCGTCCGGGTTAGATCCAAGGATTGTAAAGCTTAGGGAAGAAAACAGAGAGAGAATATTAAATATTATCATAGATAAGATTGACGATGGTGAAATTAATGATTCAAAATATAAGTTTGATCCTGAGCTAAGCAGAAATAAAAAATTAGAAATTGCTTTGGATTGGTGGAAAGAAAGCACATTTCATTTAAGATTTGCGGTTCGCTCACCTGATTTATTGAATGAGTTTCTCGGGTATTCTCTTGATCCTGATACAATGAAAATTTTGTACGAGGCTGAGAAAAAAGGAATCCCCTTCTTCGTTAACCCATATTACCTTTCACTTTTGCACGTTCGTGTTCCCTACTTTGCTATTGGTGCCGATCTCGCCATAAGGCATTATGTGGTTTATAGCAGACAACTGATTGATGAATTCGGATTCCTAGCTGCCTGGGAAAAAGAGGATAAAGTTGAACCCGGTAAACCAAATGCAGCAGGTTGGATTCTTCCATCCCATCATAATGTTCACAGAAGATATCCCGAAGTTGCAATCTTAATTCCCGATACAATGGGTAGAGCATGCGCTGGTTTGTGTTCTTCCTGCCAGCGTATGTACGACTTTCAAAATGGATACCTTAATTTTAATCTGAATAAACTTAGACCGGATGAAACCTGGTCCGAAAGACTGGAAAGATTGATGGAGTATTTTGAAAATGATTCTCAATTAAGAGATATATTGATTACGGGTGGTGATGCACTTATGAGTGCCGATAAATCTCTAGAACAGATTCTTGATGCCATTTACAATATGGCAAAACGAAAACAGCAAAAAAATATTAATCGACAAGCTGATAATAAGTATGCTGAGATTCAAAGAATAAGACTTGGAACCAGATTACCTGCATACTTACCTCAAAGGATAACTGATTCACTAGCTGTAATGCTAAAAAGATTTAAGGAAAAAGCAGCTGAAATAGGTATTAAGCAGTTTGTAATTCAAACTCACTTTGAATCGCCAATGGAAATTACTCCTGAAGTTGAAGAAGCTGTGAATAAATTAATTAATGCAGGATGGATTATTACAAATCAGCATGTTTTCACAGCTGCATCTTCCAGAAGAGGACATAACTTAAAATTGCGTGAAGTAATGAATGATATAGGAATTCTCCCCTATTACACTTTCTCTGTTAAGGGCTACATGGAAAATTATTTTAACTTTGCACCGAACGCGCGTGCAGTTCAGGAAAGTATTGAAGAAAAAATAATTGGAAATCTTTCGGAAAGTAGTATTGAGCTGACAAAAAAAATGGCCGAAGATGCAGAAAACATTGTTGCAAACATTAATTCAATCAGGAAAGCTGAAAATATTCCTTTCCTTGCCACCGATAGGAATGTCCTAAATTTACCGGGAGTTGGTAAAAGCCTTACATTCAGAGTGATTGGTATTACTAGGTACGGCAGGCGGGTTCTGGAATTTGAGCACGATGGTACGAGATCTCACAGTCCGATTATTGAACAAATGAAGAAAGTAATAATTATTGAATCAAAATCGATAAGTGAATATCTGAATCAGCTTGAAGAGATCGGGGATAATAAAGAAGAATATACGGATGTTTACGGTTACTCAATTGGTGAGACTGAAGCGAGAATGCCAATTTATGAATATCCGGAATCCGATGTTTCTGTCACAAAAGAATTTACAAACCTGGAAATACCAGACACTGATTTTGCAACTGTTGAAGTTTAACCCTCAACTTTGTGGATTACTAATCTGCGTTACAGCAAACCATAATTAATTATTCAACAATAGGAGAATTTATCCTCCGCAGATTTATCGTAGTAGGATCATCTTCTTTGTAACTATATTATTTCCAATTTTTAGCCGATAGAAATAAGCTCCACTTGGCAGAATCCGGACTTCGCCGGAATTACTTTTGAACTCAACTTCAAAACTTCCCGCAGCATTATATTCATCAACAAGTGTTGCTACTTCATTTCCAAGAATATCGTAAACCTTTAACGTTTGCCAACTGCCTACTTGCGACTGCCATCTGATCTTCGTGCTTGGGTTAAATGGATTGGGATAATTCTGATACAGAACGAAACCTTCAGAAGTAAAATCATTTTCAGCTATCACTTCACTTGAATTGTCAGGGAAGAAATATTCAAGCATCCTGTCAATTGTAGCACGCCACAGTCCCCAGCTATGCCCTTCCGGTCTTTCCAGCCAGTCAAGTTCATAATTTGCACCGAGGAGAAAATCTTTTAGAGAATTCATATTCTGAGTAAGACTTCCTTCGTATGTTCCCCAGATAGAACTCCATTTAATATCTTTTACAGGACCATTAATAATTAAATTGTATGCCTCATACCCATTCGGCTGGAATGCCCCTGAATGAAGTCCGCACAATCCAAAAACTTCAGGATGATTGTAGCTTATTAGTGCTGAAATATTTCCACCATAAGAATCACCCAGAACTAATCTTTCTTTAGGATCATTCTTAGTCAAATAGTTAGCATCAATGAACGGAACGAGTTCATTTACAAAAAATAATCTGTACTGATTTCTTAATGAACCTGCATACTCTTCATTACGATTATTTGGTGTAACAAAAACTGCAATAACAGGTTCGATCTTTGCACTATCCAGAAGATTATCTAAAACATTCACAGCACTCCCCAAACTTATATATTCTCCACCATCCTGAAAATAAACTGTTGGATAAGTTTGTAATCCTAATGAATCATACCCCGGAGGAAGATATATATTCAGGTTATAATTTGTACTAACATTTGTACTGAATAAAATTTTTGGAATAACGGTTCCATGGGCAATATTCGGATTATAGTTTATTTCCCAGGGCTGCACATATAAAGGCATTGATAGTTCTGAGTTTGGTCCGAATCCTCCCTGACAGGTATTAGGATTCTCCGGATCAAGTATCCATGTACTTCCATTAAGAACAAATTTATAATCAAGCCGAGCATCAAGCTCAAAATTTTCTGATCTGTACCAAAAATTTGTTTGACTTAAATTTGTCATCGACCAGGCAGTCATACTCCATCCATTAAAATCTCCCGGAACCGTAACTGAATTTGGAGTACCCAAATAAATAAAATTTGCAGTTGAATCTTCAATGAAAGGAATACCGATAGTTCTCGCATGAGTCATAAAACTATCTACCGCGGCTTGCTTTGCAACAGGATCACCGAGTGAGTTAACGTGATTGATGAATTGCTGGAATTGGGATTGGGCATTTACCACAGAAGTAAATAGAATCACTACAAATAGAAATAATAATTTATTTTTCATTGATTGCTCATTCATTATTTTGATTAAATTAAAAATAAATTGAAAGAATTATTGAAGTTGTACCGAAAGATAAACCGTACCCTTTTGTATTTTGAACCATTTCTTCAGTGCTCTGACTTTTTCTTTCGCCAGTTCCATAATATGCGTTAAACAAATGCTGCCCAGAAAAAGACATCCTTTCGAATAGCCAGTACTCAACACCCAATCCGAAACCTAAATTATAAGAATAAAAGTTTTCAGTACCCTCAAAATAGTAGGTTGTTGCCCGATAATAAGAATCATTATATCCGAATGATAACCTTGTCGATAAGTAAAGCGATAAGTCATCTGACGCTGTAAAATGGTTTTCCATTCCAAAACCAATATTGATATACTTACTTTTATCAAGTCCTTTGTCAGTGTTCTCAGTTTCTTCATATTCTCTTTCAGAAATTGAACCGCCAATGCTGCCTGTTAGTACAGTTGACTCAGAAATCCACCATCTGCCGCCGACACCGCCATAATAGCTGCTAAGATTTAAACCATTGAAATTAAAACTGAGTGCGATTGTTTTGTAGTTACTATTTTCCTGAGCAATGGAGAGAGATTGTAGAGAAATAAGAATGATTAAGATGGTGATTGATTTCATAAAAACTCCTGTTGAATTGTTAGTTTTACAATTACCGATTAACCAGAATTACTTTGATTCTATTAAGTTTAATATTATTAAACTAAATATGAGAATTCTTAACTTAGAATTCAATAATATTAAATATAACTTCATTATTCTTGATAGGATTAAAAGTTTTGGGCGAGATAATCACTCGCCCATACTTTAGAATTGTCATCCCGAATTTATTTCGGGATCTTCTTTTATGTCATCAAGATTCTGAAACAGACCTGCCTCTCGGCAGACAGGTTTAGAATGACTTTTGTCACTTCAGAAGTATCATCTTCTTAGTTTCTACAAAATTAGCTGCCTTTAGTTGATAAAAATAAATTCCGCTTGTAAGATTCTCCGCTTTGAAGTCAACTTCATAATTTCCGGAGGGTTTATATTCATCAACAAGTTTTGCAACTTCATTGCCGAGTACGTCATATACTTTCAAAGTTTGCCAACTGCCTACCGGTGACTGCCAATTGATTTTTGTGCTTGGATTAAATGGATTTGGGTAGTTTTGGCTCAGTCGAAAACCATTTGGAATGACACTTGTAAATTGAAAATCTTCTTCAACATCGGTAACAATCCAATTTATAGCTCCAGAACCTCCATATGCCCCCATATCATTTCCTTTTGTACCCCTGGAGGGGAAAAGCGCATACCCCGGATTGCTCGGATCTTCAGGATCATTATAAAGTGTACCGGGATTACCTGCATCAATACAGGGAGATCCAATGGACAAGATTGCAAAAAGAGTATCACCGGTAGTTAATACTGTATCCATTAACTCTGGACTCACATTGATATTTCCTGTTCCTGGCCAACCGCCTTCAATATCAGAATAAGTTATATCACTCGTTCCTCCACTAATAAATATCTGTGAGCTACTTGGTGCTGAATTATCCCAAATAATTGTATTCATTATTGTCAATGTAGACTGATAGGAACTAATTCCTCCACCACCGCCTGTTGCTATATTTGATACAATTGTATTGTTAGTAAGTTCTGGCTGTGAATTATTATTAAGACAAATTCCACCTCCATAATTGGCTTCATTATCATTAAAAATATTATTAACGACAACAGGATTTGAATTAATTATATACAGTGCACCTCCATAAGATGCACCACTGCCGATCGAATGATTTCCTGTGAAGCGGTTATTTTCTATTCGAATCTCTAGATATATGAGTCCTCCTATATGCATTCCCGCCCCAATATTCTCAACGGCCCCTTCAACGGTATTATTGCTTACTGTATTACCCCGCATTGTTATCACACAATTGCTGGAGTTAATTCCACCAGCATACGCGGTACCATTGACTGAAACAGATTTATTGTTACTTATTATGTTATCTTCAACCAGACAAAATGTTGTATCCTGACTTCCATTCATTAACCAGAGTCGAACTCCTCCCCCAACAACATCAGCATTTGTGGAATAACATATATTTTCAGTTATAATGTTATTTATAATTATTCCGCTTCCACCCATGCATATACCACCACCCATAGTAAATGTAATTTCTCCAGATGCTGTATTATTTCGGATAATATTATCTACTATAATGGAATATCCATTTCCCCCTGGATCATCAGAATAAATTCCGCCGCCAGCAGCAAAATCATTTGTAAATATTACATTTTGTTCTATAATATTATTTGTTATTCTGGCACCCATATTTGCGGTAATAAAAATGCCTCCCCCTATTCTGATGTTAAATGGAAAACCAGGTGGTGGACCAGCAGGAATGAAAGTCCCAGTCCCACCAGTAATTGTAAATCCGCAAAGGATGGATGTTGTGTCCTCACCACTTACAAAACTTACAACCGAGCCACTATCCGGATGGCTGGGCTGGCTGCCATCAATAATTGTATTATATATATGGTTGGTATCTCCATCAATAATAAAATTACTGGCTACTGTGATGGCTTTACCGCTAAAGTTGATGTTTTCAAGATACGTTCCGTCATCAACTAAAACCATATCCCCATTTTGTGCTGCATTAATGCCAGCTTGAATACTTGGCTGATCACCGGGCACGTGAATAATTTGTGCAGAAACGGTTATGCAAGTGATGATTAGAAAGCAACTAAGTATTATAAAATACTTCATAATAAATCCTCCTTTTTTATTGATTTGTGTAATTGAAATTATAATTGGAGGCTTAGTCTATCAATCCCATCATGATGTGATATTGAGAGGTTAAAGTTCTAAAAGGTAAGAAAGCTTCCCCTTCCCTAAGATGAGAAGGGGAAACTAATAGAAAAGGCAAAGACAGTTTCTATTTCAGCAAAATTTATCCTCCGTAGTTCCACCACAAGCGGACGAGTTTAACAAAGGAAGACCTGTCCTCCCTAGATTCATCGAAGGAGGATCATCTTTTTATCCATCATCTGTCCATTTGCTTCTAAACGATAAACGTAAATACCGCTGGCAAAATTGCTGGCATTCCATACATATTTATAGCTTCCTGCTGAAAGGTTATCCGAAACTAAGGTAGCAACTTCTTGACCCAGCACGTTATAAATTTTTAAACTAACAAATCCATCTGTCGGCAATTCCAGTTGAATGGTTGTTTGAGGATTAAATGGATTAGGATAGTTATCAATTTTTATTTCTGTGGATGTTGGTGTTGATACTGCTACCTCTTCATCATCAAAACTGGTCTTGCCAAGGAAATCATACCAGCCAATTGCACCGGATCCTCCATAAGCACCCATATCATTTCTCACCAAACCGCGGGATGGAAATAATGCATAACCCGGGTGCCACTGATTTTCAGGATCATTATACATTACATCAGGATTGCCTGAATCAATACAGGGTGAATTGTGGTGTAGCAAGCAATAATTAGAAATTAATTTCGGATTAACATCCATATTTCCAGTTCCAGCCCAGTCTCCTTCGATATCCGAGTAGCTCACATCCACAGTTCCACTTTCAACAAAAATTTCTGAACCTTCCGGTGCGTGATTATTCCATAATATGGAATTCATAATTATCAAATTTGATCCATATGAATTAATTGCGCCACCTTGAACTGTTGCTTTATTTTTACTGACGGTATTATTAATTAATTTTGCGTTACAAAAATGTAAACCTGTCCAAAGTCCTCCACCAATTGTACCTTTGTTTTTTTCGATCAGGTTGTTTTCCAAGGTCGGGCTTCCATCCCATATGGCAACACCGCCTCCAAAGCAGTTTCCATTTCCGCTGAAAAAATTATGGGAAACAATATTGTTTTTAAAAAACAGTTCCTCCGGTGGATAATCCAGGACAACGCCCGCACCAAAACCACTGTCTACAGCACAGATTTCATTAAACATAAAGATATTATTACTAATCACACCTTTGCTGCCTATAATTGTCAGACCACCACCATGACTGCCAATACCTGGAAAACCCGTTTCGGATTGCAAAGCTTTATTATGCGAAATTACATTTCCACTAACTAAAACTTCATATACCAGAGGAGGCTGCCATGATGATAAAGCAATCCCGCCTCCGTTACTATAGGAACCATATGAAAATGCCTTGTTATGGGTGATTGTATTATTGATAACTCTCCCCGCACTGTTAAAAGTTACAGCGCCTCCGGTTGCCATAACCTGTCCGGTGATTATATTATTTTCAAATTGATTGTTTTCCAAAATAGCGGTTGTAGGAATAAATGGAGGGCTATTACTAAATCCACCACCCATTGCCCATTCAGTGTTTTCGATTGTATTATAAACAATTCTATTATGAATGATTTTTGCTCCTGATGCCAAACAGATAATTCCACCACCCTGACGCATTGTTGGGTAACCAGGAAAAATTTGAACAGTTCCTGTTCCACCCGTAATTGTAAAGCCACACAAGACTGAATTAGTATCCTCACCAGACATAAAATAAACCACAGATCCAAAATCAGGATCGGAAGGTTGGCTGCCATTGATGATGGTTTTGCTGATATGTTTTTGTTTTCCATCATGATAATAATTGCTGGCAACAGTAATAGCCTTTCCCATAAAGTTAATGTTCTCGTAGTAAGTTCCTTCCGCAACCAAAACCACATCACCATCCATTGCCGCAATTATACCGTCCTGGATTGTTGGCTAATCTCCCGGCACGTGAATAATGTTGCTGCAATAATCGGAAGTGAAGCGAATAATAATAGAAATGATTATAACCAGAAATTTTTAATCATGATAAGACCTCCTATGTTTTTTATTAATAATTACAACTGAAAATATGAATTGTAGGTAGGTGGTGCAATCCCATCATGATGTGATATTTAGTTGAACCTACTTTGAAACTTGAAAGATTTTGTGATTTAGTCACGAGGCCATTAACTCTTAAAAAAGTACTAATTTAACTCATTACTAATTTCTCCTTGAAGTGATTTGCGGATAACATCCGCTTTGCAGTGAACGTGAAGTTTGTTGTAAATATGTTTTATGTGAGTGCGAACAGTTTCAATCGTTATATTTTGTTTATCAGCGATCATTTTGTAACTCAGTCCATCGACTAAGTCCAGAACAATCTCTTTTTCTTTATCAGTAAGTGGAGATGGTTTCTTTTCTTCTTTACCTTCCTGGAAATATTCTATAACTCTTCTGGCAATCTGCGGAGACATTGGTGCACCACCTTCAGATAATTCTTCCAAATATTTTTTTATCTCAGTCAAGGGTGTAGTTTTAAGAAGGTATCCTGAAGCACCTGCACAAAGGGATTGAAATATTTTGTGAGGATCGTTATGCACAGTAAGCATAAGTATATCTATTTCAGGATATCTTTCTTTTATCAATTTAATACCGCTGATGCCGGACATACCGGGTAAGCCTATATCCATCAATATTACATTAGGGAGTTTATCCGGGTAAAGAAAACGCATAAACTTTTCCACTGATTCTTCAGCTAATTCGCAGCGAATATTTTCCTGGTCGTTCAGGTAAGAGCATATTGCTTCACGAATCTCACTATCATCTTCAACTATGCCTACGTTAATCATACCTGAATATCTGTTTTTTTCAATCTTCATTCTATCCCATCTTGATGTGATATTGTTCCATCGTCACCCTGAACCTGCTCTGCAGGCAGGCTCGTTTCAGGGTCTTAATTTAATTTCCATATTGAATATTTTAGATTCCGAAACAAGTCGGAATGAAATAAATTCGAATACACTCGATACTTAAATATTCTTTGCAATCAATGTTACACTTGTTCCTTTTTCCAGATTATTGATAATCAATTCACCGTTAATTCTTTTTGCTCGTAACTCCATATTTTCTATTCCGTGATGCCCTTTTTGTTTTTCTTCTTCATTTATTCCCGTTCCGTTATCTGCTATTTCCATTTTAAATTTTCCATCACCATTAACCAACGTAATCCTAATCTCATCTGCGCCTGAATGTTTTGCTGCATTGTTCACTGCTTCTTTAAAGATCAAATAAACATTTTGTCTTAGTGACTGCTCTACTTTCTGATCAAAATGTAAACCCTTAGTTTGAAAATCTATATGTATGCTTCCTGCCGGGAATACTGTTTCAAGAAAATCACGCATCCTGTCTATCAAATCACCTACAGTATCGTTGCGTGAATCTATTGACCAGACAACATCACTTAAAGTAGTGATTATTTCCCTGCTCATATTTCCAATTCTTTTAGAAGCTGAAGAAACTTTTTCTTTTTCAGTGGTCGTTTGAATAATTTCCGAATGAACAGCAATTCTGGTAAGTGCAGAACCTATATCATCGTGCAGATCGCTGGCTATCTGAATGCGAAGTCGTTCCATCTCTAATAATTTATTAACCCGGTATCGATAGAAACTATAACCAATTCCTATAAACATGAGGAACATTATTATTCTAAACCACCAGGTTGCCCACCAAGGGGGAGTAATTATTATTGAAATGGAGATACCTTGTTCATTCCATAATCCGTGATTGTTGGAACCTTTTACGCGGAAGATGTAGTTTCCCGGATCAAGGTTTGTAAAACTTGCAGTGTGTTCATTCCCAGAGTAGATCCAGTCATCATGGAATCCTTTCATCATATAAGCATATTGATTTTTTTCAGGGTTGGTATAATTAAGTGCAGCAAATTCAAACGAGAAAGCATTTTGATTGTGTGTTAAAGTGATAGATTTCTTAAACAGAATTGAAGTATCAAGTTTTACACTTTCGTTAAATATTTTAAAATCTGTGAAGTAAACAGGAGGAATAACCGGATTGTCTTTTATTTGTTCAGGATAAAAACCAATCGTTCCTGAACCTCCACTAAAGAATAATTGCCCATCAGGTCCTTTAACATTATTCTGACGTGAACCACCAAATGTCTCGAAAGGTAATCCATCACTTAAGCCATAGTTTTTCCATTTTTTCTGTTCTTATATCATAAACACCTATTCCAATCTTTACCCGTTATCCAGATATTTCCACTATTATCTTCGAGCATTTGTAAAACATAATTATCAGGAATACCATCTTCAGCGAAAAAGTGAGTAAATGTATTTGTTTGCAGATCTAGTCTGCTGACACCATTGGCAGTTGCAATCCATAAAGCATTTGTGTCAACAATATCAGGTCTAATTAGATCACAAACATTATTGTAACTCAGACTGTTTCGGTTCGTTTGATCGTAGGTATAATGTTCTACAATTCGAACTTCATCATTTACTATATTTAATTTCATAAAGTCCGTAACTAAATGTGCCGATCCATATCGAACCATCCCGGTCTTCAAACATACTACTGATTCTCACTACTTCAGTAGTGTTTGGTTCTAAATCTATGGCTCTGGATTGGTAAGTATATGGATCGAATAGAATTAAATCTATATCTGTAGGACCTAACAAAAGCTTTCCGGTTTTGCTCGGTAAAATATACCAGATTGATTCAGTCCAAAGCCCTTGTTGATCCTTAGGATACAGGATGAATTTTTTGAAATTCTTCCGATACTGGATCCATTCTGTAAAGACCGTTATTTAGTGACGCAATCCAGAAAATGCCACTGCTATCTTCACATATGCTGGATATCGTAACAAAACCTGAGGGACTGGGTTTATCGGGTTGCAAAAAGTAAGTTTTATATAAGCCAGTTTTAGGATTATATTTATCCAAGAAAGCATTACCATGTCCAAACCAAATATTTTGCTATACGGTCAAAATAAATACACTGAGTACCCGTAACACTCATTGTATTTGAACTGCCTTCCACCCGATGATACCAATAGAAAGGATTCTGATTAGGATCATATTTGTACAATTTCCACCCTGTAGGTGCAATCCAGATATTACCTATACGATCCTCATAAATTGATTGTGTACTATATATTTCTTTTAAATATGATTTACGAAAATTTGGTTTCATAGAACCGAGTAATTCGGAAACAGGTATAGAATTTATACCCTCATCAGGGTAACACATCCACATAACACCTTTACTATCTATCAGTATTGGACTAACCCAATCTGAAAAGAGGCTAGATGGATCATTCGGATTATATCTAAAATGAAGAAACTTGCCCGTTCGTCTGTCATACTTATTCAATCCGCCAGCATCATTAACGGGTACTGCACCTGTTCCAATCCAAATGTTTCCCAGACTATCTTCACATATTGATCTTGCTGTATTGTGACTTAAACTCGTAGGATTATCAGAATCATTAATGAAATGCTCAACCTCACCTGTCTCTAAATCTAGTTTAAATAATCCACTATTCATTGTTCCTATCCAAAGACAGTTCTCACCATCTTTATACAGGTCCCAAACCTGAAGCTTTTCTGTGAAGTCTTTTAAATTAATTCCATCTATTAAATCGTGGAAAGTAAATTCTGGTTTTCCAGCTTCATCAATTTTCGTAAAAAATACACCACAATCTGTAGTTGCAATCCAGAGTGAACCATCGTCATTTACAAGCATTTTAGGAATAGATCTGCTAGCAAGAGTGCTATCATTTTTATCTATTAGATTAAAATTAGTGAATTGCTCTTTTATCTGGTTGAAGTAATTTAGTCCATTCAGTGTAGCAACCCATAAATTTCCTTTTTCATCCTCAGAAATTGCAGATACCCAATTACCAGAAATAGACGTAGAATCGAAAGGAATATTCTGATATTTTTTTAGTTTATTGCCATCGTAACGGAGTAATCCCTCTTGAGCACCAATCCATATAAATCCATTTTTGTCCTGAATAACACAATTTGGAAGACAAACATCAAGATCATCAAATTTTGGTGTAATTGTTTGAGCTTTTAAATGACAGGTTGTTAAAAAAAATAGAAGAGTTAGAAGAATAATATTTTTATATTTTCTGTTCACCGGTTTATTTCACATTTATTAGAATTACGTAAAATGACGGTTTATTTATTCCGTAAAAGAGCTACGCTTTTTCTATAATGGACATATTCCCGGGTGTAAGCTTATCAAAATAGGATAATGTCTTTCTTAATTTCCTAATAGTTGAGCTTTAAAGCAAGAAGAAAAAAATAAATCGATTTGTAATCAGCAACTAATAAAGTTGTAAAACTGAATCCTGTTATAAATTACTAATGGGGATTTGTAATTTAAATTCTCGCGTGCTGGTCTGCGTGGTAGGAACTTCTCACAAGGGGTGAGGATTCAACAACTTTGAATCCCATTTTCAAACCTTCTTCTTTATACATATTAAATTCTTCCGGAGTAACAAATCGATCAACTGGCAAATGAACTTTTGTTGGCTGTAAATATTGTCCGATTGTCATTATCTCGCAGCCATGAAAATACAAATCTTTCATAAGCTCTAAAACTTCTTCTGTCTTCTCACCAATTCCAACCATAATTCCACTTTTAGTTCTTAGTCCTTTTTTCTTGAACCACTCAATTAAATTTAAACTTCGTTCATACTTTGCTTGTGGGCGGACTGCGTGATACAATCTCTTAACTGTTTCGAGGTTGTGATTAAGAATATCCGGAGGATTTTGCATAATTGTTTCGAAAGCTTTTTCATCTCCTTTGAAATCAGGGATTAAAATCTCAACTGTGCAATCTGGTTTTTCTTCCCGAACAAGTCTTACACATTCTTTAAATATTGATGCCCCACCATCTTCAAGTTCATCCCTGTTAACAGAAGTAATTACTGCATGTCTAAGATCTAGCTGTTTAATTGCATCAACAACTCTTCGTGGTTCATCGAGATCTAATTCAGTTGGCATTCCCAATTTCACATTACAAAATCCGCAGCTTCTTGTACAGGTATCACCAAGAATCATAAAGGTAGCAGTACGATGATTCCAGCATTCGGCAATGTTCGGGCATCTTGCTTCTTCACAAACCGTGTTAAGTTTTTTATCGCGCATCAGGTTACGCACATCTGAATAGTTGTCACCAGTTGGCAGTTTAACTTTCAGCCAATCAGGTCTTTTTCCTAATGGAACTTTAGTTCTCTCAAATTCCTCTTTGAATGCCTGCTGATGACGATTAATTACACTCATAAACTTTCCGCTTCAAAATTTTCTAATGTATCTTTCAAATGCTTAATGAACAAACCACCAAGCATTCCGTCAATTAAACGATGATCATGAGATAAAGTTAATGCCATAACAGGTCTTACCGCAATTGAATCTGATCCATCTGCACTTACCACGACAGGTCTTTTTACAACAGCTCCCACACCCAGTATTGCCACTTCAGGTTGATTAATTATCGGAGTCCCGAACACTGTACCGAACACGCCGTAGTTTGTAATTGTAAATGTTCCACCTGAAATATCATCAGGAGTTAATTTTTTATTTCGCGATCTGAATGCAAGATCATTTATTGCTTTTGCTAATCCTATAAGATTCAGCTGCTCAGCACCTTTGATATTTGGGACAATAAGTCCAGTTGGTTCAATTGCTACAGCAATTCCGAGATTAACAAAACTCTTTTGCAGGATTGTATTTCCATCAATCGTAGAATTGATTAATGGATGTGCTTTAATCGCTTTTACACAAGCCTGAGCTATAAATGCCATGTAAGTTAATTTAATACCATAATTTTTCTGGAATTCATCTTTATTTTCATTGATGAAATTATGAACCCGAGCCATATCAACTTCAATCATTGACATAACATGAACAGAAGTATCACGGCTTGTAACCATATGATCCATTATTTTTTGCCTGATGTTATCCATCGGAATCTTTTGAATTCCTGCACCTGATGTAACAGTTTTTACCTCTGAAGGAATAAATGAAGGCGATGGTGCTGCAGTTACTCTATCTTTCTTTTCAGTGATGGTCTGAGTAGGTGTTCCTTTCTGAGTTTTTCTTTTTTCAATATAGGATAAAATATCTTTTTTGGTTACTCTTCCTGCTAACCCTGTACCTGATATTTTCTTCAGTTCATCGAAATTAACATTTTCTTTTTGAGCAATACTGAGAACAAGCGGAGAATAAAAACCTGTTACTTCTCCTGTCTTTTTTTCCCGGTCCTTCATTTCAGTTTTTGCAAAATTATCGTGCATTGAAACTGGTTCTGAAATTTCCACTTTCTTTTCAGATACAGATTTCTTTATCAGCTGAACTAACTATTCCTTCACCAGTTGAAATTTTTGCAACAATTGTTCCTACTGCAACAGTCTCCTGCTCACCAATTAATACTTCAGCAAGCGTTCCCTCAACCGGGGATGGAATTTCTGTATCAACTTTATCAGTGCTTATCTCAAAAATAGTTTCATCCTTCTTAATTGTATCACCAACTTTTTTATACCACTTAATAATTGTTCCTTCCATCACCGACTCACCCATTTTAGGCATTTCAATTTCTATTAATCCTTCTGATGAAGAAATTTTATTTTCTATGTTTTGTTCTATGATTGGTTCTTGCCCGATATTTTTTTCTTCAAATTTAATTTCTGGTTGCTTGGAAATCTTATCATCGTCTGCACCATCAATAATGGCAACAGCGGTTCCGACTTCAACTGTATCGCCTTCTTTATATTTTATTTCCTTAAGAACGCCAGCAACAGGCGAAGGTATTTCAGTATCTACTTTATCCGTGCTGATTTCAAAAATTATTTCATCCATCTTAATCAGGTCGCCCACTTTTTTGTGCCATTTTAAAATCGTTCCCTCGTTTACACTTTCGCCCATTTTGGGCATGATTATTTCCATAACTTTATCAACCTCCCTATCAAAATTCTATTAATTCTTTTATGCCAGAATAAATTTGCTGTCTTGATGGCAACACCGCATTCTCCAAAATCGGTGAATAAGGAATATGAGAATCCTTGGCGGCAATTCTTCTTATCGGTCCATCGAGATATTGAAAACAGTTATCTGCAATTCGCGCTGCTATTTCTGCTCCAAATCCTGCAGTTAAAGTATCTTCATGAATAACGATTACCTTATTTGTTTTCTTAACCGATCTGAAAATTGTTTCTTCATCAAGAGGAATAATTGTTCTTATATCAATCACTTCTACCGAGTAACCGAATTCTTCTTCCAGTTTTTTTGCAGCAAGTACTGAATCCCACATCGATACTCCATAAGAAACTACTGTGATATCATTTCCTTCTCTTACAACTTTGGCTTTTCCAAAAGGAAGAAGATAATCATCATCAGGTTCAGGAGTTATAGCATAACTTTGTCTGTAAAGTCCTTTATGCTCACAGAAAAGAACCGGATCATTTATGCGGCACGCTGTTTTTAGTAATCCTTTTGCATCGGCAGCATTACTGGGATAAGCTATAAATATTCCAGGAACGTGTGCGTAAATCGATTCAATATTTTGACTGTGACAAAGTCCACCATGAATATAACCACCAACTGCAACACGCACTACAACTGGCGTTGTCCAGGTATTATTTGACCGATAACGCATAGAAGCTGTTTCATTTTTCATTTGCATAAAAGCCGGCCAGATATAATCTCCAAATTGAATTTCAACTACGGGTTTTAACCCTGATAGTGCCATTCCGTTAGCAACGCCAAGAATACTAGCTTCTGCTAGTGGTGAATTGAAAACTCTATCATCACCAAAAGTTGTTGATAATCCTTTTGTCGCTGTAAATACACCACCCTTTTTATCTGCAATATCCTCCCCGAAGATGTACATATCTTTATTTCTTTTCATCTCCTCTTGAAGAGCATGGTTGATTGAATCAACCATAACGATCTTATCACCTGCCGGTTCATTCTTCTCGTAATCTAAAGATTCTTTCAATCCACTTTCATCATAAACATATCTTTCTGCATCTTTTGGGTTAGGATCAGCCGATTTAAAAGCTTTATCTGAGGCTTCGTCTATTTCCTTATTTATTTCATTCCAAATTTTCTGGTAATCGTCATCATTTAGTATTCCTTCCCTCTTCAATTTGGCAGTAAACTTTTCTATCGGATCGTTTTGCTTATCTTTCTCAAGGTCTTCTTTGTTCCTGTATTTTTTTTGATCATCAGATGATGAATGTGATTGTAACCTTACAACATTCGCCTCAATCAGTACCGGTCCCTTCCCGCTTTTTATGTAATCAATTGCTTCTTTTAATTCTGAATAAGATTCGAAGAAATCTGTTCCATCAATTCTTTTTCGATATAAACTATGAAAACCGCCCATCATTTCAGCAACTGAACCATCTTTTCCTGCCGTCTGATGTTCAACAGGAACTGATATGGCATATCTGTTATTCTGAATTACGAAGAGCACAGGAAGCTTTTCCCTGCTTGCCCAGTTTACAGCTTCATGAAATTCTCCCTGACTTGTTGTTCCTTCCCCACTGCTTACATAAGAAACATTTTTGATTCCCTTTCGTCTTGATGCTAGCGCAGTTCCAACTGCCTGTAAAAATTGTGTACCTGTTGGACTGGATTGTGAAGGAATTTGTGCATTAATCATTCCCCAGTGAACGGGAAGTTGTCGACCACCGCTTGCAGGATCAGTAGCTTTAGCAAATGTTCCGAGAAAAACTTCTTCAGGGGTTAAACCAGCCATCAGCATAGTGCCCAAATCCCGATAATATGGGAACAGCCAATCTTTCTTTGGGTCGAGATGCAATCCAATTGCCATTTGAACTGCTTCATGTCCCTCAGCGGCAATATGAAAGAATGTTTTGCCCTGCTTGAGCAGACGCATCGCTTTGTTGTCAATTATTCTGGATCGAATCATCATTTTGAGAATATCAAGCAGTTGCTTCTTCTCAAAACCCATCAAACCGTTATTAGAAATATTTTTTTCTTTCACAGATATACTCGGCTTTTTGTTTTTCTTGACAGTCTGAATTGTGTTGTTCATATTTTTTTTCGCCATAGAACAAACTTCTCAATAAATGATTGAATAATTTGATTTTAAAATTTCTTCTTTGTCTTTAAACATCACTTTTTCGTAATTAAAATATGCTTTGAAATTATTCAACAATTTTTCTTTGACTTCCAGAATACTGACTTCCATTTTAAGCTCATTACTTAATGATGTAACAGATTTATCCTGAATTCCACATGGAATAATTCCATTAAATAAATTAAGATCTGTATTTACGTTGAATGCAAATCCGTGCATAGTCACCCATCTGCTAACTTTTATTCCGATAGCAGCAATTTTTTGTTCGCCAAACCAGACTCCGGTGTGCTTTGGATTTCTTTCACAACTCAAACCATATTCATTGCACGTTTGAATTATTACCTCTTCAAGCGCCCGCAAATATTTGTGTGTATCTTTAAACCAATTATTTAAATCAATAATAGGATAGCCAACAATCTGACCAGGTCCGTGATAAGTTATATCGCCACCACGATCAATATCATAAACAGATATCTTATTTTTCTTTAAATATTCTTCCGAACCAATCAGATTTTCTTTATGTGCAGTCTTACCCAAAGTGTATGTATTCGGATGTTCAAGCAGGAAAAGACAATCTTCAACTTCACCGGAAACTCTTTTCGAATGAATCATCTGTTGAAGGTCCCACGCTTCCTTATAATCGATAAATCCTAAATCACAATATGTCAGATTCTTATTTTTCATATGCCTTCTTCCATCAAACATCTTCCATCAGATGTGAATTGCTTCTCCATAAGCGTTTGCAGCCGCTTCCATAATTGATTCAGAGAGAGTTGGATGTGCGTGAATTGTTTTAATAATTGATTCACCTGTTGCTTCAAGTGATCTTGCTAATGTTAGTTCAGCAATCATCTCGGTTGCTTCGCTGCCAATTATATGAGCACCGAGAATTTCTCCATACTTTGCATCAAATATTAATTTGACAAATCCCTCCCTTTCACCAATCGCAAATGCTTTTCCGCTTGCCATAAACGGAAATTTGCCGACTTTAATTTCATATCCTTTTTCTTTTGCTCTAGCTTCAGTCAAGCCAACGCTAGCAACCTGCGGCTGGCAATAGGTGCATCCGGGAATATTATCATAATCAATTGGAGGATGATGAATACCTTTTATTCTTTCAACACAATGAATTCCTTCGGCTGACGCAACATGAGCAACCATGGAGGACCAATTACATCGCCAATGGCAAAAATTCCAGGAATATTTGTTTCATAAGTTTCTTTATTCACCTTAATATGATTCTTTTCTATTTGCACATTGAGTTCTTCCAAACCAATTCCATCAACATTTCCAACTACTCCGATTGCATTCAGAACTTTTTCTGCACTTATAACTTTTTTCTGTCCATTAACATTTACTGAAACATTTACTTTGTTTCCTTTTACTTCCGCTTTTTCAACAGTTGCATTTGTAAGAATATCTAATGCCCCTCTTTTTAAAATTCTTTTCAAGTGCGACAGAAACTTCTTCATCCTCTATTGGTAGAATTTGATTTAACATTTCGATTATTGTAACTTTAGTTCCAAGTGTCGAGTAGAAATAGGCAAACTCAACTCCAATTGCACCAGCACCAACAACAATCAAATCCTTTGGCTGCTTTTCCAAAATCATTGCTTCAGTGCTTGTAATAATACTTTTTTTGTCAACCGGAATTGCCGGTATTGATCTTGGACGAGCACCAGTTGCAATAATTATTTTATCTGCTTTTATAGTTTCAGACACTTTTCCATTTTCATCTGATATTTGAATGTTATTTTTCGAAGTAAGTTTACCAAAACCCCTTATTCGATCGATTTTATTTTTCTTTATCAGCATCTCCACATTTTTTGAAATGCGTTCTGATATTTCACGGCTTCTTTTTATAATCCTGTTAAAATCAAAATCTAAACCTGTCGCCTTGATACCAAAATCCTCACCATGATTTTTAAGATTGTCATAAATCTCTGCATTCTTAAGCAAGGACTTAGTTGGAATACAACCCCAGTTCAGACAGATACCACCGAGGTTATCCTTATCTATCACCACGGTTTTAAAACCTAGTTGACCAGCACGAATCGCAGCTACATAACCACCGGGGCCGCCGCCCAATATTGCTATATCATATTGTTTTTGCATAAGTTATGGATTTTTTAGTTATTAAAGTCGAGGCAAATATAAGTAGGTGAAGACTTAAAAGAAAACATAGTTATCTAAATACTGACTATTAAGTCAAATAATTAGAGAATCAGGTTGAGGACGAATTTAATTTTTCTAAAATATTGCTGTAAAAAGGTGATTAAATCAAAATCGAACTTCAATCTCTTAATATCTAACCGCCTGCCCTTTTACTGGCATTGAAGTATGAATTTGGACAATTTCCCAATTACCATTTTCTTTTTCCAGAACACCTGTAGTTCTTACACCATCGAAAGTAAATTGCTTTCCTTCAGATTCGACATACCAGTTAACTTTCATATAAAACCAGGCCTGACCGCCACTTTTGCACATCTTTAGAATTTTGTCCCGGACAGAGAGTTTTACTGAATTGAAGGTTTGATATGCCTTTTTCTGACTTTCAGCCATGGATAGCTTATCTACCCAAAGTTCATCTTCATCAGTGCCGAGAATTACTATATCAGGTTTATCAGAAAAACAGGTCATTAGCAAATCAAGATTTCTTTCTTCGTGTGCTTTGACAAAATTATCCAGTACCTGCATTACTGCAGCTCGTTCAGTTTCCATATCAAACTGAGTTTCGTCCGTGCAGGATATTAGGACAGAAAGAGTGAGAGGAATTAAAATTGAATAAAATAATTTCATGTCGTCCTCCTATATTCTATTATTAAAAGAACCAGAGAAGTATCAATGAAAGCTGGTATTATTTAATTACAAGATATAATCTAATATTTTTTAAATCAGAATCAAGTGGAGCAATAAGATCGCACATAGAATTAAAAAAAACCCTCATATTCTGAGGGCTTTTCGATAAATATTATTTTGAGTCTTTATTTCATTAACATAAGTTTTCTTGTCTGAGTAAAGTTGCCAGCCTGTAATTTATAAACATACACTCCACTAGCTAAACTTCCGGCATCAAATCTCACTTCGTAAGTGCCTGGAGCTCTTTGTTCATTCACCAAAGTTGTAACTTCGTTACCTAGAACATCATAAACTTTCAAGATTACAAATTCATTTGTAGGAACTGAAAATTTAATTGTTGTAGATGGATTAAAAGGGTTAGGATAGTTTTGCTCTAAATTAAAATCGCTAACAACAGATACTTCCTCACCGTTCTCGTCCATAACTTTATTTAAAGCATTCTGAGCTTCATCACCATAAAGCTGTGGTAACTCAACTACAGTACCATTAGCTAAAGCTGCGAACAACCCAAAAGCTTCACCATTCTGATTGCCAGATGGATCCAAGAATCCAGAAGCAAATACAACAGCAGAATTTCCGCCTAAACCTCTAAGATCCGCACCCCAGACACCAACAATCGAAAAGTTTGGCCAGGGGGTAGTAATAACAAGCCAGTTTCTCCACGCAGGAACTGAAACATAATTACTCAGATCACCATATGAAACGTTATTTAGATAGATACCCAATCCGAAAATGTTTACTGTCGGTGCATCTGTTGAACCATGGACTGCAAACAAATCAACTTTATTGTTGTTATTCCCAGTTTCTCTTGCATCAGCTTTTGCAAACAAGGTGAATGAAATATCCTTTCCATCTGGATTGGGAGTAAATCCTGAGGGATCAACTACTCCATTTGCTATAGCTATATAAGTTCCGCCACTGGCAAAGTTCACTACAAAGTTCTTTAAAGTATCATTAACTGAACCACTATTACCAGGAGCAACACCGATATTGATATCAACACCTGCGGGCACATCGATAAATGGAGTTGCAGTTCTGAATGCAAAATCATCTAAAGCAAATGTTCCATTTAAATAAACGTCAACTTCGTTAGCAATTGGATCGGCTGCATTGTGGATAACCTGTAATCTTGCAAAAGGTTGTACGGCTGGAAATTCAACTACTGCGCCATCGGGAAGAGCTGCAAATAAACCAAAAGGCTCTCCATTCTGATTTCCTGCAGGATTCAAAAATCCTGAAGCAAAAACAACTGCAGCACCGCCACCTAAACCAGAAAGGTTAGCTTCAAACGATGCAACAATAGTATTGTTATCATCACCTGGTGTTATATCTAAAATGTATGATGCAGCAGGTACTCTGATATAATCAGTAAAATCACCATAAGCAGCATTGTCAACTAGTGTAGCAACATTTCTGGCAATAACATCAACGGTCGGTGCATCTGTTGAACCGTGAAGGACAACAAAGTCAACTTTACTTGAATACATTCCGCTTTCGCGAATACCATCCTTAGCAAAGATTGTAAAAGCAATACTTCTTCCATCCGGATTTGCGGTAAACTGAGTTGGGTCAATTACACCATTTGCTACACCAACGTAAGTTTTTCCATTTTCAAAAGTTACAGGAAAATTTTTCAAAGTATCATTTACAGAGCCACTGTTACCAGGTGCAATGCCTATATTTATTTCTACTCCTGCCGGAACATCGATGAAAGGAGTAGCGGTTCGAAATGCAAAGTTGTCTAAAGCCAGTGTTCCATTTAAATAAACATCAACTTCATTTGCAATTGGATCCGCAGCATTGTGAATTACCTGTAATCTTGCCATTGGCTGAACTAAAGGAAATTCTGCAACTGTTCCATCTGCTAATGCTGCAAATAAACCGAAAGCAGCACCATTCTGGTTAGCGCTTGGATCTAAAAATCCTGATGCAAAGACTACAGCAGATTTACCACCCAGACCTGTTAAGTCTGCATTGAACTCAGCAACTACAGTATTATTATTTCCTGGTGTAACTTTTAGAATATAAGCGTCAGGAAATAATCTTTTATAATTAGTTATATCACCATAAGAAGCATTATTGACTATTCTCCTCCAACCCAAATACCAACTATCAGTATCTTCAGCATCTTCTTCTTTAACTTCCTGGGAAATATCAGTAACAACATTTGAATAGACTCGTTCTGCAATTACATCTACTGTCGGAGCATCAGTTGAACCGTGAACAACAATAAAATCAACTTTCCATTGATTTACTCCTTGTTCACGAACATTATCTTTAACAAATAGAGTAAAGCTAATATTCTTCCCATCTGGATTAGGGCTGAATTGCGTTGGATCCAATACTCCATTAGCAATTAAGACATATTTTTTATTTTGATTAAGCGTTGCCTGGAAATTTTTAATAGTGTCATTTACTGATCCACTATTTCCGGGTGCAATACCGATGTTCAGCAAAGTATTTGCCGGGACATCTATGAAGGGTGTAGCTTTTCTGAATTCAAAATCATCAATTGCTAAACCACCATTCACATATACATCAACTACTGAAGCTGCTGGATCTGCAGCATTATGTATTACCTGAAGTCTTGTTGTTTGAGCAAAAAGGGATGAAATTGAGAAAAGAAATACAAGGGAAATTAGGATTTTTTTCATTATTCCTCCGTTGTTTGTAATTATAATTAGTTAATTATTGAGCACAATTCAGATAACAACAGTGATATGATAATAGTTCCACTGATATTGATTTTTAAGAACAAAAGTAGTTTTAGCTATAAGGCAAATTGAACGCATTTAATTTTTTTCAAGGTGAACATTTTCCAATATTTAGCTTAAATAATTTTTAATCAGATGCTACAATCCGATCAGGAAAAAGATTTATATTCAGCTAGATAAAACCGAAGACCAACTCAGTATTCTGAAAATAACCGCTCTATGGGCTTTCAGCGAATCTGCTTTTGGCGGAATTTTGCATGCACTAACAATTCCACTAAGAGGAATATTTATTAGTTCTGCTGCTGTACTATTCATTTCTCTTATAGCATTGTTTGCAAAGAACAGTAAAGACATTCTTAAATCGACTTTGATAGTAGTAATAATTAAAGCAGTAGTTAGTCCATACTCCCCTCTTGCTGCTTACCTGGCTGTTTCATTACAAGGTGTTTTAGGATTTTTATTATTTTCAACAAAGAGGTTCTACAGACTATCTGCATTTCTCCTTGGACTTCTGGTTTTATTTTTTTCCGGAATACAGAAAATAATTGTGCTTACAATCCTATTTGGTAACACTCTTTGGGAATCGCTTGACATTTTTATCAAGCAGTTCTCTACTGAAATATTTAACATGAATCACCCTGATATAAATTATGGCTATGTGCTTATTGCAGCTTACGTTCTGCTTCATTTAAGTGCAGGATTGTTTATCGGACTATATGCCGGAAGACTGCCTCAAAAAATAAAATACTATAAAAGCATCATCCCAATTTCACTTGAGAATAAAATAGTTGAGGAAATTCCGAAAAAAGAAAAACGTAAAAAGAAAAGTTGGTTTTTACGTCCAACGGGAATATTTGTGATCATCATTTCGGTTGGTGTAATTATTCTATCATATGTTTCACCTGAACTTGAAAAGAATGTCGCAACATCAGTAATCATAATGCTTGTTCGGGCTCTTGCAATTACCTTTGTGTGGTATGCTGTGCTTGCACCGGTTGTAAAAAAGTATTTCCAGAAATTTGTTAGTAAAAGAAAATCAGAATACTCCAAAGATCTTGAAATAATTATTTCAATGTTCCCGAAGTTTAGAGAGATTGTAAATTATTGCTGGAAACATTCGGATGAAAGAAAAGGATATAAGCGAATTCGTTATTTTTTATCAACATCTTTTTATTATTTATTGTTGAGTAAATAAAACTTGTCATTTCGTGCTCGACACGGAATCTAAACTTTTAATAAATTGATCCCCGTTTTCACGGGAATGACAATACATTACTATTTTAAAGAAGAAGAACCAATATGAAACAACTACCAAAACGATTTAAAAAATTCCAGAAAGATTTTCCGGAAGTCGCAAAAGCTTATGAAGACCTTGGCACTGCAGTTCACAAATCAGGATCTTTGAATGAAAAGATACGTGCACTAATTAAACTTGCAATTTCAACTGGTGCAGGGATGGAAGGTGCTGTTCATTCACATACGAGGAAAGCAATTGAAGCCGGATGCACTAATGAGGAAATTAAGCAAACAGTAATGCTTGCTCTTCCAACTATTGGTTTTCCTGCCACTATGGCTGCAATGAGCTGGGTTGAAGATATTATAGAAAAGGAATAAGTATATTAAATCTAATTGATTCCATTTCTTTTAGTAACAAGACATCTTGTAATTAAGCAATGCTACCATCTGATACTGTTATCACAACATTCCCTTTTTTATGTCCGGTATCAACATACCTATGAGCTTCAGCAATTTGATCAAATGAATATTTTTTATCTATAACGGGTCTTATTTTTCCTTTCTCCAGAAGCTCGCCTATAAAATCCAAATCTTTTGTTCTTTTGGCGGGTGGTCTCAAACCTGTTGCCATTATTAAAGATTTTTTGCTGCTGAACATTGAAGTCAGTAATACTGAGGAAAAAACTTTTAGAGTAATCGCTGCCTGAAGAAATTTTCCTGCTGGCTTCAATGAGTTTTTGCATTGTGAAAAAGTTGTCTTCCCCACTAAATCAAAAATAATATCGTATGTTTCTTCTGTTTTAGTAAAATCATCTTTTGTGTAATCAATTACTTTGTCAGCGCCGATAGACTTCACCAATTCTATACTTGAAGTGCTGCAAACGCCAGTTACTTCCGAACCGAAATATTTTGCAAGCTGAACAGCAGCCGATCCTACACTTCCCGATGCACCAATAATTAATACTTTATTCCCTTTCTGAATTTTTCCTTTTTCACGGAGGAATGGCAGCGAGGTTAAAAATCCATCACAGCAGGCAATAGCTTCTTCGTAACTTTTGTTGGAAGGCATTTTACTAATAGTAGATTTTTCTTCTGCAAGACAAATGTATTCCTGGTAAGAACCTGCGCCCGGAGTCGTCCCATATACTTTGTCACCTTGTTTAAATGATTTCACATCTTTACCGATGGCTTCAATTTCTCCTGTAAATTCGCTTCCTAAGATTTGGTTTTTCGGTTTTGTGAGTCCGGTAAATAATCTTGAAAATTTCGGTTCTCCCCTTCTGAAAACACAATCCGTTGCAGTAACTGTTGTTGCATGAATTTTTACTAGTAATTCATTCTCCTTTGGAACCGGTTTTTCTACTTCTTTGAGTTGAAGTACTTCAGGTGAGCCATATTTTTCATAAACAATCGCTTTCACTTAATTCTCCAAACTTATTTCTGAAATATTGTTTCCTTTGATTAAAAGCCACAAGCAAAATGATAATTCTCCAATAATTCCGGGTACTAATACAATTAAAAGGAAAATTTCCTTGTAGTTTTCATAGTTAGGGATAAGAAAACTCGCAAAACTATCAGCTAAATAACCAACAAAAGCAATAAACAACAAGACTCCAAGTATTTTTGGAATGTAATTAGATTTAATGATTAAATAGCTTAAGAAATACAAATGTATTCCAAAAAATATTAGCCCAATAAGCCACGTATTATTAAATGAATTTAACAAACTCATAACCTGTGCCTGCAACTGACTTGTGCCGATTGCTGTTAAGTAATCAGCACCACTTACTAAATGCAAAATGCTAAATAGATTAAATAAGGCGATTGCAAAAATTGTACTATTCACCAGTCTTAACCAGGCTGCAAGTAAAGAAAGATCCTTGTTTACAGGTTTAAGAAAAATATAAAGTGCCCAAGCAACTATTACATCGGCGATAACCATTACTATAAAACTTAAAATACCTGTACGGAACAACATTTCTTTCGCTATAATATTATTTGTTGTTGCCGAGGCATCTCCAGGAACAAAGAGACTTTCGAGAATGAAAAAATTAGCAAATAGTCCAGTTATTATTATTATTAAATAACCTATTCCTGCAACTCGTGCAGCTTTTCCTTGCGAAATTTCGTAAAGACTCTCTTTCATTTAACATCTTCCTTAATTTTTAAATTTTAAATTTATTTCTAGGAAACAATTCCCGGCAGAACGTATTTTGTTTAGACAGTCGCTTTCATAATAATTTGATGATGTTTAAAACATCATATTTGTTTATTTATTATACAAATAAAATTAATTTATCTGAAACCAATGAATCTTTTTACTTTCTTTGAATCCCAGTTTCAACAACAGATGAATTGATCTTTTATTTGATGGTAATACATTTGCGAAAGGAAGACCACCATCATTTCTGACTTTTTCAATCATTGACAGTGTAACATTATAACCATATCCTTTTCTTCTGCAATAACCGAGTGTGTGTAAAAATCCAATTGCTCCATCATCCTGTGTAATCGCCCACGAGACTAATTTCCCATTCTCATACAAGCCAGTACTTATCCCTTTCTGAATACAATCTGCTATATAATCGATAGAGATGTATTCTTTGTATTCAGAATTGTTGTAAACTATTGAAGCATCCTTATGAGTGAGGGGAACAGTTTCGTATTCAGTTGTTGGTATTGTGATATCATCGGGCAAGTAAAATTGGATCATTGACAAATCCCAGATAATTTCTTTTCTATCGGTAAGAATAGGGAACATCCAATCATCTATTGATGCAAAATTATCATCTTCATTATTTAATTTCTTTTCTATGATTAGTAATTCGCCTTTGTCCTTGCAGCTTATATACACCCATCTGCGGTCACTCACACCTCTTACTAGTATAGATCTGCCAATAATATCAACATTTAAAATCTGATTATTTTTTATGAAATTAATAATGCTGATGTTATTAGTTCTGTCCCCTTCTAATATCTTTAATGTTGAAGTAAGTGAGCTCACAATTTCCATATCGAATCTTAGTTTCTAATTTTATTATACTTTAATTGAAGAATTTCTGGTAACAGTAATTTGTGTCAAAAAATAATTTTACAAGGTTACCTCTTGCCTTTTACACCTAGCCGGAGTTTCCGATATTTATTACAACCTTTCCTCGTGCGTGTCCCTCTTCGAGATAACGGATAGCATCAGGAACTTCACTTAACGGATAACGTCTGTCAATAACAGGTTTGATCTTTTCGGATTCAAGAAGCTCTCTCAGAAAAACCAGATCTTTTTTGTTCAGTTTCGCCGTCCCTAACCCACTGATTTTCTTGTTCCCTATCATTGAAACTAATGGACCAAGGAACATATGCTGAAACATTCGAGACATGGATGAAAATCCAATGATGACACAACGTCCATTAGGACTTAGCGCACGCTTAAGATCAGCGACCGAACGGTTTGCAACATTGTCAATAATCAGATCATACTTCTGCGCAGTGTTTGTGAAATCTTCTTTTGTATAATCAATAACTTTGTCTGCATCAATCGAACGCACCAGGTCAAGATTCCTTGTACTGCAAACACCGGTAACTTCAGCTCCGAAATGTTTTGCAAGCTGGACAGCAAAAGTCCCAACACCGCCCGATGCACCATTGATTAATACTTCTTGACCAGGTTTGATCTTTCCTTTATCGCGAAGTCCTTGTAGTGCACTGATTGCTGCAACTGATATGCTTGCACCTTCTTCAAAAGAAATATTGGCAGGTTTGATTACAATACTTTTTTCTGTAACGCAAACATACTCAGCAAAGGCACCGCCCCAGCCAGTGTCTCCAAATACTTCATCTCCCGGTTTAAACTCTTTTACATTTTTGCCAACAGCTTCTACTTTCCCTGCAATGTCGATACCGGGAATTATGTTTTTTGGTTTGGTTAGTCCGAAAGCCAGTCGGGCAAATTTGGGTTCTCCTCTTATCATATGCCAGTCTGCTGGATTTGCAGATGCAGCAAAAACTTTTACCAGCACTTCATTTTCTTTGGGAGTTGGTTTTTCTACTTCTTTAAGTTGAAGTACTTCCGGTGGACCGTATTTTGTGTAGATGATTGCTTTCATAACTTAAAATTAATCAATTTTATTTTAGAAAATTCTATTTTTTTCTGTTTTTCGGATTACTACCCAACACTTTTTGCAAGTTACCAATTGAACATTTTCTGTTGCGATATTTTCAACCTCCGCACGATGAGCAGCTTCTCTGTCACGTGGGTTACAAGCTACCATCCCATCAGCGTTTAAGAAATGCATATCTTGATTTGAACGTTTTCTGCTAAATCTCGTCATTTATTTCTTTGAGTTGAAGTACTTCCGGTGGGCCGTATTTTGTATAGGTGATTGCTTTCATATTAATTTGATTAATCGATTTAGATAGTATTTTTAAAATTCAGCATAGTAGACTAATTGCTTAAACACTTTTCAAGCAAGATAACCTTTTTCCAATCTTGCACAATAAACTTATGCCTGTTCGGAGAGAGAATCAAGGAAAAGAGCGGTTGTGTTAAGTTTCCGGTTATATATTTTTTAGAAACTATATTTAATTGGATTTGCGGCGCCTTTTTTTCTATACTCATCTGGAATTCTTTTTCTTAAATACATTTTCTTAATAACTTCGTCAGCTTCCTTGCCAAAAAAGCCATATCTTCCCGACCTGTCTAAATGAAATTCGGGAAAGTTTTTTTCGTTTGCCTCTTTCCATTCATCTGCTTAAGTAATGTAGATTGGGATCGAACATAAACACGCCAACAACCTTACACGATGTAGAAAGACCAAAGTCCTGTATTCAAAAGCTATTTCTGCTTTCTTGTAAAATATCGTAATTTTCGCAAGCGAATCCTGTACCATCATAAAGAAACTTTTAACTTTTGTTACCGTAATTGAAAACATTTTAGCTATTTCAATTTTAGCTTTTTTATCTGGCGAATTTTCTTTTATAAACTGCGTGAACTTATCATATTCAGGTGAGCCTGGAAGTGGACCAGCATATCTTGAAATACCTGACATTCTGCGTTCATGTGCGCCCAAAGTTAACTGAGCTTTAATAATGGGTTCGCAGCATTTTTTAAATTTTTTACCACTTCCACATGGACATGGATCATTTCTACCGAAATTTTTCATGTAACTTTAAATTAAATGATTGAGTAATTACAGTACCTGCGAATAACTATAAGACTATTTATCGATGCTATAATCCAGTATTATTTTTCGTAACATACTTCTATTAGTAATGATCATCTTAAAGATTAAAATATTCACTTAACCAAAACTTTATGTTTAAAAATTGCTTCTTCTGCTGCATACTTATTAATAATCTCTAATGCATTCATTGGTCCATAATCAGTACCTCCAGCACCACCAGCAATATTGGCTGCACCTGGATATGCATCAATAACCGCTGCCTCAACTTCTATAGAAGTTGACTCGTCCATACCGTGTCTGTGAATCACATGAATTACATTTAAACCAGCCGCGAGTATTTGACGGATTATAGTAAGTTTATCACTAAGCTCATCAGCTTCGTTTGCAGCTAAGGCTCCTTTCATATGTTGGAATACTCTATTTCCTTTTCCTTTACCAACATAAAACGTTTCTCCATTTCTAGGATCAATTAATCGATAGACATAATATTGTATTTCGTCGATTACTTCTTTAGGAAACTCATTTACTTCGTATTGGTTCATTTTATAATTTTTTCCATTATCGATAATAGTGGATGCTTGCCTATCACTTATATTGTGAAGAACTATTAGTTAAGGTATATAATATTGCATGTAGCTGCATAAATACATCATAATTTCGAAAAGCCCTTTCATATTTACCCAATAAACTTATGCCTGTTGGGAGAGAGAATCAAGGAGAGGAAGGGATTGTGAAAAATTTGAGATCGAAATGCTCTATGCAAGTTAATAGGAACTCACTCTAGTCTCTCTCTTAAAAAGAGAGAGACCTATTAGTAATAAATCTACAACTATTTCAATCTGTCAGAGCATTTAATATTGGGTCAAAACAGATAATAAGCCCTTCTCTTGCTAAGAGAAGGGATGGGATGAGTTCCGATGGACAGTAAAACAAATAATTCCTACCTGTAATTTTTGCTTTAATCCCCTTTGCGGAAATCCGTTTTCATATAGCAGTATTAAAAATGAACTGAATTTTTAAGAATAAGCTATCATAATGGCCCGAATTCTACTTTTTAGATCATACCTATATACAACTACATTTTATTTGGTACAATTATTAGATCACTAGTGTGTTGAGTTTTCTAAAGAGGTAAATAATAATGGAACAAATATCATTAGAAATTTTCTTTGATTCAGAAACAGATTGGGAAATGAATCAATACAGAATACTTGCCGGAATAAAAAAAGCCAGGACTGAATTTGGTCAAAAGAAAATCTATCCTTCACTTGCAACGCTCATCAAACTAAACCGGGAACTGAATCAAATAAAAGATGAAAGAAACAGTCTCAGGCAGAAATTTCCAAAACAGATTAAAGGATTTGATGTCAAGGAACAAAAAGTAATTTATGAAACTTCAAAGAATCTTGAACTTAACGATAGCATTGAAAATATTTTCGAGTTAATAGATTGGGCATTACCTTACATTAACGAAACAATTGAGGAAGGAACAGTTTTATTTGATTTTGTCGATAAGAATATGTTATTAGAGCAAGTTGGTATTCTTCCCATTTACAAAGAGGAAGGGTACTTTATGATTACAGATAATATTGCATTAGAGCTGCAGGTCCATCGTTATGAATGTTCAATATTTTCATCCGGCACGGAGAAATACAGATCATTAAAAACTGAGGTTGTTAAAACTGAAAAACAGGGAATAATAAAAAGGTTACCGGAAACGATTAAACAAGAAATTATAAAGGAAAGAACAGATTTACCAAATCCTGCAACTTTTCTTTTTGATTCAGATCTGGATTTTCCATTTGTGGAAACAATTATGCCGGTTGCTAAAAGAAAAATGATATCACATATTGCTGCTTGAAGAAATTCCAATTTTGAAAAGCCCCTCACCTAATTACATAGTTAACCTATGCCTGTTCGGAGAGAGAATTAAGAAAAGTTAAGTTAAAAACAAAAAGGGCATCGTGGTGATGCCCTTAAATTGTTCGGATTGGCAAGAGAATGTCACACTTCGACAGGCTCAGTGTGACAGAAATTTTACTTCAGGTCGAAGCGGTCAAGGTTCATTACTTTATTCCAGGCTGCAACAAAATCCTTAACGAATTTTACTTTTGCATCATCCTGCGCATAGACTTCAGCCAGAGCACGTAATTGAGAGTTTGAACCGAAAATCAAATCCACACGTGTGCCTGTCCATTTAGTTTTACCTGTCTTACGATCACGACCTTCAAAAGTATCTTCTTTATCTGAAGTTGGTTTCCAAACCGTTCCCATATCGAGCAGGTTTACAAAGAAGTCATTTGTGAGTTTTCCAACCT
This sequence comes from uncultured Ignavibacteriaceae bacterium, assembly GCA_963699475.1. Taxonomy (GTDB): domain Bacteria; phylum Bacteroidota; class Ignavibacteria; order Ignavibacteriales; family Ignavibacteriaceae; genus IGN2. The sequence goes on along the minus strand of CAVOUA010000002.1, from coordinate 53,982 downwards.
CGTTTGTAAAGACACCGTGTTTTGACTGACTAAAATTAGCACCAATCACACGCAAGCCACCAACTAGTACTGTCATCTCTGGTGCACTTAATGTAAGAAGCTGTGCTTTGTCAACCAGCATTTCTTCTGCTGATACCGTGTACGCTCTCTTCTGATAATTGCGGAAACCATCTGCCTCAGGTTCCATATACTCGAAGGATTCGATATCAGTCTGCGCTTGTGTTGCATCCATACGTCCCGGAGTAAATGGCACTTCAATCTTGTGACCGGCAGATTTAGCCGCTGCTTCAACTGCAGCACATCCACCCAGCACAATCAGATCAGCAAGCGAAACCTTTTTGCCGTCTTTACGATTGTTAAATTCTTTCTGAATGTTTTTAAGTTTTTTAAGTACTTTTTCCAGTTGAGCCGGTTGGCTAACTTCCCAATCCTTTTGTGGCTCTAAACGAATACGAGCACCGTTAGCTCCACCACGCATATCCGAACCACGGAAAGTAGAAGCCGAAGACCATGCAGTGTAAACCAGTTCTGCTATTGATAGTCCTGAATCTAAAATTTTCTTTTTAAGACCATCAGTATCTTTTTTATTGATAAGCTTATGATTAACTGCTGGAATTGGATCCTGCCAGATTAAATTTTCTTTTGGAACTTCTGGTCCAAGGTAACGAGCTTTTGGTCCCATATCTCGGTGAGTAAGTTTAAACCAGGCTCTTGCAAATGCATCAGCGAATGCTTTTGGATCTTTGTGGAATCTTCGTGAAATAGGTTCGTAAATCGGATCGAAGCGTAAAGACATATCTGCAGTTGTCATCGTTGGCGGATGCTTCTTTGATGGATCGTGGGCATCCGGAATCATATGTTCCGGCTTAACGTCTTTAGCCTGCCATTGCCATGCGCCAGCTGGACTTTTAACTTTTTCCCATTCGTAACCGAAAAGCATATCGAAGTAACCCATATCCCATTTTGTTGGATTTGGTTTCCAGGCACCTTCCAATCCACTGGTAGTCACATCAGATCCTTTACCTGATTTAAATTTATTTATCCATCCTAAACCCTGCAGTTCAATCGGTGCAGCTTCCGGTTCCGGACCAACTAACTTCGGATCACCTGCGCCATGCATTTTACCAAATGTGTGTCCACCTGCAGTGAGTGCAACAGTTTCTTCGTCATTCATTGCCATTCGTTTAAATGTTTCGCGTACATCACGGCCTGAAGCTACAGGATCGGGATTTCCATCAGGACCTTCGGGATTGACGTAGATGAGACCCATCTGAACAGCAGCCAGAGGATTTTCTAAATCCCGGTCACCGGAGTAACGGCTCATGGGTTTATCACTGGTGGCTAACCATTCTTTTTCAGCTCCCCAGTAGATGTCTTCTTCGGGTTGATATATATCCGCGCGTCCGCCGCCAAAACCAAAAGTCTTAAAACCCATTGACTCAAGTGCTGCATTACCGGCTAAGATAAAGAGATCAGCCCAGGAAATTTTGTTTCCATATTTTTGTTTGATTGGCCAGAGTAAACGACGAGCTTTGTCCAGGTTACCATTGTCAGGCCAACTATTGACAGGGGCAAAACGCTGGTTTCCTGTTCCGCCACCACCACGTCCATCTGCAGTACGATATGTTCCTGCACTGTGCCAGGCCATGCGTATGAACAGACCACCATAGTGACCCCAATCAGCTGGCCACCAATCCTGAGACTCAGTCATCAGAACATACAGATCTTTCTTTATTGCTTTGAGATCAAGTTTCTGAAATTCTTTCGCATAGTCAAATTTAAGACCCAATGGATTTGATGCCGGATGGTGCTGGTGAAGTATGCCAAGGTTTAATTGGTTTGGCCACCATTCTTTATTCGATGTACCCCTTCCGAAAGAAGTTCTGCCGGTTACAGGGCATTTACTTTCATCACTCATAATATTTCTCCTGATGTTTTTAAGGTTAATAGTTATTTAATTAATTTTTTTTGTTGTTAAATGTTCCGATTATCTGAAGCTTTATATCTTTCACTTTGAAGTTGGGTATTTTCTTTTTCTTAAAATAATCTTCAAGCACTTCATTCAACTGATCATCAAAGAAGTCTTCAATTCGTTCGGTATCTTCACAATACAAATGATGATGATTATCCAGTATAGCATCATACCTCATCACATCTTTTTCTGTCTTTACCTTTCCGACCAATCCTTTTTCAACAAAAGTTTCAAGAGTTTTGTAAATCGTTCCTACAGCTATGTTCGGATGATTTTTAACTACATACTCTTTGATCTTATCAGCGGTGGGATGATTCTTTAAATTGTTTAAGGCTTCAAGAACAGCAACCCTTTGAGGAGTGACTTTTAAATTGCTGTCTTTTAAGTCAATGCCGTGTTTTTCTTTTTTCATAGATAAAAATTATTAGATAGGAATTATTCTTATCTAAATTAGATATTTATTTGCAGAATTTCAAGGCTAGATTACTGCTGAACTTGTTTCAGCATATCAACTTATTCTTTGATGGCAAGAGATCCTGAAATGAATTCAGGATGTTCACTCAGCACCCTTCCCTTTTCTTTTTCTTTGGTCTTTCTAACAGTTGGCTATGTGGTTACTTGTGGAGTCGGCAATTCAATTTTTCTGTCAACTGTTTCGGTACTCACCTGTTTGAGGAACACCTCCAAAATATTTGCAAATCTCTTTTATCTTTTCGAACTCAGCAATTTGTTCAGGAGTTGCATCTGCTGCCAATTTCGGAAACAGAACTTCATCTTTCCATTTTTCCAATCCGCCATCGAGTAAATAAACTCCCCTGTAATCTTTTGATTTAAGTATGAACCAGGCCTGTGCAGATTCTAAATTATTATCTGCATAAAGAATAATTTTCTGGTTTCTCAGTAAACCTGATTCCGGTAATGTTTCAAGTGGAATATTCACTGCAGTCGGAATAAAATATTCAGTGAATTCTTTTTCATCTCTTAAATCAACTAAAGTGTAATCAGATTTTTCTTTAATTATCCAATCAGCTAGTTCAAGCACATTCACTTTATCAGAATTTTTAACAGTAGTTAATAGCAAGATCTTTAGCGTTTACTGTTATTGTTGAACCGCTATATGGACTCCCTGCAAATACAGCAATCAAACCGAGTGCGAATGCAATTAAGTGCCAGTTTTTTTGGAGAGCTTAGTTCGCTAAAAAACTTTTTCATAAGCTGTTCTCCGGATTTCTATCTGCAAATTTTTTCTCAGCCCATTCAGCGGCAGCAAAAGCACCAAGTGCCATCAGCACAACAAAGAAAACAACCAGACCATAAGACATATCAAAAAATTTAGGAAGCGTAAGGCTGCCCATATTAGTCGAGTAATAAAAATTTTCTATAAGAGGAAACATTTCACCAAAAACAAAAATTCCAGCCATTACATCCGAGAATGTAAACAAGTCCATCAAGTCGACCTGTTGAAAATGAAACAACAGATGTTCCGGGACAATAACCGCCAATAACAAATCCAACACCGAGAATCAATCCGCCAACAACCTGCGGAACGATGTAAGTTTCGCTAACATAAACAAGAGATAAATCCATAAAACCAATAACAGATAAATAATAGATTCCCAGCATTGCTGTTACAATTGCTGTGAACATCACTTTAAGCACTCTCATATTTGAAAAATAAAATTGTGCAGCAAGAATTCTTGCATTGCCAAATCCTCCGCGTTCAAGAGCAAAACCAAATGCAATGCCGATAACGAAAGCAATAATTAAGCTTACATCAAAATTGAATAAACCGAATTTAAAAAATGGTGCGTTCATAACCATTGCCTCCTTAAGAAATATGCAGCGGCATAGCCACCGACAAAAATCATCATCATAAATGCCCAGCTTCCAAGATTAAGAATTGCTCCACCTGATAAAGCCTGACCGCTTGTGCATCCTCTTGCAAGCTTTGCACCGATGCCCATCAGTCCACCACCGATGAAAGCATACATTAATCTTTTAGTTGAAGAAATTCGTGGACCTTTCTCAATTCCTTTTCTAACTCTTCCAGCAAGTGAACCTGAAATGAAACCACCGGCTAAAACTCCAATCACTTCGAATACAAGCCAGTCTTTAAGTGGATTTGTTGTTCCATCTCCTAAGTAATCGCTATAGAAAGTGTTGTTGCTGGCGTGTTCCGGAGCAACTTTATCAACTCCTACAGCAATTAATGTTGAGAAAGCACCGGAAGCTCCTAATCCCCTGCCCATTATCACAAAAGCTGCAAGGAGAACGAGTCCAAGCCCAACACCAACGAGATAAGGATTTGAATAAGGCTGAGACTTTACTTCAACCTTTTCTGTATCCTTCTCGAAGACGTGAGTTATTTTTCTAACTAAAGTTGTCATAAATAATTTTCTCCGTTATTTAAAATGTGCGTTAAACCAATGGCTGTATTGACCAGCCGAAACTATTACAAATCTTAAAATCAATCCGCCGACAATTACCATTATCGGTGCGATTGGTGTGTGTTTAATTTTATGATTGACTGCAAGTAGTTGTATTCCGAGAGGAATTACTATTCCTAATCCAATAACAAAAACCCAGAATACTGGTGCATAAGGTCCGTTCAATAAAAGTTGCGCTGCTTCAATGTGCGGTCCTGCAGAAGACATAAGTCCGAGAAACAACATCACCATCACAAATAATTCAACAACAAGAAAACCGTTATCAGCTTTTGCAAGAAGTTCGCTTTCCTCTTTATTCTTTGCAACAAGATGAACGTAAGCAGCAGCAGTTGACAAACCGGAAACAAGAAACAGAACCCAGAGCAATGAAGAATTCCATAACGGACGTGCACCCATCGTACTCAACAAAACTCCAGTGTATGCACCAAGCATCATTCCCAAAATCATATTCAGTTATTCCAATATTCTTTATCAAGGAATGGATGCGATTGAATTTTTACTGAGATCTCACGAAGCTTTGGAATTCTTTGTGACATCCAGAGAGGTGGACGAATCAAAATGTTTGCAATCAATGCAGGATAAACGAGTAATAAAATCCATGCACCCCACGACATCGGAGATGTAAACTGGAATGTTGTGTAAAGTCTCCAAACAAATGGTTTGTGTGCAAGATCCAGAAACAAAGCAAACATACCGGCACTTAAAAGAATGAAACTTGTAAACGGAATTGCATAACAAGTGCAGTTGCTTTCTTTATTTCTTCCGCTGAAAATAAAATAACCGGCAATTATCATCATTCCTGCTACCATTCCACCAAGAAAAAGATAAACAGGAATTTGCCATTCCCACATTGTCATAGAATGGATCGACGTGTGGATTGTTTCTTGTTGTGAAAATTTCGTGCATTGTAAAATCCTTAAACTAAATAAAAAATGTTCGGCTTAGTTCCGGCATCCGGAATCAGAACATGATATTTTCTTGAATTTAAAAGCTTGCTCACTTCGCTGTTCGGATCATCGAGATCACCAAAGTGCATACAGTATGTCGGACAAACATCAACGCAAGCAGGATTCTCTCCTTTCTCAACTCTGTGAATACAGAATGTGCATTTATCTGCATATCCATCAGGATGAATGAAACGTGCATCATAAGGACAGGCTTCAACACAGGCTTTGCATCCAATACATTTATTGTGATCAACCAAAACAACACCACCAACATCGTGAATGTGACTTGCACCTGTTGGACAGCAAGAAACGCAAGGTGTTTCTGAACAGTGATTACATCGTTCAGTTCTTATTTCCATATTGATATCAGGAAATTTTCCGAATGATTCTGTGACGATCCAATCCCTGTTGTAACCTATCGGCACATTGTTTTCAGTTTTGCATGCAACAACACAATCCTGCAGCCAACACATTTTTTTGTATCTATTACCATTCCGTATCTTGGCATATTACACCTCCATCTCGAATGTTACAAAGTTCACATTCATTGCAGTCCCACCCATCAACGGATCAGTTTTGTATTGAGTGATCAGTTCTGCATCGCTTGCACCTTTTTTATAAGTGCTTCTTAACTGTCGTGATTTTTGTCCGAATCCGTGAACCATATAAACACAATCAGGTCTAATTCTTTCTGTTGGTTTTACTTTTATCTCATCCGAAACAACTCCATCAGTATTTTTTAATTTGATTTTATCACCTTGTTTCAAGCCATATCGATTTGCAATATCAGCATTCACCCAAATTTCATTTTCACTCATCATATCATGCAGCAAAGGATTCGATTGTGTTTTACTGAAAGTATGAACAGGAGCTCTTCCATAAAGCAATCTGAAATAATCCTGCAGGCGGTTGAGGATGTTTTGTGTATTTGGAACAGGATCAAATCCTGCTTCGGCTAATTGAGTCGAGTAAAATTCAATCTTACCTGAAGGTGTCCAGAATTCAGGTTCAACTCCATCTTCAAAATAAATTGGTTGCTTTGGTCCTTTGATGATTCCTTTTTCTTTCAGTTCATCTAATGAATGACCGGCAGATTTCAATCTTGTATCGAGATATTCTTCGATATCATTCCAGGGGAAGTATGCACCAAGTCCGAGTTTTTCACCAAGTTTTTTTGCCATCCACCAATTTGGTTTCTGATCATTCGGTTCTTCAACAACCGGCTGTCTTATTCCAACAAATCCTTCTCTGAAAGGAGAAGTATTTAAATCATCATATCTTTCTAAGTAAACAGATTCAGGAAGAACAACATCAGCCCATCCGGCAATTTCACTTGGAACAACATCAACAACAACCATCAAATCAAGATTCTGAATTGCTTTTTTTGTTTCATCTCTGTTTGGTAAAGCTTGCAATAAATTTGTTCCATAGATAAACCAGCCCTTAATCGGATATGGATTGCCAGTAATTGTTGCTTCACGAATTCCCGTAGAAATTTGTTCAGCGGTTGCAAAGGGATATTTTTTATCAGGATTATCAACCGGTTCTTTTTTCTTTTCCGGGTAAGGAGGATAAGAATATTTTGGAATGCTGTAGCTATAAGGAATATAAAATCCGCCTTTTCTTCCCCAACTTCCAAGAAGTGCATTCAGTAGTGCGATTGCCCTGCTTCTCTGTGCATCATCGCCGTACCAGGTTGTGTGTCTTCCGGGATGAACAAGAGTCGCAGGTTTGTATCGTGCCATTTCACGTGCAGTTTCTCTGATTACATCTGGATCAATTCCTGTTTCAATGTAAGCCCATTCAGGAGTGTATTGCGAAACTTCAGCAGCAAAGTTTTCAAAACCGAATCCATATTTACTAACATAATCAACATCATAAAGTTTTTCATTTACAATCACGCTCATCCACGCAAGAAGCAATGCCATATCAGTTCCGGGTTTGATTGGCAGATAATATTTTGCTTTACTTGCTGCAACCGAAAATCGTGGATCAACAACAATTATCGATGTTCCTTTTTCAACTGCTCGCGAAAATTCCTGTACCTGTGTGTTGTGCATATTCTCACCAAGATGAGAACCGATTAGAACAAGACAATCAGAATTCTGAATATCAGTTCTTTCAGGTGAGCCGATAATATCACCAAAGGTTAATTCAAAACCCGTTTCTCTCGGACCCCGGCACTGTGCAAACGATGGTGCAGTTTCATTCGGGCTTCCATAAGCACGGATTAAATGCTTAAAAAAAGTTCCGCCAACTCCGTGACTGAATAACGCCATCGACTCAGGTCCATATTCAATTTTTATTTTGTTCATCTTTTCAGCAATGTAATCGAATGCTTCTCCCCAGGTAACTTCAACCCACTTTTCTTCACCTCGGAGACTTTTTCTAATCAATGGAGATCTTAATCTATCTTCATCGTAATGAGCACCAACTCCGCCAGTTCCTCTTGGACATAATCTTCCGTTGCTTAAAGGATCATCCGGATGACCTTCAACTTTCCATAACTTTCCATCTTTAACGTAAGCCATTACACCACATTTCCAGAAACACAAATCACAATAAGTAGGAATCTTCTTTATACCTTTAATATTCTTTTCGTTAATCTTATCAGCACTTTTTACAAACGTTTTAGCTGAACCTGCAAGAACAGCAGCAGTTGCAATAGTTGCACTGGATATTTTTAAAAATCTTCTTCTTGATAAGGAATTCATTCTTTTTCCGCTAATTTATTTCGTATAAATTTTTTAACACTTCCACAATCACCAAAGTCCTTATAAACCGAGCAATTTCTACAATCTTTGGAAGCACAAACCGTATCCTCACCTTTCACTGCCCAACAAGGTCCGCTATGTAACAGAAATGCGCCGCATTTACTTCTGTCTTTTTTACTGCAATTAATTACTTCCCAGCAAGGCATCATTGAGTATATTGTTTTAATTCCATTGATGCTGATCTTTAATTCATTTATTGCAGATCGAATGCACTTAATCCGTTCTATATCGGAATTGGAGTATAAACGATGGCTAGTTGATTTTTTAAAAGGAATGATGAGACTTTCTTTTTCATACATCCTTAGAGTATGAACAGAAATGTTTAGCAGCTTTGCAGCGGTTCTAATCGGGTAAATTGGCTCGTAATTCGTCATTCTTTATAATCTCGGCAACTTATTTAAAGTTGATATTTATAAATACCAACTTTTCTGCCAATTACTAATCATTGTTTAAGTTTAATAGGGCAAGGAAGGGTTATCAGAATTTTTTCATTCTAAAGAAAATCCATTAAATGATTCTAATAAAATAGAATGCTTGACTGCGGTAAACTATTATTCAGAGTAAAAAGTTTCTGTAGAAGGATCATTAATTCCAGGTGGGTAAGATGCATTTAGATGAGAGATTTTTTATAATGACTTCAAAATCAATAAGACTTTTTTTCATTACTTCAGATTGTTCTTCGTGACAAGTCAGACAAGCATCCAACTAACAGAATTCTTTTCTGTTCTTCAACAGTAAATGGTCTTGTATTTATTCTTGTTGTTGATGTTTCATCTCTTGTTTTCAGAAAACCAATCCAGGCGTCTTTTGGTAAGTTATCTTCTTTATGATTTGAGAATTTTGGTGTGAATTTCCATTTACCATTACTCGAGTAACTTAACTCCCCTTTTCCATAACCAATTGCCAGAGGATTGTTATGGCATGATTTGCAGCTTCTTCCTGCTTTATTTATAGTATGAGAAAATGTTGGAGCAAATAATCGCTTAAATATTCTTTTATCAGGATTATTTTTCATTTTCTCAATTGTTACTACCATTCCGGGAATAAAGGTATCAATAATTTCTTTACCTGATTTTTCTTTTCTAACTCCAAGAACAGGATAATCAATATAAAAATCACTTGGAGTCTCATTCCAACTTCCAACAATCTCTTTATTATCAAGTAAATCGTATCCTTCTAATTTTGGATCGTACTCTGTATGACAACCAACACAATGTGAAACCCATTCAGTGTGACAAGAGTTGCACGAAACTCTTTGATGAGCTTTTCCTTCTACACAAATTGCAGCAGGTGGTTTTAATGGTAGTTTTTCTTTTTTGATTTTTGTAATGAAGATATTTTTCGTTTAGATGAATTTATGAACGCATTTACCATTGGAATGTTTGATTTTTCCGTGACTAAGATATCTTGATATCCTCGATTTCGATATTTCGTAGGTCAACAATTTTTTTGGATTCAAAATCAAGTGCGTCATAACTGATTGAATTAGTTTCTTTTGAATGACAATCTTCACATTGAATTCTTACCTGTTCCTCCATATGTTCATAAGAATTTCCATCACCCATAATTTCCTGAGAAACATGGCAATCAATACATTCCATTCCAGCCTGATGATGAACATCATCTTTTGTTTTTTGAAATACTCTACCATCCTTTAAAATTCTAAATTCGCCTTCGCCTTTACCTTTAATTTCTTCTTCAGTAAAAAGTGTTTCAAACCATCCCTCATAATTTGTAGAAATTCTTCCAGATCGGGCGTGACAACCAAAACAATGATCATTTGAAATATTTAAGACTTAACTGGGGATGAATCTTAGGCAAATACTTTTTTCTTTGTCATTGATTTTATGTAATTATTCAATTGCTCAATTGCTTTATCTCTGTAATTTAAATGACAGGCATTACAACCTCCTCCTCTTGATAATTCTGTGATTGGACCGAACTCGGTTTTTTCATTTCCCAAATGACAGGATGCACAAAGATTTCTTAAATGATTATCAGCATTTGATTGAGTTAGATTTTTAACATTGAATAATCCAACAGGTTTATTAATTTCATCAAAAGCAAATCGATTGACAGAAATTACTCCACTCATTGTATTCATTAAAGATTTATTGAATTCTTTGTGGAATTCCAGGATGACAGTTGGTTGCACCACAGGTTCGTTCAGCATCGGATAAATTTCCGGGAATAATTATCATCCCTTTGTGTGCAAATTCTTTATTCGAGGTAAATGAATTTCCAAGGTGGCAAGCTTCACATCCAATTATTTCGGGAGAATGTAGAGATGTAAAGCCTTCCATTTCACCGTGACAATCAATACATCCGCTGTAAGCTTTTTTCACTAATATCTTTATCGGCAATAAATTGAGCAAGAAGATAAACGAACCAATGAGTGATAAGATAATCAGAGATGTATTTCGAATTACTTGCTTCACTGATTTTCAAATATTCTTTTTAGATGGTCGTAATCTTCTGGTGTGTTAATATTTAAGAAAAGGTTGGAATGATAAAAATCAAGTTTATCCACTTCAACAATCTCAGTCGGCACCCTGTCCATCAATTCAAATATACTTCCTTTCAGCTTACTTTTTTTCTGGCTGCTTTCAATTAAAAGTTCTTCAACTTCATTTAAAATATTTTTAGAATAAATTCCACACAACTGCTGGATTCTTTCATCCGCCATTGGTAGAATAATATCTTTCTCCGACTGATAATCGAGCATATAATTGATTAATTCGGTACTGATGAGTGGTAAATCACAGGAGACTAATGAAGTTTCTTTTAGTATTAGTATACTTAAGCGCTGAATGAATTCCTGCTAACGGTCCCCTTCCTGCATAAATATCTTGTACAATTTTTTTTCCTGTAAAATTGTACAAATCAAGTTCATTAGAACTAATCACCACTTCGGAAAATATTGAATCTAATAATTCAACCAACCTTTGAACCAAAGGCTTACCCTCAATACTTAAAAGGGCTTTGTCGGTCCCAATCCTACTGCTTTTTCCACCTGATAAGATGAATGCAGTTATTTCAGTTCTTTTATTCTTCAATGCAATTTTTAATATTTCCTAAAGAAATATATAGAATTCTATTTCGATTTTAATTCTCTGAATCTTGAGTAAGATTTTATCATCAAACCCTGAAAAAAATCTTAATTTATTATGAATCACTCCCGGAGGGATGGATGCCAGAAGTAACAAATTTCCAAAATGATGTAATCGAAAAAAGTTTTGACAAACCCGTCCTGGTTGATTTCTGGGCTGAATGGTGTGCCCCCTGCAGAATGATCGGACCAATTCTTGAAAAACTCGCCGATGAAAACAAAGATAGTTGGGAATTGGCAAAAGTCGACACCGATAAGAATCAAGAAGTTGCGATGAAGTATGGAGTTCGCGGCATTCCAAATGTAAAGCTTTTCAGAAACGGTGAAGTGATAAATGAATTCACCGGTGCACTTACCTGAAACGGCAATAAAAGATTGGTTGAAGAAATCCATTCCCAGCAAATTTGCAGACCAGATTGAACACGCAAAAATCCATTTAAAGAATGGAGATATTTTAACAGCTAGGGCAATGCTTGAGGAAATTCACAAAGGAGATATCAACAACAGTGAAGTAAAAGTGCTTCTTGCCAAAATTTTGCTCTTCGATGACATAAAAGAAGCAAAGCGATTAATACAAAATGTAGACGGCAATTTAGACAATATTGAACTTGCCGAAGCCATTACTACTCTTGCTGAATTACTGCAACGCGAGCAAAGTTCATTTGCTGATTCTGAAGTGAGAGAGAAATATTTAGGTGCAATTGGGGACATTAGAAAAAAAGATTTTGATTCAGCACTAACTAAATTTATAGATATCATCCGAACAGACAGAAACTACGATGATGATGGTGCCCGGAAAGCCTGCATTGCGATATTTAAATTCCTAGGTGAGGATAACGAAATTACAGTGCGTCACAGGCGGGAATTTGGTAGTGCTCTTTATATTTAGATTTTTTTCTTTGCGTATTTATAAAATTGTCTAAGTGATTCCGGATTTGCGAGTGCATCTTTATTCTCTACCTCTTCCCCATTAAGAATTTTAGAAACAGCAATCTCAACCTTTTTCCCGCTGATTGTTCTGGGAATATCTTTTACTTCAAAAATTTCTGCCGGAACATGTCGAGGTGTAGCCTTTTGTCTTAATTCCAGTTTTATTTGATCTTTAAATCTTTGAGTTATTTTTACATTCTCTTTAAGCACAACAAATAGAATTATCTTTTCATCACCGTTAAATCGTTTACCGACAACAATGCTGTCAGCAATCTCTTCCATATCTTCGACAATTCTGTAAATCTCTGCAGTTCCAATTCGAACACCACCGGGATTCAGTGTTGCATCAGATCTACCGTAAACAATAATACCACCATTCTCAGTTATTTTTATGTAATCACCGTGAGTCCATATTCCCGGATATTTATCAAAATATGCTTTGCGATATTTCTCTCCACTTTCATCATCCCAGAAGTAAACCGGCATCGAAGGAAATGGTTCAGTACAAACCAACTCACCTTTTTCTCCAATTACAGATTCACCTTTATCATTGAATGCTTCGACTTTCATTCCTAATCCTTTGCATTGAATTTCACCCGAATAAACTGGTAAGGTCGGATTGCCAAGCATAAAACAAGAAACAATATCTGTTCCACCTGAAATTGAAGAAAGTTGCAAATCAGATTTCACATTTTCATAAACCCATTTAAATGTCTCCTCAGGTAGAGTTGATCCGGTTGAAAGAATTGCTCTCAATGAATCAAGATTGTATTTCTCTTTTGGAATAATTCCCTGCTTTCCAAATATTGACAGATATTTCGGTGATGTACCAAATACTGTAATTTTATTCTCCTCAATTTTCTCCCATAAGATTTCAGAATCAGGATAAACAGGATTACCATCGTATAAATACAGGGTTGCTCCCACTTGAAGTGAACTGACAAGCCAATTCCACATCATCCAGCCGCAAGTTGTATAATAAGTAATTACATCTTCCCTTTTAAGATCCGTATGTAAAACATGTTCCTTATAATGCTGAAGTAATGTTCCTCCTGCACCATGGACCATGCATTTAGGTAAACCAGTTGTTCCCGAGGAATACATTATATAAACAGGATGATCGAATGGTAATTGCTCAAACGATATTAGATTTGATGTAAAATCTAATAAATCATTAAAATCAATGTACTTACCTAAATCTACCTTACTTTTTTTATTCGATCTTTTGAACAGAGTTTAATTGCTGATATTGTGGAATCCATATTACGTGTTCGATATCAGGAATTAGGCTAGCAACTTCTTCCACTTTTTCTCTGCAGTTAATTATCTTACCATTATACTGGTATTCTTCTATTGCAAAAAGTACTTTGGGTTTAACCTGTCCAAAACGATCTATAACTCCCTGTATTCCAAAATCTGGGGAGCACGAAGTCCAAACAGCTCCCAGACTGGTTGTTGCAAGCATTGCTATTATCGTTTCAGGAATATTTGTAACAAATCCTGCAACCTATCTCCTTTTTTAACACCAAGCTTCCTCAGTCCTTCACTGCAAGCTGCAACAAGCTCATTAAGTTCATTATATGTTAAAGAAACGTCAGGCTTATCTTCCCTGCTGCTAATTATCGCTATGTGATTATCTTTATATCTTAAAAGATTTTCTGCAAAATTTAACTCGGCACCTTCAAACCATTTTGCTCCTGGCATTATTCGTTTATCAAGAACTTTATCGTAAGGTTTAGAATGAATTATCTCACTGAACTTCCAGATTGATTCCCAGAAAGTTTCTATTTCAGTGACTGACCATGAATGTAATTCTGAATAGTTAGAAAATGAAAGATTATATTCCTTCCTCAGGAAATCATAATACTTTGAGAAGTTGGAATTCTTAATTCTATCTTCTGAAGGAATCCAAAGTGGTTTTGTTTTGCTCATAATATTAAAAAACTCACTTATAGAGTGAGTTTAGTTTAATTGTTTAATAGTAAAGAGATTTATTTGATATCTTTAACATACAATGCTGCCTTCCAGGCAAAATCCATATCATTATTTTGCAGAGCTGATTTAACAGCAAGCTCAATATTTTTTTTCTGATTCTCTTTCATTTCCAAAGCGGCTTTCAGCATCCTTTTATAATCATTCAATCTCTGGTATCTCAAAAAAGCTTCTTCACCTGATTCATAATCTTCTATTTTTTCGTCTCTCAAATTTTTAATAAACTCCTTAACATCATTATCGCCAGGTATTGATTCTGAATTTCCAAACTTACCCAAATCATTTGCAGAATAAATTTCGGATTCTCTTATGTGCTTTGGAACCTGATCGTATCCAATACACTTTTTACCAATCGGTTTTTCAACAACAAAAACACCTGAACCAGCTCGGGAATAAAAATCACCGGACATTCTTGCTACCAGATCGATTTTGACTGGATCTATAATACCATTGGTGAATAAATCTTCAGCAACGTGAAATTTTATAACCTCGCATACCGCTAAATTTGCTGCGGCTCCTCCCTCACCAAAACTTCTCATCTCAAGTAATTTACATTCCATCTGAAAAGGTGATTCTTTAACTCGTTTTGGTTTCACAAGATCTGAATCAATTGGGGTTAATCCTGATTTTATAAATTCATCAACATCTGGTGAATATTCGACTGAAGCCAGGCTTATTTGTTCGACCATTGAATGAGTCACTGCTTGAATCACACATTCTTTAGTTTCAATCAGATTGTTGTACGTATCTTTTAAAGTTGCATCTCTACCTCGACGTGAAGGAGAAAATGCAACGACCGGAGGATTAGCACCAAATGCATTAAAGAATGAAAATGGAGATAGATTATTTATCCCATCTTTTGAAATTGTAGAAACAAGTGCAATTGGTCTTGGTGCAACACCACCAAGTAAGTAGTTTGTGAACTTCAGGAACTGATAAATCTTTAGGTTCGTAATGAAACATTATGAAATGTTCTTCTTCTTTGCAAGAATAGATCTGCTTTTCTTTGCTTTTCGAATTTTGTTTTTTAGATACCCAAGTCCTGTAATTTCAAGTTCAATCTCATCACCGTCTTTCAGCCAGATAGGTGTAAAATCTTTTCCTTTTTCTTTTGCTTCTAAAGCCCAGGTTCCATTTAGTTCAAGATAACAACCGGTTCCAACTGTCCCTGAACCAATTACATCTCCAGGTAGTAATCTTACACCATAAGAAGCTCTTTCGATGATCTCAGCAAACGTCCAGTTCATATCTTTCATATTTCCATCGGAAATTAGTTTTCCGTTATGTTTTGCTGTCATTTGAAGATTATATTTATTTCCAAATTCAGTCGATATTTTATATTGTTCAAGTTCATCTGGTGTGACAAGCCAGGGACCGATAGATGTTGCAAAATCTTTTCCTTTTGCAGGACCAAGATTTAATTTCATTTCCTCCATTTGAAGAACCCGTGCAGACAGATCATTCATTATCAAATAACCTGCAATGTAACTATCAGCTTCTTCCACTGAAATATTTCTTCCTTCTTTTCCAATTACAATTGCAGCTTCAAGTTCAAAATCAAGTTTTTGCAGATGATCATCTTCAACTCTGATTTCACCTTCTCCAAATATTGCATTGTGATTTGTAAAATAAAAAATAGGATACTGATCAAATTCAGGAATCATTTCAACTCCGCGGTTTCTTCTTGCTGTTGCAACATGCTGTCTGAAAGCATATCCATCTCTGCAAGATGGTGGATTCGGAATTGGTGCCAATAATTTCAGATTTTCATCTGAGACAAAGGAAGTTATTTTACCATCTTTAATAGCCTGTTCAACTTGTCTTGCCAGATTCATAAATTCATCACCACCTCGTAGAAATCTTCTCATTCTATTTGGTAGTTCGATTCCCATTCCGGCTGCACATTCTTGTAGATTATAAATCTTTCCATCGACAAATAATCCGAGTCTGTCTTTTTTCTTTGTTGTGTAGGAAACTAATTTCATTTTTAATCTTTCATATTTCTTTAAATTTACTTCTTCTTCCAACCACGATTGGCTATAATCCTTCACCATTGTATCCTTCACATTTTTTGTTACTCGTAGGGGTTCAAATGTATCAATCATAATTGCATATTCATCTGTTTCTTTTTTACCTATCGAAGCCTCCGTCTTACCTGGTTGAGGTCCGTGCGGTATACCCATAGGATGCAGAGTTATTGAGCCCTTTTTAATACCTTTTCTAGACATAAAATTTCCGTGCACATAATAAAGAACTTCATCACTATCTACATTCGAATGATAATACGGAGCAGGAATTGCATCCGGATGAAAATCATACAATCGCGGAACAAAGTTACAAACAACAAAATGCTGAGTTGTAAACACCAGATGAACCGGAGGAGGAAGATGTATCTTTCCAACCTTTGGTGCGTATTCTTTGATATTAAAAGTGTAAGGATATAGGAAACCATCCCAGCCTACAACATCGAAAGGATGATGCGGGAGAACATATTTAAAAATTCTGTTTCTAACCTTCAATAATAGTTCAAATTTTCCTTTTTGATCTATTGGATCCATAAATTCCGGTACACCGAAATCACGCTCATAATACGGTGCTTCTTCAGTAAGCTGTCCATATTCGTTTCTGAAATGCTTCGGGATGTCAAACGGAGTTGATGATTCAACAATAAATAACTTCGCCTTTTTATAATTTCTAAATTTAATTTGATAAGTAGTACCCTTAGGTACCATTATGTAATCCCACTCTTTGAAAGACAGACGACCATATTCTGAAAGAAAGTCACCGGTACCTTGATGAATAAATATTAGTTCGTGTGCATAACTGTTACGGAAAAATATTTCGGTGTCCTTAGTTGGATGAGCTGTTGAAATAACACAATTATCATTTTTCAGAAACTCATTCCGTGCAGTAAGAAAATTTCCATCACTTTTTTTATTATCAGTAAAGAAATGATAATACTGTAAAGGGGCGTTAGGCCAATCGGATGATTTACCCTGATTTACCTCACCAATCTGCTCAACCTGCGGTGGCATATACAGATGATATTTATTCGAGTATATTCCAGAAAAACCTTTTGTACTGAATAACTCTTCCCTGTAAAGTGATTTTCCATCTTCTTTAAAAAAAGTTGTATGTCGCTTTGGTGGAACTTTACCTACTTTAACATAAAATGGCATTCAAAACCTCCGATAAAAAATATTCTAATATTATTTTACTCTATCAAGACTACCGCGTTGAGCCTGATCTCTTTCGATTGATTCGAACAATGCCTGGAAATTACCTTGTCCAAAACCCTGTGCTCCTTTTCTTCTCTGAATTATTTCATAAAAGAATGTAGGTCTGTCACCAATTGGTTTGGTGAAGAGCTGGAGCAAATACCCCTTGCCTTCAATGTCACAGAGAATTCCATATTTCTTTAATTCACCGATGTCTTCAGTAACTTCAAATCCTCTTTCCTTTAATGTGTCGTAATATGAATCGGGGACTGAAAGAAATTCCATCCCATTTTTTCTCATTGCAGCAATAGTCTTGATAATATCGTTCGTTATAACTGCAACGTGCTGAATACCTGATCCAAGATACTCGTCAATATATTCTTCTATCTGCGATTTCTTTAAGCCTTCGTAAGGTTCGTTAATAGGATTTTTTATAGCCGGACCTTCTGTAGAACGTACAACTTTGGAAAGTAATGCAGAATATTGAGTTGAAATATCACCCGGTCCAAAATCTATAAATGTTTCAAAGTTCAGACTTTTATTTAAATAGTTTACCCATATATCCATTTCATTGGTTCGTACATTTCCAACGATGTGATCAATTGCTTGCAGTCCTGTATCTTCAGTAACAATATCAATCTTTTGAATGGGTTCTCCATATCCCGGTTTGAAAATCCCTTTATAATTATCACGGTTCACAAAAACAATCTCGGCATCATCATAAAGTTTTAGTGCTGCTTCTTCAATAAAGCCTTGCTCATTTTCAGTTTTCTTAGGCTCCCAGGCAGGAATTGCTCCATTTTTTATTGCGGCATCAAATGCTTTTTTTACGTCCTGTAACTTTCAATGACCATCTTTTAACTCCATCGCCATGCCTATCTACAAAAGAATATATTTCATATTGCTTGGGATTTATTGCTGATGTAACTACAATGCGAAGATTATTTTGTTCGAGATAATAAGATACTTTTCCTTTAACACCAGTTTCTGGACCTGAATATCCGACAATCTTCATCCCCATTGCCTTAGCGTGCCAGTAAGCCCACATTTTAGCTGAGCCTACGTAAAATTCAACATAATCGTATCCCAGTAAACCTAATTGTTCTGCCATTTAATAACTCCTGATAGTTTTATAGATGTGGAAATTTTAATTCAAATTTAAGCGAATTATGCATTAGAGCAAAATAAAGATAATCAGAATTATTGATTCTATAAAATGCTTTTCTAAATCGAATCTAGGAGGAGGAAGCCATTGCCGCTTTTTTTGTCCACATTTTGAAAATTCTTCTTTTTGAATTTGCATATCTTCAGCAGTGGACAAATAGAACATAACGGTTTTGCAGGCTTGCATATTTCTCTTCCCAACTTGATTAAGTTTGTATGAAATTGATGCGCAGCGTTTTTAGGTAAATTATCTTTTATAAGTAGAAAAGTTTTATCAGGAGTCTTGGTTTTAACAAGGCCAATTCTGTTTAATGTCCGATGAACGTGTGTATCAACCGGGCAAACATTTCTATCTAAAGAAAATAGTAAAACGCAGCTGGCCGTTTTAACTCCAATTCCTTTAATTGATGTGAGTTCATTCATTATCTCTTCATCGGGCATCTTTTTTATATATTGAAGATTTAATGAACCATTATTTTTTTTTAATGTTACAAGAAAATTTTTTATTGCTGCTGATTTCTGCTTGCCTAATCCCGCTACTCTAATTGTTTGCTCAATTTTTTTTCTTGGCGTATCTGCTAATTCCTGCCACGACTTATATATTTTCTTTAGATTTTGATAAGCCTGGTAAGAGTTTTTATCATTTGTATTTTGAGAAAGAATGGTCGCAATCAAAGCGTCTATTGGATTCGGTAACCTTTTTAGGTCGATATGGAATTCCAAAGTGTCTGACTAACAGCTGGTTAATTTTTTTTATTTTATCTTTCAAATCATTACAACTTTTATGAATATAATACTTAAAATTAAACTCTAATATTCAATTACCAAATAATTATCTTTGCATTGTCTGAAGCAGATATTTATCAATTAAAAGGAAAATAAATGGGCACTTTGATGACTAGCATTTCCGGCATCCGTGGAATAGTCGGTGATGGATTAGAACCGGAAGTAATTATTAAACATACTAATGCGTACGCAGAATTTATCGGATCTGGTAAAGTAGTTATTGGAAGAGATGCAAGAATAACTGGCGAAATGGTAAACCTAATTGTCACAGGAACATTGCTCGCAAAAGGTATTGATGTAGTTGACATTGGTATTTGTCCGACTCCAACTGTTCAATTCAATGTAAAAAAATTAAACGCCTCTGGCGGAATTGCAATCTCTGCTAGTCACAATCCGAACCAATGGAATGCATTAAAGCTGCTAAATAAAACCGGTCAGTTTCTTTCTCCGGAAGAGTTTTCTCAAAATGCAAAAATTTTTAGAGAAAAGTGAGTTAAATTATAAGTCATGGGATAAGATTGGTAAAAGAACTGAATACAAACAAGGAATTCAAAATCATGTTGATGCAATTTTGGATTTGGGAATGATTTATTTGGATGAGATTCGAAAAAGAAAATTCAAAGTTGTTCTTGATTGTGTTAATGGTGCCGGTGCATATGTACTTCCTGAATTCCTCAATGAATTTGGCTGTGAAGTAATTGAAATGGATTGTGAAAAAACAGGAATTTTCCCGCGTCTCCCTGAACCACTACCTGAAAATCTGACCGGGACCATGAAAAAAGTAAAAGAAACAAAAGCAGATTTAGGAATTGTAGTTGACCCTGATGTTGATCGTCTGGTTCTGATAACTGATAAAGGTGAACCGTTTAGTGAAGAAAATACAATTGTTCAGGTTGTTCAGTTTGTTCTTTCCAGAAAAAAGGGTCACGTAGTTGTAAATCTTTCAACCACCAGAGCTGTTGATGATGTTGCATCTAAATTAGGGTGTACCGTATTTCGTTCGCCTGTTGGTGAAGCAAATGTGGTAAAGAAGATGAAAGAAGTTAATGCAGTTATTGGCGGTGAAGGAAGTGGCGGAGTAATTTTTCCGGAATTGCATTATGGGAGAGATGCACTTGTTGGAATCGCATTGACTCTTCAGCACCTTACAGATTATGGAAAACCAATTTCGAGCATGAAAAATGAACTTCCTCAGTATTTCATTGTCAAAAAGAAAATAGAAGTAACAAAAAATCCTGACGAAGTCATTCAGAAGCTTATTAATCATTTTAGTGAAGAACGAATAAACACAGAAGATGGTGTAAGGGTAGATTTTGATGATCACTGGGTTCATTTTAGAAAGTCAAACACCGAACCAATAATACGAATTATAGTTGAGGCGAAATCAGAGACTGAGGCAAAAAGTTTATCTGAGAAGTATTTGCAGCAAATTAAAAAGTATTAAAACAATTTCGATCTTTTCTGAATGTATCGAAAAAGAGCCTTATCATAGGGATCAGATGTTTCTATAAGATTGTAATCAATGTTCGAGTTTAAACATTCTGCTTTAATTCTGTTTGTGAATTCCAACATTGCTTCCCGATAAGCTTTTTGAATCTGATACGGTTGCGTTGTAAGTTCATCCCCTGTTTCCAGATCTTTGAAAATAGCATCTTTCCCAAAAGCAAAAGTCTTTTCCATCGGGTCAAAAATCTGGAATACAATAACTTCATTTTTTTTGTAACTGAAATGCTTTAAAGCTTGCAGTACAGAACCAATTTCATCAAAAAAATCAGATATAATTATAACAAGTCCTCTTCTTTTAATCTTTTCCGCTGCTTCACTTAAGCTTGCAGCAGTATTAGTTTTTTCTGAAGCCTGAACATTTGCAAGACTTTTTAATATTTCCTGAAGATAAGCGCGTGAAGATTTTGGTGGCAGAAATTTATTTATCTTCTCTGAATAAAGAGTTAAACCTGCTGCATCTTGCTGGTGAATCATTAAATAACTTAAGGCAGCGGCAAGGGTTAACGAATAATCAAGCTTTGAAATATTTTTGCCGGAACTGTAGGCCATAGAATTACTTGTGTCCAGAAAAATATGACTTCTTAAATTTGTTTCTTCTTCATATTGCTTAATAAAATATTTTTCAGTCTTTCCAAATACTTTCCAGTCAACATCTTTAAGATTATCTCCCTGCATGTAAGAACGATGCTCTGAAAATTCAACACTAAAACCGTGATAAGGGCTTTTATGTAATCCAACCATAAAACCTTCAACCACAAATCTCGCTTTTAGTTCGAGGGAATTTAGTTTAGAAATAAAAGATGGATCTAAAAAGGATTTAAAATCCCTTACAGGCTTATCCATTAGTTTTCTTTAGCCATATTCTTTAAGAGAATTTCTTCTGGTGACAAACCTAAATTATCCAGCTCAGCCTGTGCAGATGCTGCTAATTCATCATCGGGGTATTCTTGTAAAAATTGCTTATAAAGTTTTTCGGCTTCACCAAAGTTTTGCAGTTCGTTCGCATAGATGAAGCCAGCCATAAACAAACCGGAAGGAGCGTAAGTGCTTGCAGGATATTGATCGTGAAGTTTTTCAAATAATTCAATTGCCTTTTCCAGGTTTTCTTTTTCTGATAGGGACTTAACCATTTTATTCTGATAAAGAGATGCTAGTTGTGAAAGTGCTTCTGGGGCTAATTCACTATCGGAATGATCGTTGACAATCTCATTAAAAGCCATTACAGCTTCAGGAACTTTATCTTCTTTAAGATTTTTTTGGGCCTCATCGAAAAGTTCTTTATCAGATTTTTTGGACGAACAACCGGTGATTAAAAGTAAAACAAGTAACGAGATAATTGATTTCATTTTATTGCTCTTTTGTGACTAAAAACGGAGTAAAATTATCATTTAATCACTCAACAAGCAATGAATGAATTTTTCATTGAATTTATAAAGTACATTAAAAAAGCCGGCCCATATTTCAGAGCCGGCATGTTAATTAACGACTAGAACAATTATTTAGTAAGTATCATTTTCTTCACTTGCGAAAAATTCTGTCCATCAATTCCTGTCGCATCAATCCTGTAGAAGTACACTCCACTGTTTAATGCAGATGCATCAAAACTAACTTCGTGGAATCCATTGCTCATATTTCCATTAACCAATGATCTAACTTCCTGTCCTAAGGTATTAAATATCTTCAAACTAACTTTAGAATCTATTGCCAGACTAAATGCAATAGTAGTAGTTGGATTGAAAGGATTAGGATAATTTTGCTCTAGTAAAAATACCGATGGTGTTGTTACCTCAACAGTTACTTCATTGGTATATTCAAAAGAACCATCATAGTCAATTTGCTTAAGCCTATATGAATATTGACCTGCTTTCAGACCTAAATCTGCAAAAGAGTATAGTTGAGGTTCGGAAATTGTACCGGCACCAGGGACAAAACCTACTTCAACAAAACCAGCACCTGAATTTCGCTCAATCTGGAAACCGTAATTGTTGACCTCTGTGGAGGTTCTCCAATTCAAAGTAACTTCACTTCCTATCACTGATGCTGTAAATGAAGTGAGTTCTACAGGAACAACAAGCAGTTGTCCGCAAGCAACTACATCAAAATTTGCAAATGCAGCTGCTGCATATCCACCAGGAACAAAAATTCTTATTGAATCATCAAATGCTGTTGCTGTAACCTGATGAAAGATGTTTGAAGTTGGGAATGGTTTAGGTGCAATAGCATCAACCCAAGTGTCTGAACTAGCATCAAAAACATAGGCTGAATCATGGTATCCACCACCAGAACGTTCGCCTCCAACAACAAAGAAATATTTAAATATTCCGGTTCCTCCAGGCCTGCTTAATCCAGCAAATCCTGTTGGAACATCTGGCATCTGCGTCCATGTAAGTTGCGATGCATTTGAACCAATTGTCCCTTTAAAAACATTTTTAAGGTATGCATTGTTATACCCAGCTCCAATCATAATTTCATTTCCGTTTACAATGCCCATAGCAAAAGTTCTCCGGCCTTGACCTGCTGGAAGTGAATTGGTAATTGTTCCCCAGGAATTGCTCGCAACCCGATAGTAATGAACGTCAAGATTTGTTGCCGAACCGGTGTAAGGCCCACCAACAATAAAAATTACACTATCACCCCACGCAACTGCGCCATGAGCAGATAAACCTACAGGTAATGGAGCCACAGCAGTCCATGCACCTGTTGCTGGATCATAAGAGTAGGCAGTAGTTGTACCAGTAGTAATAGAACTCGTTCCCCCACCAAAATAATATAATTTTCCATTGCAGGCTGTCAAACTCCCACCTGTGAGTCCTACAGGAAGTGGAACGCCAGTAGTCCAAGTGCCACCGAAAGTATATTTGAATACTAATGGTGATGCAGCACCGGTGGTTGTTGGTACTTGAACATAAAGAGTATCACCTAACCATTCAGAGGCAGCAAAATATGCAACCTGAGGAAGATCAGGAAACATCCCAGCTGGACACCAATCTCCGGCAGCTTCAGTGTTTGGATACCAATTTACTTGAGTTAAAGGATATTTATCTCCAGCTCTGTAATCTGTGGCATCACTCAATACACCCTGCGGATAAATTAAACCACAAGCAAAAAAGGAAATGAAAAGAAGAGTTTTGAATTTTTTCATAGATACCTCCCATAAATATTATGAAGTGAGTTGATTTAATTAGAAGAGAAATAAAGCAACATTTCTAGAATTTGCTTTGAACTTCTACATCTTTTTTCAAATGAACTATTTAATTATAATTTATTTAATTGTTTATGTCAAGTATTAATGTAATTAATTATTATTCTGATCCTTATTAAATACAGAAATAAAAAAAGCCAGCCCATATATCAGAGCCGGCTTATAAAAAAAAGAGGATTAAACCCGAAAAGTTCCGAGTTTATTACCCATAATTACTTGGTCAATGTCATCTTCCTTACATCTACGAAGTTAGTTCCATCAATTCCGGTAGCTTCAATTCTGTATAGATAGACTCCTGAATTAAGAGCTGAAGCATTGAAATCTACCTGATGTGAACCAGCAACAATATTTTCATTTAGAAGTGTTGCAACTTCCTGTCCAAGAACATCGAATACCTTTAAGCTTACTTTAGAATCAACAGCAATATTAAAGTTTATTTTTGTGCTTGGATTGAATGGGTTAGGATAGTTCTGCTCTAATGCAAATACTGCAGGTGCAAAAACTTCGACCTGAGTAGCCAAATGAAGTTTGAATGTGCCGTCAAAGTCTATTTGTTTTAATCTGTAACTATATATTCCAGGTTCCAGATTATTATCTACAAATGAATAACTCTTTGGTTCACTAGTTGTACCGAAACCGGCAACATACCCAACAGTTTCAATTAATCCATTATGCGATCTTTCAACTTCAAATCCCTGGTTATTTGTTTCAGTAGCAGTTGACCAATCAAGAACAACAGAGTTTCCGTTGGCTATTGCTGTAAATGAAGTCAGTTCAACTGGAACTGCCGCTATAAAGTAGGCGCCTAATGCCAAATTCTGAAAATTAAGCAAGAGGACATACTCATTATTTATGATACATACCTCGGCACCACCAGCAGGAGTAGTACCAACCTGTGTGAAATCGTACGTAGCAATAATGGCATCAGTCGCAACATCAATTTGGACTAATTGAACAGGCTGATTCCAAATCCAAAGTGAATTAGCTCCGGGAATAAGTGATGATGAAGTGAAAGCCATTCCGTATTTCCCTGTAAGAGCACTACCATTTGCTGATGATCCCTTGAGCGCACCGGTTGTATCATAACAGGTAACAGGACCACCAAAGTCGCCGCTCCAGAAACCACCTGTAACCGGATCGAATGCAATGGCTCTGAAATCTCCGCCGGTTGTATATGTAGCAATTTGGTTCATACCTGCATCAAATTTGCGTAAAGTACTTGTAGCATCAGATCCCCATAGAAATTCAGTTCCACTGTTATCCGGTGCAATCGTCATATCTCTTAAATTACCAGGATAAGGTACTGGATTAGGGATTGTGACTATTGCAGTTGGATCCGGTTTCCAGTTAGCATCGGGGGGTAACAAGTAACATGGGCCCGCGTTCCATCTGTTAAAATAATAATTGCCCTGGAAGAAAATTGCTCCAACGGTTCCAGCATTTAACAATGTGTTAGCTGAATAATCAAAATGCCACTTCGGTGTTAATGGAAATCCTACTGGAGGAAGCGTATCACCTGGTTCTACTATATTAGGAGCAATATCAAATACAGATAAATCCTGGGCATAGGAAATACTGCCCGCAAGAAAGAGAACTAGAAAAAGTGAAAGGAAAGTTTTCATAGATAGACCTCTTGTTTAGTTGATGGGTGAATGTTATTTAAAGAAGCAATTTGAATAGTAAAAGTTAAATGCATAGCAAAAAATTATAAATGATTTTTATAATAAATGAAATGATTCTGAAGTACAATAATGATTTAAGATGAAAAAATCAAGAGTTGTAAAAAAAAAGCCAGCCCATATTTCAGAGCCGGCTTGTGAAAAGAGAAATTAAACCAATTTTACTTGGTCAATGTCATTTTCTTTACATCAACAAAGTTAGTTCCATCTATTCCGGTGGCTTCGATTCTATAAAGATAAACACCTGAATTTAGTGATGAAGCATCGAAATTCACCTGATGCGAACCAGCAACAAAGTTGCTATTCAGAAGATTTGCGACTTCCTGCCCAAGAACGTTGAATACCTTCATGCTGACTTTAGAATCAACTGCAAGCCTGAAGTTAATTGCTGTGCTTGGATTGAAAGGATTAGGATAGTTCTGATCTAATGCAAATTCTGCAGGAGCTGGGACGTCGGCTTCAATCACATTTGAAAATTCAAATGTTCCGTCGAAGTCAACTTGTTTCAATCTGTAATTATAAGTGCCAACGTTTACGTTTCTATCGGAATATGAATAGACCTGAGTTTCGGTTGTGGTTCCGTGTCCTTCAACGAAAGCTAATGTTTCAAATTCAGATCCATTACTTCTTTGAACTTCAAATCCTTGGTTGTTTGTTTCTGTATCAGTAGTCCAAACTAACTCAACAACTCCGTAGTCTGCTCTTGCTGTAAATGAAGACAACTCAACAGGGATGTTATCGTCACCATTGATCTGAACACTAAGATCTGTTGCACCGTCAAGGTTCCAGGATGTACCTGGTGTCGTTGTATACCATGCGCTGCCTAAGATACCGTGAGTTGCATCTAAAGTACCGGTCTCCCAGTAAAAGTTACCCGACTCAACACTGTTATTAAACAGCTCAAGCCAATATGTTCCAACGACTGGAACAATTATAGGAGTGGCACTTAAGTCGAAAGTGAACAGATACTCATGTGTACCAAACAGAATAATTCCAGTTTGTGTTCTGGTAGTTGCCTGAACACCCGTTAAGGTAGCCACAACTGCTCCAGGTGATCCAGCAGCATCATCATGAATTATAAAAGTGAAATTATCCGTCGTGTTTGGGATGTCCTCAGGATAATACCCACCCCAAATAACAAGTTCGGTGATACCGACTGTAGCACCTGCGGTAGTAACAACGATGTTTTCTGCTACCGTTTGCTGTAAAGTAGGGCAAAGCTGACAATCCGAATCTGCGAACAATCCGTTCACCCCATTTGGTGCCTGGTTAAGGAAAACTACCGGCGCCATAGGAGCCTGGATATTGGACGTTCCGGAAACTTCAGCAGAACCAAAATCGGCAAGTGACGTCTGTGCAAATGCAGAAAATGAAAAGAGAAAAAGAAAAAGTACTGATAAGAATTTAGGCATAATGCCTCCTTATATGGTGAATAGATATGTTATTTAGAAAGTCTTTAATACGATGAGTTTAATATATATATTATTTGTCAAATACAAAATAACCTGTATTTAAAAAGAAACCGGCTCGTATTTCAGAGCCGGTTCGTAAAAAAGATAATTAAATTTGTAGAATTCGGATTTAATCAACCAAAATTACTTGGTCAATATCATCTTCTTTACATCTACGAAGTTAGTTCCGTCAATTCCGGTTGCTTCTATTCTATACATATAAACACCAGAATTTAGTGATGAAGCATTGAAATCTACATTGTGTGCACCTGCTACCAGATTTGTATTTACTAGAGATGCAACTTCCTGACCCAATATGTCGAATACCTTCAAGCTGACTTTTGAATCAACAGCGAGTCTGAATGCTATCTTTGTGCTTGGGTTGAATGGATTCGGATAGTTCTGATCCAATGCAAATTCTGCTGGAGCCGGAACGTCAACTTCAACTATATCTGAATAATCGACTGTTCCATCGAAGTCAATCTGTTTTAGTCTGTAATTATATGAACCTACTTCTACTGATCTGTCAGCATAAGTATAAACCTGAGTTTCAGTAGTAGTTCCATATCCTTCAACGAATGCGATTGTTTCGAATTCACCTCCGGCACTTCTCTGAACTTCAAATCCCCGGTTGTTGGTTTCTGTGGCTGTTATCCAGCTTAGTTCAACAACGCCAAAATTAGCATTAGCTGTAAATGATGTCAGTTCAACAGGGATAACCCAATCAAGACACATATTGTCCCAATAGATGTAATCTATGTTGAATGAATCTCCAACATAAGTTATTTCAAGCTGAGCATTTGAGGCACCAGATGCTGGTGTTGTGAAACTACCTGATTCTACAAGTGGTCCAACATTTCCAGTTGGATTAGTGTAAGTAACTAATGCAGTTGAGGTAGCGCCGCCATCGTATGTAATACCAACTGTAACTACTCCACTCGGATCTCCATAATAATCAAGGTAGAAATTGAATGAGTAATTTGTTAGCCAATTATCTAATAGAGGTATAATAACTGACCTTATCTTTGATTCACCAACAAATGATGGAGTCCAACTCATTCTTAATTCTGGTGCAGTTCCACCTGCATTAGCAGAGTTATTTGCTGACCAGTTTGCCTGACCCAATGGTCCTACTGCAGTCCAGTTACTAAGATTAGCAAATTCATCGCACCATTCTGATAAGTTAGGATCTGGCATGGTTGTAAATGTCCACAAAGAACCTTGTGTGCCACAGGTATCATTCTTATCTATTACATACCAACCATATGTTGTATTGTATGTAAGAGGCTCAACAGGAGCTAATGAGAATGAGGTAATTGGAGCTCCGGTATATACCTGGGTTAAGCTTCCAACTTCTCCAAAATAAAGTTCAAGCTGTGTTGTTCCTGCACCATTTGTCCAGGTGGCAGTGTTTCCTGTTAAAGCAACTCCAGTTGTTCCATTAGGTGGATTTGGATCAGATGGTGCGCCTACCGGGCAAGGAGGTCCTGCTGGGGCAACTTCATAAACAAAGATTTGATCTCCAAGTGGGTTACCCTGTAACAATCCGCCAATTGTAAAGAAACCGCTTGCATAGTCAGTCATAGAAAATAAACCACCAGCAATAGAAAGATTTCCAGCAAGTATTCCCACATCAATCATAACATCGTGGGTTACTCCGGTTGCTGTTCCAGTAGCAATGTCCCATTGAGAAATAGTCTGAGGAATACCGCCTGCGGTATTTTCTTGATTAAAAATCCATAGAAATGGTCCACCGGGGCTTACGTTATCATAAGCAGCGCCGTATTGAGCTGCAAATCCGGTTGTGAAAGATGCAATTGCTGTTCCAGCTCGGCTTACCAAAGTTGGTGGATCTGTCCAGTTTCCACACCAGAATGCATCGTTAGCTTCATCGTAAGCAATAAAACGAACAGCTACAGGTGAACTAATTGTACCGATTAAAGTT
The DNA here is from genome assembly GCA_963699475.1 of uncultured Ignavibacteriaceae bacterium. Classification (GTDB taxonomy): domain Bacteria; phylum Bacteroidota; class Ignavibacteria; order Ignavibacteriales; family Ignavibacteriaceae; genus IGN2. The sequence continues at coordinate 24,860 of CAVOUA010000002.1, read as the reverse complement.
TTTGTTACAAAGTCCATCTGGTAAATTGTGTTTGCAGCAGCACCGCCATACATATAGGTGCCATCAAAAGCAAGATCTCTCAATCCGGTAACACCGGGGATAGAGAATTGTTCGATCATGGTTGTGCCAGTTGCATCATATTTGTGCAGAAGGTTCGATGCCCAACGTGTTGAATAAAAATAAGTTCCATCCCACTCGCAGCCAGCATTTCCGGCTGCACCAGTTAGAGCTACAGCATCAAATTGAAGTAAAACATCCCACATTGCTTCTATATTATTGTTCGGATTTTTTAGATAGCTGTTTGGACTTCGATCCACCTGTGAATCTTGCGCTACTAAGGTGATACACCAAAATAAAGCAAGAAGAATAGTTAACGGTTTGAATAAATAGTTCATAAGAACACCCTCCGATTAATTGATGAAATGTGAATTAGTAGAGAAAGGATTAGCTGAAATTTATAAGGCATAGCAGTAAGAATAAAATAATCTAGTAAAAAGTTATTAACACTAAATATTTTTCCGTGTGAACAATAATAAATTTTATTGTTTTTATCAAGCTTTATTGATATTAAATTTCAAGGAAAAGCAGGACTTTTCACCTTCAATTACCTTACCAAACTTCTAAAATTGTTAAACTTTTATGTTATCATTTTTGGCAAGAGATTCTTTTTCCATCTTTTTCTTGTAATCGACGAGTTTTGATTGTATGTCAGAATTGACGAGTGCTATAATGCTCACGGCCAGTAGTGCCCCATTTTTAGCCCCATTTACTGCCACCGTAGCAACCGGAATACCAGGAGGCATTTGAACTATCGAAAGCAATGAATCCATTCCCTCTAGCGACTTGCCTTTTATCGGAACTCCGATTACCGGCAATGTTGTTTGTGCAGCAGTTACACCGGGCAAATGTGCTGCCCCACCGGCTGCAGCTATTATAACTTTTAATCCTCTCTCAACTGCAGTTTTAGAATATTCAGCATGTTGATTCGGAGTCCGATGTGCAGAAAGGACTTTTACTTCATATCCAATTCCAAATTCTTTTAAAACTTTAACTGCATCTTCCATAATCGGAAGATCAGAATCACTTCCCATAATTATTCCAATTTCAACATTAGTTTTACTCATTTGTTCCTCTTTTTATTTTTTGAATATTTTGATTTACCATTCTATTAGTTTTATTTCTTGACCATCGGATCTTAAAAGAATTGCGTTTTGCAAATCACTTCTGTAAATAGTAGAACCCATTGTCTTTAATCTTTGAAGAACATCTTCAGCGGGATGGCCAAATTTATTTTTAAATCCTGCACTAATCAAGCTAAGTTCAGGTGTAATGTATTGTAAAAAGTCATTTGAAGAACTGGTTTTGCTTCCGTGATGCCCTATTTTTAAGACATCTGAATCCAGGAAATTCCGGTATCTATTTGCATATATTTTTTCAACATTTTTTTCAACATCACCGGTAAAGAGAAAACTTGTTTCACCATAAACCAATTTAAATATTCCGCTTCGGTTGTTAGTTGATTCCCCTGATATCTCATTAACATCATCATCATATAAAAAGAAAATGGCAGCGTTTCCAACTTCCATCTTTTCTTCTTTGAAATAATTAATAGGAACTTTTCTTTCGCTAATAAATTCTTCAAATCTTTTATCTTTACTGAGTGTAGTATCTATTTCTGGTTTTATTATTTCGCCAATAATACCGTTTAGAATAAGAGCAACAAAACCCCCGTAATGGTCAGCATCGATGTGTGTGACAATTCCATAATCAATCTTCTTAATTCCTAAATAATTAAGTAATGGTATTATTACTCTATCTCCATTATCGAATGTACTGGTTGTATTTCCAGCATCAACTAAAGCTGTTTTGCCGTTAGGAAACTTTATTAAAAACGAATCCCCCTGCCCTACGTCAATCATTAAAACACTCAGGAATTTATCAGGCAGTAAGTTGGTATTATCGAGAGATGAAAAAAGAATAGTATTTGCAACAATCAAAATAAATAAAATCAATTTTGACTTAATACTCACAAACCTAGGTAAAAGGAAAAGCAGAAGTGTGAGCATGAAGTAAAATAAAATTAAATCTATTATTGAATAATTAGTTACACTGATATATGAATAAGATAAATTACCAGAATATTTTATTATGCTTAAAATCCATCCGGAGAAAAGATCGTTAGCGGAAGCAAAGTAAACTGCAATAAAAGGAATAGTAGCAGAAAAGAAAAGAGTAACTATCGCACCAGCTATGATGAAGCCGATACTTGGAATTACAATAAGATTTGTAAGCAAAGCAATGACTGAATATTTGTTGAAGTATAATAGAGTAAAAGGTAAAGTGCCAATTTGAGCACTCAACGAAACTCCCCAGAAAAGCAGGATATACTTGAGAATTTTATTTTTGACATTCCATTTCTCAATTAATTGATTTATATATGGCAGAATAATTCCAATAGCCAGTACGGCTGCAAATGATAATTGAAATCCCGGGTTATAAATTTCATTTGGATTGATGATAAGAATTATCAACGCTGCAATTGAAATTGAGTTAATTAGATTTGTGCTTCTGTTTGATAAGAAAGCGATAATCAAAACAATAGCCATCACAGTCGCCCTGAAAACTGATGGTGGAACTCCTGTAATCAGCATAAAACATAGAAGTCCGATTATGGTAAAAATAGATTGGAGATAAATGTTGAACCTTCCGAAAAGAAAAAGAAAAATTAGAACTATGTAACCAACATGTAATCCTGAGACTGCAAGAACGTGAACCACTCCTGCGTTAATGAATTGTGTTTTTGTCTGGTAATTAATATCACCTCTGTCTGCAAGCAGTAAACCTCGAAGCAACGCAGCTGTTTCAGGTGAGTGATATTGTTTTATTTGTCCATCAATTGTTTTTCGGATTTGATGAATGATATTCTTGAATAGATCCGTATCATAGTCTAAAACAGTAATTGAGGTTATATCATTGATGCTGAGTATTCCTAAAATATCCTTTGAGTTCAAATATTCATTATAATCAAACTCACCGGGATTTCTCCTCTGTTTGCCTTTGTAATAATACCCTGTTACTTTAAGATGATTACCAGGTTTTAGTTCATCATATAATTCGAATGTTGTTCTGTTGTCGAGCTTAGCTTTACAAAGGATTGTTATTTTATCTTTTATAAAGAATTCCTCAGAATACATTGAATCAACTGCCAGATAAAAGTTTAGTTCATTTTTTCTTATGAGATCAATCTTCGTTATTTCACCTACTGCTGTTGTATTCTTAACCTTATCTATTTTAGTTAGAAAAGGATTAAAAGAAATTTCATTAGACATTGCTAAGATATTTCCAATAGAAAATACCAGAATACCTGAAGCAATAAAAGTAGAAATTGAGTAATAAGAATTGTTTCCTAATTTCCTGTAAAGCAGAATTAAGAAAAGAGTTAATAGAAATAATATTACAACTAACAGAATGCCCAACTGGAAATAATGCGCAGATAAAATACCAGCCACAAAAAGAATAGCTACTTTTATTACAGGGTAATCTTTCATTTACAATATTTAATAATCGCTTGTTTAATCTGAGTGATGTCTGCAACAGACTCAGCAATTTCTTTTGCTGATTTTCCTGCTGTTATTGTAAGTGCAGGATTTCTGGTATGTGTTTTTACAGAAACATCTTCAAGATTCCCATGATCTGAACAAATAACTAAAGTTATTTTTTTTGAATCAACTTCATCTAAAAGAGTGAAGAGAAATTCATCCAGCTCGGTGAATAACTTTTCAAATTCGTTCGCAAGTCTTAAATGTCCAATATGATCGCTGAGATAATATTCATAAAGTGTGAACTTATTATTTTCTGCTATTCGTAAGAGTCGCCGGGCAGCCGTTTTCGGTTTTATCACTTTTAATTTGTATCCAAGTCGTTGATTCCACCGCTCGTTTGTTAGTTCGGCTGTTAGAGCTTTTCCTGTTCTAACGTCACTAACACGGTTTAACCTGATACCTGCAAGCTTACAAGTCAAAGTAGTAACACTTAGCCTCGTTCTACCTGAATTCACATAATCAAAGAACGCTTTCGGATATGCATTCGCGAAGTAACTGCTTTTAAATTTATCTCTGTAATAAACAAGAATGTTATCTTTCTGAAGTTTGGGAATGGTTGTTGTGTATGGATAAGGCCCAAAATGTTTGCCTACAAATTTTGGTGCATTGAATCCACAAAACAACGAAGCCTGACCTGTGCCGCTTTGAGGTAATCCTTCAACTCCAAGTGTTGCGTCTGTAGGAAAAAGGAATTGAGTACCATTCATCAGTTTTTGATTATCGAGGGATGGAATATTTCCAAAAATTTTTTCAAAAGTTTTAAAGCCATACTTAAAGAACGGATTAAATTGATAATCCTTCTTCCCTATTCCAACACCATCCAGAAATACCATCAATATATTGTTCATCGATATTCACATTATTTTTTGGATTCAACAAGAACTGTAACCGGTCCATAATTTACGAGTTGAATATCCATCATTGCACCAAATATTCCTACTTTGACTTTTTCATCACCCAAATTTGCTTTAGTCCTCGACACAAACTTTTCATAAAGCGGGATTGCTTCCTCAGGTTTAGCGGCTTCAGTAAAGCTTGGTCGGTTTCCTTTTGCCGTTTCACCATAAAGAGTAAATTGAGATATTATCAGTATTTCACCACCGACTTCTTTCACAGACCTGTTCATTTTATCCTCAGCATCTTCAAAGATTCTTAAATTGCAGCATTTGTCAGCTATAAAATTTACGTCTTCTTCTGTATCACCAGTTTTTATTCCTAAAAGAATTAAAAGACCTTTACCAATTTCCTGAAAATAGTTTTGTTCAGGAATTCTTACTGAGGCTGACCTTACTCTTTGAATAACTGCTTTCATTTCTTTTCTCCGAAAATAACACGATCAATATTCTGATAATCCTTAATTACCCCAATATTTATATAATTATTTTTCATCATAATTTCCTGCACCTCTTCACTTTGCCCTTGAGCAATTTCGAAGAATAGCTTTCCATCTTCTTTTAATTTTGCTCTGGCTTTTTCTATTATTGTTCTAAAAAAAGTATAGCCATCACTATTATCAGTAACGGCAATTCTTGGTTCAAAATCTTTTATCTCCCTTTGAAGCGATAAAAAACTTTCTTTCGATACATAAGGCGGATTTGACACAACACAATCGAACATCGGGAAATTATTCAAATCATTTACAAGAATATTATGCTTGACAAATTTAATTCTGTCTGAAACCTTATGTCTTTCAGAATTTTCCTCGGCAACTTTCAAGGCTTCTGCACTCACATCAGTTGAAACTATTTTTGCTGCGGGTAAATTGGCTGCAAGAGCAATTGCAATATTACCGCTTCCACATCCGATATCAAGTATAATAGGTTTTTTTTCTATTGAAAATTGATTCAGAATATTTTCAACCAGAAGTTCTGTCTCAGGTCTCGGAATAAGAACAGAAGGATTTACTTTCAACTCCAGGCCGTAAAATTCAACTTTCCCTGTTATATACTGTAATGGTTCAAAGCTTCCTCTTCGTTTTATTTGCTCACGGTATTTTTGCAATTCAGTTTCGCTGAGGGGACGATCAAATGAAAGATATAACTCAAGTCTTTTACAGCCAATTATATTTGCAAGTAAAAGCTCAGCATTCGTGCGCGCCGATTCAATCCCTTTCTCATTAAGGTATTGTGTGGATAGATTTATTGATTCTAAAACTGTGATCATTAAATAAATTCTATATATGCTTTTCTAATTTATTAAAACGAGGGTAATTAATCGGCTAGGAATAAGTATAAAATCAATCCAAAGTCTATCTGCAATGCCACAAACGTAATTCCACTGATTAAATCATATTTTTCAGTTTGGTCTAATGAGGCAGGATCACCGGTTATCTGATAATCATCAAAACTTTTATCAGCTTCTAGTTTATAGTAAGCAGTTGTTGCACCCAAGCGCTATTGCTGTTCCAACAAGTACCTTAAATAAAGTAGACTCATAAAAACTTTCACCTTTTAATTGCCCAATGAACTCTAATTCAGGTTTTACCCCGGCAGCAAGTTCTTGTTGAGTAAAGATTTGGTCCGCGTAATCTGGTTTTTGAAGTAAGAGAGGCTTGAAATTATCTTCTATTAAAAGAGGAGTGAAGCCAATTAGAGAATCTGATTCTTTCACGTAAACATTCTGCGGGTTTGTATCCAATAATATTTTATTCTTTAGTTTATAACTTAAATTTAAATCATTGCAGTCGGTTATTTCCAGAGTATCCTCTAACATACCAGCATTCCATTTTTTATGATCCTCAACGATCCTGATTTTATGTCTACCCGGCTCAAGAAGAATGTTAAAATTATTACCTTCGTCTTCAAAAATATCATTTATAAAAAGATTTACTTTCTCAACATCTGTATGTATTGTCACATTTGCTTTGCAGTCCTGTCCAGCAGTAGCAATTGAAAAAAATATTACTATGATTATTGAGCTAGTAAACAAATTCATAAGCTCTGATTACTCCATTATCAAAACCAATAAACAAAATATTTTTATGAATAACAGGGGAAAGTTTTGCTCTTCCCTCCAATGGAATTGATTTTACTTCATTCCCGGATTTCTTATCCAGTATTTGAATTTTAAAAAGAACATTCGGAAGAATTATTCTATTCTCAGTAATAAGCGGAGTTGTGTTAAGAATTCCGACAAATTCCTTTTTCCAGTTTTCACTTCCAGTAACCTTATCAATTGAATAGAAACTTCCATTCAAGTTGCCGATATACAGGTTTTGCTCATCGATTGCGGGTTCCATTTTAATTCTGGGACCAGTATCAAACTGCCAGATGATTTCGCCATCTTCAGCATTTAGAGCATAAACGTTTCCATTATCATTACCCGCGTAAATAATATTTTTTGAAATCGTTAAACCTGAAAAGAAATGGCCTCCAATTTTCTTAACATATACTGAATCACCTGTCGAATCATTCAGTGCTATGATTTCGCCTTTGTCATTTCCAAAGATGAATAGATTATTTACCAATGCTGGTGAGCTGCGAGTAGACACTCGTGTATGAGTTTCCCATATCTTTTTTCCGGCTGAGTTATATCTGTAAGCTATCCCGGCTTCGGTTGTGAATAACACATCGTCATCAAGTGCAATCATTTGTGTTAATACTCTGCCGGGGAGTTCAATATCTTCAAGCTCTTTGCCTTGATCGTAATTGTAAATAATAAGTTCAGTTAAATTTTCTTTTTCCAGAGCTACAGGAAAAATAACTTTACTGCGAAACGGAATTGGAGTTGAGTAAACACTTCCGCTGCTGTATTTGAGTGAGCCTATTTTCTTTCCTGAGTCGATCTGATAACAAAAAATTCTGCCTGATAGATCATTTATGAAAACCAGGTCATCATAGACCGAGATAGATGAGTTGGGAAAACTTCCACTAGCTTCTGATTCCCATTTTAAAATCAGTGAATCGGAAATGATCTCCGGAGAATAAAATTCACGAGAAGGACTTTTACCATACATTTTATATGGATTTTCATCCAGTTTGGTTGAATATTTGATTACAGACCTGGCACAGCCTGATATCAAGACAATTACCATCAATAAAAATATTTTATATTTCAAAAGTCCCATCCGAAAAAGAATTGATAAAACAAACCATCTTGAAATCTTGAGAAATTTTGTTCTATTTTTTTACCCATATCATAACGAAGTGTAAGTACGCCAAAAAGATTAAACCTGAACCCAAATCCAATCGAGCCGATTGTGGAAGTATATTCATCATTCCAGGCACCACCCATATCATAAAATATTGCACCGCGGATTCCGGGAAAGCCAAGATTAAAAAATGGAAATCTGATTCGCAAGCTGATCAATCAGAGGGAATCTAAATTCAAGCGAAGTAAGCCATATTTTCTCACCTCTGATTCCAAATCTTGGCCATCCTCTTAAATCCCAGCTTCCCCCAACATAATAAAGGCGAGCTTCTTTTCCTTCATTGTAAAAAATTGCCGCTCTGAATGCAAGAAGTGTAGTCAGAGCAAACCGCTGATAGTATCTGTAATCTCCAATGACTGAGAAATAATTTACATTGCTATATTTAATATCACTTGTATAACCGAGATAAACCAATGCACGCAAACCGTCAACGGGACCGGTAGAACCCCAAACAGAGTTATCCATTACCCAACCGAGAGTGTTCGTGAATAAAACTGCTTTACGTTCAACAACTTCCGGGATAATTTCCTTGTTAGAATTTCTAAGTGTGACAGTTGCCTCTAATCGTTGAAATTTTGATATGGGATAACTTAAAAGAAATGAACCACCGAAACTTCTTTCGTAGTAGTACTGATCCGGGTCAGCATAATCGTAAACGGGGCCACTCAGATGAAATATTCCATAACCATAATGAACTCTGCCAGCAAAGTTCACCTTTTGAAGAATTACGTTGAAGCTGTTAAGTATATCGCTTGACACAGTAGCATTATTATAAATCATGAAAATATATCTATCATCACCAAGCAAATCACTCAAAGAAAAAATTGCACCGCCCCTGGTTCCAAATATCGGATCAGTAGCAACTACACCCTGGGCAAAATCCAGCGAATATTCCTTTTCATATTCTACATTTTTTCTTTCTGATGGAAGTTCTATCAGATCAGCATACCATATATCAAGCGGCTCATCAATTTTCATTTGAATGGTATAAAGTGAATCCTCCCTGGTATCTTTTTTACTGAATACAAATAGATTGAATGCAAGACCTTCAAATCCTGAAAATGCTATGTAGTTCGAATCGATATAAACAGGATTAAAAACACTCGAGATAAATTCAGATATTTTGTTTACAGTATTGGTAAAACCGTTCTCAGCAATTGGTATCTCATAAAAATTCATTACTCCATTAAGGTCCGAGGTAAATAAGAGCATATTTTTTTGTGGAGAAATTACAGGAGAACGACTGTTTGCATTCAAATAACTTATGTATTCTATTTCATAATTATTCAGGTTAATAGAAAAAAGATTATACTTGCCTGAATATTTACCACCGGTTCTATCCGAGGAAAAAATCAACTGCTGATCATTTAGGCCAAAGCAAGGATCCTGATCATTATAGTAATCATTAGTAATCCTGAAAAGCCTGTCTTCAACCAAATCATAAATGTAGATATCGCTGAATCCTTTCCTGTCAACTGCATTAAAAACAATACGATTTCCATCTTCAGAAAATTTTGGCGATGAAATAAAAACTAATTCATAATTTTGATATGTTTTTACAACTCTTTCTTCAATATACAGAATAGAAATGAATTGCGTCGCTGCCTCCTTTTTTAGTATTGAAGACCAGCAGACCATCTTTTGAAATATCGATAGCTGATTGAAATAAGTGAAAAGATTCAAATTCTTCTGTTTTTTCTCCTCTAAGAATTAACTCGGGAGAATCTATCGGAATATATTCAGGAGAAATTTCTATCCGGTAAATTGAAGAGTAGCCATCATTGTTTGCAAGATAATAAAAGAAACGTCTGTTGTGTATTTTAAAATATACCGGTGTGAAATTAAAACCTTTCTTTGTTACTTTTAAGGAACCAAACTCTGTAGGGTAACTTGATTCCATGAGTGGGTAATATTTTTTCCTTAGCCAGTAATTCCACTCCGCATCAATTTGTTCAAAGGATTGCTTGAATGTAGTTTCAAGTACCTGATTAAACGAAGAGTACATCCAAAAATTATCGAGAAGCATTCCAATTCTTTCTTCACCATATTTTTCAGCCGCAAACTCTAAAAAACTCTGTCCTTCCTTGTACATCAAAAATGATCCATAAATTCTGTAAATGTTATCAAGATTAACAAAGTAATTATTCAAAACAGCATCACGCAGAAGCATTTCAGCCTGTGCATCCCATTCAGTTGAATAAAATTCTGCAAGACCCTCGACAAACCAAAGAGGCGGCATTTTATTGGTTGGTATTCTATGATCTTTCAATATTCTGTACACTTTGTTCGTCATAAAAACGTGTACGATTTCATGCCTGATGACGTGGCGAAAATCCTTTAACGAGCCATTACTTGGCAACACAACTCTTCCTTTAAGAAATTCAAAAAATCCTCCGACACCTTCGGGAATTAATCCCGGTGTAATGTTTGTCTGTTGGAAATCAATAGTAGTGTTGTAAAAGATAAGTGGAATTCTGCGTGTTACAATGTGGTTCATCCGTACTTTAAGTTCGGCATAAATTTCTTCAGCATACTGTGCACCGATCTGAGCTACATATTCCATTTCGCCGTAATAGTAAATATCAAAGTGATCTGTTCGAAAGATCTTCCAATCAAATTCTTCGTAATGAACTTTGTTTCTGCCGAAATAAAAGAATTGTGCTAAAGAAAGATCACTAACAAGGAGTGTTAAAAAACAAATGAAGAGACATATTTTTTTTGTACTGGAAGAGGAAACAATCATAAAACCGGACAAAATTTGTTTTTAATGATATCATCATTCGGAGCGTAATCTTAAGTAAGCCTCTGTTTCATTCTATGAATAAAATCAATCTCCGAAGGATCTAATCCACGCAAAACCGACGCATAAAAAGATATCCAATCACACAAGAAAATCAAATCCATAATTCGTACCTTTTTATCCTTTTCATTGCTGCTGACTGAGAGAACTTCAATTTTTTGTTCAACCAGAATTTCCTTTAAAACGTCAAATCGTTTTTTATTCTGTGGATGAAATTCATTATCAAATAAATAAATGACTTTAGTATGAAATTGTTTTTCTTTGAAGGATTCCCAACCGATTATTTCATTGTGATTCATTTCAGGAATGATGTTATGGAAAGCATGCAATTTTGAATTTTCATTCAACTGACACTTAAACCTGTAACCGGTTGAAGTTAGAAATTCTGATGAATAAATAACCGGGATGAAACCAATAATCTGTTCAGCAATTTGAACCGCCTTGATTATTTTCTTTTGAATATTCCTCGCCTTGTTTTTGCCACAAATCAATTATCTTTTTCGCATTAGTTTCCTCATCAGCAAATCCAATTTCCTGCATGAGTTTAAGCAGGGAGAAAAAACTCAAGCCAAGTGCGTATCGTGGTTGAAACCCACTCTGGATATTAATAACAGGAATTTTATTGGCTTCAGCCATATTGCCAATCTTTCCACCTGATGTAATCACTACAACTTTAGATTTCTTTTGTAATGCTTGCTCAAAACAGGATATAGTTTCTTCAGTATTTCCTGAATAAGAGGAAATAATAACGAGAGTATTCTCATTCACATAAGAGGTAAGATTATAACCTCTCACAACACTGAATGGTAACTTAAGTTCACCTGATAAATAATCGCAAAGTAAATCCCCACTGATTGCAGAACCACCCAATCCACAAAAAACAATCGAAGAAAAATTATTTTTTTTAAGTTGAGATAAATCAATGTTATTGTTCCAGGAAGCGGATGCCTGTTTATAAGTTTCCCTGAGAACTTTAAACTGGTTTTGAGTGTCGTATTTTTTTATAAAGTCTTTTATCTGCATAATTCTTTAAATGATTTGCCTTGTTCTTGTAATTTTATTTTTATTAAAGAACTCTTCAATTGCAGCTTTTACTTCCTCTTCGGATTGCATCTTCAAGCACTGTGCTGCCAGTCTCTTTGCTTTTTTGTAATCGCAGCTTCTGATTATTCTTTTAGCATAAGCAATAGTAGATGGTGACATGCTCAAGCTATCTAATCCCAGCCCAATAAGTAAAGGCATTGCTAGTGTGTCTGCAGCCATTTCACCACAAAGACTAACTCTCTTCTTTGATTTTTTAGTTTCATCAATAATATGCTTCAAAGTATTGACCACGACAGGACTAAATTCCTGATAAAGTTCCGATACAAGGTCGTTTCCCCTATCAACTGCCATAAGGTATTGAACAAGGTCGTTTGTTCCAATGCTGACAAAGTCAACTTCTTTAGAAAATTCTCTTGCCATAACAGCAGCCGAAGGAACTTCGATCATTATTCCAACTTCTATATCTTCATCGAAATTAACTTTTTCAGATTTAAGTTCTCGTTTGCAGTTATCAATTAATTTCTTCGACACCCTGATTTCCTTTAAAGTACTTACCATCGGCAGCATCATTTTTACATTTTTATTAACGCTGGATTTTAAAATTGCTCTCACCTGTGTTCTGAACATTGCAGGATTTTCCAGCAGTAGCCTGATTCCTCTTAAACCGAGGAAAGGATTCGGTTCTTCAAAATCAAGAAAACGGAATTTGTCCCCGCCTATATCAAATACACGAATTGTGATTGTGTTAGGATAAATTCTTGAAGAAAGCTTGGAGTATATAGTCGTTTGTTCATCTTCTGATGGAAATTCTCCAATCTCATTTAATATTTGCTCTGACCTGTAAAGACCAATTCCGCTAGCACCACTTGTTACAACTATTTCTATCTCACCTGAAACATCAACATTAGCATAAAGTTTTATCTCTCTACCATCCTTTGTTACCGCTTTCTCATCTTTGAGTTCTTCGAGATCTTTCTGTAATTCAAGAAGCCTTTTCCTTTTTTCGTTAAAAAATTCTATTTGCTGTATCGTTGGATTTATAATTACATAACCATAAAAGCCGTCAACAATTATTTCATCACCATCTTTGATCTGAGCTGTTGAGTTATGAGTGCCAACAACAGCAGGAATATTAAGTGAACGTGAAATGATTGCTGCATGAGAAGTAACTCCCCCATGATCTGTAACAAATGCAAGAACTTTATTTCGGGAGAGAAGAATTGTATCAGCCGGAGTTAGAGAATCACTTACCACAATTACATTGTGATCAATTTTAGATTCCCATCTTTTCTTCTGTAAATTTCTGATGATGCGCTGCTTAATATCTTCAATATCCAGAGCTCTCTCCTTCATATAAGCTTCGTGGGAAAGGATCATTTTACTTTGGTATTTTGATATCTCATCATCAACTATGTATTCAGGAGATTTTTTTTCAGTTTCAACTCTCCTAACAATCTCATCCAATAAAACCGGATCATCAAGTATCATCAGTTGAGCTTCAAAAATCGCAGAACGAACTTCATCCATTTTTTCCCGGGCAATTGTAAATATCTTATTTAGCTCTTTTTTTGATTTAGCAATTGCTTCAACAAGATCATACTTTGCTTTCTCAATATCTTCAATATCAGCTTTACTTATCTGCAGTTTTTCTTTGGTAAAAAGATAGGCTTCACCAATAATAATCCCCGGTGCAGCACCAATACCCGCAATTTTATTTTCAGATGACCGGTATATTTCCTGAAAAGATTTCAAAGTTCGTCAAATCCTCTTTCAAAGTAATCAATAATTTCTTTTGCTGCTTGTTCTTCGTCTTCACCGTCGAACGATAAAATCAGCTCAGCTCCCTCTTCTGCTGCCAATGTCATAACCCCAATTATACTTTTACCGTTAATATTCATACCATCGCGTGAAATGAAAAACTCGCATTTAAATTTTGCGGCCATTTTTACCACAGTTGCAGCCGGCCGCGTATGCAAGCCTGCTTTATTAATTATTTTTACTGTTCTTTCTATCATCAACTCGTTCTATGAATTAGCGAATCAGCAAGCCATTGAAATATTTTTTTATTTTCTTCATCAAGTAAATTTATTGAGAGTAAAGCTTTTTGTGTGTATGCTCTGATTGAACTCCGTGCATCCTCCAGCACACCTAGTTTTTCATAAATCATTTTATAAGCCGAAACCTGGTTTTTTCTGATACCTTTTCTTTCAACTACTCTTAAAAGTTTTTTTCTATCCTCACCACTTGATTTTTCAAGAGCTTCAAGAAAAAGAAAAGTTTTTTTACCTTCAACAAGATCGCCGCCTATGGTTTTACCAAATTTCTTTTCATCAGCCGAAATATCCAGAAGATCATCCTGAATCTGGAAAGCAATCCCCAGATTTAGACCATAATTACCCATTGCATTAACCTGTGCTTGTTGTACCTCCGCCAAGAAGTGCTCCAATTCTGCAGCACATCTCCGCCATAGCAGCAGTTTTTTTCTTTATCATCAAAATATATTCGGATAGTGAAACATTCTTTCTCAACTCAAAATCAGTATCGAGACTTTGACCTTCACATACTTCAATCAATCCGTGCGTAAATGAGCTAATAACCTGCTTCGCACTACCATTGCAATCTTTTAATAAGTATTCATAAGCAATTGAAAGAAGACTATCCCCGGCAAGTATAGCTGTATTGTGATCATATTTTTTATGAAGAGTTAATCTACCTCTTCTTTTATCAGCGTTATCCATTATATCATCGTGTACGAGTGTAAAATTATGAAGCATTTCAACTGCGGCGGCGGCTTTATATGCATTATCAAATTTACCTCCTACAGCTTTAGCTGAAAGTAAGACAAGCAAAGGCCTCAATCTTTTACCGCCACTGTTCAGAATATATGAACTCGGTTCATACAATGAAGCAGGCTTCCTTTTTCTAAGGGCACCTGTAAGAATTTTATTAATTTTTTTTCTTTCAGTTTCGTATAAAGAAGCGTAATCGTAATTTTTCATCAGTATAAAATTTCTTTCCTCACTAATTTGTTTTTTCTCAATTCCTTTAATGACTTTGAACCGGTAAGAAACATTATTTTCTTAATTGTTTCAAACCAATCGCAGACTAAACTTTTTACACCTTCTACTCCATTTTCATCAAGCTGCTTTAAGATTATTCTTGCTGAAGCAACATAATCAGCACCAAGGGCAAATGCCTTAGCAGCTTCAATACCAGAATTTATTCCACCTGAACCAATAAGAACAAAATTATACTTTCTTTTAAGTTTTGAGTTTTCTCTCAAACAAAAAGAAGTTGGTAAACCCCAGTCCCAAAAATAATCATTCGCAGTTGATTTATTTCTTAGCATTTCTATACCTGCCCAGCTTGTACCACCGGCACCAGCAACATCAATTCCTTTCACGCCAGTTTCAAGCAATCTTTTTGAAACCTTAGACGAAATACCAGATCCTATTTCTTTTACTATAAATGGAATATTAATTTCTTTTATAACTCGTCGCAAACTTTTTAATAATCCTTTGAAATTCGGAGTTCCTTCTTTCTGCACCAATTCCTGCAACGGGTTCAAATGAATTACAAAAACGTCAGCTTCAACAAGATCAATCAACATTTTTATAGAGTCAATTGATTTTAACTTAACTAATTCGGCCGCACCGAGATTACCGAGAACAGGAACTGACTTAGCATTCTTTCTAATAATAGAATAAGTGTTTCTGTAATTTGTATCTTCAAGAGCCTGTCTTTGACTGCCAACTCCTATCGGTATCTTCAAATCTTCCGCAGCAATTGCTAGTTGTGCATTAATGTTCTCTGCTTCTTCATTTCCTCCAGTCATGCATGAAATGATGAAAGGATAATTTATTTTCTTCTTGAAGAATTTTGTCCCGAATGAAATTTTGTTCAGTTCTACTTCGGTAGCTGCATTATGGATAAAATCATAATAATCAAAACCATTTGATTTTGATTTAAAGGAAACATCTGCATTCAAACTTAAATTCAAATGTTCTTTTTTTCTTTTCGATGTTGTGTTGTTTGAAATATCCATAAATAGTATTTGAAACTCAAAATTAAATACGTATCAAATTATCAAATTTTAGAATCAAATGCCTGATTTCGACTGTAATTACTTATTATAGGTAACAAAATCTGTGGCTGAAACGAATAGTGTGTTTACTTTAACCTCACCTCTAAGCACATTAGTTAGCAATAACTCATCAGCATTAAGCAGGTCGTCCATTTTTATAGTTTTTTCAATAACATTCTGATGCGTTTCAATAAAATATTTTCTATAAACACCCGGCAGCGCTCCTGATTCTAACGGAGGAGTATACCACGAATCTGCTTTCCTTAAAAAAATATTTACGCGGCTTCCCTCAGCTAATTCATTTCTTTCATTGAAATACAGAACTTCATAAAATTGTTTTGATTTAAAATTGAAGTATTCATTATCATACAATTTTCTATTAGTCGTTTTGAAGTGTCTAAACTTATCCTTAGAGTTAATTTTATTTTGGGAGATGATGACCGAGACATTCTTTTTGAGCTTTGATATGTTTGAAACAACAATTCTTACTGATCCCCATTTATTTAATGCGATTCTGATTTTTTTGATTTGTCTTTTGTTGAGGTCAGAAGTTACACTTTCAACCTGCGTCCTGATCCTTTTTTCTCTGAACTTAAAGAGAAAATAATCTGCTGCTGACTTCATTCGTGAAAGATGCTGATCAAAAAATTTTATTTCTCCTTTTTCAAATTTCATTGTCTCGAAGATTTCAAAATAGTCTACTGGTTCGGTTAAAAATTTGCTTTTAAGAAGTACTTCCTCGTATTCATTTTCCGGATCACTATCCCAAACAATTCCTGAACCGAGACCCATTTCTCCGTCACCAGTATTTTTATTTACAGTAATTGTTCGGATAGCAACATTCATTTTAATATCTTTTGGAGTAAATATTCCAATTGAGCCAGTATAAATTCCTCTTTTTTCATTTTCTATTTCATCTATTATTTGCATCGTTCTGATTTTAGGCGCGCCTGTAATTGAGCCACATGGAAAAATATTTTGTAGCATATCCCGTACTTTTATTTTCTTTCTTAGCTTACCTTGAACTGTACTAATCATCTGAAATAACGATTCAAACTTCTCTATTTGAAATAATTCAGGCACAGTAACGCTTCCATAACGACAAATTCTTCCAAGGTCATTTCTTATTAGGTCAACTATCATAACGTTCTCAGCAAGATTTTTTTCACTTGTCATCAATTCGGTTTCAGCTGCTCTATCTAAATCCTGATTGAATCCTCTTCTTACAGTTCCTTTCATGGGGTGTGAAATAATCTTTATATCTTTTTGATGGAAGAACAGTTCCGGAGAAAGAGAGAGAATGAATGAATCACTATTGTTTATAAATGCTGAATATTTTGCTGATTGATTAAATAGTAATTGCTGAAAAAATGATGAGTATGAGCCACTGAAATTAAATTTTCCTTTAACAGTGTAATTGACCTGGTATGTATCCCCGGCTTTTATGTATTCTTTTATTTTTTCGATGTCATCGATAAACTGATTTTCTGAACACTTTAATTCGAAGTTTGAGACTGAATATTGATCATCGGAAAAATTATCAAATGTAATTTTAGAGGATTTTAATCTTTTTACTTCACTCTTTTCAAAGAAAAAAAACTGAAGTAATTTTTCGTTATTCTCTTTTAAAAGCTTAGCTAGCTTTTCCTCAAATAGAAACCCGGCTTCATATTTTATTAATGAATATCCGAAGTATCCCTTACTTATTAATTTATGGATAAGCTTGAATGAAAAATCAAGATCCTCTTTTTTGTGGATGGTAATTACTTCAACTGGTTTTAGAAAGAGATATGAAACTGCTTTTTTATAAACAGATGGGGTATAGAAAAAAGCTGAGTAAGGCTTTTCCTCAACTAACTTTATTATATCATCGAATTTCATATTATTTTGTCATTACAAAAAAATAATTTCACTTTAAAATTATTTGGGAATCAAGTATGCAAAAACCCCGTCTTTCCTTCTGGCAAATCTGGAATATGAGCTTTGGATTCCTTGGAATTCAATTTGGATTCGCCCTTCAAAATGCAAATGTAAGCAGAATCTTCGAAACTTTGGGAGCAAGTATTGACAATATTCCCATACTCTGGATAGCAGCTCCGGTTACTGGCTTAATTGTGCAACCTATCATCGGGCATATGAGCGATAAAACCTGGAACAGGCTTGGAAGAAGAAGACCTTATTTTTTAGTTGGAGCTATCCTCGCTTCACTGGCTATTATTGTAATGCCTAACTCTCCTGCTCTTTGGATTGCTGCTGGAATGTTGTGGATAATGGATGCATCAATAAATATTTCTATGGAACCCTTTAGAGCTTTTGTTGGTGATATGCTCCCATCCGAACAGCGAACAGCAGGATTTGCAATGCAAAGTTTTTTTATCGGCATCGGTGCTGTTATTGCATCAGCTTTACCTTATATGATGACAAATTGGTTTGGAATTTCCAATGTAGCACCGGAAGGTGAAATTCCTGATTCTGTAAAATTCTCATTCTACATTGGTGCACTTGTATTTTTTCTTGCTGTTGCGTGGACCGTTTTCAGTACAAAAGAATATTCACCAGAAGAACTAAAAAAGTTTAGTGAATCTGATGAAGAACAAAAGGCTAAAGGTAAAAGAGAAAAACGAGAACAGGTTCCAGCAAAAAGATTTTATAAAGATGGTTCAATTTGGCTTTTGCTGGGAATATCAATTACGATAATAATTACAATTAGCGTAAAAGAAATTGATTACGGTTTGTATGTTCTCTTTGTTGGTGGAGCTGCATTTGGAATTTTACAAATAATTGCTGGACTACTAACAAAAAAAGATAAAACTGAAAATGGATTTGTCGTTGTTCTGAATGATCTTTATAACATACCAAAGACGATGAAGCAACTTGCAGTTGTTCAATTCTTTTCATGGTTTGCTCTTTTTGCAATGTGGATTTATACGACGCCGGCGGTAACTCATCACGTCTATGGGGCAGCTGATCCGACATCCGCTTTGTATAATGAAGGTGCGGATTGGGTAGGAGTTTTGATGGCAGTTTATAACGGTTTTGCTGCTGTGATGGCTTTCATTCTTGTATGGCTTGCCAAGATGACCAGCAGAAAAACAGTTCACTTAATAAGCCTGGTTGCCGGAGGAATTGGCTTGGCTTCGTTCTACTTAATTAAAGATCCAAATTTACTTTTAGTCTCAGAATTAGGTATCGGATTAGCCTGGGCATCAATACTTAGCTATGCCTTATGCAATCTTAGCAGGTTCCTTACCTCCTGAAAAGATGGGAGTTTATATGGGTATTTTTAATTTCTTTATTGTTATTCCACAAATTACTGCAGCAAGTATTTTAGGATTTTTTGTAAGGGATCTCTTTAGCGGTGAAGCAATTTATGCTTTGGTTTTAGGTGGTGCTTCAATGATTGTTGCAGGAATTATGGTTATGTTCGTAGAAGATGTTGATGAGATTCGGAATTAAATGATGATTTATAAAATGAATGAACTTTTTACTTTCTTTTTTGTTTTAAAAAGAAAACGGAGAATTTAATGAAAGCTAAAATATATATGACCGGTATTGCAATGTTCTTATTTTTACTTCTTGGTGGATATTACATCCCGAATAATGATATTATTACCAATTCGACTAAATCAAGTATTTTAATAATAGATCCCAATGAAAAAGCAGGTCCAGAAGAGTGTCCATACTTACAGGAAAAAGAGGGAATAACCTGTCCCTATCTTGAAGGAAAGATCTATGATTCAAACTCATCATGTCCTTATTTGAGTGGAGAATATGAATGTCCTTTTAGTGGAAAAGAAACGCAGTCCGAATCTTGCCCTTTTCTAAAAGACAAGGGAAATGCAAAAAAAATTTATAACACAATAAAGAATACTTCTACCTGACTATCCACCAAGACTTAAAAATAAAATTGCCAATAGACCGCTGGCGAGCGCTAAAACTCCCCAGCGGTTTAGTTTTTCCTTCCAGATAATAAAAGCCAGCAGAGTTGTAAAAAGAATAATACCAACATTGATTAATGGATAAACGATAATTGCAGGAATCAATGCCAACGCAGCTAAAAGAAAAACTGTGCTAAATATATTTGGAACACCCAGAGCTAAACCCCATAAAGCTGTTTCTTTCACTATCTTAATTTTTTTTATACTGATATAAATCAAAGAATAAACTAATGCCGAAGAAAATATGAAGAAAACAAAAAATGGTTCCTCCCTTTCAGGTCTCCAGCTCTTAAATACTTTCATCGAAAAATCATTTATTCCGATACCTATAAGTACAGCAATAAGAAATAAATATTTTAATAATCCCTCCCCTTCTTTATGATTGCCCTTAACTGAAAAATAAAACATAATAAATGTTATCGCAGCAAATAAAAATCCAAGCAAGTGAAATTCATTTGGCACTTCATTATAAATGATAATTGATAAAAGGATCGGAATTATAACAGATAGTCTTGAACTTGTTGTTGCCAGACCGGTACCTGCATAACCTACAGCCTTTGCAAAAGCAAAAAATGAAAGGACAAATATTATTCCTAATCCAAGACCAAAGAATAAAGTTTCCTGTGAAAACACCTTATCATCTCTGAACAACAAAATAGTTAGACTTATCACTGTAGCTACTAAATAATTTCCTGCAAGTAATACAATCGGTTCCCCTTTTTTAGTATCGCTGTATTTTAAAATTAATGCAATGCTTGTTGAGCAAAGGATTGTTAAGAGAAGAAAGTGCATTGATTAGTTTAATTTTTCCTATTAAAATTTCAAAAACTAAAATAAGTAAGAGAATTGATCATAAAAAAGCCCCGAAGTAATTCGGGGCACTTCTTAACTCTGTTTTCTGACTATTTTAATAAAACCATCTTCTTAGTTTCAATAAAAGAACCCGCTTGTAGCCTATAGAAATAGATGCCGCTTGGTAAAGAGCTTGCATCAAATTCATATTCATAACTTCCTGTCGGTTTTTCTTCATCCACTAGTATTGATATCTCATTCCCCTGCAAATCATAAACCTTCAATATTACTTTACTTCTCTCTGGTATAGTATACCTGATTTTTGTTGATGGATTAAATGGATTGGGATAATTATTCGAAATATTATAATCAATATCTAATTCTTCAACGTCATCTAAATCTGTTGTTATATGGGAATAAGTATATTTTTCCACATTCAACCAATAAGACCCATCCCATTCTTGAATGATTTCTTCAGTTAGATCATTATTTATATTATATGTGTATAGAACTCTACCACCATTATCCCATTCAGTTTCATTCCACATTTGACGGATTTCTTCTATACGGTTATTATTTGCATCATAAGAATATAAATATCTTAAAAAATTTATCCCGGATGAATATTGAGCTAGTTGTTCAATCAGATTATTATTGGTATCATATGAATAGAACACCTGAAACATATCATTCCATATATTATTATTCCAACCCTGGTCTAACTCTTCAATCAATTTGTTCTCTGTGTCGTATGAGTAAATGTTTCTCCAGGAATTTTCCCACTGATTATTATTCCATTCAAGCAGAGTTTTAATTTCAAGAAGTGAACCATCTTCCTGATAGATGCGTTGGATAATGTTTTGTGACTGAGAAATATCAACAATCTGTGAAAAGATTTTGGAAGAAAAAAGAATTAGAACAACAATCACGATTAATGAAATAGTTTTCATTTTAGCCTCTCCATTAGTTAATAATGAGAATTGATAGTTTTTTAGATTTGAAATAGAAGACGAGTTGATGATGAGATAACTATTTAAAAACATATTGATACCCTTTATAGAGGATTTGATTTTTATTAAATCAATCCGCTTAGCTAAATGAGCTTGATATTAAGCGATATATTTAAAGAGTATCAACTTTCATATTCAAATTCAATTTAAACCAAGCTCAGAGCAAGTCATTTGAAATTGCACTTTTTACTATTATCAAATATCAATGAATGTTAACCACTCTTTAATATTATTTTAACAAAATCATCTTCTTAGTCTCAAAAAAATCTCTTGATTCAAGTTTGTAGAGATACTCACCACTTTCTAATCCTTTTGCATTCAATTCTACTTTATATGTTCCAGCTTCTCTTATCTCATCCACCAAGGTTTTTACTTTATTTCCGTAAGTATCAAAAACCTCCAAATTAATTTTCATTTTGCCAGGAACACAATATTTAATTGTTGTTTTATCCTTAAATGGATTAGGATAATTCTGGCTTAGCTGAAATTCAGTTGGTACTATTTCTTCCATTTCTTTCCTTAACCAAAATTTAAAAGCCCTCCTACAAGGAGGGCTTCGAAATATTAAATTACTTGAGTAGCATCATTTTCTTAACCTGAACAAAATCCCCTGCTTGCAGCCTGTAGAGATAAACTCCACTAGGTAAACTTTCTGCGATTAATTCAACCGAGTAACTTCCGGCTTCTTTTACTTCGTTTACCAATTGAATTACACTTTCACCAAGTGCATTGTAAACAACCAACTCAACTTGTGATTTTATTGGCAAGCTGTAACTTATAGTAGTAACCGGGTTAAAGGGATTAGGGTAGTTTTGCTGTAATGCATAGTCTACCAGCACCGGATTATTAACTAAAACTTCATCGCTATAAGTATAACTTCCATCAAAATCTATCTGCTTTAACCTGTAGGCAAATGATGAAGCTTGCAGAATGCTTACGTCATCTGAGTAAGAATATTCTTTCGGTTCTGTTGTTGTTCCGTACCCTTCCCTGAATCCTATGGTTATCCATTCTCCATTACCTTCAATTTGTATTATCTTTCTCTCTATTTCAAAACCAAGATTGTTTGTTTCTGTTGCAGTAGTCCAATGAAGATTTACTATTCCATATTGTACTGTTGCAGTAAACGAAGTTAACTCAACAGGTATTGGCCATTCCCAGTAGCCCCAGAGAGATGCAGGACCACCAACATGACCCATATCATTTCTTAAAGTACCTTGTGCAGGATACTAAAGGATTACCTAGACTCTGAGGATCTTCGACGTCATTATATTGTGGACCAGGATTTCCGGAATCAATACAAGGAGAAGTACCACCCAAATGATAAAATTCTGAGGTCATATCAAATAGAGGATGATCATTCATATTTCCTGTTCCGCTCCAGCCACCCTCAACATCTGAATATGTTACGTTCACAGTACCGGCAATTTGTGGATTACCTGGTGCGGTATTTCCCCATAGAATACAATTCATAATGTTGGAAGTCATATCAGCTGTATATATTCCACCACCTGAGACACCAGCACTATTATTATACAGTGTATTGTTTGTAAGATATTGATCAGCCAGCACATCACCATTTCCACTTGTGTTGTGGTGATTGATCAACCCAGGTTTGAATGAGTCATCTAAATCCAGATCAACAAATACCCCACCTCCATAAACACTTGAATAATTATCAACTATTACATTGTTTTCTAATACCGGAGTATTAGTTGTACACTCGTATATATCTATACCGCCACCCCCGCCCTGATTTGCTTGAACGGTATTACCTTTAATAAAGTTACTTATGATATATACTTCATTAATAGGTCCCCATATATCAATTCCTCCACCAGTAGCAGTGATCCGGCAGAGATAGAATTGTTTTCTATCTTATTGTTTGATATAAAGCCATAACCATTTGTGCTTATTAATATTCCACCTCCAATTGCGTAATCGGTTCCGTTACAAGTATTATTCCGAATAATATTATCCTTTATTACGATATTGACATTATTACTATAGTTGGTAAATATTCCTCCACCATACGCCCACGGAATATTATCAAGAGTATTAAACTCGATTATATTATTTTTAATTTGCGCACCGCTATTGAATAGAACCACTCCTCCTCCAGCTCTTAGATTAGCTGACCCAAGGGTTCCAGTACCTCCTCCAATTGTAAAACCACAAAGAATCGAAGTTGTATCCTCTCCACTTTTAAACATTACCACTGTACCAGAATCGGGATATATTGGCTGCGAGCCATTTATTATCGTGTTTACAATATGTGATTCATTTGGATCGATAAGAAAATGGCTGGCAACTGTAATAGCTTTGCCTTTAAAGTTTATATTCTCATAGTAAGTGCCATCAGCAACCAGGACTAAATCACCATTGTTTGCAGCATTTATTGCTGCCTGAATGGTTGAGTAATCTCCCGGAACGTTAATCGTATCCTGTGAGTACAGGATAGATAACGGTAAGAGTATCAAAAGAACTGCAAAAAATTGCTTTCCCGCAAGGCGGGATTTCATTTCACTTAACATAACTTCCTCCTATAATGATTATTAGATTTTTCAGAACTGGTGCAACGATATTTCACATCTCGAAGCACCAATTTTTTTTCAATCTAAGTGTACTTTTTTAAAAGAGTTTTATCTACCACGTTTGGGACAAAAACTATAAACTTTGGGACAAACTGATGAAAATGGCTAAAAAAGCTTATTAAGAATGGTTAGTTTCATATTCGGAAGGGGTAAGACCAAATTGCTCACGAAAGCACTTTGAAAAATATGCAGGATTGCTAAAGCCAACCTCCAATGCAATTTCAGAGATGTTGCCAAAATTCTGAGTTATCAGTTTTGCAGCGTGCATCAATCGTACTCGTCGAATTAAATCACCCGGAGGCTCATCAGTTAATGCTACTAATTTTCTATCCAGATTTCTGCGGCTCATCGATAATTCTTCAGCAAACATTTCAACATTGAAAGATGTATCTGATAAGTTTTTATTTATAATCTCAACTGCTTTTTGAAGGAACTTTTTATCCATCGATGTTATTTCTTTGTCTTCTAATTCGAATCAATCCTTCTTTCTTGAAATGTTCGCGTAACTTTCTTCTCTGTTCAATTAAATTTTTAATTCTTACTTTCAATACTACTGCATCAAACGGCTTCATTATGTAATCATCTGCTCCTGTTTCATATCCTTCAGTCTTATCCTTATCTGTCGCCTTTGCTGTTAAAAGTATCACAGGAATATGGCTGGTTCTCTCATCTGTTTTTAATTTTTCACATAACTCAAATCCATCCATCTTCGGCATCATTATATCGCTGATAATAAGATCGGGGATGTGCTTCAATGCTTCCTGTAAACCGTCCTCTCCATCAACCGCATCCAGTATTTGTAGTTATTCTCCAGGTGGCTGATGATATATTTTCTTACATCAGAAT
>CAVOUA010000001.1:0-248273 GCA_963699475.1 uncultured Ignavibacteriaceae bacterium | reverse complement strand
GAATAAATATTTCCGACTTCATCTTGGTCACCCCAACCGGGTTGCCATTCTTAAATTTCACATCCATACTATCAATATCATAATTGCCACCCTCATCATAAACTTCAACAATTATCCGATAATCACCGTCTTCAAAATTATCTGTATCAAAGGCAAGTGCTTTTTCAGATAGCTCAACAAGTGAGTCACCATTGCTGTTTGTCAGGTTGTGATAAAAATTCCGTTGGGTATCCATCCAGCTTGATGGAAGTAATGTATTATCACGCTGATAAATTACTCCGGCATAAGGATGATAATGTGTACTGTTATAAAAAGTGTATTGATGATTTAATATTTGTCCTAATGTTCGTGGTTTGATTACTTCCCCATCCGAAATTCTTTTTATCGTATACCAGGTTGTGTACGCAGGCTGCTGCCATTCAGAATCACCGACATAATCAACAACTTTTACAATTATATCAATTTCTCCGAACAGACTATCAGGAGTTAAATAATTTTCTGACTCGTTAACCGCAAAAGCAAACTTCGACCATGTGAATACATTTTCTATTTCCGGTGGTGATACATCCGGATAGGGCTGTAAAGCTAATATAGGACTGAAATTAATTCCCCATTCATTATCTGTGTAAAGCCAGACCAATCCCGAATCACTTATGTTCACAAAATGAATATGTCCCCATGTTGAAGTCCACGCAATGATATCACCAAGGTAATCGTGTACTTGAACCGTGTCTCCAATATCAAACTGAATTGTGGTTTCTATTAAATGAGCGGAAAGCCAGCCATCCGATCTTCCCGAAACTTGTACTGGACTTACAGCAGTTCTCCAATAGATGTCACCACCCGTAGTTAACACTAATTTTACAAAACCATCAATCACCGAATAAGTGGGCTCACCGATTGGTGTAATTAAATCCAATCCCTGGTGAAGATAAGAAGATATAGGGCTTGAACCCATATGCTGCTCGTAATGATTCCAAACCGTACGCATACTATCGAACGGAAAAAACGGCCAGGGTATCGGATCGTAATTAGAATTAGTTTTCTTTTCAAGATTTATTTTTTCAAATTTTTGTAATTGTCTGCTCTCGCCGTATTTATTTTCCAGTTTATTTCCGCTCAAGTCATAAACTTTGAGCAGACCTGTTGATTCATCTTTATTTCTTTTGTGAATACCTGAGAGAATTTTATCATCAACAATTTTCAAATCACGAAAGGAAAACTCTCCGCTAATGTCTATCTTCAAAAATTAAATCTCATTATCAAGTAACGAATAAATTTTAAGATGATATTTATCAATCACTCCAACGAGATTATTCTCTGATGAAATAATTACTTTTCTTGGTAATTCAATTCCGGTTTGAATAGTTTTTATCAAAGCTGAATTTTGATAAATAAGAATTTTATTTGATTGTGCAACTGCTGTTATTTTATCATTCTCAGCAAAAGAAAATTGTAATCCTTTTTCGATTAAGTAACTCTCTCCGGATTCCAATGAAATAATTGAAAGACCTTCCGTTGTTCGCACTCCCATCATTTCACCGGAAGGAGAAAACTCAAACTGGTCAGCATCTTTGAACTCTTTGCTAAAAAGAAATACACCTTCCCGTGAGTAGACTTGAATTTTTAATTTCCCTCTGAAATGCTCCGAGTGATCATAAAAAACAAGATTACCTGAATTTGTTATCTCAACATCACTGCCGGGCACTTTGGTTAATGTTAAAATTAGGTTTTTGTTTTCATATAACTTGAAATCCCCAAGTTCTCTCATTTCATCTGTTGCAGCTAATACTTCGTATGTGCACCAGTACTTTCCATTTTCGGAGGAAACCATTGCTGATGGAATTGCATCAGAGTTAATAATAGTTCCATTAATGCTGGTGGTTAATTTTTCAATTGAACTTTGAGCCAGGTTACTAGAGCTGAACGAAAGAGAAAAAAGTAAACAGATAGCCGCTATAATTCGCATAATATTTTTCCTTTATTTGAGTAAAAGCATCTTTTTTGTTTGTACAAAGTTACCTGATTTAAGCTGATAAAAATATATTCCGCTTGGTATTCCTGTCCCATCAAATTCAACTTCATATTCGCCGGCTGAAGGTTCTTCGTTAACGAGTGTTGCTACTTCATTTCCGAGGATGTCATAAACTTTTAACGTAATAAATCCGAAATCCACAATTCGAAATCTGATATTGGTTATTGGGTTGAATGGATTGGGATAGTTCTGTTCAAGCTCAAATTCATTTGTGATCGGATTCTCTTCATAACCAACATCAGTAAGTGTTGTATCTCCATAAAGCAGCCCATTTATTATACAACCTTTAAGTGTACGTTCAAAATACATTGAATATCCAATTAAAGTCCAAACCCGAAAGTCCATACCGATATCTTCGGTATATGAAAAACGACTAAATGACGGATAAGATGATTGAATGAAATTTTTCCTAAGCTTTGTTAATCCCCATTTGTAAAATGTGTCAACACTATTTATTATCAAATATGATGGCGAAGCAGGAAAAGTGGGATCAAAAGTAATTAGTGTGTCTCCAACTTCACCCATTAAATCTGCAACAACATATTCGCTGCTGGGAAGATTTGGATGCTCAAAGTATCCATAAACCTTACCATCTAATGAATCAACACGGTATAGATAGAGAGTCATCTTCCTTTAAACAATAGTATAACTTGCCATTTGGAGCTATTGAATCACCTATTACCTCACTTGCTCCAACAGAGTAAGAAACATTGGGATTGATTACTACCCTAAATGAGATAGACCCATCTATTACCGATTGCAAGTGGATAAAGATTAGGTATCTCATTATTTAATGAATTACTATTACTATATGGTCTTCCGGTCCCTGGGCTTCGAGAGTTGCGGTAAGATATTCGTCTTGAGAAAAGCTATTTGTCGATAAGACAAATAAATAAAAAAGCTACCCACTTTTTCATAATTTCTCCCATGGAATTGTTGTTCTAAACGTAAGAAATAAAGGGCAGGAAATCAACTTAAAAATAGTTGGTCACGTCGAGCCTGTCGAACCTTCGAGGTTGCTCTGTGACATACGTCAGACTAACCTCGAAGGTTATCCCCTACGCTGGCGGAGGATTTCGAAAAGTAGTATTCCAGTCGCAACGGAAACATTGAGCGATTGGATCTTTCCAGTCATCGGTATCTTAACCAGAAAATCACATTTGCTTGCCGTGAGTTTTCTTATTCCTTTCTCTTCATTACCAACAATCAGCGCGATAGGAATTTTGTAATCAACTTCAGTGTAGTTCTTTGAATTTTCAAGGGAGGAACCAACAATCCAGAAACCTTTTTCCTTTAGTTCATCGATTGTCTGAGAAAGATTATTTATCTGAGCAGATTTTTAAATGCTCTGTTGCACCTGCAGAGTTTTTGTTACTGTCGAAGTAATCGTTGCACTATTATGTTTTGTAAGAATAATACCGTTCACTCCACTGCATTCTGCTGAGCGAAGTATTGCACCAACATTGTGCGGATCCTGAATCTCATCAAGGATTAATATTAAGGGTAAATTAGATTTTTTTGCTTGCGATAGAATTTCATCAAGAGAAGAAAATTTAAAATCTTGCTTTAGTGCAATTACGCCTTGTGCGTTCTTATCCGGAGTGTAAGTTCTGAATCTTTCAAGTGGAATCTGGTTGCATTTAATTCCCCTTTTCTTTGCTGCAACACGAATAGCGTTTATTATATTTCCCTGCTGCCCAAAGAGTAAGTAAACCTGTTCTATTTCTTCGTTTGAGTTGAGAGCTTCAAGAACAGGTTTTCTTCCAATGATTATGTTCATCTGCTGAGGTAGCTTTGCCACGAATTCACGAATTGAATCAACAGAAATTTTCTCTTCTTCACCGGTTGACATATTTTTTAAATTCATCTTACCTTCTGTATATTCATCACCACCAATAAACAAAACATATTTTGCATTCAGCTTGTTTGCTTCTCTCATTTGTGCTTTAACACTTCTTCTCAAATAATCATAATCAACGATTAGATTTTCTTTTCTTAATTTTCCTGCAAGCTCACTAAGAAATGATTCAAGTTCATCACCAATTCTCACCAGGTAAACATCTATTGATGGTTCAGGCAGAGTAAAGCTTTTCTCGTTTTCACATGCGAGAAGAATTCTCTCGATTCCGGCTGCAAATCCAGTTGCAGGAGTTGGTTTTCCACCAAGCGTTTCGATAAGTAAATCATATCTACCACCACCGCAAAGAGCGGTTTGTGCACCGACACTACCGCTGTCAATTTCGAAATGTGAGTTTTGTGTAGTAATCCAAACCGCGAACGAGTGAAGGATCAACGGTGAAAGGAATTTCTGAATTTCTTTAAGTGATCTTTCACAACTTCAAAATCATTTTTACTTTCTTCATCCAGATGATCGACCAGCTTTGGTGCATCTTTAATTATTTTTTGATCAGACTCAACTTTGCTGTCGAATATTCTAAGAATGTTTGTGTCGAATCTTCTTCTGCTGTCTTCTGAGAGTTTATCTTTTTTATCACTTAGAAATTTTTTAATTAGCTGTTTATAATTCTCTCTTGTTTCAGGAGTTCCGAGTGAATTGATTTTTATAGTTAGATTTTTCAAGCCAAGTGATTTGAGAATTTCATACGATATTTGAATCATTTCAGCATCGAGAAGTGGAGATGGACTCCCGATTGCTTCAGCACCAAACTGATGAAATTGTCGGAATCTTCCTGCCTGTGGTCTTTCCTGTCTAAACATTGGTGACAGATAAAATAATTTTACCAATGACTGCTGTGCACCAAGCGAATGCTCAACAAATGCACGAACAACTGCTGCAGTCATTTCAGGTTTAAGTGTAAGGCTGGTTTCACTTCTATCAGCGAAAGTGTACATTTCCTTTCCAACGATATCAGTTTCTTCACCAATTCCACGTGCAAATAGTGCAGTCTCTTCAAAAATTGGAGTACGGATTTCTTTGTAATTGAAGCTGCTGAAAATTCTCTCAACAGTCTGCTCAAGATATTTCCAGCGTGGAATATCTGATGGGAGTATATCTTTTGTACCGGTTACAGCTTTGATCATTTTAGAAACGGAATGAATTAATGATGTTTCGATTAAACATCAGAGTAGCTCTTCTCTTCTTCTTCAAATATTTTTAAGATTGACTCTTTGCTCTCAGCATTTATAAGCTTTTTTCTAAATTCTTCATTATTCATCAGTCGGGAAATTCTGCTGAGGAGTTTAATATGTTTCGCAAGTAAATTCTCTTTACCGATGAGCAAAAAAACCAGGTGTACCGGTTCTCCATCAAGTGAATTGTATTCAATTGGTTTTTCGCTTTTACCAAAAGCAGCAAGAATATCATCAACAGAATTTGTTTTACCGTGAGGGATTGCAAAACCTTTTCCGACACCAGTCGACATTTTTTCTTCTCTTTCGAATACACATTTCCTGATTTCTTCAAGATCAACTACACGTTCTTCAACTTTTAATAAATCAACAAGTTCATTAATAACATCGTTTTTGTTCTCGCTTTTAAATTCAGTGAGAATATTTTTTGTATTGAGTAGTTCGTAGACTTTCATAATATGTAATATTTTAGAATAATTTGAATCGTGATTGTGAATTTAATTATCAAGTTTTCCTTTAACAAACTTTTATCGTCTTAATTTATTGGATGATCCCGATGGAATTTTTTCAATCTTTTTTCAAGATCCGGAAATTGATCCCTCTGAACGAGAGAAACACAGGCTCTTATCCCTTCCAATCGTTGGCTTCCAGTTATTGCCAGCGAGATAGCGCTGACTCCATAATAAAGCATTTCTTCAAGAAGTTTCTCACCAGAGAAATTTGGATATGCATAAGTGAAGTAAAACCCATCTGCAATCGGATCATTTTCATCTTTGTCATAAACAATATAAAAACCATTTTCGGTGAAAAGTTTCTTCATGATCTTTGCTTTTTCGCCGTATTCTTTAACTATGTCAACAAAATTAAACTGATTATCGTTTGCTGCCTTCAACATCGCAGCAACAGCATATTGAGCCGAATGAGTTACTCCGGCACTCAATGCATACACTGTTCCGAATATCATAGCTCTGCCGAAAATATCAGTTGTGTAAAATCTTTTTAAGTCAGGACATTTTTTTTCGTAAAGCTTATCAGACATAATCATCAGACCAATTCTCTGTCCTGCATAGCTAAATGCTTTTGAACTTGAAATGAAAAGAATATAATTATCAGTGTATCGTGCAGCTGTTGCCTGGAACGGAGGCTTACCCGGATGATATAAGATCTTTTCTGAAATCCATTGCCACATAAGCGAGATCTTCAAGCACAACAACATTGTATTTATCAGCCAAGCTCAGCAATTATTTTTAATTCTTTTTCAGTGAAGCAAATCCAGGAAGGATTGTTTGGATTTGAGTAAAGCATTGCAGCAATGTTGCCTTTTGAAAGGTATGATTCAATCTTTGCTTTTAATTTATCCCCACGGAAATCATATACATCAAAAGTTTCAAACTTCTGTCCCAAAACTTTTAATTGCTGTTTATGAACTGGGAATCCCGGATCGAGAAATAGAATTGTGTCCTGCTTCTCATACATTCTACTTGTTGTTATAAAAGCAGCAAAACTTCCCTGCATTGAACCGACGGTTGGAATACAGCTTTCAGAATTCACATCAATGTTTAAAAATAATTTCACAAATCGCGATGCTTCTGTTTTAAGTTGGGGAATTCCCTGAATATCAGGATAGGTATTTGCTATTCCTTTTTTTAATGCTTCTATTTCAGCTTTAACACCAACCTCAGCAGCAGGTAAGCCAGGAATGCCCATTTCCATCCGGATAAATCTTTCACCGGTTTCTTTTTCAATATCATCAACTAATTTTTTTAATTCACGTATTGAAGCTTTACCGATATTTTCAATCCGGCTTTCTTTTATTTTTCTTGAAACAACTTCGTAGTTGATTGGTGTGTCTTTCATCAGGAATCTCCGTAAAAATCAGAGGAAAATTACTCACGAAATTTAAGAATAATAATTTTCAGATTCGAAGGGTTGTATTGATAGGTTTTTAATGGATCGGGCTAAACATTGTGATATTCACAGTTAGCGCTCTGAGCCGATTTTTCAATCTGGATTGTTGAATGCCCTATACCAAACCTTTTATGAAGTTCTCCACATATCTTTTTAAGAAAGAAATCATCCTTAAATTCATTCGGAATTACAAGATGGGCAGTAAGTGCGGTTTCTGTGGTACTCATTGCCCAAATGTGGAGATCATGAACTTCCGTAACACCTTCAATTTCTTTTAAATATTTTCCGACTTCTTTCAGATCAATACCTTTTGGAACAGCATCCATTGTAAGATGAAATGAATCTCGTAACAATCCCCAGGTTCCAAATGTTATGACTAACACAATTAACAGACTTATCGCAGGATCAACCCAAAGCCAGCCGGTTGAGTAAATAACAAAACCTGCGATCACAACGCCGAATGAAACCGCAGCATCTGCAGACATATGAAGAAATGCACCTTTAATATTGAGATCTTCTTTTCTTCCTTTAATAAATAGAAATGCTGTTGCTGTATTAATCAAAACTCCAACTCCAGCAACCATCATCATTATTTGTCCCTGAACAGGTTCAGGGGAAATTAATTTTCTGATAGCTTCAATTGAAATAGCACCAACCGCAATCATTAATAGTATTGCATTGAAAAATGCCGCCAATATGGTTGACTTTCGCAGACCATAAGTTCTTTTTTCTGTTGCTGCTGTTTTTGCAAGATAGGCTGCGCCACCGGCAAGAATTAATCCAAGCACATCACTAAAGTTATGTCCGGCATCTGCAATCAACGCCATTGAATTAATGGCCAGACCATAAACGACTTCAACAACTATATAGATTAAATTTAGAATTATACCGATTATAAACGCTCGGTTGAAGTTCTGATTATGAGTATGTGAATGATGAGACATTAAATATTTGTCTTTATTTAAGAATTGGATTTTCATTTACAGTTTCACAGTGATCATCACAATTACACAATAGGCTTCCACTTTTTACTTTTTCGAATGCTTCTTTTCCTTCCTTGAAAGCAAACCAGGCAATGCCGAGTGATCCGAGCACATCAAAATATGCAATAGCAAAAAGTTCATACAGACCACTGGAGATTAATAAAATGAACGAAAGATAGAAACAGGTTTTTGTACAATTAGCATCAGCTATAATAGCATCAGAGTTTAGAGCTTTACCAACTTTTAGTTTTGATGTCATAAGCCAGTACATAGTTGCAATTGATATTCCTGCAATAATGATTCCGGGAATGGTCGTTTCTGGTTTTACATCGTAAATAATATTAAGAATTGATCCGAGTATTAATCCGACAGTTAAAAAATAAAAAGCTGTTCCGGTTACTTTTAATGCTGTCTTCTCAAATCTATCACGATTTTCCACTTTTGAATATTTCATCCGAAGAATCATGTGAGCGATTCCAATTCCGGAGATTACTTCTACAAAGCTGTCAACTCCAAATCCTAACAGGGCAAGTGTTTCATCTCCTGCTCCAAAATAAATGGAAATCAAACCTTCTACAATGTTGTAAAAAATTGTTATAAGGCTTAGAGCAATCGCTGTGCGAATTAATTTTTTCATATTGCTAAAATAAAAAAAGGGATGCAGAAAAATGCATCCCTATTATTTTCAACTAACTTTTCCCTATAAATTTAGTTCCGTCTTCGTTTAGATTCTTCAAATATTTTTCAGGATCTTTCTGAAACTTCGAGTCACATCCCGGGCAGCAGAAACCAATCAATTTACCATTGTATTCAACTGTGGGTGCATCAGCATCAATTTCTTCTCCTTTAACAGGACATACTTTATTCCATACAGTTAAATTGCTTTCAGCGGTCAGAGAACTGGTTTCTTTATTCTCAGTGCTGCAGCATTTTGAATCTTTCGAACATTCTTTCTTTTCTGATTTGTCAGTTTCTGGTTTCTCCTGAGCAAAAGTGAAAGCACCTAAAATGCTGACTAATGAAAAAATGACTAAAAGTTGTTTGAACATTGTGTTACTCCTTCTTTTTTGATTTTAGTTTAGTTGAATTATTTTCTACCAATAAATTTTGTTCCATCTTCACTTAGATTTTTTGCGTACTTCTCAGGATTATTTGCAAACTTGGTATCGCAACCAGGACAACAGAATCCGTAAACCTTTCCATTGTATTCAACGGTTGGAGAATCTTCCTCAACTGGATTACCTTTCACAGGGCATACTTTATTCCACACTTTTGCTTCTTTCGTATTTGTCACAGTATCAGCTGACTGCTCTGTTTTGATTTGCGAAGCGTTTTGTGTTTCGTCTTTTTCCTTTCCTGGATCTTCCTGCGCTATTGAAAAAGTGCAAATAAAAATTACCAAGGATAAAATTGCTGCAAATTGTTTTAACATTTTTTTACTCCTTATTTATTTTTTTTAACTATGTTTTACTTGTCACACTGAGCTAAGTCGAAGTGTGACATTTCAAAATTTATTTTTCATCCTTCGACAGGCTCGGGATGACATTCATTAATCAAAGGACACTCAATCTTACTCCTACATAAAATTTTCTTCCCTCAACAGGACCCCACACAAGCGATGCATCAAAGTATTCTCCGAACGGATCATCGCTTGCAATTATTGGATTATCCTGTTTGTAGTCTAATAAGTTTTCAACACCAAGATATATATCTACTATATTAATCTTTTTTGTGACCTGAGCATTAATATTTATAAACGGATCGAAAGATTCTTCTCTTCGATATTCAACGGGGTTGCCTTCCGTACTTGGAACCCTTCCATCACCGTTAAGTAAAAATGCTGAATCGAAAATCCATTCCCTATTCTCAGTTGCATACGAGACTGTTAATAAAGCTTTATACCTGCTTATCAAAGGCTTGGTCAAAACATTCCCATTGTAACTTGTTTTCACATCTGAATATCTGTAGGCAGCGTTTAAATCAAATCGTTCAAATAATTCATATGCAAGTTCAACCTGATAATTATTTGAATATGATACACCACTAAGGTCATAAAACCTGACTTGCCTGATATCAGAATCAATATCAACAACTGTTTGTTTGATAAAATCTGTTCGATAAAAATCAGCAGTAACTCTCAAATCACGATTGTTTATGGAAAAATATCTTGTCAGGTTTAGTCCATAATTCCACCCTTCTTCATACGTGGGCTGATTGACAACTACAAATTCTCGTGAGCTTGCAAGATAGTTTAAATTGTCTGCAAGGAGATTTACCGAACGGTAACCTTTACCACCTGACATTCTCAGAATTGTGTTATCATCAATACTGTATTTTA
Organism: uncultured Ignavibacteriaceae bacterium; assembly: GCA_963699475.1. GTDB lineage: Bacteria > Bacteroidota > Ignavibacteria > Ignavibacteriales > Ignavibacteriaceae > IGN2. Next base: position 237,919 of record CAVOUA010000001.1, on the reverse strand, counting down.
TATGCAGCCTAGGAGTGAAGAATGTTCCATACAAATTATGAAAATCAACTCTGGCTCCGGGAACAATTGATATTTGATAAGTTGGTGAAAAGTTATATTCAGCAAAAAGCCCTGGTCTTGATTCTTTTCTGAAATAGTTCAGACTATCAAATTCTTCTTTGTACTGATCAAAGACATAGCTTCCACCAAGAGTTACCGAATGTACTTCATCTTTAGTTTTTGCTTCAAACAGTAAATTAGAGTAAAAGGAATTTTGTTCTGCATTGTACTGACGCAACCCAAATAATGAATTCTGTTCGTGGAAGTGTCCATTCAGAATAAGTCCAATACTTGTATATGGCTCACCACTGAAAACAAAACCGTTCTTTGCAAATACTTCCAGATGTCTGGAGTCTATATCTATTTCATAGTTTCTTCCCTGGTTTGATGAAGATGCAGACGTAATCTGCCCCCCCTGTCTTTCTTCATTCAGAATTTGAAATCCAAACTGTGATTCGAAACCTTCAAAGGATTGATACTTCCATCGGTTAAGAATATTAAACTGTTTTACTTTTGGCTGATCTGCAAATGAATCCTGATTGTCATCCAGAGATCTGGAATTAAAATCTGTATGTGCAAGTATGACCGTACTTAGGTTTTCATTTAATTGAACTGCAGCGTTTGCATTTAGGTCTGTTTTATAATGTGAACTTTGATACGCATTTAAATAATAACGTTCAATATCATCCGGCTTTTTATAATCGATGTTAATTTGACCGGTGATTGATTCGTACCCATTAACTACAGATGCTGATCCCTTAGAAATGCTGATAGCCGTCATCCATGGACCCGGCACATAGCTTAACCCGAAAGTATTAGCAATACCATTTAGCGTCGGAATATTCTCGAACAATATTTGGGTATATGTTCCGGCAAGACCAAGTAGCTGAATTTGTTTGGAACCTGTAACAGCATCCTGAAACTGGACGTCAACACTTGCATTCGTTGTAAAGCTTTCAGCCAGATTGCAGCACGCAGCTTTCAGCAATTCTTTGTTTGTAATAACTTCCGTTTGTTTTGGATCAAGGTCATCAATAAATTTTGAGAGTGAGGTTCCGGTTACCACTACTTCCCGAAGTTCCCTATTTAAAGATAATACTATCTCAATAGTATCCTGATTCTGAGGAACATCAATTGTGTCAGGCTGATAGCCGATGTAACTTACAATCAAATGAGCATGATCGGATTCAATTTTATCAAGCAAGAAATATCCTTCTTCATTCGTGCTTGCACCAATTTGAGTTCCTTCCCAGAAAACATTTGTTCCAATAAGCGGAACTTTCTGATTTTCATTATTTATTTCGTATACATATCCTTCTAAACTTTGTGCATTAAGAGTTAGTGCAAAGGAAAAAGTTAAAAGGATCAAAACTAATTGTTTCATTTAACACCTGTTCAATAGAATTTTTAAAATTCACTTAACTTCTTTTAACTGAATGTAATGTCAGTTTTAGTTCAAATGAACGCTTATAAAAAGTTAATAAACAGATGGATCAAGCTTTAGTTGGTGAATTGTTTTTAAGAGTTGTTTGCCGAATTTTGGCGGCGGCAGATCAAAACTATTTTGATGAGGATGTGTTTCATTTTTTTCTGATGTCAGAATTGTTGCATCAGAAATGATAACTGAATTCTGATTGAATAGATTTGAACTTCCATTTTGCGAAAAGTCATCTTCAATTTTTTTGTAGTCAAATTTATCAACACAGCATGAAGATTGTTCAGATTTAAATTTCAAATTATTTTGTGGAATTTCTTCTGCACAGCAAGAAGAAGTTTCCTGTTGTTCAACCATACAGTCACTGCATTCAGTGAGAGTCGATTTTCCAACTACTTCACAGTAGTGATAAAAAACAGGCAGCCCTGTTGTTGAAATAAAAAACAACAGAATTAAGGTTAATATTGAAATTCTTTTCTTTATCATCTGGAGTCAAACATAAACGATTATTTGCTATAAAGCAATGATAATGCCGGGTTAATTGTTACAAAATTTTAATTTTTATTTTACAATTTTATTCAGATTATTATCATATGATGAAAAACACATCAGGTATTATTACCAGTATTGGAATCGTAGTATAGTTATCAAACGACTAACTATTGTGATTCGAACTTAGTGCCAATTATATTCAACTCATCTTCTGATAAGACTTTTTCTATTTCAACAAATAATTCACGTTCTTCTTTTCGAATATGTTTTTCAAGAAGCCAACCTAATTCATCGAGCACACTTTCAAGTTGATCGGTTTTCTCCAAATCATTTATAAATGTTTCCATTTTCCGATGCTCAGAAATTATTTCAACAATCAATTTGTCAACATCTTCATTTTTACTTTTCACAGAAGGAAACAAAATTTTTTCTTCGTCTTCAAAATGTTTTTTTAATTCATTGTTATAAAAAGAAATTGTGTAATTCTTTTTTACCTTCAACGTGGTGAGGCATTCCTTTGTATTGAGGCGCACCCTTTTTTAACTGCTGAGCGAGGATAAGCCCATGATGATGATCGCGCGAAAGTGGTTGTAAAGCTTGGTGTCGTTTTATTGGCATAATCTTAAAAAAATACTTAATTCAATGGTTCTAATTCTTTTTTTGATTTTTTTCATCAATAGCATCCTCATTAAACTTCTTCACAGCTTCTGTTCCTGTTGGATGACCGAACGAATCCATATTCTCATACAATTCCAGATATTCTCTCTCTGAAATCTTATTCTGCCACTTCCCTGTCTATCATTCCATATCCTGTAACAAGCATAAAAATTGAAACAACTCCAACAGCAACCCACTTCTTGCTGATCTTTTTCTTTCCAGTAATTGTTTCCAATTGAAGAGTATCCGCGACGGGACAAGCATCAACACAGTTTAGACAGGTAGTGCATTCATCTGATATAACAGTTTTTACTTTATCAACTTTAATAAATGATGGACAGGCTTTGTTGCAGAAGTCCGCAGTCAATACAGCTAGTCGTATTACGTTTTATTTTGTTTGGACTGAGCAAAGATGTTATTCCAAGAAGTGCACCATAAGGACAAAGATATCTGCACCAGAATCCACGAAGAACAATCGAAAGCAGAAATAATATTCCAAGAACGATTAATGCAAACCTTGAAATCTCAGCGAAGAAATAGAACATCTTTATATCTGAAACAAGATTGTACGGACTGTCAAGAAATGCCTGAACTGCCGTAACACTCATCAAAAAGAAAACTGAGTAGAAAAGAAATCCGAGTAATAAATATTTCAGACTTCGTAGTGGATAATCAAGAAACTTTGGAAGCTTTAAATCTTTCTTAAATATTTTCTTACCAAAGTCCCCTATCAGCTCGGATAAAAATCCAACCGGACAGAGCCAGCTGCAGAATGCTTTTCCAAAAACAAGCGAGACAAGAATGATCGCAAAGAAAATAAAGAATCCTGCAGGATGTGCTGCGTGAATTTCTCCTGTCATAAGAAATAAATAGAAACTCATAAAAGAACTGATTGGAAGAAAGCCATCAACTCCCGGTGGTCGTGATGAAAAGGCAGCTGCACCATTTGTCTCCAGGTATTGTAAGAACTGGTAGAACTCAATTCCAATCCAGATGCAAAGTAGTGTGAATAATGTCTGCACGGTGAACCGGATTTTTTGTATTCCCCTTTCTTTGTTCCTGATTATTTTCTTTTTTTTACCAGATGTCATTCTGGGGAGCGAAGCGACTCCAGAATCTGTGAAGTCTGATTCCGAACAAGTCGGAATGACTTCACGATTAATTCTATTCATTATTTCTATTTTCATTTCCATATCAGATATATTGGTCTGATTAATCTATAAAAAAATGTTAAAGACTGCTGATCTTATTTAAAGTTTTCTCTTTCAGTTTATCGATAGTTTCTGAAGTGAGCATTTCATAAGCCTGATCGCGCAATGGTCCCCAGGTGTTGTGAACGGGACAAGGATGAGTTGGTGTACACTTCAGGAAAACCGAGCACACAACTATCGAACATATCAAGTCCATCAATTGCAGAAACAACATCAATTAGTTTTATACGTGATGGATCTTTAGCTAAGGTAAATCCTCCGGACTTACCTTTACTTGAAGAAATGATTCCGCTCTCTCTTAAGCTTTGAAGTATCTTTGAAACGAACTCGCGGGGAATTTTCAGAACTTTTGAAATATCCTCTGCGGAAACCAGAGTTCCTTTTTCCCGGGCAGCAAGGTAAAGCACTGCCTGCATTCCGTATTCGCACTTTTTAGAGAAAATTACTGTCATTTATTAAATCGGATTATTTTATCTGATTAAATATACTCAATTCTATCCTCAATCTCCAACTTGGTTTTCACACTGACTAAAAATCCTTCTTCTTAAAAAATCTGCTGCTTAAAAAGAATGGGACTGATAATCCAGGCAAGCAGACAAGTAACAGAAATTATCATACCTAACGAGCTTCCGAAGAATCTTTGAAAGACAGCTCCGGTGTAACCCATCAGTGCGGCAATATCGAACTTCATTAAAAATAAAATTCGTCCGAGGTCAATCGGGTTGAGAGTTGTTAAAACTATCATTGCTTTTTCCAGCGGATAATCCTGGAAGTTGTAGATAATGAGCAGAACAAAACCATCATAAACAACTGCAAGAACCAGCCAGATTAAAATTGCTAGTCCAAGTCCTTTTGATTTGTCATCCTGCTTAACAGAAATTAAAAATGATAGTGCTATGAAAATAAATGTAAGCAGACATCCCAATGAGTAGTAATAAAATGAATCCTTCTATTTGCTCACTCACTTTGCCGAACAACATAAAAGGAAGAGAAAAGCCTAATGCAAATCCGGCTGAAAGCGGAATAGCAGTTCCCAAATATATTCCGAAGAAAAGAGATTTTCTGTCAATCGGCTGGCTCAACATCATTTCAATAAATTCCCTCGAGTTATAAAAATAAATTGAACCAAAGATGATTGAGACAAGCGGAATGACAATAATAATTATATTCATCAGACTGATGTATGATTTGCTAACATCACCGCTGAAAGTGAACAACGCATATCCCACCAAAAAGAAAAAGAAAGTATAAAGTATAACCCACTTGCTTCTGATTGTGTTATGGATTTCGTAGAGTAATATTTTTTTAACTAGATTCATAATTTATTCTGGCTCATCAATTCTGCAATGGCTCTTTCAAGCTTTGTTTCTTTTTTATCTTCAAGCAATGATTGAATTGTACCTTTAAATTTTATTTCTCCTTCTAACAGAAAAACAATTTCATCAGAAAGTTCCTGCACTTCATTCATCAAGTGAGATGTAAGAATAATTGTTTTCTTTTGTTCTTTTTGTTTCAACACAAGATCTTTGAAGTAACTGCTCGAGATTGGATCAAGTCCGGCAGTTGGTTCATCAAGAATTATAATTTTAGCATTGAACGCAAAAGCAATTAATGCGGAGATTTTTTGCTTTGTTCCACCTGAAAGATTTTTAAATGGCTTCTCCATCTCTGAATCAAGCTTGAAAGATGAAAGAATTTCTTTATCTGAAAATTCGTTTGAGTTTCGAATTGATTTTATCAGTGAAATAATTTCACTACCAGTAAGATTCTCCGGGTATCTTGCAATCTGTGGCATATAACCGATTTTATTTCTGTAGAGATAATCATCATTTACAGGTGTTCCATCAACTTCAATAATTCCTTCTGTTGGTCTTACAAGTCCGAGAATTGTTTTTATCAAAGTAGTTTTTCCTGAACCATTCGGACCAACAATCGCTGTAACTTTTCCTTCATCAATAGTCAGGTCAATGTTTTTTAGAACGGAATTCTTTCCGAAATTTTTTACCAGGTTTTTAACAGTGATCAATTGACCATCCTCATTCTTGGATTAGGATCAGTAAGAGCTTCGGGAGTGATTGCAGGAATAATGCTTTCAGCAATATTTAGAATATCAATGAACAAACTGTGGAGAAGAACGAGTGAAGTTGGATGTGATTCAATCATCATCGAAAACATTGTAACAGGTCTGAATGGAACATCTCCATATCCGTCTTTATTAAGATCGTAGCCGTCGTACTCAGCCCAATAATTTTTTTCAAATGTGTTGAAGTTCTGCCTGCTGTTTGTCGAAATATCAAATGAGTTTGCAATAAAATTGTTATCATAAAAATAATTATCCATTGAGTTAGCCATTAGCTTCAAGTGCCCAGCCATTTTGAGTAAAATTATTTTGTTCGATAGTTACTCTGCTGCAGCCTTCCATATAAAGTCCGATTGAATTTTCGTCAAAAATATTATTCTCAATTCTGCTGTCGGAAATATCTTTTAATAAAATTCCATATGACGAAGGACCCCAGTTGTGCAAAAAATTATTTTCCGACATCAAAACATTCTTCGTATACATCACTGCAACGCCTGCACCATTATTTTCAAATGTATTATTTGTGTAAACGCAGCTATCAGAAAACATAAAGTGGAGTCCGTAGCGAAGATTTCCTTCACTGTAATTATTAACAATTTTACCGTTCCTTACGAATTCGAAATATATCCCATCCCGGTGATTGAAAATTTTATTATTTTCAATCGTAATGTTTTTGCAGTACCAAAGATGAATTCCATTACCTGAATTCGTTTCTCTTTTCTTCACTGCTGTAATATAATTGCCAGTAATTTTACAATCCGCAGATTTTGCAAGATATATCGCAAAAAAATTGTTAATGAATTTATTATTTGTAATAGAACAGTTACGAACTTCTTTCAATCTTACACCGGCGTTCTCTTCGAGGTAACTTATCCCGGAGTTTTTAATTGTTAATCCGGAAATAGTAACATCATTTGAAGTAACTGTAAATATTTCTCCAACTTCTTTTCCATCGATTACAGGAAATTCTTCACCAATGATTGTAACTTTTTTATCGACGATGATATTTCCTTCAGCATACTCCCCTTTTCTAACTATGATTGTATCAAAGTCATTTGCAATGTTAATTGCTTCCGTAATTGTTTTAACGGAACCACTTTTTGAAACCGTTATAGTGCTGCTATACGCTGGGATTAAACAGAGATTGATTATGATGACGATTTGTAAAATATAAATATTCATTTTTCTCACATTAAAAATCTATTCGTCATTTAATCTTGATTGGTTTCTTTTGATTCTTTGAGACTCTCTGTGTTTGCTTTGTGAACACTGAGTAACAAAAAGCCAGCAGGAACAGTGAGTACACTGAGAAGCTCAGAGAACCACGGAGGAAAAATATATTTACATACTTCTTTGCTTTACCAGTTCGATTACATCAATCCAGTTTAATAGATTGCCACCACTCTCAGCAACAAATTTTTGTCTGGATAATCTCACTGTCAAATGCCGAAACATTTAAACCCATTGGGCTTCTGAAATTGTCATTATGAACATAAAACGCTGAAGTAGCATCAGTAAAAGATTCAGGTGTTGCAAAATCCGTTACAAGAAAATTTCTGATTAGAATCACCAATTAAATTTTTGACCATCGCAAACTCGATCAAACATTCAATCGAATCAAATTTATAAACCTTGCCTTTGTCTGTAACTAACTCAGCGCCGTATCGGTTATCTGAAATCTGCATTCTGCAAAATTCACATTCATCGTGTCCGTAATTAATGGGTTCGGGATTGCTTCCGCAAGAAGCAGTTACTAACGAAAGCAATAAAAATATTGCAATGAAATATTTACTATGCATTTGTTTCGTCCTTCTTTTTACTTTTTCTATCAATGATCAATGCAACTACTGCTAAAACAACTGTAACAACTAAAATCCAGGAACCAATATGAGGCATTGAAATCGCGTTAAAATTTAACAACATCTTAGAACCAATCAATGGCGGCTGATATGCCATTCCCGGAATTTTTATTGCTGCCTGAGGATTTAAATTATGACCGTAATCGTACTCCCACATATAGAAATCATACAACCCGACAGCAGCAACCATAAAGAACAGAACAATCCAAATATAAACCAAACTTCTTTTACCTGAAATTCCTGAAACCAATCCAAACAAAATTAAAAATATGATTATAAAAGGCATGATTTTCAGTTCGGGAATAGCATCCGGCACAATTTCTTTCATTCCGATGTAGTGATTTAATCCATTAATGTTTTCAAGATCGTGTGGATTCTGACCGGTAATTTTATTCAGCCAGATTTCAAGACCAATTCCTTCAGGATATTGGGGAGCCTCGAGATCAATATACCAGATTGGAAAAAAGAAGGATAAAATTAAAATTAGTGATGAGAATATTACAATTATTTTTGATTGGGTTTTCATTTCAATTTCAAAGAAAAAAGTAGCACAGAATAATATTCTGTGCTACATTCAAATAAATATTACTTGCCAGTTCCATAAGTTAATGCAACATTAGAACCGCGTGGTGATACTCTTACGTATCCAGACATTTCCTGGTGAAGTGCTGAACAGAAATCTGTACAGTAAAATGGATATATTCCTTCTTTTGGCGGAGTCCAGACTATTGATTCTGTTGCACCGGGCATAACGAGCAGTTCAGAATTCTGCAATCCTTTAATAGCGAATCCGTGCGGAATGTCCCAATCCTGTTCAAGGTTCGTGACGTGGAAATAAACAACATCACCAACTCTTATTCCTTCAATATTATCAGGTGCAAAGTGAGTTCTGATTGTCGACATATAAACGTGAACAACATTTCCTTCTCTTACAACCCGTGCATCCTTCTCAGCTTTTATTCCGTAAGGATTTTCATTCTCTTCAATCGGATAAATCTTCACAGAATTTTTCATAAGAATATCTGCAGGGATTGCCTGTGCATAGTGAGGCTCGCCAATAGTTGGAAAATCAAGAAGCAGTTTCATCTTATCGCCTGAGATATCAATCAACTGAGCTGATTGAGTTAACTCCGGTCCGGTAGGTAAATATCTGTCCTTTGGTAATTTTATTTAAAGCGATAACATATTTACCCCAGGGCTTTCTTGTATCTCCACCCGGAATGCAAAGATGACCGATAGAATAGTATGCAGGTATTCTGTCAACAACTTCCCAGGTTCCGACTTTCCATTTTACAATTTCAGATGAAATAAATGCTGAAGTGTATCCATAACCATTTCCATCAAACTCTGTATGCAATGGACCTAATCCTGGATTTTGTACTTCACCGGCAATTACTGATTCATACTTTAAAACAGGAATACCATCAACAGTTGTTTCAAAATCTTCATTCTCAATTGCGTTTAACATTTTAGTGAATGAGTGAACGGGAATAACAGAAGCAAGCTTACCACCTGCTGCTATGTATTCACCAGTTGGATCAACATCAACACCGTGTGGTGATTTTGGAGTCGGGAGATAATAAATCAAACCAGGACATTCCTCAGGAATAAGAACTTTTACACTTTTCTTTTCCTCAGCAAATCCCATGTGTTTCTTTTCATCAAAATAATTTCTAAAGTAACTGGTGTTGAAAGTTTTCGCTTTTCCCTGAGCAATATACTCTTCAGCTTTTTTCCAGTTTATTGCAGCGATAAAATCTTTATCGTTCTGCGAAGCATTTACTTCAAGTAAAGTATTTGCCTGCTCTGTGTTGTAACTTGTAAAGAATGCCCAACCGTGTGAAGGACCTTTACCTGCGTGTGCAAGATCATAGTTAAATCCGGGAACAAGTATCTGGAATGCAACATCCATTGCACCTTCTTTATTAACTTTTATAAAGCTGATTGTTCCTTTAAAATTTTCTTTGTAGGAATCAATCGCAACATCTTTGTTAGGTATAGGAACACTGAATCTTGTTGAAGCAACAACGTACTCAGTATTTTCAGTTAAGAAAGGAGAACCATGATTACCACCGGAGTTTGGGATTTCAATTATCTCTGCTGTCTTAAAAGTTGAAAGATCAACTCTCGCAACACGCGGAGTATTATTTGCATTAATGAAAATCCATCTGCCATCTGCAATTCCCTCAGTCTGAGAAAGTTTTGGATGATGAGCATCGTCCCACGGAATAAAACCGTATGAAGTCATAAACATTGGTTTTGATTCTTCAGAATATCCCCATGCCTTTTCAGGATCCTGTGAGAATACAGGAATAACTCTGAACATTCTTCCACTTGGTAATCCGTAGACGCCGATCTGTCCACTGAAACCACCCGAAGTGAAGAGATAATAATCGTCATAAGTACCTGGTGCAACATAAACTCTTTCGGCTTCATCACCAGCAGAAAGATTTTTTGATTCCTGGCAGCCGTAATGCATAAGTACAAATGCTGCGACTACAGAAGCACCTATTAAAAGTGCTTTAAAATATTTACGGTTCATAAAAGGTCCTCCCATTTATTAGTTGGTTTTAGTATTGTTTTTTAATTCTTCGTCAAGAAGTCTGAAGTACTCAAGCAATGCACGAGCATCTTTGAGAGTAACATTCTGATTTGTCATTTTAGTCATGTATTGTGCAAGCATTTCTTTGCTGTGGGGATGTTTCTCAAGATTTTCATCAGGATTTAAAACTGTGTTCATAAAAAATTCAGGTGTGACTCTTTGCAATACATCTCTCTGTGCCGGACCTGTATATCTTTCATCAAGCTTATGACAAGATGCACATTTTGATTCAAAGATTTTTTCTCCTTCGGCAGCCATTGCTGGATCAATTGGACCAAGATTAAGTTTCTTCTTTACAGGACCGAAACCGTTTTCAAGTTCCCACTCGGTTAATCCTGAACGATTATTCATCATTGATTGAGTTTCGTTTGATGAATTGGATTCTTTAGAATCACCACCGCAACCTGTTTGTAAACCAATAAAAAATGAAATTATTGCAATTACGGTAATGTGTGTTTTCAGATTATTCATTATAGCTTCCTTTGAATTTTTTAATCGGACATATTAGTCTGATTTATAATTATTTAAAAATCCGTTATGAATTTTGCATAATCGGATTATTTTGTCTGATTAAAGATACAAACATTTTAAATATTTGTCAAATATATTTTATAGATGATCTAAATGATCAATAGATGCAGGATTAAGACTTATTTCCAAGAAGAATGTCTTGCTTTATTTTAATTTTTTCAGAAATTCTTTCATCAAATAACTTTCCGATTTCTGCACCAAGTATAAAAACAGCAGCAGTATAATAAATCCAGAAAGCTACTACAATACCAAGAGCATAAGCGCCATAAATTCTGCTGAACGTGGTGAAGTTAGAAAGGTATATTCCAAAAAGTATTTTGGCACCCACCCAAAATATTGCAGCCCAAATTGCACCCAGGGCAACTGATCGTTTACGAATCTTCTCTGTTGGCATAAATTTATAGATAACAGCAAAAATCAGGAACATTAAAAAAAATGAAAATGAGGCAGTGAAAACTCTGTGAAAAATTGGTTGGTTAAAAATCTGCAGGTAAGGAGTTGTTTGTGCAAATGAAACAAGAAAATCTAATATCGGTAGCGTCAATATTAAAGCAAGGAAAACCAGTACGATAATTATTATAACCAGGAAATCCCTAAGCTTTCCAAGGAAAATATTTATATCTATGTCGGTGCCATTAATTTTATTCAAGATTGTACGTAAACTGCTGGCAAAACCGCTTGCAGCAAAAAATAATCCTATGATACCAACCCATCCGGCAATGTTTCTGTACTCAACTACCTCCTGCACACGTTCAAAAATTACGTCTTTGACAAATTGTGCATAAGTGCTATAGGGAATGATTGTATCGATCAGAGTATTTATCTGCATCTCAACTTCAACCGAGTTAAGAAATTTTCCTAAGAGCCAGAAAATAATTAATGTCATTGGTATGATACAGACAAAAAGTGAAAAAGCTAATCCACCGGATAGAAGAAAAAGATGATGACGATCGGTTCTGTCATATAAGCCACCAAAATAATGTTTGACAAATTTAATAAACCAATGCCATGTCGGAACCAAATGCAGGTAAAAACGAACTTTCCTGAATGAAGCATAAAGCTGGGAGTCACGTATGACTTTCAAAATTTTATTTTTCACCAGACATTATCCGTGATATAGTATTGAAATAAAGATCAGCAAGTTTATCAACAGTTATATTTATATCATTATTTATTTTTAATGAAGAACCACCAACTTTTCCAATATGACTGAATGGCTGTTTTGATGATTGAATCAGTTTTCCAAACTCAGCTTTGTTATCAGGAGATACAGAAACAATAATTCTAGATTGTGTTTCTGAAAAGTATGAGAAATCATTTCTTGATTTGATTGGGATGTTTATTTCTGCTCCAACCATTTTCTCTTCATTTATTATACAGCATTCAGCTAGTGCACTCACTATTCCTCCTTCAGAAATATCGTGAGCAGAATTAATTATTTTTTTTCGTATGAGTTCAAGAATGGTGTCCTGTAGTAATCTTTTCTCTCTGAAAGATCAATTTGCGGAGAATCACCTTCAACTTTTTTATGGATGACTTTCAAATATTCACTGCCACCAAGTTCTTCTTTGTCCTCACCTAAAACATAAATCAAATCACCTTCATTTTTAAAGAATGAAGTTGTTATATGTGAAAGATCTTCAACTAATCCTAACATTCCGATTGTTGGAGTTGGATAAACTGCACGATCGGGAGATTCATTATAGAAACTAACATTACCCCCAGTAACAGGAGTATCAAAAAACCTGCAGGCTTCTCCCATTCCTGCAATTGCTTCAGCAAACTGCCAATAAATTTCAGGTTTGTATGGATTGCCAAAGTTCAAACAATTTGTAATCGCAAGTGGAATTCCTCCTGAACAAACAATATTTCTTGCAGATTCGGCAACTGCAATTTTGGCTCCCTCTTTTGGATTCAGATAAACATATCGGGCATTGCAATCTGTTTTCATTGCCAATGCTTTACTGGTTCCTTTAATATAAATCACTGCTGAGTCACAACCGGGACCAACAATTGTGTTAGTTCTCACCATCGAATCGTATTGTTCATACACCCACTTTTTGGAAGCGATGTTTGGCGAGGAAAAAACTTTAAGAAAAGTTTCTTGAATATCTTTTGGCTCAGCTAAAGAAGAAAAATTAAATTTTCTTTTTTCTTTAATATATGATGGTTCTTTTTGTTCGCGATTATAGACTGGAGCACCGCCGCCAAGAACTAATTCGAATGGTGGCAATTCTGCTTCAAGTTTTCCCTTATAATTAATGAATAATTTATCATCATTAATTACTTCGCCAATAATTTCACAATGAAGGTCCCATTTTTCAAAAACATTACTTACCCTATCTTCATAACCTTTCTTCACAACACAAAGCATTCTTTCCTGACTTTCGCTCAACATAATTTCATAAGCACTCATTCCCTCTTCGCGCAGAGGGACTTTATCAAGATCGATCTTCATCCCAGATTTTCCTTTTGCACTCATTTCACTTGTCGAACAGGAAATTCCAGCGGCACCCATATCCTGAATTCCAATCAAATAACCTTTGCGAATGATTTCAAGTGAAGCTTCGAGTAAAAGTTTTTCAGTAAAGGGATCTCCAACCTGGACAGAAGGACGTTTCGCTTCTGATTTTTCTGATAGCTCTTCTGAAGCAAATGTAGCCCCGTGAATTCCGTCTCTTCCTGTCGATGAGCCGACTATCATTACCGGATTTCCCTCACCTTTTGCTGTTGCACTTGCAAAAGTACTTGTCTTCACAATTCCGACGGCCATTGCATTTACCAATGGATTAAGTTGGTAAGATTCATCGAAATAAACTTCGCCCGCAACTGTCGGAACACCAAAGCTGTTTCCGTAATCACCAATTCCTTTTACAACTCCAGCAAAAAGATAACGTGTTCTTGCATCATCAAGAGTTCCGAATCGAAGTGAATTAAGAGAGGCAATTGGTCTTGCACCCATTGTAAAAATATCCCGCATTATTCCACCAACTCCGGTTGCTGCTCCCTGATACGGCTCAACTGCGGAAGGATGATTATGACTTTCAATTTTAAATGCAACTGCTAATCCATCACCAATGTCAACCAATCCTGCATTCTCTTCACCAGCACCAACTAATAATTTTCCACCATTCTCTGGGAGCGTTTTTAAGTAATGCAATTGAATTTTTATAACTGCAATGTTCACTCCACATTACACTGAAAATGCCAAGTTCGGTAAAGGTCGGAGTTCTGCCAAGTATCTTCAGAATTCTTTCGTATTCTTCTTCATTAAGGCCGTGCTCTTTTACCAGATCGAGTGTAACTTCAGGTTCTTTCATTAAAAACTGATTTTAAGTTTAAGCGTTAAATTTTAGGTAGGAAATATAATAAAATATTTCCCCTCCCTTGATGGGAGGGGATTAAGGGGAGGGAATATTTGCCTTAATTTTTTGAAGGATACCTTCAATATTCTTCATCACTTCATTATTCCAAAATCTGATGACTTTAAAATTCTGTGATTCTAACCATTTCTGTCTACGAGCATCATTAATTATTGTCTCATCTTGACTATGATGTCCACCATCAAGTTCGATTATCAATTTCTTTTCATAACAAACGAAATCAACAATGTAATCGCCTATCTGTTCTTGTCTTCTGAACTTCAAACCAAATAAACTTTTTCTTTTCAAATAACTCCAAAGTAGTTTTTCAGCTTCCGTTGATTCTTTTCTGAGTCTTCAGGCTAAATGTGTCAAGTTCCTCATAATTTCCCTCTCCCCAATCCTCTCCCAAAATTGGAGAGGAAGTTTTTTATTTCAAATTTAGAAACTCATTCCAAATTTTATACAAGCGGTAAGTTGCATAAATATCTTTCGAACAGTAGACAGCAATATCCTTTATTCTTCCGGCTTCATAAAGATTCTTAACTTCCATACCTGTTATGTCTTTTGATTTTGGAGATTCAATTCCGAATGATTGACAGTAAAAATCGAGATTAAATTTTCTTGTTGCTCCATAGAAAGTAAAATGCTCAAGCAGATCAATGTGTTCATCACCATAGCGATAGCCCATTAAATTTCTGCTAACCTTCACTCCCAGCATTGCAGTGCGCATCATCAGAAATGGAACATCAAAATTTCTTCCATTGAAAGAGATGAATTGATCAACTCTTTTAGCAACCCGCCAGAAAGATTCCAGCATTTCTTTTTCTGGTAATCCTTTATAATGTACTTTTCCATCCTCGCTTTTCCAATCTTGTTCCTTATCACTCTCATAATAAACATAAGATTTTTCTTTTTCGACATCGAAGATTCCAATAACTATGCATTTTGAGGTATAGGGATAAAGACTTGTGTAACGAACAGCATCGTCAATCATCATTTGTCTTTTTTCAGGATCGGGTTCTTTATCGGCATAGCGAAGAAGGTATTCTCTTTGGCTTTCGGTAAGAGTTTCAAAAGGATAAGCACAGGTTTCTATATCAAAAACTATTCTTCTCATTTTCCCTCCTATGATTATACACAATTGGTCATTGCGAGCTAAGCGAAGCAATTATTTGAGATTGCTTCATCCCGATATACCGGGATTCGCAATGACAACATAAAATTAATCTCTTAATATTTTTACTGAAGGTTCAAAAGCTTTTACTTTTTCTATGAAACTCTCTGGTAAAGAAGTTGATCTACCTGTTTTTGGATCTACATAAACAACGACGCCTTTTCCATCAACAATAACTTCACCACTTTTTTGTTTTATAATCAGATGATCGTAACCGAAAGAAGAATTCTTTATATACGATATTCTTGAATATACATTCAGCTCATCATCATAATTAGCGTGACTTCGATAATTAATTTCATTTCTAACCATAAAAAATATTTTACCATCTGAGAAGATTCCTTTTTCAGGCATCAGATCAGCTGCTTTTATGTATTCTAATCTGGCTGTTTCAAAAAAATTAATGTAAACAGCATTATTGCAAACACCGAGCATATCAACTTCGTGAAAGCGGACGGTAATTTTGTACTTGTGTTTGAAATCTTTCGAAGTCAATATCTCACTCAATTAAAAACCTCATCAAGAATATTGGCGGCATTCTCAATATCATCATCGTTTATATCTAGATGAGTAACAGCACGGATTGAATCGATTGTACCTGGAGTTAGAATCAAACCTTTTTCTCTGCATCTTTTTAATCCTTCCGCCGGAGTAATTTTTAATGGTTTAAATAAAAGAATGTTTGTCTGCACTGCTTCCATATTGATTTCAAGATTGGAATTTAATTTTATTCGCTCAGCAAGATGTTTGGCTCTCCAATGATCTTGATGTAATCTTTCCCTGTTATTCTGTATTGCATACAAAGCTGCCCCTGCAAGAATACCAACCTGCCTCATTCCTCCACCCCAGGCTTTTCTCACTCGATAAGCCTCTTGAACAAATTCTTTAGTCCCGGCGACTGCTGAACCGACCGGCGCACCAAGTCCTTTAGAAAAGCAGCAGGAAACAGTATCAAAGTGTTGAGCATATTCTTTAGGAGAGATTCCGGTTTCAGCACAAGCATTCCAAATTCTTGCACCATCAAGATGATAGAATAGGTTATGTTTTTTTGCAAGATTTTTTAATGAAATGATATTCTCAATTGGCCAGATTGTTCCACCAGCGCGGTTGTGAGTGTTTTCGACTTCAATAACTTTTGTTCGAGGCATATGATATGCAGTAGTACGGATATACGGCTCAACTTGTTCGGCAGTGAGAATTCCTAGCTTTCCATCAAGCGGATAAAGTTGAATTCCACTTAATCGTGCAGGCGAAGATGATTCATAATTGAAAATATGTGCTTCCCTGTCACAGATAACTTCATCTCCAGGATCGGTAAGAACATTCAGACAAATTTGGTTTCCCATCACACCACTCGGAACATACAATGCTGCCTCTTTTCCAAGAAGCTCTGCAAAATATTCTTCAAGCTTATTGACGGTTGGATCTTCTTTAAAGACATCATCGCCAACTTCCGCTTCGTACATTGCTTTGCGCATTTCGGGTGATGGTTTTGTTACTGTGTCGCTTCTTAGATCAATCATAATTAATTCTTTGAGAGTCATCCTGAGCGTGTCGAAGGATGACGCAGTTTAAGAGAATTTAATTCACACTTCGAAAAGCTCAGTGTGACAAGATAATTCACATTTTAAATTTTTTCTTCAGCCAAATTAAAATATTCATTCCAAAAATCCAGAAAGAAAATACTGAACACAAAATTGGAATGATTAAAGGATTCTGAGTATAAAAAGTTGATTCTGTTTGAAGTGGAACATCTCCAACCAATGTTGTTTTTTCATACAACTCAGTCTCAGAAATTATTTCACCTTTTGCATTTATTATGCAGCTTATTCCACCGTTTGCACATCGCACAACCGATCTTCTGTTTTCAACCGCCCGAAGCATAGCAAAATCTTTATGTTGATATGGACCGCTAGATTTTCCGTACCAGCTATCGTTTGTTACTACAGTAATCATCTCCGCACCTTTCTGAACAAAAGCAGTAACAAAAACAGGATCAACTGATTCGTAGCAAACAAGTCCGCCAACTTTTATGGTATCTGTATTATGAATAATAATATTGAATGCTGTTGTATCTTTTCCGATGTTCCAGCTTGTTATCCCGACTCCCCATTTAAAGAAATCACCCAAGAAAGCAAATTGATCAACGAAAGGTACACGTTCACCAAGTGGAACAAGTTTCATCTTGCCGTAATGTTGAATTTCTCTTGAGCGAGGATTTAAACCAAGTACTGCATTGTAATTAGTATAATAATAATTTCCTAGTTTTTCATACTTCGCATCCTCAGGTAGTTTAAGTGAATCTAGAAAATAAATAATATGCGGCATTCCGGTAAGCAAAGAAACATGGTTGCTATCTAGAAAATTGAAAATCGAATTTGCAACGATATGATAACCACCACCAAAAGTGTAGACCGGCAAAGCAGTCTCCGGCCATAAAATTAACTCTGCTCCTTCATCAACACATTCTTTTGAAAGATCAAGATAACGATTCAGGAGATCGCCAAGGTTCCCTGCTGACCATTTGTCCCATGGATTTAAGTCAGGCTGAACAATTCCAACCTTAATTTTTCTGTCTGATATTTTAAATGTTGATACTCTGTATATCCCATAAATCATCAAACTAAGAAATATAATTGATGCAATTAAAGCTGGTTTCAAATTAAATTTATTTTCATTCTGCTTTTCAAAAAAAGATTTGAATAGAAGAACATTGATGTATGCCACAGCCAGCGATAATCCATTTGTCCCAATGATATCTGCACCCTGAATGAAGATATTAAACTTTGCTAATCCGTGCCCGAGTAGTACCCATGGAAATCTGAGATCAGTAAGCGTTAGAAGATATTCAAATGTAACCCAGAAAATCGGGAAGAGCCAGAGCCCATCGAATTTTGGAAATACTTTTTTTGCGAGATATAACAGTGTTGACGGAATAAGCATAACACTGGGATAGGCAAGAATAAGTGCCACACCAGCCAGCATCAAATACGGATCAGCTTCGGAAGACCAGCTTCCCACCCAATAAATTGTTACTAAACTAAAGATTAAAGAAAAAAGGAAAGTTGCTTTATTGATTGAGGCAAGCGTCGTCCTTTTACTGATCACGATAAAATATGGAATCAGTCCTACAAAAATGAAAAGAGTAAATGGAAATGGAAATGGGGGGAATGAAATCCCAAGAACGATCCCACTAAGAATTAAAAGCAGCCAATCTTTTTTTCTCTTTTTCTTCTCTTCTGGTGTCACCGGATTTCGATATTTTAATAAAAACTTCAAACCGTTGATCTCTTTTTTCTAAAAAATAATTTTGCAATAAAAAATAAAATCACGATAACGGTTACAGCAATTACGATATTGCTGTAAGTCGTTAAGTATTTATCAACCATTTCGACATTATCACCGAAAACAAATCCCAGGTAAAGCATAATTATATTCCATAATAATGCAGACACAAAGCAAAGTGTGATGGTTCTTTTGGGATCGAGATTACTTATCCCTGCAAAGAAAGAAATTACAGCTCTTGTTCCAGGCATAAAACGGTTTGCGACTATTACCATGTAGCCATATTTCCTGAACCAAATTTCTACTTTGTCAATCGAATTAACCGGGATATACCTGAATCGACCGGATTGAATAACCTTCTTATCGACTGTCGAGCCAATATAAAACATGAGCATAAAACCGGTTATACTGCCGACTGTAGCAAAAATGAGTGATATAATAAAACTTATTGCACCTGTTCCAACAAGAGAACCAGCTATTACAATAACAACATCACTTGGAGAGGGCGGGAAAACATTTTCAACGAAGGCAAAGAGAAATAATGTGATGTAAATCCATATAGGTGAGAAGGTTGAAATTTGACTTAGGATATCTTCGAACATTATTTTCTTACTACTGTTACAACAGCCATTACAGAAATACCTTCTTCTCTTCCAACAAAACCCAGCTTTTCCGTTGTAGTTGCTTTAATTGAAATTCTTTCTGAACCGATATCAAGAATCTTAGAAATTTTATCTTTGATCTTTTGTGTATAGCGAGAAATTTTCGGCTGCTGAAGCATCACCACAACATCAATATTATTTACGTAATATCCTCTGTTTCGAATAAGCTCGTGAGCTTTTTTCAGGAAGACAGAGCTGTCAGCATTTTTATACCGTGGATCATCGTCAGGGAAATGAACTCCAATATCACCTAGCGAAAGTGAACCAAGCAAAGCATCCGTTATTGCATGCAGAAGAGCATCGGCATCCGAATGTCCCGCTAAGCCTTTGTCGTGAGGAATTTCAATTCCGCCAAGAATTAATTTTCTTCCTTCAGCAAATGCGTGGACGTCAAAGCCTATTCCAGTTCTTAAATCTATAATCAAAATCTCACCTCAAATACTGTGAATTCATTTTTTGGTTCCTGCCAATTTATTTTGCAGGTTTTAACTGAAGCGTGTATCGGTCCAATGCGTAATTTTTTAATCAATTCTTCAACTATTGCTTTTTCACCTTCTACAATTGTAAGCACTTCACCAGTATAAAGGTTTTGAGTGAATCCTTTCAACCCTAACTTTTTTGCTTCACGAACGACAAAATACCTGTAGCCAACACCCTGCACTAAACCATTAACAAAAATCTCCACACGAACTTCCATTTAAATTCATCTTTTCTTAAGAAATGATTTAAAAATTAGAGATATTTTAGGTGAGTACAAAGACAGCAATTCTATTCTTTCTTCGTATACCCAAAACTCTTTAGCAGGTTTTCATCGCTTCGCCATTTTTTTCTAACCTTAACTCTCAGCTCCAGAAAAACTTCCCGTTGTAAAAACTCTTCAATTTGTTCTCTGGCAATTTGTCCAAGTTTTTTAATTGCTATTCCACCTTTGCCAATAATAATCGCTTTCTGTGAATCTCTCTCAACCACAATTTCTGCACTGATAAAATTTTTCCCTTCTTCTCTTTCCTTAAAATCAATTATTAAAACTTCACAGCTATAAGGCACTTCATCGCGGTAAAGATCAAGAATCTTTTCACGAATAATTTCAGATACAAAAAATCTTTCCTTCTCATCAGTCACCTGTTCGTCTGGAAAAAGTTTTGGTCCTTCAGGAAGAAAACGAATTATTTCTACTTTTACTCTTTCAGTGTTAAAATTTTGTGATGCAGAAATCGGAATTACCTCTTCAAATATTTTTTGTTCTTCAAAATGTTTTATCAGGTTAGTTACCTTTTCCTGCTTTATCAAATCTATTTTATTCAGAATAAGTAATTTTGGCTTCTTTGAATTGAAAACTTTCTCTTTTACAAATTCCTGACTAGCCAATTTCTCAGCAAGAGTATCTTCTTTTACGTCTATAATCAAAATAATCACATCTGCATCATCCAAAGAAAGTTTAACATCCTCCATCATTTTCTCCTGGAGAAGATAAGACGGTGCAAGAATTCCGGGAGTATCAAGGAAAATGATTTGGTAATTTTCTTCACTTAAAATTCCAAGAATTCTTTTTCTTGTTGTTTGAGGTTTTGAAGTGATGATGGAAAGTTTTTGACCTAGTAAAGCATTCAGTAAAGTCGATTTTCCTGAATTGGGCAATCCAAGTATTGCAACGTAACCAGTTCTATGATCAGTCATTTAGTAAAAAATTAATAATTGTTTAATGAAAGGTACGAAAGGATTGGCTAAAAGTTACAGGTGTTGACCATTCCCCAGGTTAGCTTTTGTTCGCTTCTGCATTTCAAAAAAGAAATAACCTGAAATCAATAAGATGATGGAAAAGACTGATCCGATAATCGACAATCCTGCACCACTAAATAATTGATGAAGTAATTGTACGAGCCCCTCGCTGAGACTGGATACTGAATCAAATAAAGATTTAGATTCACCAATTGATGAAGATGTAGCTGAAATCATTGCTGAAATTGAGAAACCAAAAATTACTAGACATAATATTGTTATGAATGCTACAACGGAAGCAATGAAATATTTTTGCTGCTTTGGGATCATTGATTTAATTACAATCTGTTTCATTAATTTTTCTGTGAAACCAGTGCTGACCTCATCCTCATCGATAATAGACAAATTATTGTGAACCAGTTTCAACGCATTAAATTTCCTTTGCAATTCTTCAGAATTACTCAGTGCAGAATTTACTTGTTCGGTTTCTTCCCTGTTTAGTTCACCGTCAAGATATTTATTTAATATTTCGTTTGTAACCTGAATCATATTAATTCTTCTGCCAGTTTACTTTTCATAATTAAATCGCGTAAAGCATTCCTCGAGCGATAAAGCATCACTTTTACATTTGACACAGTAATTTGCATTACTTCACTTATTTCCTCGATGCTCATTTCGTTTAAATAGAACATTGTAATAATTGCTGAATATCTTTCCGGTAATTTACTAATTGTTTCTTGAATTAGTCTATTTACATCTTTTTTTTCAATTTCGTTAGAATTATACTCGCTCTCAAGATTAAAATGATCTTCCACGGAAGTCATTTCTGTTTCCGTTCTTCTTTTTTGAGAAGATAATTTCGTTAATGCCGAATTGTATACAATTCTGTAAAACCATGTCGAAAACTTTGAGTCACCTTTAAATGCATTTATCGATTTATAAGCTTTCAAAAAACAATCCTGTAAAACCTCTTCTGCTTCGAATTCATTTTTAAGCATCCTTTTCAACATAGAGAATGCTTTATTCTTGTAACGGTTTACGATAATTGAATAATCGGAACTATTCCCTTTCCTAACCGAATCGAGTATTTCCTGATCAGAAAGATTTCTCATTCAATTCTTAGACTAATGGACTGTGATTTTAGTTACACATAGTTTGCTCTGTTGAAAAATATATAGTGAATTCAAGAAAAACAATTAAAAGCGAAAATGGGCTTATTAATTAATTAAATCACAAGTGTAACCTTTAATCAATACTCCATGTCTCAACCAATAGATAAAACAAAAAAGGAGTATAAAATGGAAGGCACAATAGCAGTATTCATCCCGATAGTAATGTTTCTTATAATTGGATTAATTGCCGTTACTTTAATTTACTACAGGTCTAAAGAGAGACAAATGCTTATTGATAAAGGTTTGTCAGCAGAAGATATGAAAAAATTCTTCGAGCAGAAGAGAGATCCATTCTGGTTATTAAAAGTTGGAATCATCTGCATCTTCTTCGGAATCGGACTTGGAATTGGTTTGATGTCAGGAGGTGAAGATACACGTGAAGTTGTTACTCCAACATCAATATTTATCTTTACAGGAATTGGTTTCGTACTTGCAAACGTTTACGGAAATAAGCTAAGACAAAAATATGATTTAGAAAAAAAGGCTATCGAATAATATTAAAACTGAGTTATGTGTAGCACAGATTATCAATCTGTGCTACAATTTTAAATTACGCTTCTTGGGCCTCAAGCCATCTTTCAGCATCAATAGCTGCCATACAACCAGTTCCAGCCGCAGTAACCGCCTGACGATATTTACTATCGCTTACATCACCTGCTGCAAAAACACCTTCAATATTTGTGTAAGTTGATCCAGCTTTTACTTTAAGGTATCCGACTTCATCCATATCAAGCTGACCTTTAAATATATCCGTATTTGGCTTGTGTCCAATTCCGATAAATAGTCCGTCTGCTTTTAATTCTTCAACTGAATGATCACGAGTATCTTCCAGAAGGACACCTGTCATTCTTTTAACACCATTTTCTTCAACACCAATTACTTCTTTTATGGTTTTGTTTAGAAGAAATTTTATTTTTGGATTTTTCTGAGCACGGTTCAACATAATGCTTGATGCTCTGAAACCTTCTCGCCTATGAATAATTGTAACTTCCGAAGCATGGTTTGTCAGATAAGTTGCTTCTTCCATTGCAGTATCACCACCGCCTACCACAAGAACTTTTTGGTTCTTGAAAAAGAAACCATCACAAGTTGCACAAGCTGAAACACCATAACCCATATATTTCTTTTCACTCTCTAAGCCGATCAATTTTGCAGACGCACCAGTAGCTACTATAACCGCATCTGCAGTATACTCATCTTTGTAAGATTTTAATTTGAAAGGCCGTTTTGAAAAATCGACTTCAGTTATTTCTTTGTAGATACATTCTGTACCAAATCTTTGAACTTGTTTTCTCATTACGTCCATCAATTGTGGACCTTGAATACCGTGCTCGAAACCTGGATAGTTTTCAACTTCAGTTGTAATTGTTAACTGACCACCGGGCTGCATTCCTTCAAAAATTACAGGCTTTAAATTTGCTCTTGCATTGTAAAGTGCTGCTGTAAATCCTGCTGGCCCTGAACCAATAATTATTACTTTATGATGATTATCTGCCATTACATTTCCTTAAATGAATTATAGTTAAAAATTAATTTGTGATAATTTGATTCTACAAAATTACAAAAGATTCACGGAGTATGCATGACTGCTTGGTTTTATGGATGCATGCATTCATGCAAAAGTGTGATTGATTTAAGAGTCAGATTTGCTAATAAGTAAAATAGTTTACTCTTTAAATCAATTAATTTTGAGGTATGAAGCATTGCGCTTTAATCCGCCAAGCTTTGCTCTTTTAATTGGTGAGATTTTAAATCTTTCCTTAAAATCTTCTTCAGTCAATTCTATTACTTCATCAAGATATATTTCTTTGATTTGCGGATGAAAATCTTTTATCAAAGTTTCTACCGGAAATTTCTGATTCCAGGGACAAACGTCCTGGCAGATGTCGCATCCGAAAAGCCAATTATCAAACTTACTTTTAAAATCTTCAGGAATTTCTTTTTTGTTTTCAATTGTCAGATAAGAAATGCATTTGTTTGCATCTACAACATATTCCTGAATAATTGCATTGGTTGGACAAGCATCAATGCACGCAGTGCAGCTCCCACAAAAATCGGGGATCTGTTCGTTGTATTCAAATTCATAATTAGTGATGATGTTTGCAATAAAAAACCAGCTACCAATTTCGCGATTTATAACATTAGTATGCTTCCCAAGCCAACCAATTCCTGAACGAACTGCCCATGCTTTATCCATTACCGGTCCGGTATCAACGTAAGAGATCGATTCAAATTGAGGATCAACTTTTTTTAGTTCTTCCTCAAGTTCATCAAGCATTGCCCAGATGATGAGATGATAATCTTTTCCCCATGCATAGCGAGAAATTTTGCCTTTATCTGAATCCTTAGAATATTCGTGTGGCGTGTAATAATTAAGTCCGAGAGAAATAACTGATTTTGCGTTGGGAAGAATTCGTTTCACATCTTTCCGTTTATCAAAATTCCTTTCCATATAATCCATTCCAGCTTGATAATTTTTATCCAACCATTGCTGAAGTTTCTCAGATTCTCCTTTTAAAATATCAGCTTTAGCGAAACCAACTAAATCGAAGCCAATGGATTTTGCTTTTTGAATTACAAATTCATTCTTAATAACTCTATCTTTCACTTACCAATTACGCTTCCTGGAATGAACTTTTACAAAAACTTTATCTTCTATAAGATTCACTGGAAAGGTATCTAAGCCATTACTTCCTGAATCTTTTTTCCCGGTTTGAAGATGGAATTTCCAGCCGTGAGCGGGACAAATAACAAATTCATCTTCAATAAATCCATCATAAATAAGATGTGTTTGCTGATGAGGGCAAATATTACTGAGTGCAAAAACTTCCGATTTCATTTTAAAGACAGCAATTTCAACATCATTTACAAGGAATTTTCTTCCAACATTATCTTTCAATTCACTTAATGCGCAAACGAAAGTAAAACCATCTTCTTCAGGCTTCATCAAATGATTTGAATTTTTGATCAACTGTATATCCTTCACCAATTTTTTTTACTGTCGCAAATGCAATTTCAGGGTCGTGACCAAAAAATATTTTCCAGTTTTCATCGAGTGCTAATTTAAGATATTTCTTTTTTTCTTCAACAGTAACAAGCGGTTGAAGATCATAGCCCATTATGTAAGGTAATGGAATGTGAGATACAAAAGGCATCAGGTCTGAGCAAAACAAAATTGTATTACTTGAATCAGATATTTTAACCATCTGCTGCCCGAAGGTATGTCCATTAATAACAATGCACTCTATTTCATCATCAAACTTTCCATTTCCAATCATAAAGTTTAGCACTCCCTCCTCAAATAGAGGAAGAAAATTTTCTTTAATGTAACTTCCTTTATCTCTATCAGATGGTTTCATTGCCCAATCAAAATTCTGCTTCTGCACATAATAATTTGCATTTGGGAAAAGCTAGCTCAAGTTTTCCATCGATTATTATTGTTGAACCACCAGCATGATCAAAGTGAAGATGAGTTAGAATGACATCAGTGATATCTTCTGCTTTTAATTCATTCTTAGCGAGTGCAGAATTCATTGAGAGCTTTTCATCAATCGAATAAATAGCTTTCATTTTTTCATCCCATTTATCACCCATTCCCGTATCAATAATTATTTTTTTAGAAGCGCTTTCCAGTAACAGGTTTCGAGTTGCAAGTCTCACACGGTTAGCATCATCAGCAGGATTAGTTTTCTGCCAGAGTGGTTTTGGTATTATTCCGAACATAGCACCACCATCAAGGCCGAAAGAACCGGATTCAATAATACTTAGTTTGTATTTACCAATTTGCATATTTTTTATAAAATGTTTTCGTGCGAAAGTTAAAAAAGATAGATTTTAATTCACAGAACAGATATTATTTAAAATGAAAAACCCCGACAAAGTCGGGGCTCAATACTCATTTAATTATCTCCCTAATCCATCGAGATATTCTTTCCTGGCGAGAAGCTGTTCTTCAGTTTCAACATGTTTTGGGTCGGGAACGCAGCAGTCAACAGGACAAACAGCAGCGCACTGAGGTTCATCGTGGAAACCTTTGCATTCAGTACATTTGTCGGGAACTATGTAAAAGAATTCCGCAGAATAAAATCCGCTTGCGCCAGAAGGAGCAGCATCTCCGTCACCATAACTTTTTCCAGTCAATTCCCAATTAACTCCACCTTCATAAATTGCAGTATTAGGACATTCAGGTTCACAGGCACCGCAGTTGATGCATTCCTCGGTTATCATTATTGCCATAACAGTTCTCCTTTAAGATTTATTTCTATTTTCAAATTCCCTTTATTCTAATGAACAGGATTAATTTCTGAAAAGTTCATCGGAAATTTATAAAAAAACACCTCCTCTTCAAGTCAAAATATGACCAAATTGCTATTTTATTTAACATTTATTGACTCCTGGGCCAATTCAATCCCAAAAATCTTTGCTATACTGTAAGAAATCAAAAGAATAGCAATAGGAAAGTACCTCATAGTAATCACGAAGCTCATCGAAGAATCCAAACAAAAGAGTCAAGGTCAATAGCGGAATTCCTATCCATAAAGCATCTTTTAAAAATTTCGGTTTCTCATTCCATCTGCTGAATATTGAAAGCAGAATTATCAACAAGGTAACAAAAGTTACCAAAGAGTATCCGTTGAATAAAAGATAATTTCTGTCAATGAGATGGAACTCAACTAAGCCGCCGGGATTATTAACAAATAAAGTATAGAGTAAAATTTTGACTGCTCCGAATATTATTAATTGAGCAGCTATTAATTGATAATACAATTTTCTATTAAACTTATCATCTTTGTAAAAATGAATTGCAAAGATCATTGTTAAAAGAATTATTGTTTCTTTGTTCAAGCATGCAATAAAGAAGAGAACTAAAAAGTAATTCCATTTTCTTTGACAAAGTAAAAGCAAACCAAGAGTAAATAATAATAAAGTTGGGAAGTCATAAAGGTAGCTGTAATATTGGAACATAGTTGGAAGAGCAAGCAACATTAAAATTGAAATTAAATTTTTAAACCAAAGTGGTGACGTATAAATTTCGTCAAATAGTTTTCGAAAGACATAAACAAATCCTAGCAGTGATAAATACATCAATATCATAGCAATAAGATATTCAGTTATATACTCGCTTTCCCACTTAAATTTTTCCAGAACCAACATCATTGATTTGCTGCTTTCAACTTTTTCTGAAAGTGAAGTGTGAATCTCACCGGGAATAACTTCGCTTATCAATCTGATTGTTGTCGGAAGAAGTGTTCGGTAAACAAAAGGTTTCCAGGCAGTTCCGTAAACCATTTCAGAGAACATTGCCCGTTCATAACCGTTTATATTTGGCAGTTTTACAAATGCAACAAGCACATAAAGTGAAATTATTGCAATGACTGACCCGTAAATAAATTTGTTCTCGATGAGTTTTTTCATTTATCCTTCATCTCAAAATTAAGGTTTTTTTCCTTTATAACTTTGTTGCAAAAAACGAAGAGCTGAGTTTGTCTTCGTTAAATTCTTTTCAAGTGCAAACTTTTCTGCATTCTGAATATTTCCTGAATAGAATCTCCACCATAAAAGTGTCCCAATAACAAAACCATCAAACACTCGATCCTCAACAAAAGCATTGATTGTAAGATAACCCCAAAGCACATTCCAGCCTATAGAGATAATACCGCTCACATACTCACCTGTATAAAATTGTCCCGCACCCGGAATAATTGATAATATTTTGCAAGCGTCTACATTGTAAAAATCATTATTAACTGAATCACAAAAGTCTGCAAGCTCATGATTTGGTTGAATTTTTGAAAATGATAAGGAAGCTTTTCTCCAATCATCTGAAAAAATGTATGCCCAGCCTCTCCAGTAATTTATTTCTTCTAAATTTTTATCGAACCTTACATCATTCTCAAGTGAATCCAGCAAAGCCAAAGCTCTTTGAGTTGTTCTTCGTAGTATGTTCACTTTGATTATTTCTAACCTTGATTAATAAAATTCAGCTTCTGTCCTGGAATTTAATTCAGCTAAAGTAAAATGTTGCAGCGCGTCAGAAAATTTAGCCCCACCTTTATAACTTAACCCAATAAAAAAGTTTGCCTCGTAATTATATGTGTTGGACTCATCAAAAAATAGCAGGCGTTTAAACTCGGTAATTGCATCAAAATATTTTTCTTCCCCAAAAAGTTTTTTTGCATAATTGAATTGTATATTATAGGAATCTTGAGCAAATAAAGTAACTGCTCCAATCAGGATAAATAAAAAAGTAAAATGCATTCTATCTACAAAAGTCATATTCAGGTAAAAAATATTTTTTTTGTTCGAGAAATAATCTTAAGCCATCATTAAATTCTAAATCGATTCTTGCATTAAAGATCTGTGCCGACGCTACTGAACCATAAATATTTCCGGCATAAAAGAAAGCGCCAAGCCCGGTAAATATCCAGGCACGTGCTGTATGATCAGCTCTGAAAGTTATCATAAGCCAAAAATGCAAGCAGACCTGTTGCAAGAAATGCAGTTATTCCATCGCCCCATTCGCCAACATACATTTTTCCACTGCCAGGTACTATTGCTGATAATATACCGGCAAGAGTAGGATTTTTGTATGGCGGCTCAATTTTATAATCATAAAATGATGAAACTGAATTCTGTTCGTCTTCATCAAAAGGTAAAATAAATTTTTCTCTGGTAATGCTAATCTCATCAGCATAAAGCATCGAAATAGTGTTAAGTTTACTAAAACTTTTCATCTGAGAAGAATTGAATGATTTAATGTTTGAGTCATTCATAAACTTGGTTTCAGTTATTAGTTCATTCTTTAAGGAGAGTAAATAAGCATCAGGATAGAAAATTGATTCTGCATTAACTCCTTCAAAAAAATCTTGCGATTCTTGATAAAGACCCAGTTCTGAATAAGCGAATAGTATATTAAATTCGATTGTGTCGTTTACAAATTGGTTCTGAATAAACTTGTACTGCTCAATAGCCCGGAGATAATCTCCCTCACAAAAAAGATGATCAGCAAATTTTCTTATGTTTTCAGATGAATGAAAATCAAAAGAGGTTGATTGTGGTAATGATGAAAGAGGGATCAGAAAAAAAAATGTTAAAAAGTTTCTCATTCATCATCAACAATAAATGCAGGAGGCAGATATTTAATTCTTCCCTGTTTTAAAGTATAATTCTGAGGAGGATCATAATAGTAGCCAGCATTCACTCTTGGATAATGATCGTGTCCTTTCGCTATGTTTATGTCACGAGTGAATCTATCGAAGAACATTAATGATGCCTGGAATATATTTGTTTCCCTAACTGATTGCAGAAGGAATGAAGAGCACGATGGACGGAAAGGACAATTATCACCATCAACATCAGAAATAAAAAACCAGTAAGCATTTGCGAGTGACTTTGTTAGAAACTCAACGGCGTTATCTGCTTCAAACGAATAATCTCGATGAGCTTGTTTGGTTGGCTTTTCATACACCTCCTCTGTCTTTTGCCATTTAAGATTTTCTATTTGACAGAAAGCAGATGATGTAAAAATAATTGATATAAGTAACAGGAAATTATATAAAGGATATAAAAGTCTGTAATTGTCACACTGAGCTTGTCGAAGTGTGAAGTGGGTTTTACTTTTGTCATCCTTCGACGGGTTCAGGATGACAGATATTATTTTCATTAAAGATTGTTGCTGATTACCTGGCATCAAGTAGTGACCTTGCTATCACTATTCTCTGAATTTCGGATGTGCCTTCATAAATTTCAGTAATCTTTGCATCGCGTAGATATCTTTCAACAAGATATTCTCTTACATAACCATATCCACCGTGCACCTGAATTGCTTCGAGTGCACATTCGACTGCAATTTGAGAAGCATAAAGTTTTGCCATAGCAGCTTCTGCATAATACTTTTTACCAGCATCTTTCATTGCTGCAGCTTTAAAAGTTAATAATTTTGCGGCATCGAGTTTCATTGCCATATCTGCCAGCTTAAACTGGATTGCCTGAAGAGTGGAAATCTCTTTACCGAATGCTTTTCTTTCTTTGGAATATTTTAGTGCTGCTTCCAATGAAGCTTCAGCGATACCGAGAGCCTGTGCGGCAATTCCAATTCTTCCGCCGTTGAGTGTGTTCATTGCAAAATTAAATCCTTTTCCTTCTTCCCAAACAATATTTTCTTTCGGCACTTTACAATTTTCAAATGTTAATGAACATGTATCGGAGCTTCTTATTCCAAGTTTATCTTCCTTCTTACCATGACCAAAACCGGGAGTTCCTTTTTCAACAAGAAATGTTGTAATTCCTTTATGACCTTTTGTTTTGTCTGTAGTTGCCATAACAAGATGATAATCGGCAGTCGTTCCATTTGTAATCCAGTTTTTAATTCCGTTTAAAAGAAAAAAATCTCCATCTTTGTCTGCCATTGTATGCTGCTGAGTTGCATCACTTCCTGCTTCAGGTTCAGAGAGAGCAAATGCACCAAGTTTCTCACCTTTAGCAAGTGGAACAAGATATTTTTTCTTAATAAAATCAGATCCATATTCCTCCAGTCCCCAGGTTACAAGAGAATTATTTACAGACATAATAACACCAACACTTGCATCTACTTTGGATATTTCAATCATCGCAAGCACATAACTTATTGTGTCCATTCCAGCACCTCCATAATCCGGAGAAACCATCATTCCCATGAATCCAAGCTCACTCATTTTTTTTATTATATCCGATGGAAATTCTGCTTTAATATCTCGTTCAACAGCTGTGGGTGCTATTTCATTTTGAGCGAAATCCCGTGCGGATTCCTGGATCATTAATTGTTCTTCTGTAAAATCGAAATTCATTTTTTACCCCGTAGATTTTTTTGACAAGTTAGATGTATTATGGAGATGAATTATTTTCCACTTCAAAAATACTGTAATATAAAATCTAAGACAACGGATTTTCGTAAAAGTTATTTTTTAACTATTCAAATGGGTTATTAGCTAAATATCCAATATTTTAGTCCTTGCGTCCATCTTGTCAGGATAGGCCAGGAAGACTATTTTTGGATAATGATTAAAGAAAAACATACACTTAAAGGATTAACACTACTTGAATTAAAAGAATATTTTATTTTTGAAGGTGAATCTGCATTCAGAGGCGAACAGGTTTTTAAGTGGATGTACGGCGATATGATTGATGATTTTAATGAGATGAACAACTTGCCAAAGTCTCTTCGGAATAAACTATCAGAAAAATTTAAAATGAATACTCTTGAGTATTCAACAAGTGCAATCTCGGATTCAACAGGAACGAAAAAATATATTTTTGAAACAAGTGATGGAGCCAAAATTGAATCAGTTGTAATTCCTGAAAAAAAGAGGACAACACTTTGCATCTCAACACAGGTTGGTTGCCCGCTGGATTGTAAATTTTGTGCAACAGGATTGATGGGCTACAAAAAAAATCTTTCCGCAGGGGAAATATTCGATCAGTTTAAACTTGCAAGTAAGGATTATAATGAAAGTGAAATAACTAATATTGTTTACATGGGAATGGGTGAACCACTTTTGAATTTTAAGGAAACTGTTAAATCACTTGAAATTTTTGCCGAAGAATTAACAACTGGTATCAGTTTAAAAAAAATTACTGTATCAACCGCAGGAATTGCTCCTAAAATTAAAGAGCTTGATGAAACAGGATTGAAAGTTAAGCTTGCTTTTTCTCTTCACTCATGCTTTGAGGATATAAGAAATAAAATAATGCCGATAAATAAAAAATATTCACTGAAAGAAAATATTGAAGCATTAAAAAGTTATGCTTCAAATTCAAACACACGAATTACTTTTGAATACGTTATGCTCGAAGGAATAAATGATCGAGATGAAGACATAAAAGCCCTTTCAAGATTGATGAGCACAATTCCAAGCAAGTTGAACATAATTCCTTTCAACTCTCTTGAACACATGAATCCATCTGGTTTAGCCGGTAGATTAAGATCATCATCAATGGAAAGAATTCATCAGTTTGCTGATAAGTTGAGAGAAAAAAATATTACTGTTATGCTGCGTAATACTCAAGGCGATGATATTTCGGCAGCGTGTGGTCAACTAGCAACAAAGCTGCAAAGTAAATGAAAAAACTAACTCACGACGAAATAGCAAAAAAACGAAGTACGCTTGATACAATTCACAAAGTAAAAAAGCTTCCGGTTTATGTTGTGCTGAACAGCATCAGAAGTTCATATAACGTTGGATCAATCTTCAGAACATCTGATGGCGCAATGATTGAAAAACTTTACCTCTGTGGCTACACGCCTTATCCTCCTCATCCGGACTTGCCTTCAGGGAAGAAAGATGTTTTAAAGACATCACTCGGTGCTACAGAAAGCGTTAGCTGGGAATATGTAAACAATCCCAAAGAAGTAATTAAGCAAATGAAAGCAAAAGGAATAAAAGTCGGAGCTCTCGAATTAACAAGTAAAAGCTTCCCCTATTATGAACTTAAGAAAGATATTTTCCCTCTTTGCCTGGTCATAGGAAATGAAATAACCGGCGTGTCTCAGGAAATTTTGGATATGTGTGAGTTCTCAATTGAGGTCCCACAATTCGGAATTAAGCAATCGTTAAATGTTGCTGTTGCATATGGAGTAACAATTTTTAGGTTGAGGGAAATTATTTGATTTGTAAATTTAAGCTGCAGCAGTAAAAAACTCTTCCCCATTATCTTTGGTGTGAATTAAAAGAAGGTTTGCCCGCACCATTTTTACAAGTGTTCTCGATGCTCTTCTTTCTGAAATGTTTACAAGATTACTTAGTTCTTTGACTGAAATACGTTCATATTTGCCAAGATATTCAAATACCATTTTTTCAGTCTGACCAATTGTGTATTTCTTCAAAGAAAGGTCAGCAGAGTTTGCGCGAAGTATCCTCACCATCTCTTTACTTGCCTGAACACTTTTATCGTTTATGCGTACAAGAACAGTTGCTGTATTAATATCCAATTCATTTTTGTAATCCTGAAGTCGGTGAGGTTTGTTGTCGGATTCCGGAATGCTTACTGCAACCACTTCTTTTCCATAAACTTCAATAAAATCAATAGAATACATTAGATGTGGTTCGCAGTAATTTTCTGCAGCATCTTTAATCATTTCCGATTCCGCTTTTTCACTATCAACACCAACTACTTCACTGTCATCGTCAACTCCAAATAAAATGTAGCCTCCTTTAGTATTGGCAAATGCTATCATTTCCCTGGCAATTTTTTCAGGAGTGGTAAAATGCCTTTTAAATTCGCATTGCAGATTCTCCCCTTCTTCAATTAATTCTAAAAGTAGTCGGCGGTTCATAACAATGTTTTGACGGTTGGAATAAAATGAATGTTTAATTAAGATTAAAGTAAAAAGATTAAAAAAAATTACTTTTTCCTTATTTCTTTGATATTGTTACTACCTTTTTCTCCTTGGGTTCCAAACAGGTTCTTTAATTTCAGGTGTTTTTTTCGCTTCAAAAAGTTCTTCATCTTCCTGATTAACAGGTGTTTGCTCATCTTCAGACACTGCAACCTTAACTGTATCTTCTTTAGGAATTGTGGTTTCAATTACCAATGAAGTATCTGCAGCAAGTGAATCTAATGTTGCAATAGCATTTAATGAATCCTGTATTGCTGTTTCTAATTTCCTTTTTTCCTGTTTATAAACAGTGACCTTTGGTGCAATAATTCTAACATATTCCGAAGCAGGATATCTAGCAATAAGTGTATCGTATGATTCGACGGCTGCATTATAATCTTTTAGCTCGTTTTCCTCAATCCAGCCAGAAGCATAAATTGCTTTAGGTGCAATCGAAGATTTTGGATAAAGTCCTGGAATATCATTGAATTTATCTATAGCTGAATAATAATCTCCAGCAAGCAAATATTCTTCTGCTTCTTTATACTTTTCCATTGCTGGATCATAATTTAAATCAATAAAAGGTTTATTAAGTTTTGCAGCGGCCGCATTAACTATACTCTCATTCTTATAGTTATCATAAATAATATTAAAAAGACTATCAGCACTTTTTTGATTATCTACTGTAAGATAATAGCTGCCCATTGCAAACATCGAGGTGGCATAAAAAAAGTTGTCTGGATATTCTGTAAGGTTGCTGTAATAATAATTATATGCTGAATCGGGCATATCAAATTCTGATAAAAATAAATTGCCAAGTTCAAGCTGGTTTTTTGCAACAAGTGTCTCTAATGAATCCTCACTAATTTTAGGGCGTCTAGGTGGATTATTTTTAAATTTGAGTGTATCAGGTAACGATGCAACTAACTGATTTGTTAAACTCTCACGTTCTCTTTTTTCCTGCTCAAGTTTCAATGCAGCGTTCGGATCGAAAATTTTATTGGTAAACATACTATCAAATTGTGCGACCAGTAACGAATCCTGTGGCTGGGGATTTCTGACTTTGCTGAAAATTGTATCCCTGTTTATGTACTCAAGAGAATCTATATACATAGTTATTAGTGTGTCGGCTACTTTAACCGAATCCTGATAATATCCTGTTGTGTCCGTAGTTCCTGTCAATAAATCTCCAAGCCCTGCCCAGCTCTCCTGTAATTCTTTTACATTAGCAATTTCTTCAGAAATAGCCAGCGAATCCTTAACATATTGAGCGGAATCCTTTTTAAATTCTTCAGGATTTTGGAGATAGAACAATTGCTTGCCATACTTATTCAAATCTTTTTTTACTAATACATAACGGCTGAAGAGTCTGTTTTTATCCCTTGCAGGAAGAATATAATCCGTTGGTAAAGAGGAGGTGGAGGCTTTTTGATAATAAACAGCAGCACTATCAAGCAGTTTAAGTCCGTGCTCGTAAACAGAAGCAATTTCATATTTAGCTGCGCCTGAGTTTGGTGTATTTTTATAAGTCGTATCCACTATAGTAAAAAGGCCAAGTGCATTATCGTATTTGCCAAGAGCAGACTGTGTAATTCCCATTTCAAGTTCAAGGTCCGAATATTTTTCTACATACTTATCTTTTGAGCGCATTTCTGCAAATATTGAAAGGGCTTCTTCAGGTTTACCGATTTCTCTTAGTGCTCTGCCAAGTTTTATTTTTGCGGAAACCTCAAGTTCATAATCAGGCGAATATTCAAATACATTTTCATAGGCGATCACAGCGTTCTCGATATCCTCAATTTGAGTGTTTAGGTTTCCGACTTCGTACCATACTTCTGCTTTTATCTCATCATTATCCGATATTTCTAGAAATTCATTAGCTACTAGTATTGCTGCGGGAATGTCATCAATCGTTTTTCGATGAACAATTTCCTCGATGTAAGATTCCTCCATAATTTCCTCTTCATCTTCTTCAATAGCAATATCTCTTACTTCTTTTAGCTCGACCAAACCTTCAGTATAATTTCTTAGTCTCATATCACATTTACCAATCCATAATTTGGATTCAAGTGCATAGCTGCCATCAGGTTCGGATACAAGAAGTTCTTTAAATTTCTGCTGGGATTTGAGATAATTCTTCTGGTAATAAAATGCTTTTCCCAGCATCATTAATGATTCATCAACATAAGATGTATTAGAATGGAACTGAAGAATGACGGAACATTTCTCAATTAATTTTTGAACGTCAGCATTTGCTGCCGGAGGAATTGTCGGGGGTTCAATGGAAAATAAATCTTTTTTCTGATCAAGAATCTGTTTTTCAATTTTAGTATAGAGTTCATCAGCGTTGTAATAAAGATTGAAGTAAGTTATGAAGTTATCCCAAACGCTGCAGCCAGAAATGAATAGGAACGCTAGGTAGACAAGAAGTATCCGTGCTTTAAAAAGATTGGTGAACATGGCACTTGAAAGTATCAAAGATTGAATAAAACAAAAAGGTAAAATATTTTACAAGGCGTCCTTGCCCGATTCTCCGGTTCTTATTCTAACAGTATCCTCAACATTGTAAATAAATATCTTTCCATCTCCTACCTGCCCTGTTTTCGCCGTTTTCAGGATAGCATCAACTATCTTTTCTACTTTAGAATCTTCAATTATAACTTCAATTTTGATTTTCGGTACGAATTCAATTCTGTATTCGCTTCCACGGTAAGTTTCAGTATGTCCTTTCTGACGTCCATATCCCCTGACTTCGGAGATTGTCAATCCTCGGATGCCTTCTTCAACAAGAGCTTCCTTCACTTCTTCAAGTTTAAAAGGTCGGATTATTGCTTCTATTTTTTTCATAAAAATCTCGGCTTTTATTTTTAGCCTCAGGCTTAAATCCTCAAGGTTGGATCGTCGCTCAACAACGAGTAACCTCGAAGGTTCTGAAATTATTTACCGTGGCATTGTTTATATTTTTTTCCGCTGCCACAGGGACAGGGATCGTTTCTGCCAACTTTTTCCATTACTTTAACAGGCTGCATCTTTCCAGCTACTTGCGGAGAGCCTTGCCTTGGTGCTTGAAGTCCAATATTGGTTGTTACTTGTTTGCTTTCAGTCATCCTTGTTACAGGCTGTCTTCTTTGCTGCTGAACTTCACCCGGAGCGTGTGGGAAAAATTTAAAGGAGAACGATACAACATCATTTCGTATCTCCTCAAGCAGTGAGACAAACAAGCTTGAAGGATTCAGCTTTATATTCAACCAAAGGATCTTTCTGACCATAAGCACGGAGTCCGATTCCTTCTTTCAAATCATCCATTTCGCGGAGATGTTCTTTCCACTTTTGATCAATAACACTAAGCATTGCATAGCGTTCAAGTCTTGCCATCAGCTCAGCACCAAGCATTTCTTCTTTTCTTTTGTAGAATTCTTTTGCGCTAATTAGAAGTTTTTCTTTCAGACCGTCCTTGCCAAGTTTTTCGAATTCGTCCTGTTCAATTTTAACTTCGACCAGAAGTTTCATCAGCATTTCTTCTCTGATCAAGTCTGCTTCAACATTATCAAAATGAGCTTCCATTAATTGGTCAATAAACTCTTCAAGTAGGTCAAAGATTTCACTCTTAAGTCTGTCACCTTGCAAAGCACGGTTTCTTTTTGTGTAGATAACTTCTCTCTGCGAGTTCATCGTGTCATCATATTCAAGTAATCTTTTTCTGATAGAGAAGTTATTCTCTTCAACTTTTTTCTGGGCTCTTTCAACGGAACGTGTTATTAATGGATGCTGAATAACTTCGCCTTCCTTCAATCCCATTTTTTCCATTACAGAAGAAATACGATCTGAGCCAAATAGTCTCATCAAATCATCTTCAAGTGAAAGGAAAAACTTTGTTGTTCCCGGATCTCCCTGTCTTCCCGAACGACCTCTCAACTGTCGATCAATTCGCCTTGATTCGTGTCGTTCAGTTCCAAGTATATACAGACCACCTCTATCCACTACACCAGTTCCAAGTTTAATATCTGTTCCTCTGCCTGCCATATTAGTTGCAATTGTAACAGCGCTAATTTCACCGGCGTGAGCTACAACCTCTGCTTCCCGATGATGCTGTTTTGCATTCAATACATTATGCTGCACTCCTTTTCTCTTCAACATTCTGCTGATAGTTTCCGAAACTTCAACGGAAGTTGTTCCAACAAGAACCGGTCTTCCTTCTTTTTTCAGCTCATCTATTTTATCTATGACAGCATTATACTTTTCTCTTTTGGTTTTAAAAACAGAATCATCCGTATCATCTCTTACGCAAGGTTTGTTTGTTGGAATTACAACTACTTCAAGATTATAAATTGAGAAGAACTCATTTTCCTCTGTCTCTGCAGTACCGGTCATACCAGCAAGCTTTTTGTACATCCTGAAATAATTTTGGAGAGTAATTGTAGCCAGCGTCTGCGAATCTCTTTGAACTTTTACATTTTCCTTTGCTTCAATTGCCTGGTGAAGTCCATCGCTGTATCTCCTTCCCGGTAAAACACGACCGGTAAACTCATCGACTATTGCAATTTTTCCATCTTCAGTTACAACATACTCAACATCTTTATCGAATAAAGTATATGCTTTCAATAACTGATGAAGTGTGTGTATCCTTTCACTTGCTTCGGAGTATTTTGAATATAGCTGATCTTTCTTCTGGATTTTTTCCTGGTCTGAAAGATTCGGATCATTTTCAAATTTGCTTATTTCCGTTCCGAGATCAGGAAGAACAAAGAATTCTTTTTCCATTCCACTTCCCTGTGCAAGCTCTTCCCGACCTTTTTCAGTTAAGTCAATGCTGTTATTCTTTTCATCAATTACAAAGTAAAGTTCATCATCGATGATGTACATATTCTTAGCTTTTTCACGAAGATACTCCATCTCGGTATCCTGCATCAATTTTTTATTAGAGGCTTCGCTTAAAATTTTTGCAAGCTTGTTACTCTTGGGTAATCCACGGTAAGCTCTGAAAATCTGAACTCCTGCTTCGGGAGTTTGACCATTTTCTTCAATAAGTTTTTCTGCTTCCTGCAAGATGTTCGCAACAAAATTTTTCTGCTTCCTGTAAAGTCTTTCAATACGTGGTTTCATTTCATTGAATTTTTGATCATCAACATCAACTGGACCGGAAATAATGAGCGGAGTTCTTGCTTCATCAACTAAAACCGAATCCACTTCATCCACTATTACAAAATTATGTCCACGTTGAACCTGTCCTTCCTTATCGACTGCCATGTTATCACGCAGGTAATCGAAACCAAATTCATTGTTCGTTCCAAAGGTGATATCGCGGTTATAGATTTCTTTTCTCTGTTGTGGATCCATTGTGTTTAGTATGCAGCCAACAGTAAGTCCGTGAAATTTATAAATCTCACCCATCCATTCGCTGTCACGTTGAGCAAGGTAATCGTTTACAGTCACAAGATGGATACCTCTGCCGGTTAGTGCATTCAGATAAACAGGAAGTGTTGCGACGAGTGTTTTACCTTCACCTGTTGCCATTTCAGCAATCTTACCCTGGTGTAAAACAACTCCGCCGATGAGTTGAACATCATAGGGCACCATATCCCAGGTTATTTTATTACCTACAATATTCCAGCTTTTACCAACCAGTCTTTCGCAAGTAGATTTAACAACTGCAAAAGCTTCGGGAAGTATTTGGTTAAGTACCTCTTCATATTCTTCGTCAAGCTTATCGTTTAGTTCATCAAGCTCATCATAAGCTGCAACTCTATCAAAATCCTCATCACCATGTAATTTCTCTTTCAGTTCATCAATCTGCTTTCTCGTCTCTGCAGTGAATTCGTTTATTTTATCTTTGAATTCTTTTGTTTTTGCTCGTAATTCATCATCGGAAAGCAGTTTCAGCTTCTCATATTCCTGGTTTATTTCCTCAACAACAGGCCAGAGAAGCTTTAAGATTCTTCTCGTGCTTATCCCCGAATATTTTCTTAACAATATTTAACATCCAGTGCCTAACTCCTTTATTAAAGTGCTTTTAACATACTTATTGAACAATTGAGATGCAATTTAAGAAATTTTACTCACAAAGGGTTGTGATGGGTGTTTCTTCATTCCATACTTGATCCGGAATCTCAGTGTTTTCTTTTACTTAAAATTTTTGTTGAATGTTTTTGGAAGATTTAGAAAGTTTGGAACGTGAAAAGACTATCAATAATTATTACTTTAATTATAGTTCTGATATCAGGCTGTCAGACATTTTATAATTGGACTATAAGACCAACTCTTGATTTTTATTTTCTGCATTTTTTTAATTCTATGTTCATCGATGAAGTTGCAAAATATGTAACTTGTTATTATTATCAGGAAAATAAATTTCCTGATAGTCATTTCGATATTATGCCCCTTCTACCTGACAACTCAATCAATGATATTAAAGTAAGAGATTCTACGTTTTTAATAAGGGATTATAATTTTATTGGAATAGCAAAATATGAATTCAAAATAAAAAACTTAAAAATTGAAACTTTTGTAGATGATACTACTGATTCTTACCTTGATTCAATAAAAGTGTATGAATGCAATGGTACATTAACATTTACAGATTCGATATACTACGAAGCTGAAAAGACATTTATTGTGGAAATATTAATATCTGATATTAATGGTACACTATATTGGAATGGAGATAGTTCATATTATGATGAAAATAAAAGTCGTCAAATACTCAATAGTTCTTCGAGTAACTATTCTGTTGTGAATGACACAATTCAAATTAGCAAAACCTATCAAAAAAATAATGGACTCGAAATCAACTCAAAACAACAATAAGTGCTAACAAACCTATTTATACTTAAATTTGAATAATAATTGATTATTTGAATTTAAGAGCCAAGTTCCTTTGCGTTTAACAAAACTCACAAATGATTTTATAAACAAGATTGCCGGCTTTTCGGCTGGTGCGCTTCCGCCGCAGGATTTTGAAAAGCTGCTGAAACTTTTTGAATCCGAAATTAAGAAGCACTTCTTCACCCACTCCTCCGAATCAAACCTGTTGAGAATTATTGGCGGAATGTACGATAAATTCTTTTTCCTCAGTGAATGTCTGCGTTATCCTCATCACGTCGAGATGCTTGTAAGTATTGCATCCAACAGCAATTATTTAAGCGATATACTCGTCATTAACCCTGAGTTTTTCTACAGGATGACTGATTCATCAGTTATGAATTCGAAACTGGATAAAAAAACTTTTACTGAAGAAGTTGAGGACAGAATTTCCCGCTATGCTTCTCTCGATTCAAAAACTCACGCTCTGAATTCACTGAAGAGAAGAGAAATTCTCAGAATTGGTTTGAAAGATATTATTGAAAAAGTAGAAGTTGCAGAAACCACAGCAGAACTTTCAATTCTAGCAAATACTTTAACAGAAAAATTATTTGAAAGCTGTTTCCGTTTCATTCTCAACAAATACAAAATTGAAAAAGTCAAACAAAGTTACTGTGTAATTTCGTTAGGTAAGCTTGGCGGCGGTGAACTAAATTATAGTTCCGACATCGATATCATAATTTTTTATAATGAAGAGAACAAAATCGGGAATAAATATTACAGTCAATTTCTTTCTGAGACAATTCAACTTTTCCTTGAGAAATGTACTTCATCTGAAGCCGGGAACTTGTACAGGATTGATTTACGATTGCGACCTGACGGCAAAAGCTCATCGGTGTGCAGAAGTCTGCAGGAATATCTCGATTACTACGAAAGCAGAGGCAATGACTGGGAAAGACAAATGCTCATCAAAGCAGGATTTTTAGCCGGAAGTGAAAAACTCTATTCACAATTCACAAAATATATTAACCGGTTTATTTATCCAGCTTCTCACTTTGCTTCACCACTTGAGCAGATGAAAAAGCTGAGAAAAATTATTGAGCGAGGCGTGGAAGATGAAAACATAAAAATTATTCCTGGTGGAATAAGAGACATCGAGTTTATTGTTCAAGCATTACAGCTTCTTAACGGCGGAAAGGATGAATCAATAAAAACTGGCAACACCCTTTCTGCATTGGAGAAATTGAACCAGGCACAACTTCTTGAAAAAAATGAGACTAAAAAGTTAACTGATGCATATATTTTATACAGAAGGATTGAGCACTTCCTTCAGTTAATGAACAACACACAAACACACACAATTCCCGAAAGTGGAGAAATAGCTGAAAAGTTGAGCATGTTTCTCGGTTTTAAAAATCTGAATGAGTTCAAAGAGAAAATAAATGATAGTCGAAAACGAGTCAGAGCTATTTATAATTCAATAGTCGGTGAAAGTAATAAGACTGACAGAGCAAAGTAAAATTTTTAGTCAAATTAAATTTGAAAATTCTCAGCGAGCACATAATGATATTTCATTTTTACGAGAAGGGAAAGGATTAACCGTCAGTCGGAAGTTTGATAAAAGCTCTCTCGAAGCATTCAGTAAAATCGAACAAAATGTTTTTGAATATCTCTTAGACTCTGATGACCCTGACTTGTGTCTTTCAAATTTTGTTAGAGTTATAAAGCAAGCTGACTTCCCTTCCATATGGTATAATGAATTAATTGATGAGAACTTCCTGAAAATATTTCTGCAGTTATGTGAGCGCTCACAAATGGTAATTGATCTTTTTGCCGAAGATAAAATTCTCAGGGAAGGTTTTTTGAGCAGAGATTTTCTAAATGAATTTAGTTTAAGTGAAACTCAAACGATTCGATTAAAAAAAGTTTTATTCAGACTTGCAGTCCAGCTATCACTCAATTTAATTGAACCGGAAGCAGCTTCACAAATTTTGAGTAGTGTGGTAAAAGAAAAAATTAGGTTGCTAACGGAAGAGTTCGGCAAAAAGAAAAAATGGAATAAAGATTATTTGATTATTGTTCTCGGAAGCACTGGAACAGGAACAATGACTTTTGCATCAGACATAGATCTAATATTTGCTGTGAAGAATTCGGGCCAGTATCAAAACATTCAAAAAGATTTCCAGGAATTGCTGGGAAGTTTGAAAAAAGAACTCTCTCCATTCAGCGTTGACTGCAGATTGAGACCTGAAGGTGCAAGTAGTCAGTTAGTTTGGGATTTTGAAAAATATCTTGAATACATAAACAAGCGTGCCCGAATCTGGGAATTTCAATCACTGCTAAAAGCAAGATTCATCTGCGGAGATAAGAAATTATTTAATAGCCTTGTTGATTCATTCTTTGACCGGATTTCCATGCTTACAAAGGAAGAGTTTATAAAAGGTATAAGTGAGATAAGATCAAAATCACTTTCAAGCTTTCCAGCAGAAATGGATTTAGTTGATCTTAAAAAGAATCCGGGAGGTTTGAGTGATATTGAATATATTGCTCATTATTTACTATTTACAGAGGAGAAACAACCAAAAAATCTTATTGGGGAATCAATTCCTAAAATTTTCAAAAACTTTAAATCAAACAAAAAAGTTTTAAATGAGCTTGCCGATAATTACATTTTCATTAAGAATTTAGAAGTTTTTAATCAGATTGCTTTCAGCACCAGTTCATCAAAATTATCAGTTGATGAAAACAAGTTTAACAAGCTTGCCCATTTTCTTGAAACCGATAATGGAGCCGAGATTAAAAAGAAACTGAATGCGGCTCTACAGTTTAACAGAGAGAGTTATTCGAAAATCATCCTCAATAAATAAAAATGGTTTTAGCAAAAAAATATTTTTACCTTGTAACAACGCTTTTTGTATTCATCATTTACTTGTTTACGCTTGCACCTTCTGTTGTACAGATTGATTCAGGCGAGCTCGCTGCAGTGCAGGCAACACTTGGCATTGCTCATCCAACCGGATATCCACTGTTTACTCTGCTCGGTTATCTGTTTTCATTAATTCCCCTTCCATTCACAAAAATTTTTCAGCTTAATATTCTTGCAGCAATGTACTGCAGTGCTGCGGTTGGTGTGTTTACTTATACAATAAAATATTGCCTGGATAATTTATCGGCATTCGAAAAGCAAAATTCCATTAAGAAAGAATCCTCAAGAAAAGAAAAGAAAAAAAACAAAGAACAGACTTCAACTGAAAAGCAAACTGACATTCCTGAGAATTTCAAATTGCTCACTGCAGTATTTGGTGGACTTATACTTGCATTCAGCAGAACGTTCTGGTTTCAAAGTACTTCAGTTGAAGTATATTCACTCCATCTTCTTCTAATTACACTGATTATTCTTTTTCTCTTTAAAGCGTATGTAAGTTCATTTGAGAATGATAAAATAACGCACTGGCTGTTATTTTCATTCTTTTTGGCACTCGGTTTTACAAATCATCTCACAACATTGATGATACTTCCAGGTACAGCCTATCTCTATTTCTCAAGATATAAATTCAATTCTTCAAGTTTTAAAAAATTAGCATTGATGGTAATATTTTTTTCACTAGTTCTGGCTGCACTATATTCTTACCTGCCATTGAGAGCTTTGCAAAATCCAATAATAAATTGGGGAAACCCAATCGACTGGGAAAGAATTTATCGTCACGTAACCGGCAGACAGTACCAAGTTTGGTTGTTTAGTTCATTTGATTCTGCGGGGAAACAATTTAGTTACTTCTGGAGCATTTTACCTTTCGAATATTTTGTAGGCTTACTTTTGGTCATTATTGGATTGTTTGCCTCACTTTTCAAATCAAAAAAGCTTGGATTGTTTATCCTGATTACTTTTGTGTTCACAGTTCTCTATTCGATCAATTATGATATTCATGATATTGATTCGTACTTCTTACTTGCGTTTGTAATGTTAGCATTTTTTGCTGCGTTCGGCGCTTTGAAATTTCTTGAGATCAGGAGTCTTCCAAAAAATTACGCTGTGGTCGGATTGGGTATTGTCGTAGTAATTCAGCTATTCTTTAATTTCAGAGACGTCAATCAAAGTAATGTTTACACTTATGAGGATTACACAAAAGCCGT
The DNA here is from genome assembly GCA_963699475.1 of uncultured Ignavibacteriaceae bacterium. GTDB lineage: Bacteria > Bacteroidota > Ignavibacteria > Ignavibacteriales > Ignavibacteriaceae > IGN2. The sequence goes on along the minus strand of CAVOUA010000001.1, from coordinate 193,351 downwards.
GTTAAACACAGTTCCAGAGAATTCAATCATTTTTAGTTACCAATGGGATTATTTTATTTCAGCATCTTATTATTATCAATTTGTGGAAGATTACAGAAGAGATGTAACTGTTATTGATAAAGAATTACTTAGAAGATCGTGGTATTACAATCAAATCAGTAATCACGACTCTGAAGTTTTAGCTGGTGTTCAAAACGAAGTTGATCAGTTCATTGTAGCGTTGCAGCCATTTGAACGCGATGAAAAGTTTGATTCTAATCGTCTCGAAAATTTATATAGAACAATAATGAGCAATCTTATAAAAACAAACGTTAAGGAAAGAGATTACTTCATTGCACCGGAACTGGTTGACCAGGAAATGAAACGAGGAGAGTTCAAGCTTCCGGAAGGTTACAATCTTGTTCCTCATTTATTCTTTTACAAAGTAGTTAAAGGTAATGAATATGTCCCAGCACCCGATCCGGGTTTTTCAATAAAAATTGCTTCGAACAGAAATGTTTACATCAATAACATAGAAAATATGGTAGGAAGAATGTTATCCAACAGAGCATTTTATGAAGTTCAACATGGAAGAACCGACCGGGCAAAAATTTATCTAAAGAAAATTTTAAGTGATCTGCCGGGATTCAGACTTCATCCCTCGCTTCAACAAGTACTGAAGAATTAATCCTCTATCGCATCCAATAGTTCTTCTTTTCTTTCACTCGTTAGCTCATTCTCAGTCCGGAAAGATTGAAGAGTGACATCCATCTGCTGAATCAGATTTCTTTTATAATATTTTGGCGCATAAACAGAACCGTCAATCATATAAATTCTCTGTGTCTTCTCGTCATAGAAAAAATAATTTACAAATGGTCCGCCCATTCCTTTAATATTTAGTTCCCACAATCCCTGAGTGAACAAAGCGTACCTGTCGTTAAAGTTTACTTCTTTAACCACAAAATTATCGGAGGCAACGACCACATAAGATGCATCATCACTTGTTTGATAGAATTTTTTTGTCAGCCTGTCGCGAATAACTTTAACAGAATCCTCTGTTAAGTAGTCAGGGGTTGCGTTATCTATCCAGTGAATAAATATCCATCTTTCCATATCGCTTCCGGGAGATCTTCTCAGCCAGACAAATTTATCTTCAGGCTTATCCAGTGCAACAACAAAATCTGCCTGCACATATATAACCCAGCCGTAATCCTTAAGAAATTTTCCTTCGATATCTTTTTTCTCGTAGGTTGGATTATAAAGATTGCTGAATAATCTTTCATCAGATTTTTTTTGGAATACATAAAGAAGGTCATCTGAATTCTTCAATATTTTATCATTAAGTTCCTGGATTGTCGGAGCCGCAAGAACCGAAACTATCTGGTTCTTTGCCCAGAGGTCATATTTATAAACAATGAAATTTGGATCGGAGGACAATTTTGTTTCAACTGAAGAGTCAACTATTGCCAGGATGTAATTTGAAGTTCGGCTACCTGAGTTCAAGGGAGCGGCGATTATAATGTTCTTGCTTCGTTTATTATTTTCGAGCTGCGCTATACTTATTCTTTTTAGCGTGAACAATTTTTCAGGCTGAGGTGTAAATATTTCTTTCTCAAATACTGTTTGAAGAGATCCTATCAGTTCCTCATATTCAAGTGAATCTGCCACAACAAATATTTCATCTTCAAAACCTTTTGCAGGTTTGTTTGAAGAATCGCAGGAGATGATTATAACCGAAAGAAGAAGCAAAAGAAAAAATGAAAAAATTTTCATAACTACCTCGGTACGTTTGAAAGTGTTAATTCAAGATTAGGCAGCAAAGCCAAATATAGACCCCACATCGTAAATCCGACAGAAAGCGGAATTGATAAATTATCATCAACTAATTTGAAAGATATATTCTCAACAATAGCTCCAACAAATGCAGCAATAAATCCTATCAAATATTCATCGAAAAAACCGCTGACTTTTGGAGTAAATAAAATCACAATACATGCACTAATGAAAAAGGTTAAAGTTCCCTCAAGACTTTTTGAGAGGAATTTTCGCTTGCCGAATTTTCTTCCGACCAAAGCTGCAGCAGAATCACTGATTATCAGAATTGAAAAGGCAGAGATAAAAATAACTTTGGGGAAAATTAATACACTTATTAGCGCCGAAATCAGGACATAAGTTGCACCGTTAAGATTCTTCTTTTTATGATCCAGCTCATGCTCACGGAGAAGAAAACCGAACATTTTATAGAAAATTTTTCCTGTTTCAGGATGAAGGTATCTTCCCAAATCTATAAACAGAGCCACAGCAGCAAGTATTCCAAGAATAATTGCGGCAGTTTCCACAGTGATGAAATAGTAGACTATAGGAATTGAGAGAGAGAAAAGATGAATTAATTTACGGAATAATTCATCCTTATATTGAATCGTACCATTATCAATTGGCGTCATCTTTTACTGGGGCATCCTTTTGCTTGCGCTGCTGCATCATAGCTTTAACGTGATCGGGGACTTCATCTTCTTTCTTTATATTAACAACTTCAGGTACTGGTGGAAGCTCTTCGCCTTTTATAATTCTTTCTATCTCATCTGAATCCAAAATTTCACGCTCAAGCAGTTCCTTCGAAAGTTTATGTAGCAAATCAATATTGTCTCTTAAAATTTTCTCAGCACGGTTCATTGCTTTACTTATAATGCCCCGGATTTCCTCATCAATGTCGATTGCGGTTTGTTCGCTGTAATCACGATGCTTTTGTATTTCCCTGCCAAGAAATATTTCTTCTTCTTTTGCACCGTAGCTCATCGGACCCATTTTTTCACTCATACCCCATTCACAAACCATCTTTCTTGCAATGTTTGTAGCTTTTTCAATATCATTTCCTGCACCAGTTGTGTAATGATCAAAAACAATTTTTTCAGCGGCTCTTCCGCCAAGTGCATAAGTTATTACGGCTTCGAGATACTCTTTTGAGTAAGTGTGTTTTTCATCAATTGGAAGATAACTGGTAACACCAAGTGCACGACCTCTGGGAATGATAGTTACTTTGTGAACTGGATCAGCTTCGGGTATCATCCTGGCAACAAGAACATGGCCTATTTCATGGTAAGATGTGGTTTTCTTTTCCTCTTCTGAAATAATCAAGCTCTTTCTTTCCATTCCCATCATAACTTTATCTTTGGCTTCTTCAAAATCAAGCATCTCAACTTTTTTCTTATTTTTTCTAGCTGCAAGAAGTGCTGCCTCATTTACCAGGTTGGCAAGATCTGCACCGGCCAAACCGGGTGTACCTTTAGCAAGAATTTCCAGATTTACTTTTTCATCTAGCGGAATATTACGAGTATGAACTTTAAAGATACCTTCTCTGCCTTTTACATCCGGTCTATCGACAACAACCTGGCGATCAAATCTGCCTGGTCTTAGTAATGCAGGATCGAGAACATCGGGACGGTTGGTAGCTGCAATAATTATAACGCCACTATTTTGTTCAAAGCCATCCATTTCAACAAGTAATTGATTCAGAGTCTGTTCTCGTTCATCATGTCCACCGCCAAGACCTGCGCCTCTGTGCCTTCCAACAGCATCAATCTCATCAATAAAAATAATACAGGGTGCATTTTTCTTTCCAGTATCGAACAGATCTCTAACACGGCTAGCGCCAACTCCAACAAACATCTCAACGAAGTCTGCACCGCTGATAGAATAAAATGGTACACCAGCTTCACCGGCAACTGCACGAGCCAATAAAGTTTTGCCGGTTCCCGGAGGGCCTAAAAGGAGAACGCCACGTGGTATCTTTCCACCAAGTTTCTGGAACTTGGTAGGCTCTTTTAAAAATTCAATTATTTCCTGAAGTTCAACTTTTGCTTCATCTGCACCGGCAACATCTCTGAAAGTAACTTTTTGTTCAGCCCGTGTCATTAATTTGGCTTTACTTTTTCCAAATGAAAAAATTCCTCTCGAGCCGCCACCCTGCCCTTGCATTCGCCTCATTATTATTATCCATACGGCAATGATCAATATCCACGGGAGGAAGCCGACCAGAATGTTTAACCATTCGCTGGATTGTTTATCAAAAGTGTAAACTATTCCTTTTTCTTTCCAAAGAGTTTCCTCTTCTTTAATTATCGGTTCAGGAATGTATACCGAAATAGCTTTAACATCAGTTGAATTGCCATCGATCTTAACAGAAGTTTCTGACACTAATTCGGATCGGAAAGAATAATCATTAATATCAGATTTGGTAATTGTAGCTTCTTTGATTTTATCTGTTTCATTGAGAAGTCTTCGGTATTCAGCGAATGGAATTTCTACAAATTGCTCCTGGCTGGTTCTGAACACCTGCATAACAATCACTGCTGCAACTATTACAGCACCCCATCCAAAAACCATCCTGAGTACTTTCGACCAATCAAAATTATCATCCGGCCTGTTTGGACCTGATCCTTTAGGATTTTTTGGGGGCTTTTTATTGTCGTTATTATCAGCCATAAAAAAATTTTTTATATCTAAATTCATTAAAAAGTTTATTCTCCTTTTTCATGTAATACGTAAATTCCTCTCAAATTACGATACTTCTGGGCAAAATCCAGACCATAACCTATAACGAACTTATCAGGAATTTTGAAGCCAATATAATCAATTTTCACATCATATTTAAGGCTTCCGGGCTTCACCAGAAGCGAAACGACCTTCATACTGCTAGGACTTTTCTCGGCAAAAAGTTCCTCAATATACTTTATCGAAAGTCCGGTATCGACAATATCTTCAACAATTATTATGTCCCGGTCGTTCACTTCACAATTAAGTTCTTTGAGAAGTTTCACATTTCCGGAGGAAATTTTTGCATCACCGTAACTTGAAAGCTTGAAAAAATCAATTTCACAATTTATCCCTAGATATCTAATCAGATCCGACATAAAAAGAAATGAACCATTCAATACCCCGATGAAGATAGGCACCGATGATTTATACTCAGAAGAAATCTGTGAAGCAAGCTCCTTAATTCTATTTTGAATTTGTTCTTCAGAAAGAAGCGGTACAAATTCATCATTACCAATTGTTATTCTTTCAGGTGAATTCATTTTTCTGCTACGGTTAGTTTTAAAATCTTTTTTGTTTCCGATGTTACCTTAAACTCCATCATCAATCCGGAGCCCGATTACCCAGACAATTTTTCCTGCATTGGTTAGAACAAGATGTTCCTTTTTTCCAATTGAAGAAGTTTTTTCATCTGAAAGAAAATCCGAAATCTTTTTTGTTCCTTTCATTCCAATCGGTTGGAATTTATCGCCATCTTTCCATTTTCTGATTTCAAAAATATTTTTTAGGCCATCACCGTTAATATACTCAACTGATTTATCAGGACTGAACTTAAACATTTTTCGCTTGACTTCACTTACAGAAATTATTTTTCCGTAAACTTTGATTTTTTGACCGACCTTAATTTTGTAGTTGTGTTTTTCGGATTCCCGAAGACTTGACCCTTCGAACTACCAACTCATTTCTTTCCCTTGTTGAAATTATGTTTTCTTTAAGATGAACTGATCTGCCGGTTTGTAAAACTACAAGGTCAACTAATGCAAAAATATTTTCTGAAGAAAGCTCTATATCGAAATTATTTTCAATCACAGATTTTAAGAAGATGCTAAGGAAGCTTTTCTCGAGTTTTGATACTGCTTTTAGATTAATCCGAAGACCTTTCTCATCATATTTGAAAGCTTCATTACTGATTTGTTCGACCTGCTTTTCGACGAATGAATTAATTTCAAAAATAATTTTTGAGGTATTACTTACCTTTTCCTCAAGTCTCGGATTTAATCTTTGCTTCAGCTTCGGAATAATTTCATTCCTCAGAAAATTTCTTTCATAATCAGAATCGAGATTGCTTGAATCAATTCTGAAAGGAATTTTATTTTCTCTCAGATATTTTCTAATCTCTTCAGAACTTAAACAAAGGATTGGACGAATAATATTTTCTCTTTTAATTGGAATTCCTGATAAACCTTTTATGCCGGCACCTTTTATAAAATTCAAGAAGAATGGTTTCAACATTATCGCTTGCATTGTGAGCAGTTGCAATTTTTGTGAATTTCATTTTTTGTGCAGCCTTACTCAATTCACTGTATCGGATTTCTCTTCCGGCTTCCTCAACTGATACCTTCATCTTTTTAGCGTACGCATTTACATCTTTGGAAACACAGGTGAGTTTAATTTTATTTTTCGAACAGAAATCGGTACAAAATTTTTCATCTTCTGATGCTGCTTTCCCACGCAGCTTATGATTAAGATGAAATGCAGCCAGTTCAATTTTAAATCTGCGTTTGAACTTCAATAGAAAGGAAAGAAGAAAAACCGAATCGGCACCACCACTGAGGGCAACCAGGACTTTATCACCTTTGTCAATTAGATGATTTTCGTCAATAAACTTAAGCGCTTTTTGTTCGATGGTTTTTGTCATTTAATCGAGATGAATTATGCTTCACAAACTTATGTAAAATGATTTTTCAAAGATTTATATTATTTACATCATTCCGGCGAATGAAATGAGTCCGGAATCTGAACCAATGAATTTTCAGATTCTGGACAAGCCAGAATGACAAATCCCTTGAAACAATTATTAATTTTAAATATTTAGTTTATTTCTATAATTTCATACTCAAGAATTCCGGCAGGTGCCTGGATTTTAACTTTGTCACCAACCTGAGTATTCATCAAGCCTTTTCCAACGGGAGATGTAATTGAAATTTTTCCTTCCTGGAAATCTGCTTCTTCGGGAGAAACCAGCAGGTAGTCAAACATTTTTCCGTTCTTCAGATTTTTTATTTTTACTCTTGACAGAATATGAACCTTTCCTTCTTCGAATTGAGAAGGATCAATTTCGCGGGCACGCGAAAGCATGTCTTCAATCTTTGCAATCCTAAGCTCAAACAGACCCTGTTCTTCTTTTGCAGCATCGTACTCAGCGTTTTCTGAAAGATCGCCATGAGACCGGGCTTCAGCAATTTTCTCCGCCATTGCCTTCCTGCCGCTGGTTTTCATTTCCTTCAGTTCTTTCTCTATCTCGACAATCCTTTCTCTTGTGAGATATACAAAGTTTCCGTCTGCCATTTCTATCCTTTTGATTTAATAAAAAAAATTGCCACCGTCCCGATTATTGAGACAGTGGCAGAACAAAATTAAGTAATTGAACTTACCTTGTCAAGGATGATTATTTGAGAAGTATCATCTTCTCTGCATCGCTGAAGACGGGGATGTTTCTCTCATCGTAAACCTGAATCATATACAAATATATTCCGCTCGACATCTGGTTGTATCTCTTTCCCATCGGGACTTCCATCGATGTTACTTTTCCTCTTTCTTCCAGTGTTGGATGAAAGTTTACTTCATAGTATCCTTTCTCCTGCCATTCATTTACTAATACTTTTACAAGTTCTCCCTTCAGGTCATAGACATACAGCTTTACATATCCTGCTTCTTTCAGCCTGTATGGAATTTTTGTGGATGGATTAAATGGATTCGGGTAATTTGCCAGAAGTCTGTATCCGTCATATCCTTTTGGTGGATGTTCTCCTAATCCTGTTACCAATACATTTATTTCTTCACTTGGGTAGCTCTGGTTTCCCTGGTTGTCGAATGCTGTTATCACATAATAGAATCTTGTCTCCTGGTTTACCGGTGGAAGCTGATCATAATAAAAAGTATCCGGTGTTTCTGCAATCATTTTTGTTGAATCGTAAATAACAATTGTAACTGTATCCCTGTAAATCCTGTAATGAGAGAAATCTGCTTCTGTGTTTTTATTCCAGGTTAGTTTTACAAGTCCTTCTTCTATCGCTGCAGTAACATTATGAGGAGGACGGGGAGCTAAATCCTCGTAAGTGTATGTCCAGCCGTAAGGACCACCATAAAGCCCGATATCACTTCTGCTTCCGTCTCTGTCGAGAATAGTTGGGTCACCTGCATCAATTAAAGGTGAATACATCTGAAGTCGAAAATCCAAATCTCCTTGTGTTGTGTCATCATTTACTATCATCGGATCAACTGAGAGGTTTGTTGTATCTGGTGTGAAACCTGAATAGTTTAGTTTCGTTATTCCAAACATTGTTGTACTTGAACTGTAAGATTCTGTGTCCCATCGACTTCAATTCCACGTTTCTGTATTAGTAATAACATTATTTTTGAACATTATTCGTGAACCATCAAGTAGATACCATACTGAATGAAATTTTCCCAGTTATATAATTATTATTAATCTTAAGAATTGTACACTCTATAATTATCAATGCCCATCTATCCCGATTTGCTATCTATTAAAATTAGATTATTGAAAACTTCACGCTGAATCTGAAAATTAATATGAAAAATATCCTTCTGAACCGTATTTAATAATTGATTATGTTGTTTGTTATGGTTGAACGAGTGCCAAGTGATTTTTATATATCCATTACCATATATTCGTTTCAATATAGTTTGAGTCTATAATTGGTTTGTAATCATCACGTAAATGCATCTATGATAAATATTCCTCTGATCCATGATTCAGCTAATATAAATATCTCATTTTTTCTTACTAATTGAATTTGAATTTGATAAGCTAATCCCAACTCTTAAATTGAAAAAATATGTTTTTATAAACATTAATTTTGAATTGTACGAAATAAATTCCTGTATTTGCTAAGAAAATTTATTTATTGTGATTAAACCATTTGATCCTCCGCTATAATTACCACATCCATAATTGAAGTGATTTGCAGCGAGAATATAAATCCTTTTACCAAACAACTATCTGTCATATTCAATAGTATGTAAATTTTGTAGGTAACTAGCTGTCTACTATCCACAATCAACAATCCATTCCTGCACCTATAAGTGACAACCCCGGTATCATCACAACCTGTTCCTGGTAAACTCCGTTGGCAACGTAAATGGTATCACCAAAGACAGAAATGTTAATGCACTTCTGTATGCTGTCGGCTGCGGTTTCCCAGGTTAAATAAGGTGGTGTGCTGTTTCCGGTTTTGCTGACAAATCGTACGGTAGCGTTAAGCTGTAAGCTGTAAGCGGTGAGCAAGAACAATGGTGAGGAGAAGGAAGAGAGTTTGGTAATATTTTTTATTACGGTTGTTCATAAGTTTTCATACTGAACTCGTTACAGGATATTTAGATCTACCGTCAGATTTCGGACAAGCCGGAATGACTGTATGAAACTTAAATAATTATACCATCATTTTTACTCATTATTCCCAGCATTTAAGAAAGCTTCAATTTTTTGCTTTTTTCATTGTTCCGAAGTGAATTTGGCTTCGCCACAAACTTTTGCAATAGGGTTCAGAACATTCCGGGTGGCATTTCCAAAGTTGAAAACAGGGGTCTAAACCTTTCGGATGGCATTGCTAAAACTGGAAATGGCACTTTAGTCGGTTAGATACGTATTTCCAAAACTGGAAATAGGACAAAAGTCGGTTTTTGTTGTATTTCCAATTTCTGCAATAGGGCTCGGAAGCTTTCAGGTCGTATTGCAAACTTTGGTAATACGTCCCGGAAATTTACGGGAGGCTTTCGGAAAATCTGCGAAATGGGGTTTTAAGCTTTAGAATGGCATTCGGGATTTTACGAATGCTTGTTTTACTCTTAAAAGTGGCATTCTGAATTTTCCGAATAGGGCGCTAACGTTTTAGAGTGCCTTTCGGAGTTTTACGAATAGGACTCTAAAAGTTATTTATGGCTTTCGGAATATTCCGAACAGGGCTCTGAAGGTTTTTATGGGCATTCCGGATTTTACGAATTGGATTTATTCTGTTTTTGTCAAAAAAAAAGGCGATCCGAAGATCGCCCTGGAATTTGACTTTTTGAATCAAATCATTTTAATAATATCATTTTCTTTGTGTCAGCAAAACTGCCGCTTTCGACTTTGTAAAAGTAAACGCCGCTGTTCAGATTGCTTGCATCAAATTCTACTTTGTGCTTGCCAGCTTCAACCTGTCCGTTTACGAGTGTTGCCACTTCCCTGCCAAGCACGTTAAAAACTTTGAGAGTAATAAATCCGTTTTGTGGAATGCTGAACTCAATCGTTGTTGAAGGATTGAAAGGATTGGGATAATTCTGTTCGAGACTAAAACTAAATGGCTGGCTGATATCTTCGACTTCAGTGATGATCGTATTGTTTTTCAGAATCCAGTTGCCGGGATCGAATACAATTGATGCTGGATTTCCAATTACCTGAAACTGAAAATTCTGAGTTTGTGCATTGTTGAACAAAGTAACGGTTGTATCTCCAAGAGAAGTATTTACTTTAACATCTACAGGCATCGTAAAGAAAGAAGGATTGGAATTTACAGCCTGGTTTATATTCAAAGAAACTTCGTAGATATTTCCGCTAACCAAAGATTTACTCCAGTTGACGGAATATGTCGGTTCGTTCTCTCCGTAAATCCATTCCTGGAAGAAATAATTTAAACTTTCACCATGAACACTCTCAGCAATTGCCTGGAAGTCTTCAGTGGTTGCAACGCCATATTAAACAGATCGGGATCGTCAGAATATGCTCTCATTATATCAAAGAATGTTGAATCACCAACAACACCTCTAAGCATATGCAAAACACAAGCACCTTTTGCATAAGAACGATCATCGTTAAAAATTTGCCCAACGCTGCTAATATCCTGCACCCAGATAGTTCCTTGTGCATTTTTCGCTGAACTCATTTCGTTTGCAATGTATGAATCGTAAGCTGCCTTGCCGCTTTTAGCTTCCACATAAACTGCTTCCGAGTAAGTTGCAAAACCTTCATTAAGCCAGATATGATGCCAGTCTTTGCAGGTAATCATATCGCCATACCATTGGTGAGCAAGTTCGTGAGAAATAATACCTGTTCCAAAAGAACCTATTGATGTGCAAGTCTGATGTTCCATAGCACCACCCCATCCGAACTCTGCATGTCCATATTTTTCTTCAATGAAAGGATACATACCATAACGATCACTGAAAACTTCAATCATATCATCAGTTTCATCCAGATATTGTTTTCTGGTAGAATTAAAATTTTCCGGATAAATAAAGTGAGATATTAACATTGAATCATTTTGCCCGTAATGAAAGTAAGTATCGTATTGTAAATAATTTGTTATTGCAAGCGAAATAAGATAGTGATCAATTGTATAGTGATTTTTCCAATAAAAAGTTTTTGTTCCATTACCGTTATTTGTAACACTTTCAAGAGTTCCATTTGAAACTCCTGTAAAAATATCTGCAACAGTGATCCAAACATCCGAAGAGTCTGCTTTATCAGCCGGTGAATCCTTACAGGGAAACCAATCAGGAGCTCCGTACGGTTCACTTAGAGTCCAAATAGCAGGTGTACCGGCATGCGAACTAAATTCAAAACTTCCGAAACCACTTGAACCAGGAACACCCTGATAAAATACCTCTACTGAAAATGTTTCATCCTGAAGATATGTCCTATCAAGGTCGATATTAATTAAGTTATTCGAATGTGAATAGGTTGTATTAATCCCATTCAGTTTTATAGAATCAACCGTAAGTGCATTCCTCAAATCAAGGAAACAATTAATAATATCTGATGTATCAACCTTTACTCCTATGACAACCGAACCTGAAAGATAATTAGGATTGGAAGTTACTGCTAGCTTCAAACCATAGTAAGTAATATCAATTTTTGAATCTCCCGGATATTGAACTTTTGAAAGCTGAATGGATTTAGAATATCTCTCTCTTTCGGCTTTGATCCACGGTTTGTATTCATCCTGTGCTGATATCAATCCGGTAATAATTAGTACTATTGCAACAAGTTTATTGATCATTTTAATCTCATATTTTTAAAACTATTAGTGATAAAGATAGGTTTTTACAAAGTAAAATAAACAACTAAATATTTGACATTTTGCAATAAAACTACTTCAAATCTTTCGAATGGAGTTATACTACTACACAATTAATGCAATTGGAGTTGATAATAGCACCTTTACTTCAACAAAGAAAATGGTTTTGATGAAATAAACCCTCCCCTTAATCCCCTCCCTAAAGGAGGGGAAATAATTTTTTACTTATTTTTTTCTTTTACAAATTTTTATCGTATAAGCTATCTGATTTATTCAGTAACGCCTCATTTGAATACGGGAGCTGTTCTTCAGGCAGCTTTTCATCCATAAAATCTAAAACTTCTTTTACTTTTTCTTTTTTCCCAGCTTTGTCGAATTCAGAAGCGAGAGTAATAAACGCATCACGGTAATTTTGATAAAGACTTTGTACGTCATCTATGTTACTAAGATGCTCATCGTTAAGTCCATCATAAGTGTAAACAGTCGTAAGGTTGTTGTAGAGTTTTTCAGTGATCGATTTTACTTTTATGAGTAATCTAACCTGTAAACCAATCCTTCAAGTGCAAGGTAATCATCCAGCCCAATTTTGTTCATACTATAAACTGTTGTTGAAAAATAAATTGGTCTGTTCCAATCATTTGATTTTAATATTTCCATCAACATTAAATCCTGCACACGAACTGCTTTATCTTGAAATGTCGGTTTCACCGTCCATTGAATTTTTCCTGATTTATTAAGAGGATCATTCTTAACCGGAATTTCCACTACTTTCTCTTTCCAATGTACCGGTCTTAAGCTGTCTATTTGTGCATCGGTCAGCAGCATAAACAAATTATTTTCTCCGAAAGGATATCCATTCCTCAACTGCTTGATATACCAGGAAACATTGAATAAGCTCACATTGACCACAGTAATATCTGTTCTGTAATTTTCCATAAATTGAAGGAACCACATCGGGTAAGTATCGTTGTCGCCGTTTGTAAAAAGTATTGCATTCTTTTCACAGGATGCCATTATGTCCCTGTTGTATTCCAGTATTGCCGGATAGAAACCTCCTTCAAGCTGACCACGGTTAAATGCCCACTTTGTCGAATCCGGTTGGTTCCTGTATAAATAAGTCATTGCCATAGAACCCCAGATAGCTTGAATTTTCGAATACGGATCGACAACAAATTTTTTGCCGGTGTATTTTGGAGAGATCTCAATGCACTTATGAAAATGTTCTGAAGATTTTATTGCGTATGGCAAGCTGAGATCATTAAGCTTAGAACCATCTGCGAAAAGCATAAGCCGGTAAGCCTGACCGAGATAATATTGCACCTCTGCATTTTGCGGTTCCTGTGAAGCTGCTTTATCCAAATATTCCACTGCCTCTGAATAATTTTTATTGTTGAATGCTGTTTCGGTTTTTGTTCTGAGTGAATCCCAGTTTTCTGTGCTGCAAGAGAAAAGTAAGATAAGCAGGAAAAGGCTGATTAAGTTTTTCATAATATCACCTCTTTGAATTATTAGAGAGAAATACCTGCTTAACTTAACAGAAGTGCGCTTAAAGTTCAATTAACAAACAGCAAACGTTTTTAAGTAAAATAAAGCGTTGGCGCCTTGAGCCACTTGTTAGTTACCTATATTAATAAACCTTCTTTCGTAATATGTTTTCAAACCAATCTTTGTCCAAAATTTCATTGATACTGGATTTGAAGTAGCTACATTCAATTCTATTCTCTTAACTTTTCTCTTTTGAAACCAATCTATAGTAGCATGATATAATTTTTCTCCGATACCATTTCTCTGATATTTTTCACTTACAGCAATATCATATATCATCCCATACCTTGTTTCTACAAACACTGATGGTCTATTTTCTAACCTTGCAATTAAATATGCACAAGTTTCCTTATCCACCTGAGCAATTAATACGAGAGCATTTCGATTACTTATTTGTTTAGTCGACAAATTGGCCAAATGCTTTGGCTCCATTTTTGGACCTTTTATAATAACTGTCATATCTTTCGTGAAAATCTATAAATTCACACCACAAGGATTTAATTTTTTCAACATCTTTATGACTGGCTTTTTTAATTTTTATCATTTTAGTAGCTAATTATTTTTTATCCTGCTCAAGAAACTTAGGAAAGTTCTGGGTTTGGTTCAATTAACAAACGGTAAGTGTTTCTCAGTCCACTTCCTGAATTCTGCAGATTCTCTTAAAATCACAGAAACGGCAGACTTTGGCTTCGCGGTTCTTCAACTCGGAAAGATGAAATATTCCGCGGGAAATATCTTCTGTAAATTTATTCACCATTTCCAGGCAGACTTTTATCATCTCTTCTGCTGCAGCAATTTCTTCTTCGGGACTTTCAACTTTCTTCCTGCGGGGTTTTAAGCTAATACTTTTCCTGCCAAAATCTTTTTCATCATATTTAAGAGAGAATATCTCTGCACCTGCGGGTTTGTATTCCTGTTCAAGTTCCTTCTTTATTAATTCTTTCGCAGCAAAAAGATAAAGCGGTAACTGTAATGATATTCCAGTTGAGAGGTCTTCTGCGGATGGTTTTGTTCCGCCAAGCTTGTAGTCAATTACTTTAAGAGTTTTTTCTTCCTCGTTTATATCAATCCTGTCTATTTTTCCTTTTAATTTTACTTTACCGGCTTTCACTCCCTCTTTAAATTTTTTAGAGAATTTTTCAGAGTGTTTAACTTTACCAAAGCTCAATTCAAAAAAGGAAGGGACATAACCACCGTCGCTCTTTCTTTCTTCTTCAAGAAATTTGTAGAGAAGTGATTGTGTTCGTCTTCCATTAATTCCTAAAAGCTTTTCACGTTCGTAGAAAGAAAGTTCTGCGTTCAGGTTTAATTCATCAAACCTTCTTTCTGCTATTTTGAATAAAAGATCTTCTGCAACTTTAAATTCATCATCAGTGCAATTAGAAAGAACAATCCCCTTCTCTTTCATCTTTGTATAAAACTCGTAAAGAATTGTATGAATCAGACTGCCGTACTCAAATGCTTCTAATTCTTCAACCGGCTCTGTCAATAGTTTCGAGCTCTGAGCACGTTTTCAACAAAATATTTATAAGGACACTTAGCGTAATTTTCCAACTGAGTTGCGGAAAACTCCCCTTCCGAAATTTGGCTCAAGCTTATTTTTTAATTCATCAGGAATGTCTTTAGATATGAAACCTGTAAACTCAGATTCTCCGAACGGTTCTTCCATTCTTTTTTATCAATCTCAATTGCACGGTTTATTTCATTAATATTAATATTTATTTCAGATGGAAGTTTTATTTCTTTTCTCTGTTCAGGAGAAATTTTACCAAGCAGTTCAAGCAATTCTTCTTTTGAATAAATACTCATCCTTAAAATCTTCTCTTGAAATCTCTTTAGTTTCAAAAACTGAGTTGAAATCCTGTAAAAAACTTGATTGAACCAAATCGCGTTTATCATCAGTCTGCGGAAATGAGAGATACAATTTTTTCTTCCATGTACACAAGTGCCTGATAAAACAAATATCTCTGCTCAACCTGGTGGTGTATTTCTTCCCTTGCAAATGAACCAGAAAAGAAAATTTCCGGAGTAAACCTTGTTGGCAGATCACCGTCATTCAATCCACCAATGAAAAGATAATCAAAATTTAATCCGCGAATTTCATTCAACGTTGTAATCTGCACTCCATAGCCTGGTTTTTCCGGGATGTTATATCTGGTAAAAGTAGAAGTGGTTCTCAACTGGTTAAGATAAAAATGAAGTGAAAATTTTTCCTCCTCACCATATTCAAGCTTGAGCAGATTAGTAATTTCATCAATTACTCTAATAAAAGAATTAAAAGCAATCGAATCATTCTCAACAACTTCCGAAGGAGCCTTAAGTAGATTCGCCGGAAAGTCGAGTGAGTAAATCAACGATAAAATATTTTCACGGAATTCAATAGGAGTAAGTTTTTGAGAAAATGGATTTAGTTGTGAACTGATCTTTTCTAAGTCAGATATCGCTGTTTTATATGACTGAATTTTTTCATCATTATTACTTGTGTTTTCATTTTGTGATGAAAGCTCAGTGATTGCAGCCCGAAGCCTGTTCAACCAGTTATCAAAACCAGAAACAATTTTAAGCTCTGCCGAACTCTTTAGCAGATTTGAAATATCAACTGCCAACGTTCCCATAAAACCGCCGCCGAATGCACGGAAAATGTTTTTGAAATAAAAATCGTTCTCAAGAATTTCAAGCAAACCAAGTAAAGCTTTTACAGGTGGTGAAGTGCTAAGTGAAAATCTATCAGTAAGATTGAAAGGAATACCATAAACACGAAATCTATCCCTGATTATTGCTGAATAATTTCCAATCAGGTTAAATACAATGCAGATCTTTTCGGGTTTAACTTTATCGTTCAATAAAAGCTTTTTTATTTCTTTTGCAATCAGCTCAACTTCTTCTTCCCTGCTTAAAGCTATCAATTTGAGTAATCGAGTCACGGAAAGAAATCACTTTTTTCTCAGGAGATTTAATTGAAAGATTTTCTCTGACGATGTTAATAAATTTAGATTGAGTTGCCTGCGAAATATCTTTTACTTCCTTAAATCCTTTTGATAAGAAACGATCGTGACAGGAATCGAGATGAGAAAAAACTGCAGGATTGTATTTGTAGTAATCGAATGAAACGTAAAGGTCAACTTCCGTAACCTCTGAGGCAGAATTAATTATTTCAATTTCCGGCATAGTGAATTCATCAAAACCATTTACCAAAATAAATTGAGCATTGGGATAGATAAATGAGAAAGCATCATTAAACAATTTCTTTTCTTTACTATTAAGTGATGAATAAATATCACCCGTTTCCATAAAGTTGTTTCTTTTCAGTGTATTTTGGTAGTCTTCAAACACTTCAGCAATATCCAGGGCTTTTAGCTTATCACTACCGGATAAATTTTCTGCTTCTTCTTTTAATCGTTCGGGAGTGATACCGTGACGTTTGTATTCTGAAATAACATTCTTTACTCGCTCAAGTGTGCCGAAAGGGATTTGATCTTTATACTGGGAAAAATATTTCAGCTTAACTCGTTTGAAACTGTGGTTGAGAAGAAGAATTGCTGCCTCTTCACTAATCAGATCAACCTTGCCTTCAATTTCAGCAAGTAGCTTTTCTGAAAATGAGCCGATTGTTTCTATTTTTAGTCCTGATGCTGATTTGCCGGGACTTAGAGAAATTAGTTCACGTGTAAGATACCGGATTTTCCTTTTCGTGGGAACGATAAATAGGACTTCACTGATTTCAGATTTTCTAACTTTCTCATCAATAATAAAATCAATATCAATCTTGTCTATTTTTTGTTTAGTCAGAATCATATTTCAATATTAATCTGAATCACAATTAAATAAATTGCATTTTTTAAGATATTTTTAATTTTAGTCCCAGCATTTATAGTGTTGATTCTGAAAAAAGGTTGATTATTTTAGAACCAGAAAAATTAAGATAATATGCGCCGGTTAATATTTTTAATATTGTTCATAATTCCAACTTCTTTCCTTGTAGCGCAGGAAATAGGCGAACTTGCGCCTCCCAAACCGCCATTGGATTTTCCTTCCAATGCACTTGGCTTTGATCTGCTGATTGGTGAAAGCGGATTTGGCTTTGGCGGATTCTACAGGAAACAGCTTAGCACAAAGTTCACTCTCTTTGGAGATGTTTCCATTTCTGAAGCCAAAGATGAAAGAGAAATTGAATTTATTGACATCTATGGGCAGACATTCACTATCGGGAAACAGAACCGTGTTTTCCAGATTCCGGTTACCATTGGTGCACAATATCGCTTATTTGAAAATGAACTTACAGATAATCTTCGTCCTTACATAAATGCAGGTATCGGTCCCACTATTGCTTTAACAACTCCTTATGCTGAAGAATTTTTCAGAGCCTTTTCTTATACACAGACACATTATGCAATTGGTGGTTATGCAGGTTTTGGCGCTAACTTTGGTCTTGATCAAAAAAGTCTTATTGGTGTAAACGTCCGTTATTATTACACGCAGTTTCTTGATGATGGTGTTGAGATATTAAAAGGAAGATATAAAAGCTATCTCGGCGGCTTTTACATTACTTTGAATTTTGGGTTTATGTATTAATCGAAGATAGACAAACCTTAAAACCTTATTTCACTTCTTCCACTTAATCGTACAACCAATTGTAAAAGTCTCAGGCACAGAAATTTCTTTTCCTGCAAGCAGTTCATCAAGTGCATTTCTTAAATAATGATTTTGAACCTTATCCGGTTCCTGCCAGTTATCGTCAATCTTTCCGTGAAATGCTAATTTTCTTTCTTTATCGAAAAGAAAAATTTCCGGTGTGTGCGTTGCATCGTAAGCACGGGCAACAGACTGGTCTTCATCTCTCAAATATAGAAAATTAAATTTCTGTTCAGCGGCTCGCTTCTTCATATTTTCAAAACTGTCGTCCGGATAGTTAACATCCTCATTCGAATTGATTGCAACAACTGTCACTCCTTTGTTTCCGTAGACCTCCTGTATCTGCTTAATTCTATCCTCATAAGCCTGCACGTAAGGGCAATGATTGCAGCTAAAAATTACAATCAGTGCTTTTTTATCTGCAAAGGAACTGAGTGAATATTTTTTACCATCAATACCTTCCAGATTAAAATCAGGTGCTGGTGAACCGATCTTCAAATTATTTGTAGCCAAGTTAAAATCTCCCTTCTACATTTTAGTAAATAACACATCTAATAATTAAATTAAAATCGTTATGAAAAAAACTCTTTTCAACAAACGCAGTATTTCGCTCTATTCATTACTTTTTACAATCTTATTATCAGGAAACATAATGGCACAGGAAAAACAAATTGCCTGGGATCTCTATTATTCATACGAAACATTTAAGGAACAAACCCTGACCGACCGACGATTTAAGCATTCTGACATTGTCCCATTAATCGAACAGTTAAAAAATAAAAAGAATTTTAAGGTGGATAAAGTCGGTAAATCAGTCGAGGGAAGAGATATTTATTTAATATCAATGGGAAACGGTAAAACAAAAGTTTTTCTTTGGTCACAAATGCACGGCGATGAACCAACAGCAACTGCAGCTTTGTTCGATATGTTCAACTTTTTCACCGATGAAGATGCTTTCCCGGAGTTTAAGAAATTCCTTCTGTCAAACCTGAGCATTTACATTATCCCGATGGTAAACCCGGATGGAGCAGAAGAATTTCAGAGAAGGAACATTGTTGAGATTGATTTAAACCGTGATGTTTTAAGACAGCAAACTCCCGAAGCTCAAATCCTAAAAAATGTTTTTGATAGCCTAAAAGCCGATTTTGGATTTAACCTTCACGACCAGGGAAGAAATTATGCCGCAGGTATTTCTATCAATCCTGCTTCCATTTCATTCCTTGCACCCTCACCAGATTTTGAGAAGAGTCTCACTCCGCCGAGGGAAAAAGCCATGAAACTTATTGGTAATATGGTTACTGTTTTGAATGAATTCATTCCCGGGCATATCGGCAAATACACCGATGATTATGAGCCACGGGCATTTGGAGATAATTTCACTAAATGGGGAACTGGAGTTGTGCTTCTGGAAAGTGGTGGATGGCGTGGAGATCGTGAAAAACAATTTCTTCGTAAGATAAATTACGTAACATTACTTTCGGCATTAAACATTATTGCGAGTTCAAGTTACGCAAATACGGATTTAAGTGTTTACGAATCAATTCTGCAAAACGAGGAACTGATGATGGATGTTATCTTACGAAACTTAAGAATGAAAAAAGATAATAATGAATACATAATCGACATAGGCATAAACTTCAATGAAGTAAATGTAAACGGAGCAAAAGATTTTTATCTCAAAGCTGAAATAGAAGATGTTGGCGATCTTTCAGTTTTCTCGGGGTATGAAGAATTTGATCTTTCAGAATATTTCATTGAACCCGGAAAAACTAAACCGGAGCCTTATTCTTCATCCAATGAATTAGAAAAAATAAATCCTGTGCACCTTTACAAAGAAGGATATACAAACGTGATATTGAATGATGGTAATTATCAGGTTGAATATTCTAATAAACCTTTCAACATAATTATTAGCGGGAAGGATATTGCTGAAGGTAAAATTAAACCAGAGGAAGCTCCAAATTTCATAATTAGAAAAAATGGCGAAGTTAAATTTGCTGTTGTAAATGGATTTTTATCGGACATTGAAAAAGTTGTGAGTTGGAATGGCAACTCAATAATTTATAGAAAGTAAGCGATATCGCAATGTCTACTCAATCATTAAGAGATCGATTTAATACAAGCAAAGAAGAACTTGCGAAGCTTGGTTCAGAGTTCAATTCTGAAGCTCTACCACTTTTGGAAAAGCTCTATAATACCTCCTTTTGGATTTTACTTAATCAAAAAGCAGTAAGAAAAATTGTTAAACAGACCTACTTTGAAGCAATTGAAAATTGTGATATAACTAAAAATTATGCTGACTGGCAAAGCTGGATTCATAGAATCTGGATGCGGGAGATACTTGAGTTTTATGCCGACAAAGAAAATGACACAAAGACAAATTTCGATTTCATAGATCTTTCAAATGTAAGCCTGGAGGATGTTCAGACTTTAATTAACTCCTCTTTACCAGAAAAAGAATTAATAATGCAACTTGAAAAGCTGCCCGCTGTTCTTCGAATCCCGCTGATACTTAAAGAAGTTCATTCACTTGAGTATGAAAATATTGCTGAACTCATCGATGTCCCTAATGGTGTTATCGCTACAAGAATTTACAGAGCAAGAAAATTACTCTATCTCTTTCAGATAGATAATTTTAATTATGAAGAGCAGAAAAAAAAGAGGGTGGGGAAAGGCTCTTCAAAAATGATCTTTGACCTGCGTCGATGTTCCCAACTAGTAGATAATGAAATCTCAATAGAACAAAAATTAAAATTCAATGATACCATTATTGTTGACGATCATTATAAAGCTGAAATGTTGGTACAAAACGGAATCAAAAAGCTCTTGCTGAATTTATCATCCGATCGTTCTGCAATTAAAAGAATGAGGACTAAAATCGAAAGAAAAGCAGTTAAACGATTCAGGAAACACGATTAGCTTGACTATTCATCGAGTCCCGCGTTAAATAGCTAACTTCTGAAGAGTCTGATTTTTAAGAAAAAATAAAACATTTTGAATGTGGTTGAATCACAATCTATATAAAATTTGATTCTACGAACGGTTAACCTTAAATTTGTATCCTGAATTAATAAAGAGATAGTTATGGCAAGGATAAAAAACATAGAAGCATTTTGTAATTCGTGCGGTACGGTACAGAAAATGGAAATTACGAGCAGTGTAACCGGCGAAGAATCAGAGTATAAAAAGTGGGCAAAATGTAAATCCTGTAAACAGGTGATGATTGTTGACATTAGCGATATTATAAAAAGCAATAGTGCGACATTGGAAGGAATTGAGAATGAGGATTGTAAAAAGTATTCACCTATGAACACATTTGAAATTGGCGAAACAATATATCACGAGAATTGGGATGATTTCGGCAGAGTTCTTTCAAAAGAAACTCTTTCGAATGGTAAAAGCTCAATTTCCGTAGATTTTCAGAAATCAGGTTTAAAAAAACTTATCGAATCAATAAATAACCAAGAAGCGAGGTGAAATAATTTGGTTGGCATTTCTGTCGGTGAAAATGAATCCATTGATAAAGCTTTAAGACGTTTCAAAAAGAAGTACGAGAGATCGGGAATTCTAAAGGAATATAAAAAGCGAACATTCTTTGTGAAGCCATCTGTCAAAAAGCGGATGGAAAAAATTAAAGCAGCCCGGCGCTTCCAGCGATCCGATCAATTTTAATTTTTCAAACCCCTCTTCGAGGGGTTTTTTATTATTTGAGATGTAAAACTGGCTCTATAACTTTTGGTTCTTTTTGTTTTGAATAATATTTTTTTAGATGCTTTATTATTGCATCATATGCTTCATCAATTGTATCACACATAGAGAACAGACTCAAATCAGATTTGTTAATCATACCTAACTCAACGAGCGCATCGAAGTTTATGATTTTATTCCAGTACTTTTTATCATAAATAATTACTGCAAGCTTTTTTCTAACCTTTGCCGTTTGAATAAGAGTAATTATTTCAAAAAGTTCATCCATCGTACCGAATCCACCGGGAAAAACCACTAAAGCTTTTGAGAGATATGCAAACCAGAACTTCCGCATAAAAAAGTAATGAAACTCGAAGCTCAAATCAGGTGTAACATAATTGTTAACAAACTGCTCAAATGGTATACTTATGTTTAATCCAATCGAATAACCACCGGCTTTTTTTGCTCCTTTATTTGCAGCTTCCATTATGCCAGGACCTCCTCCTGTACAAACAATAAATCTGTTTGCAGTTGTCTCGAGATTCATGGACCATTCTGTTAATCTTTTTGAAAGTTCAACAGCATCTTCATAATATCTTGACATGTCCAGATATAACTGTGCTTCACGAAGCTTTGCTGCAAAATTTTCAATTTGCTTTGGATTGGAGGATTTAATGGAATTGTAATCTTTCAAGGCATCTCTTCGTGATTTTAATCTGGCGGAACCGAAGAAGACAATGGTGTCCATCACCTTAAATTTTTTAAATTTACTTTTAGGCTGTAGATACTCAGTAAGTAGTCTGATTGATCTTCCATCAGAAGAGTTAAGAAAATCAACATCCTGATAAGCTTTAACTGGTTGTTTCATGGAACCTTTATTTTTTAATAAACTGTTGAGTGTTTAAGAACAGAAAGATTTATTTTAGCAAATAATTATTTCTATTTTTAGCAAAAGTAATATAAATATAATGTTATTCATTCTCACATCAAGTTAGTTAGAAATACTAAAATCATTCAATGAAAATTTTTACTGCTTTCTTTTTAATCATCTTCTCTCTCAATAATATATCTGGTGAGACACCTGAAAAAATTATTAAAGAAATTGATGATCTGATTTCAGAAATACCTGCGGGGACAAAAATGGCAATAATGATTTATAATCCGCTTAACCAGGATACAATATTCAGTGTCAATCATACTGAATCGATGATCCCTGCATCGAACACAAAACTATTTACAACAGTTACAGCTCTTGAATTAATGGGTGGAGATCATCTCCTATCTACACAGATATTGGCTGATGATGTTAATCTTTCAGACAGCACAATAAATGGTAATATTTATATAAAAGGATTTGGAAATCCTACATTCACTACTGAAGATCTGGAAGAATTAATTAATCAACTTTATCAATCAGGTCTTCGAAGGGTTACGGGAAATGTAGTTGGTGATGATAAGTATTTCGATAACGTTTATTCAAGAGATGACTGGATAAGCGAAGAACGTGCAAATGTTAAACTTCCGCCGATCTCTGCATTAGTGATTGATCGGAACAGAACAATTATCACAAAAAAAAGGAAAGGCAGATACAGAAACTATTATGTCAATGTTGAAAACCCTCCCTTATTCGCTGCAAAAAAATTTAGGGAAAAGTTAATAGCTTATGGCGTGGAAGTAGAAGGCAAATCAATTTCCGGGCAGACTGCTGATAATGCTGAACCATTGGTTGATTCATCAATCGAGTTGCGTGAGCTGCTCAAATTAATCAATAAAAACAGTGACAACTTTTACGCTGAATGTTTATTCAAAACTTTAGGCTCCGTTTACAGCGGTCAGCAAGGTAATTCATTTTTCTCAACGCAAGCCATCCTAAACTATATTGATGACAACAGTATTTATTCCAAGGGAACCACAATAGTTGATGGATCCGGTATCTCAAGATTCGATCAGGTTACGGCAGGAGCTCTGGTTGGATTACTTGAAAAAGTTTATTTCAGTATTAAACAATTTGATGATTTCTCTAATTCTCTTAGTATAGCCGGAGTTGATGGAACATTGAAAAAAAGAATGATTGGAACGTCTGCAGAAAATAATTTTAGAGGGAAAACCGGAACTCTAAACGGAGTAACTTCAATTGCCGGCTATGTTACAACTGCTGATGATGATGATCTGATTGTTTGTATGATGTTCGAGTTCACTCAAGGTGGATCAAATAAATATAAAAACATTCAGGATAGAATTATAAAAATTCTTGCAGAATGGAAAAATTAAAGCCCTGAAGAATGATCTTTCAGGGCTTCATAAAAAGTATTTAATAAATACTACCTACTCTTGCTCGGGAAGTTGTTGCGGTAATGATGGTGTTTGAGGAATATTTTGTCTGCCTGATTCTTGAATTATACTTCTTTGTTCCTGAGTTACCTTGCCGGGTAAAAAGAAAAGGTTAGCAACAATCGCAAGAATAGCAACTACTCCAGCTAACCACCAGGTTGCTTTGCTCAGGAAATCAGCGGTTCTTCTTGTCCCAAACATTGAACTCATACCACCTCCACCACCAAATGTCCCTGATAATCCCCCACCTTTGCTTGACTGCATCAGTACAACTATTATCAATATCACAGAAGCAATCGAAGCGATTAAGACTAATATACTATACATGATTTTTCCTTTGTTCTATGTCCTATTTAAATATATTTAATAATTGTAGCGGGGGAGGGATTCGAACCCCCGACACGTGGATTATGATTCCACTGCTCTAACCGACTGAGCTACCCCGCCCTACCTGATCCCACTAAAATCGGGATGCAAATATAGCCACGAAGTAATATATTTTCAAAAATTAACGATAGTAAAATCCTCCTATAATCGAAAAAGAGCTATTTATCGTTCTTATCTTTTTCGAGCATACCCCATAAAATGTCAAGCAATTCACTTAGTCCCTGACCTGAGACAGATGAAAAAACGAATGGTTTTTCTTTTATTCCTTTAAACTTAAAACCCGAAACAGTTTTTATTTTCTTAGGATCAATCAAATCAGATTTGGATAGAGATACGAGCATTCGCTTTTGAATCAACTTAGGGCTGTAACTTTTTAATTCATTCATAAGGACATCAAAATCATTCTGAAAATTCTCAGAAGTAATCTCAATTAAAAATAGTATAATTCTTGTTCTTTCGATGTGCCTTAAAAATTGATGGCCAAGACCTTTTCCCTTAGATGCACCTTCGATTATACCGGGAATATCTGCAACTGTAAAACTTTGAAAGTCCTTGTACTTTACTATCCCAAGATTTGGCTCTAGAGTAGTAAAGGGATAGTCAGCAATTTTTGGTTTCGCAGAGGATATTTTTGAAATCAATGTAGATTTGCCAGAATTTGGGAAGCCTACTAATCCAACATCAGCAATTAATTTTAATTCGAGAATTACTTTTTTGTACTCAGCAGGTTTTCCATCTTCTGCAAAACGGGGGGTCTGATTTGTAGACGTCGCAAACTTACTATTGCCTTTACCTCCCTTTCCACCCTTCGCAAGGATTACTTCCTTTCCATCAGTATTTAGATCAAAAAGTAATTTTTCTGTCTCTGAATCTTTAACAATAGTTCCAACGGGTACCCTGATGACAACATCATTTCCATTCTTACCATCCTTCAATGAATTGCCGCCGTTATCTCCCTTGCCGGCTTGGTATTTTTTTTTATATCTGAAATCAAGCAGAGTGTGAAGGTTAGTACTAGCTTTGATTATAACATTACCCCCGTTACCGCCATTACCGCCTGAAGGACCGCCTTTAGGAACATATTTCTCACGTCGGAATGTAACAGCACCATCTCCGCCCTTACCAGAGTAAACTTCAATAAGAGCGTAGTCAACAAACATCAAGCTTGCCTGAAGTAGTTAGATACTCCGTTTGTAAACGTAATGGCTTCTTTTGAATAAGGACTAATCTTATATGAAGTGAAGACTGCCTTTAATATCTCCGAAGCTTCCTTGTAGGAGTGGCAATCCATTATTCTTTCTGCAGTGTTTGTAAAATCCTCTTCATCATTAGCAAAAATATAAGAAACGATTTTCTTTAATTCTTTCCTTTTCAGATAACTGAAAAGATCTTTTTGCCGCACTGGTCTGGTAATTTTTGGTTTTTCTTCTGGAACTTTTTCATTGATGGCTTTTTTTTCTTCTGCTTCCGGAGGCTTTGGAGGTTCCGATATTTTTTCTACTTCTTCAATTTCATTAATCTCTGCTTTTACTTCATCAGCAGAAACCACTACTTCATCAATACTTTTAATAAACTCATCTATATCGTCCTCTTTAAGGATTGGTGAATACAAATCGCTGACTTCGTTCCCTGCTTCGTTAGGAATTTCATCTATTTCCTCGAAAGTTATTTCCTCGCGGGTAACACCGGTATCAGCATTATCAAGATCTTCAAAAATATTCAACAACTCGTTTTCGAGAGATTCAATACCGGGAACATCGGTATCTGCAGATTCGTTGGTTTCATCTTGAGTGTTTTTTGATACTTCATCCAAAACCTCGTCAGTTTTTTCTTCTCCGACAAAATCTTTAATCATCTCCTGAACTATTTCTTTTTCGATACCCGGACTTTCAAATTGGGAATCGGTGTCTGTTTTATTTAATTCGTCATTGTCATCTATATCAGGAACTAATTCAGATGATGATTCATTACCAAAAGTGGAATCCAGTTGTTGATCAATAATTGTTTTTGATACCTGTGCATCTTTTTCAGCAACATCTTCAACAGCGTTTTCGGAAAACTCCTTCAGCTCCTCGTCATATAGGGAAAGGAGAGTTTCTTCTTCTTCCCGACTCAGGAATGATTCAACATCTGATTTATCCATCTCATCGGCATATTTACTTGCCAGCTCTTCAAGATTTGGTTTCTCTGACTCATTTTTAACGTTTTCTTGCCCCTCAATTACAATTTCAGAATCTGTAATTGTAATCGCTTCGCCTTTCTCTTCTTCGCTTGCTGAATATAATATCCGTTTCAGATCATTCTTATCAAATCGCTTTTTTTGTCCCTCTGGAACTTCTTTACGCAATTTAAATACCAATTCAAGCATATTTTTTTCTTTAAGGAATATTTCGATAGCGGTTGATGAAACCTGATTCTTATCAACACCGCCAATATTAAAAAAGTCCCCCATAGAAATCAGAGCGTTCTCAACTAATTGTTCCTGGTTTGATACGAATAGTTCTCTGTCAATTTTATTAAGAATAAGATCAAACTCGGTTAAAGATATTTGTACGAGTTTACGTTTGGATAGGTAAGCGGAAAGCACCTTTCTGAAATATTCGTAATAGTACAAATAGTTCAGCATCATTTGAAGTTCTTCAACTGAGATTATTGGCTGCTCATTAAAAATTAATTTTGTTAAAGACCAGCGGGGTCTAACAAGATAATTAGCATTAAAGGAAACTGCCTGCAGGATTAATTTTTTTAAGTCATCCGATGAAATTTTTTTATTTCTCTTAATTTCACCTGAGATTTTTTGAAAATGATCCGATATTTCTTTTCCCGAATAATCAAAATAAGATTGCTGTAGAAGTTTTCTTCTATCAGCATAGATCATAAAATCCAGTTCAGCAGAAATGTAGCAAACAACTGCGGGGTGAAGATTAGTAGATGTGACTTTTTCAAAAGTGAATACCGGGCCCAGATTTTTTACCTGGTTAAGGCAGAAATCACCAATAAATTTTATTTCTTTTTCAAACATCACAATTCTCTCTAAATTTTCGGTCTCAAATTAAGAAACCGATTTACTATTGGCAAGTATTATATTAAAAAATGCCCAAAATTTACAATCTTAAAAATCCTGCTTTTGACGGCGATTTTCTAAGTTAATTTATCTAATCAGTTGTTCTATGCAGCAACTTCTTTAGATTTTACTTTAGCCATAACAAAGTCCCGGTTCATTCTTGCAATATTAGTTACTGATATACCCTTTGGACATTCAGCCTCACAGGCATAGGTATTAGTACAACTTCCGAAACCTAACTCATCCATTACTTTTATCATTTTTTCAGCTCTCTGATATCTTTCAGGTTGACCCTGAGGAAGTAAGGCATACTGTGAAACTTTTGCGGATACAAAAAGCATAGCTGATGCGTTTTTGCAAGCTGCAACACAGGCGCCGCATCCAATACAGGCTGCAGCATCCATAGCTAAGCTTGCGACATCTTTCGGAATCGGAATAGCATTTGCATCAGGAACACCCCCTGTGTTGGCTGAGACATAACCGCCTGCCTGAAGAATTTTATCAAATCCTGAGCGATCAACCATCAAATCTTTTATAATCGAAAAAGCTTTTGCTCTAAATGGTTCAACCCAGATAGTATCACCATCTTTGAAGTTTCGCATATGCAGCTGGCAGGTTGCTATTTTTGCTAACGGACCGTGCGGTCTTCCGTTAATTACAAGTCCACAAGTTCCGCAAATACCTTCACGGCAATCACTTTCAAAATGAACAGCTTCTTCTCCTTTTAACTCAAGATTATTATTTAACTCATCGAGCATTTCCAGGAAAGAAGCATCCGGTGAAACCTGAACATCATAGTCAAAAAAACTTCCCACAGTATTGGAGTTTTTCTGCCTCCATATTTTAAGCTTTAGGTTTATTTTTTTTGCTTCCATTATTTGTAACTCCTTATTGCCGGTTTTACATATTCAAATTCAAGCGGCTCTTTATGAAGATTCCATTTATTCTCTCCTGCAAATTCCCAGGCAGAGACAAATGAATAATTTTCATCATCACGTTTTGCTTCACCGTCTTCAAACTGATATTCAACTCTAAAGTGTCCACCGCAGGATTCATTTCTTGTAAGTGCATCAAGAGCCATCAACTCACCCAGCTCAAAATAGTCAACTAACCTGCCTGCTCGTTCAAGAGTTTGATTAACATCATCTCCACTGCCAGGTATTGTAACGCTCTTCCAGAATTCATTCTGAAGTGATCTGATTTCTTCAATGGCTTCTTTTAATAATTTTTCATCCCGAGCCATTCCGACTTTATTCCACATAATTCTACCAAGCTGCTTATGGATATCGTCGACAGTTCTCTTTCCTTTTACTGACAGAAGTTTTTTTGTTAAATCCTTTGCTTCGTTAGCAACTTTTTCGAATTCCGGATGATCTGTTTTCACTAATGTTGGTTTATCTCCTGCGAGATAATTTCCCATTGTGTAAGGAAGGACAAAATATCCATCAGCCAATCCCTGCATTAGAGCCGAGGCCCCTAATCTGTTTGCGCCATGATCTGAAAAGTTTGCTTCACCAAGAACAAATAATCCTGGAATTGTGCTCATTAAATTGTAATCAACCCACACACCACCCATTGTATAATGAGGTGCAGGATAAATCATCATCGGGACACTATATGGATTCTCGCCAGTTATTGTTTCATAAATTTCAAAAAGGTTTCCATATCTTTCTTCAATTACATGTTTTCCGAGCCGGTTAATGGCATCTTTGAAATCAAGATAAACTGCTTCACCACCTTTTACTCCACGACCTTCATCGCAGACTTCTTTAGCAGCTCTTGAAGAAATATCACGTGGAGAAAGGTTTCCAAACGATGGATATTTTCTTTCGAGATAATAATCTCTTTCTTCTTCAGGTATATCGTTTGGATTTCGCATATCACCTTTTTTCTTTGATACCCACACTCTTCCATCATTTCTTAATGATTCACTCATTAATGTTAACTTGGATTGTGATTCGCCGTGGAGAGGTAAACAAGTTGGGTGAATCTGAGTAAAGCAAGGATTAGCAAAGAAGGCACCTCGCTTGTGAGCACGCCAGGCAGCTGTTACGTTGCAATTCATTGCATTGGTCGATAGGAAATATACATTTGCATAACCTCCTGTCGCAAGGCAAACCGCTTGTGCAGAATACTTTTCTATTTCGCCAGTTAACAGATTCCTGCAAACAATTCCTTTTGCCTGTCCATCAATAACAACTAAATCGACCATCTCACGTTTTGTAAACAACTTTACTGTTCCTTTTTCAATTTGTCTGTTCAAAGCACTCACAGCACCGAGTAGAAGCTGCTGACCTGTTTGTCCACGTGCATAAAAAGTTCTTGAAACCTGAGCACCTCCAAAAGAACGGTTATCAAGTAATCCGCCATACTCTCTGGCAAATGGAACTCCCTGAGCAACACATTGATCAATAATATTGCTGCTGACTTCGGCAAGACGATGAACATTTGCCTCACGCGCACGGAAGTCACCACCTTTTACCGTGTCATAAAATAATCTGTAGGTAGAATCACCATCATTCTGATAATTTTTTGAAGCATTTATTCCACCTTGTGCAGCAATGCTGTGCGCTCTTCTTGCACTATCGTGAAAAGTAAACGCCAAGACATTGTATCCAAGCTCACCAAGTGAAGCTGCAGCAGAAGCACCAGCCAATCCGGTTCCGACAACAATAATTGTGTATTTTCTTTTATTGGCGGGGTTAACCAACTTCATATTGAACTTATGATTTGTCCATTTTTCTGAAATTTTTCCCTCAGGAATTTTAGATTCTAATTTTATCATTGGATACCTCCGCAAAAGAAAAAGAAGTAAATGGGCATTGAAGCAAATCCAACTGCCATAATTAAAGCATAAAGTGTTCCGATCTTCTGAATGAAGGGAAAATACTTTTTGTGATTCCATCCAAATGTCTGAAATGCACTTTGAAAACCATGATTAAGATGAAAGCCAAGTAGCACAACAGCAATAACATAAAGTAAGACATACCACCAGATCCCAAAAAAATAGACGACTATATCAAAATACTGATGGTGGTTTGCAAGACCCATTGGATCATGTACATTGAACCGCCAGAAAAAAGTACCAAGGTGAGTGACTAAAAATATGAAAACAATCGAACCTGAAAGAAACATCGTTCTGGAAAATAAATCACTGTTTTCATGTGAACCATTAACTTTATAATTAACACCACGAGCCCGTTTATTTTCAAACCACAGTTTTACACCGTTAAAAATGTGTAATACAAAAGCAGTTAGAAGCACAACTTCAATCACACGGATGAGTGGCTTAACAACATCCAACGCAGATACGTATCCGTTGAATGCAGAAGGCCCAAAAAATAAAGTGATATTTCCAATCAAATGAATTACTAAAAAAATCAACAGGAAACTTCCTGTTACTGCCATCACCAGTTTTTTACCGATTGAAGAATTAAGAAATTTCATAAAAGAACTCATAAGCAGACTCCTTCTTCATCCGTTATTTAATGAACTTAATTATTGAACACAAAAAGATTTCAATTTGTTCAGAAGTTTGCGGAAAGATTATTTTAATGAATGTTAACAATTTTGGAAATGCAGTTATTATAAGTAGAAAATTGCTGTTCAAAATTATCATTAAGTACTAATAAAATCAATTTTAGACTGTAATAGTTGCTTTGTGGCAAAAATTGTGTTGCTTTTTATTCTTATTAAGATTAAGTTTAGATAAGAACAAATTAATTATTTGATATTCAGGAGCCAGGATGAAAAATAAGTTTACTCATATTCAAATTTGTTCGATAATCTTCTATTTCTTCTTTGTAGAATTAACACTGAGCCAAACCCAAACAGAATTGCTTGAAAAACAAAAAAGCAATGCTGAAGTTGATTCTTCTTTCATAAAAATGAATGACTTCCCACAGGTAGATGTAATTGGCAGAAAACCTTCTCTGATTAATCGTATTCCTGGCTCTGCTAACATTATAACAGAAGCATCATTAAAAAACGATAAGCCATTTTCCGGTAACGAAATGTTCAAAAAGGTAACCGGGCTAAATGTGGTTGACGAAGAAGGAGCTGGACTAAGAGCAAATGTTGGAATAAGAGGACTTGATCCTGATCGCAGCAGAAATGTTTTAATGATGGAAGACGGAATACCTATTGCCTTAGCGCCTTACGGTGAACCGGAAATGTATTACACTCCCGCAATTGATAGAATGAAGAGTATAGAAGTTTTAAAGGGAAGCGGTTCAATTTTATACGGTCCGCAAACTATTGGAGGAGTTATTAACTATATAACTTATGATCCGCCGCTTTCTCATTCTCTTTCACTACAAGTGAGAGGTGGCGATGGCGGCTATTTTAATGGGCAGGCTGCTTACGGAACCACAATAGATAATGTCGGATTTCAAATTGGATTTTTACACAAACAGGCAGATATAATTGGAATAACAAGATTCGATATCAATGACCTGACGGCAAAGATCAGATTTCAAACAGGAGAAAATTCAAGAATAGGAATTAAGCTGGCATTTTACGATGAGAATTCTAACTCAACTTATGTTGGATTGACGTCAAGTATGTATGATAACGGAGATTATTATACTATCATTGCTCCAAATGACGAGTTGGATGTAAGAAGATACTCAGCAAGTCTAACTCACGATTACTTCTTTTCTGAAAGTGCTTTTCTTCGAACAACAGTTTATGGCTACACAACAACAAGAAACTGGCTTCGTCAGGATTTCAGCCGAACACCAACAAGTAATATGACTGGAGTTGTTTTTGGTGATACAACGGTTCCGAGAGGTGCAATCTATATGAGAAACAGTACTGGAAACAGAAACAGACAATTTGAAGTTGCTGGTGTTGAACCAAGATTTAGTTACAATTACAACATCGGCAATCTTAAAAATGAGCTTGAGGGTGGATTCAGATTTCATTATGAAAGAGCATTTGAACAAAGAATTGATGGCAGGACCGCAGAAGCAAAATCCGGAGATTTAAGAGAAGATGAAATAAGAACAGGATATGCAGAAAGTATATTCGCTCAGAATAGATTTTTCATTAGCTCAAACTTCACTGTAATACCCGGAATAAGATTAGAAAATTTTCACTTCGAGCGGGAAATTTTCAGAATTGCTTACAAGGATACAAGTGTTATAAATAATGATAATTTGTTTACTCCAATACCGGGGATTGGAGTTAATTATAATTTTGATAATGATTATTCGATTTTTGCCGGAGTTCACAGAGGATATGCTCCTCCAAGAATAAAAGATGCAATCACGAATGACGGTACAGCTCTAAACCTTGATGCTGAATTAAGCTGGAATTATGAAGCTGGCATCAGGGCAAGTTTTGCTTCTCCAATTTATTTTGAGTTGACCGGATTTCTGATGGACTTTTCGAACCAGGTTATTCCAGTTTCTGTTTCTTCGGGCGGATCGGGAACAGGATTAGTGAACGGCGGAGAGACAATGCACATCGGTGCCGAAGCTGGAATCCGTTTTGACATTCATCAGCTTTTACAAACCAAATATATTGTCTCTCTTTCAGCATATTCAACTTATGTGAATTCAACTTACAGCAATGATCGTTTCATTACTGTTGGAAGTGAAACGTATTAATGTAAAGGATAACAAACTGCCTTATGCACCTGAGTTCACTTTTACAGGCAGCCTGGATTTTAGTCCACTCCATTCGGACTAGGATTTAATCTTTCTGCAACATACGTGGAAGAGCAATTCACTGATGAACTTAACACAATTGATGCAGGACCAAGCGGCGAAACAGGACAAATGCCTTCATTCATTACTGCAGATCTGACAGCAAGTTACCTTTTAACCGGTTTGAATAGTAACGTTTATTTCTCTGTCAAAAATCTTTTTGATGAAAGATACATTGCAAGCCGACGACCTCAAGGAATAAAAGTCGGAATTCCAAGATTCATTTCCGCTGGCATAGATCTTACTTTATAATATCACCAATAACGGTTTCCCCATTTAAGCAGTGGCGGTAATATTTTATCACCACCTCTTGTGGAATCAGACTATGAAATAGTCCGTATTGCATTATTTTTATATCTTGAATTACAAGAAAGAATTTCAAACGGCAATTTCATCAAATGAATAAAACAGTTCATAAAATATACGTCGGTTTGTTTTTAGTTGTTGGAATAAGTGTTACTATTCTTCTGGCAATCTATGGATTTGATTATTACACAACTCCACTTGAGGAAAGATTTTTCAATGCCAATCATAATTTATTAAAACCTAGTGGTGCATTAGGTCACGGTTTTGGAATTATTGGGACATTGATGATGATTGTTGGGGTTAGTGTTTATATGATCAGGAAGAGATACAGGAAATTTTTCAACATCGGCTATCTTAAGCACTGGCTTGAGTTTCACATTTTCCTCTGTTCAGTTGGACCAGTTTTAGTTCTTTACCATACTGCATTCAAATTCGGTGGTATTGTATCTGTTAGTTTCTGGAGTATGGTGCTGGTAGTTCTGAGTGGTGTGGTTGGGAGATTTATTTATCTTCAAATTCCAAGAACTATTCAGGGTCAGGAAATTAGTGTCAATGAATTGAATTCAATAAAGGAAAAACTTGCGATAAAAGTCAGAAGTGTGTTGAGTGAAGATTCTTCAACCTTATCGGAGTTTGAAAAAATTTCATCAGCGGATCGGTACAAGTCATTTAATCTGTTAACAGCCGCTGGATTTTTTGTAAGGGATTATTTTGATATTAAAAAAGTAATGAGACTTTTGAAAATGAGAATCAAGCTATTAGGGATAGGTAAGTCGGAGAGCAATGAGCTGATCAAAGCGGCCAAATCTGAAATTGTAATAGCCAGAAGAATAGCATTGTTAAGAACATCTCAGAAATTATTCCACTGGTGGCATATTTTTCATTTACCTTTCGCTATAACTATGTTTGTCATAATGGTTATCCACGTTGCTGTAACAATTATTTTTGGTTACAAATGGATTTTTTAATTAATTTAGATTTATCAAGAGGATTAGAATGAAATTCAAACCAGTATATTTATATGGAATACTTGTAATCGTTGGTGTCTCGTT
The DNA here is from genome assembly GCA_963699475.1 of uncultured Ignavibacteriaceae bacterium. Lineage (GTDB taxonomy): Bacteria > Bacteroidota > Ignavibacteria > Ignavibacteriales > Ignavibacteriaceae > IGN2. The sequence continues at coordinate 158,826 of CAVOUA010000001.1, read as the reverse complement.
ATTGATTATTGTCGGCATTCGAGAAACATCCGATTCAACTGAGGCTCCTGTAATTAACAATCAAACAATGCCAGACGATGATGTCCACAAAGAATTAAAAAATCAAATCGGGAACACACCTGGTAAAGAAAATGTTTCCGAAGAATATCGAAAAAGATTAGTTGAGCTTAAAGAAGCTGTCGATCAAAATCCTTCAGACACACTTGCAATGAGAAACTATGCTGACTTTCTTTCCGCTTCGCATAAAATGAATGAAGCTATTCCTTACTATGAAAAGATATTAAAGATTAATTCAAAACGGACAGATATATATTTTTCTCTCGCTATGATTTATTACAACAAACAGGATTTAATTAAGTGTGAAGAAGTAAACGATAAAGTGCTTTCTTACGATCCTAAAAATCAAATGGCACTCTACAATATTGGAGCCATTGCCGCAACACAGGGTGATTACAACAAAGCCAAAGATTTCTGGAATAAGGTAGTTTCAATAAATGCTGAAAGCGAAACTGGCAAGCTTGCAAAAGAATCCTTGGGAAGATTATAACTATTGCTCAAGGTTTTTATTTCTAATTCTTAATCTTTGAATTAAATAATAAACTCCAATCAATAAAAGTGCAGCAAGTATAGTCTGAATCGGTCCAAAGGATGATGCGCTTTTTATATCTACAGCAGAAATATTTCCTAAAAGAACAAAAGCAGACCAGTAATATGGATTAGCAGAATAATTATTTATAAAATCCAATTTGGCTTGTCTCAAAGCTTCAGATTTCGAGTTGCCGTCAGCAAGATGTTCATAAAAACTTTTCATAAAGTATGAAGTATATTTATCATTCACATCCCACAAAGAAACAAGAACACTCCTGCTGCCAGCATCAATAAAAGCTTTCTGCATTCCGATGATACCTTCGGCTGCGTCAATCCTTCCAAGGCCTGAACGACAGGAGCTAAGTACAACAAGATCGCTGTTAAGATTTAGCTGAACAATTTCACCCAGTTCAAGAAAGCCGTCATCTTCGTCATTTTCCTTCGGTGAAAACAAAATCAACGGCTGATCCTTCAATAAAAATGAGTGCGTTGAAATGTGAATTACATTGCTCAACGGAGCCTGTTGTTTAAAGTTGCTTTCCGTAGCTTCTTTCAAAGTGAACATTTTACTTTCAGAAATCGTATTATCAATGCTTTCAATTTCACTTCGGGAGTACTCAAGCGGAAATAATAAAATGTTTCTTGCCTGCGAGGGATTCAAATCTACCAAACCACTTCGTACGCTCAAAGCAAATTCAGCATTATCTATAAACGGATCCCCGATAAGTAAATTTTGATTAGCAGTGCTTTCAGTTGTACCCGATTGCAATTCATAAATTGAAGCTGACGGGGTATAAGAGATGTTAAACTTTTCCAGTAAAAATTCTTTGTCACTATAATAGTATGGGCTTTCACGCTCTGTCCATTCAGTAACGAGCATTTCAAGCGGGAGTTTTACGAGTTCAAAAGGTAAACTTACAATCAGGTTAGATTCTTTTGGGATATCAGAAAGTATTTCTTTGAACAGGACATTATAAATCTTATAAGCTGAGTGAGCATTAAAAGAAAATAAATCCTCATTAACATAAATTTCTTCACTCTCAAGATTTGATCGATAAATTGGTGATATCTGAGTTATCAATTTCAACAGGCTGTCACGGCTTACCGGAATATTTTTATGAATTAGTTTATCTAAGCTAATCCTGAAAACACTAAATGAATTTTGACCAGCATAAACTGAAATCAGATAATCATTTTGACCAAGTTTGCTCTGAAAATTTTTCAAGTCAATTTCAGCATTAGTATTTAATATTTCAGCAAGTGAGCCAGACTGAGATGTTAATTCATCTTTTATTTCCGAAGCAAGTTTACTCAATGAATCTGAAGTAGCTTTATCGTAAAGACCAGAATTGATCATCCACTCAAGGTCAATCAAATGGTTATACTTATCTTGATCATTCAGGTGAGATAACAACTTGAGTCTGTTGAGGTTGGCTTTTGTATTTCTCGATCTGGACTTGTCAATAATTTTAAATGCTTCCTCTGCTTTATCCTGATTGAGATACAATTCCGCAAGTGAGTTGTAAACCGAATTCACTCCCTGAAAAATGTGCAATCTGAATTTCCTGATTCGGACTAAGTGGTGAAGAAATTTTTTCGATTCTTTCTATTGCTGCTAAGTACCATTTTTCTGCTTCATTGGTATTGTGTACTTTCTCATAATTTTGTCCAAGCAGATATGCAGCTTCGATTTGGTTGTTATAGTCATGAACACTTCCACTTATTTGAAATGCAGCAAGATATTTCTCAACCGATAAATCAATTTTATTTTGAGCCTCATAAATTTTACCCCAATACAATTCCTGTAATCCTAAAAGTTGAGTTAGCTCATAATCTTTTGAAGATGCTTGTGCTTCAGTTAGCAGCTTTATTGCTTCAATGAATTTACCCTGTTGAAAATAATTGTAGGCGAGTTCAGTCTTTAGAACAATTACACTGTAAATATCTTCCACATTATTGGCGAGACTTAGTCCTTTTTGAAAATAAGTTTCAGCTTGACTTATACTATCAATCGAAGTTAACACTGTGCCGATTTTAGAATATAGTTTCACTATCTCAAATGGTGATTCATCGCTTGAAACTTGGGAGTCTGCTTTCTTAAAAATTTCCAGAGCATTAAAAGGACGGTTAATATTGTAATATAAAGCTCCAATGCCTTGATCGATTTTTAAAGCAGAGGATACATCCTTAACAGAATCCGCAATTTCTTTTGCATGCTTGTAATATTGAAGAGCTTTTGAATAGTTTGATTCGTTTGAATAAACATCAGCTAACCCGGTAAGATTTAAGATTTGTCCCAATTTATTCTCGCCGGCAAACTTTAATCCCCTGCTGTAATAATCGAGTGCTGATATGTAATTAGCAATTTGCAGATAGAGCGAACCAATGTTGCTCGACAGGTATGAAAGCCGCTCATTGTTTTTAAGTTTCTCGTAAAGAGAAAAACTTTTTTCGTAATTCTTCCTCGAATCAATCAAACTGGCTGTATATGAAAATGAAACACCAAGTTCCGAATAAAGGAATGCGAGCAATTCCATATTCTCAAATTCCTCAGCCATTTTAATAGCACGCTGAAAATCATCTCTCGCTTCAAAGATTTCTCCATAAACATCTTTGATTATCGCAAGGTTTGCGAACGATTTTATTTCTTCAGATTTATTCCCTGATTTGATGGATGACTCCAAGGCTGACCTGTAATTCTTTTTTGCCTGCTCGTAATCTCCGGATAAGTAAAAAATTGTTCCTTTAAGGTTAATGATTTTAGAAAGAAACTTATCATTATTTTCGCACAAGTTCTCTGCACTAATAAGACTTTTTAATGCTTCATCATAATTCCCGGTTTTTCTGTATGCATTAGCTAATTGAAAATAGATTTCCTTCGATTTAATGCTGTCAGAAACGAGTGATTGGAATGTTTCTATTGCCTGAGTACTCTTTCCACTGTGCAACTCAACCAAAGCTTTTAAGTAGAAATAAAATTTATTCGACGAGGTTGATTTATTCTTTTCAAGGAACTCAGATAATTTGTTTGAATTGCCTGATATCTTGCCCAGTAAAGCGAGTTCTTCAAAGTAAATAAAGTTTTCAGGAAAATCGTCAAGAAGAGGAAAAAGCTGGTTGAATGCTTTTTCAAATTCACCTTCCCTTTTCTTTAATAATGCAGATAGAAATTCCTTTTCGAATTTTGATTCAAGAGAAGTTAGTTCGTTCTTGAGGTTGTTTTTATCTACAGGTTTATTCTGGATTAAATCAAGATAATAAGTGAATTGCTCAGAAGTTCTAATGTCTAAATTATTAACGGAATTTTTTACGGAGTTGAGGTTCTGATTGGAGTTAATAGATTGAGAAGAATTTGTTATTCCTAAAAAACTAATTAATGCCGTTGTAATGCATAAAACAGAAACAAAAAATTCTTTTAGCCAGAGCATCTATCAATTCTTCTCCATTGTAAATATTAGTTCTGAAGCTTCCTTTGAGAACCTGCCTTTTCCATCAATTACTTTTCTAAAATTAGCTGCGGCTGCATCGGTGCTGTCAATCAGAAGATAAGCTCTCCCAAGATAGTAATAAGAGTCTAATTTCAAGCTTTCGTAATCTCCTGAATTATTTTTATCAATTGACTCTTTGAGATTAGCAATTGCAAGATTTACATTATTCTTGTCATAAGACCTGAATAATCCGATAAAATCTTTTTCAGATGCTTTCAAATAAGTAATTCCGAGAATGTAGTGAGAGTAGAATATTGATCTTTCAGACTTATGATCAATAATATCTTGTGATAAAAATTCTATTGCACTGTCATATTCCTTACTGTCAATTGCATCAAGACCCTGTTGGAATAATGGAGACGTTCTTCCTCTGGTTTTATAAACATCTTCCCATTCACTGGCGAAAAGATTTTTCTTGTAGTCCGGTGTTAATCCCGATGAAATAAAAAATAAACCGACGTAAGCAACTAATAATATGGAAAGAGTCGCAAAAGCGTATCTGAAAGTAGTCGATCTTTTGAAAATGGCTAAAGGTATAAATGCCTTCTCTTCAACTTTTGATACTGGTTCAGAATGAATTGCTTTCTCTAGGTGCTCAGAAATATCAGAGAATTCACCCAAAAGCATTTTGTATTCTTCTCTACAGGTTGAACATTCTGCAAGATGCGATTTTATTTTTTTTACAAGTATAGCTGCGACTTTGTTCTCAGGATCATCACCTTTTTCGAATAAAACAAACGAAACAATTAAATCGGTCGGCACATGTCCCGAAACCGATAAAGAATTAGTTAATGTCCTATAAGAACTAATAAATGATTTAATCTCTTCATCAGAATCAGCGAACTGTTTCAGCAGCTTCTGCTCTTCTTCAGAAAGAGATTTCTTCTCCAGCAATTCTAATATTTTATCAATTTTTTCCATCACAGATATTTATTTTGTTAATCAATCCATTTAGTAACTCAATATTCTTTTTCGTGACATTTATTCTAACTTTTCTTTTAACTCAAGCAAAGTCCGGTAAAACATTTTTTTAACAGCAGCTTCATTTTTATTTAATTTCTCAGCAATTTCACTGAATTTTAAATCTCCCCAGAATCTAAGTTTTACAATTTCTTGTTTATCCTCAGTAAGAGTATTTAAAATAGTTAACACACTTTCGGCGTCAATCAATGCTGAACTATCATATAAATTATCAGGCGCAGGCAAACTTTCCCTTAGCTGAGAAAATGACCTGCTTTTATTTGCTTTATACCATCTAACAAAATTCAGGAAGAGAACTCTTCGCAGCCATTTTTCGGGTTCATTGATATTTTGATACTGCTCTGCAAATGAAAGGTAGACGCTTTGGGTAAGATCATCAACATCATCCACGTTCGTAATTCTTTTTTGATGATGCTTTGACAAGTAATATGAATGAGCAATTTGACGTACAAAACCGCTAAGCTTTGAGAATGAACTGGAATCTCCTTCTTTTGACCTTTTTAGAAGAGAATCGAGTTCTGAACCGGAGATATTTAGATAATCGATTTTTTTGCTCTTTATTTTTGTCACGAAATTACTAAACTTGATACTAAGTTAAAAAATATAATAAGATATGAAGCTAAGAGTTTTAACATTTTTAATTTTTATTACATCTTTTCTGGCTGCTCAACCGGAATTGGATATTAAGCCAAACAGAATTGAATTTGAAGACTTATTTAACAGGTTCGATTATGCATTCCTAATAAACAAAGGGAATCAAAATCTAACTATTGATAGTATTGCCTATAATGATTCAATTTATGTAATTGATTTTGAAAACAACCAGACGATACCTTTTACTATTCTACCTGATGACTCTATAAGAATGAATGTGCTTTTGAGTGCTTTTTATCAGGTGACAATAAATGATACTTCAGATACAATATTCGTTTATAACAATGGTATTCAAAACCCAAAACCTCTCGAGGTGAGAATAAAATTTTTCGAAGATGAGTTTGGAGAATTTAATGGAACAGTCCGAGATAGTCTGAATCCTATGGATAGTGCCACTGTTTATTTTTTCTATAATGGAATTTATCTTCTTGATACTGCAAAAACCAGCTCATCGGGAAATTATCGGATAACATTGCCCGAAGGTGACTACACCATTGGCGTTGAGAAAGAAGGTTACTATGTTGTTTTTCATGACAGTACTATACGACCCGAACTTCGCCCAACTTGTTCAGCTTGATTCCGGAGATGTAAAGACAATTGACTTCAACCTTAAGCGAATTGACGACAATAATCTTTCAATAAGCGGACAAATAATAGATTCAACCAATGGAAATAATGTTGATAAGGGAATTATAATAGTACAAACCGGACTCATGTTCCAGTACCAAAGATTCGATATAATCAAGTGGCATTCGATACTATAGATGTATTTGCTGGATTTATTAAAGAGGATGGTTCGTACCTCGTAAATGTCCAAGTTACAGGACTACTACTATCTACAGGCTTACACGAACAATTTTCTTCCGGGATTTTATAACGATGAAGGCATTCCAGCTATATTCTGGCAAAATGCCGATTCAATCTTAATCAACAATAACATCGTTGATAAGAACATATCTCTAGTCAGAGATTCTTCGTATGGTGCTGGCAGCATTGGTGGAGGAATAACGTTTACATCATTCACGGATCAATCGGATTACGAAGGGATTACAATTCTTGCAAAGAATATTCAGAACGGTGCATTATATACTTATAACTTTGGAAAAGAGTTAGGTGAATTCAATGTGACAAACATTCCATACGGGACTTATGAGTTAGTTGCTCAAAAAATTGGATTGGATAATGCAATTAGTCAAACGGTCGTTATTGATCCCTTGAACAATCAGATTACAGGCATAAATCTGAATTTTATTATTAACACTGTTGAAGATGATAACATATTACCGGATGGTATCATACTCTATCAGAACTACCCCAATCCTTTTAATCCGATTACAAACATTTCTTTTTATTTACCTCAAACATCTGATATAAAATTGAAGGTGTTGAATGTTTTAGGTGAGTTAGTTGAAACAATTTTTGACACAGAACTAAGAAACGGGTTTCATACTGTAACATTTAGCGGAAGCAAATTTGCATCTGGTATTTATCTAATACTTCTCGAGACGAACGAATTTAGGCTAAGCAAGAAGATGCTGCTTCTTAAATAAATAATTTTCTCCCCTGATTTCTATAATCCTATTCTATTCTTTAGAAAAATTCATTTGTTATTGTTTATTTTCTATTTACTAAGTTTGAAGGTAGAATTAATAAACATTTAAGTTGAATTGAAAGCTAATCCCCGCAACGATAAAAATACAGTTAAGCGTGGTCTAAAAACGACACTAATCGGGATCATTGCTAGTTTCTTTCTGGCTACAATAAAAATCTTTACGGGAATTGTTGGTAATTCCTATGCTTTAATTGCAGATGGTATTGAATCACTTACAGATATATTTACCTCTTCGATTGTTTTAACCGGTCTTTACTTTGCATCCAAACCTGCCGATGAAGATCATCCCTACGGACACGGCAAAGCCGAACCTTTTGCAGGAGTTGTTGTTTCCTTTGGAATTTTCATTGCGGCGATGATAATTATTGTACAGAGCATTTATGAAATAATTACTCCGCATCATGCTCCGGAACCATTTACTCTCATTGTGTTGGTATTGGTAATATTGTCAAAGGAAACATTGTTTAGGTTTGTTATAAAAGTCGGAAAAAGCGTTAATAGCATAGCGGTAAAAAATGATGCCTGGCACCATAGAAGTGATGCAATTACTTCTGCTGCTGCGTTTATTGGAATAGCTATTGCACTGGTAGGTGGCTCCGGTTACGAAGCAGCCGATGATTTCGCAGCCCTTTTTGCATCCGTAATAATTATCATAAATGCTTACAGAATTTTTAAACCTGCTTTATACGAACTGCTGGATACATCTCCACCCGCCTACATCATTCAAAATGTAAGAAACGTTGCTGGTAAAGTTGAGAACGTAATGGGCATTGACAAGTGTTTTGTAAGAAAAATGGGCTTCGAATATTTTGTTGATATTCACGTTTTGGTGAATGCAGAATTACCCGTTCACAAAGGACATCAAATCGCACATCGCGTAAAGGATGAACTGATGGAAGAATATTCTAATATCAGTGATGTATTAGTTCATATTGAACCATTTTTTGGAGAAAACTCAAATGGTTTCCACAAGGACAGATCCTAATTAAAGATAAACTCCTGGAACTTTTACCGTTCCTTACAAAAGATTCATTTAAAGAGATTGATGAATTCTTTACTGCAGCACTTCATCAGAAGATTCAAAAAGATAAAACCATATCTGTTGAAGGAGATTCCTGCAATTATTTTTCTTTTCTGCTTAAAGGAGTAATAAGAGTATATAAGATCAGTTCAAGCGGAAGAGAAATTACGCTTTACAGGATTACTAAAGGCAGATCCTGCATTCTTACTGCTTCCTGCATTTTATCTAATAATTCTTTTCCTGCTTTGTCAATAACAGAAGAAGATTCAGAAGTATTAAACATTCCTGCAAATCTCTTTAAAAGCTATGTAAACAAATACCCCGTTTGGCAGGAATATATTTTCAATCTTGTTTCTGAACGACTCGCCGATGTTATTACAATCGTTGAAGAAATAGCTTTCAAAAATGTAGACATCAGATTGGCGGAAAGATTAAATCAATATAAATTGAACAGACAAATCCAATAGAAATAACACATCAGCAACTTGCAAACGATATTGGTACATCTAGAGAAGTAGTAAGCAGAATTTTAAAAGATTTTGAAGTAGGTGGAATCATCGCAATTTCGCGCAGATCAATCAAAATTCTTGATGAGACAAAACTAAAATCACTTCCTAAAAAATAAGCTTTGTGTGACATTGTCACACTCATCCTTTCTTAAATTTCTTAGTTTTGTTCCAACAACAAATTCACAATAAAAAATTTAAGGAGATAAAAATGAAAAAGAACGTTGGAAGTGCTGATAAGGTAATCAGGATTATTCTTGGAATGGCGATAATCGCAGTCGGAATTTACAATCAGAGCTGGTGGGGATTAGTTGGAATAGTACCATTAATTACTGCATTCATAGACTGGTGCCCGGCCTATAGTCTAATAGGTGTCTCTACTGATAGAAAGATAAGTGTAGAAAAACTAAATTTTAAGAATTGATTTCGATTAATCTAATCCCGGGGTGTCACCCAGAAATAACGAGGGAATACTTCTAATATTGAATTATTCCCTCATTTCCTTTTCCGATTAACTTTTAATGTCACTATTTAGAAAAACTCATTAACTATATATGTGTTATAACACAATTATCAGGAAAAAAATGAAAAAGACAAAACATCTATTACCTATTCTAATCATAATTGTCATAACCTTCTGGGGATGTTCAAGTGATAATCCGACAGAACCACCACCAAATCAGGGCTCTCAAGCTCCTTTAAGTAAACTTAGTGAAATACAGGCCAAAGTATTCACTCAAAGTTGTGCACTATCAGGATGTCATGGTCCTACAAACAACCAGGCAAATTTATTACTAACAGATGGAAACTCTTTCTCTAACCTTGTAAACGTGCAGAGTCTACTGTTCCGCAGTTCAAAAGAGTGGTTCCGGATAGCAGCTCAAAAAGTTTATTAATAAAAATTCTTAAGGGCGAAGTATTACCAAGAATGCCTTTAAACAGAGATCCTCTTTCAACAGCTGTAATCGATTCGATTGCTACGTGGATTGATAATGGGGCTTTGAATAATTAATCAATAATTAATTAAAATTAATCTAAAACCAAATTTCAGGAGGAATAAATGAAATCATTCAAAAGCATTTGCGCTTCTTTTAATCCTACTTGTTTGGCTTTTCAAGGCAAAGCATTTAATTCCCCAATCCGAATTCAAATGTAACAATTCACTTTACCGGAATGGGACCACACCTGAATCAAAATCTTTACTTAAGAGTTGTTGATAAAGGAACGATGAAAGAAACCGGAAGGATTGTACAACAAATTAATACAGTAGACTTTGATATTGTACTTGACGCTGTATCCGCTGGAAGAAGTTACTTTATTGATTTCTTTTCTGATCATAATTCAAATGGATTATATGATGCACCACCGGCAGATCATGCCTGGAGATTGGAGCTGAATAATGCAGTAGGAAATGACGAATTAAATTTTGCACACAATACAAATTTCACCGACATAAAATGGGTTTATGTATTAACTGTTAATTTTACCGGGATGACACCACACCTTGGTCAATTGCTTGAGCTGCGAGTTGAAAACAATAACACTAATAAAGAAGTAGACAGAATTAAAGTTGCTTCTATACCATCGGCAAATTTTGATGTGCAGATAGTCGGCCTTGAGTTAGGTCCAGAATATAAAATTGAGTTTTATTCGGATCACAATGGAAATGGACTCTACGATGCTCCACCGACAGACCACGCATGGAGTATTAACTTCACAAATACAACTGGCGATGTTACTCAGGGATTTAGTCATAACACAAACTTTACAGACATTAACTGGAAATACCTGTAACGGTGAATCTGAACTTCTATGACTCCCCATCTTGGGACAACTATTTGAATTAAGAGTTGTTCGACAAGATAATCAGAAAGAACTTGGAAGAGTATCTGTGCCATTGATTTTAGTTCCTGATTTTAGTTTACATTCCGGAATTTGAGTTAAACCATGGATACAATATTGATTTCTATGCAGATCATAATGGAAACGGAATCTACGATGCACCACCAACAGATCACGCCTGGCGTCTAACATTCAACCCTTCAACGGAGATTTTGTGCAGAACTTTACTGACACAACACAAATTTCACTGATATAGAATGGCCGAATCCTTCATCTGTTAATGAAATTGAGTTCACTATGAATTGATGGATTATGAATTACAGCAGAACTATCCTAATCCATTTAATCCTTCAACAAAAATACGATTCAGTATTCTATCAAATGAATTTGTATCCCTTAAAGTTTACAATGTTTTGGGAAGTGAAATTGCTACTAAAATTGGATGTCCCTAAGTTTCAAATTATGCTACTATATGATAAACACAATCAATAAATATTAAGGAAATAAAAATGAAAAACTTTATCATGACCAGAATCTCAGCCGGGATTATTATTTCTGTAATGATCACATCACTGAACTTTGCTCAAAACTGGCAGATCCAAAATTCAAATACCAGCAATCAACTGAAAGGAATTCAGATGATAAGTACAACTGAGGGCTGGGCATGCGGAGATGCAGGAACAATGCTTCATACCACTAATGCAGGTGCAAACTGGTCTCTCACTTTAACAGGCTCAGACCTTCATCAGCTTGTATTTAAGAATGCAAGTACCGGATTAGTCGTTGGAGATAACGGGACAGTTTTTACGACCACCAATGGCGGAACAAACTGGGTTTCAAAAAAGAGTGCAATTCTTTACAGTTAAGAGGAGTTGGTTTTGCTGGTGGTTCTACTTTTTTTGCAGTGGGTGATGACGGTGCTGCAGTTAAATCGACAGATGACGGCAATACATGGGCTATTCTTAATTCAGGTACAATTGAGAGACTTCTTTGTGTTACGGCTGTCGACCAGAATATTTGGGTCGGTGCTAGAAATGGTCTAATGTTATTTTCAAGTAACGGAGGAACAACTTTCGCGTCAATGAGTAATCCAGCAACTGATGACATCAAGGACATTCAGTTTATTAATGCATCTATAGGTTTTGCCTGTGGAAGTAATTCCTTTTTTATGTATACAAGTGACGGCGGTGCTAACTGGACATCACGCTCTACAGGGATCGTCGTCGGCTTGAATGGTCTTCACTTTATCAATCAAAATGAAGGATGGACCGTCGGCGGTGCAGGTACACTTTACTCAACAACAAATGCCGGATTAAATTGGAATGCAATTACAACACCAACAAACCAGGACTTGAATTCAATTCATTCTTTTGATGGCGTAAATGGATGGGCAGTTGGAAATCTCGGGGTAATTATTTCTAACTATACACCACCTACCAATGTAGAGAATGAAAATAATATAGCGCCAAATTCTCTTCTCCTTGAGCAGAACTATCCCAATCCATTTAATCCTTCTACAAAAATAAGGTTTAATATTCTACCGGCCCGGGAATTTGTCACACTAAAAGTTTTTAATGTGCTTGGTAGCGAAGTTGCTATTTTCCAATAAATGATAACATGGAAGCTGGTTTACACGAAATTACCTTTAATGCTTCAGGATTAAACAGTGGTGCTTACTTCTATGCGATCAATACAAAGAATTTCACAAGCATACGTAAAATGATTCTCTTGAAATAGCCTCCTTGATAGCCCTCTCCTGCCCTCTCAGTGCCCTCCTGAGGGGGTTTTATATTTTGGTATCAAGAGAGCATTATTGCTAATTTTACTTATTAAAGGACTTTTAGTCTTCTTTTAGTAATTAGTTTATCTTTTTCTTAATTTTTTAATGAAATGTCACTAATTTTAATTGCGCTAACACTATTATGAATAAATATCATATAATTGAAAAGGACAACAGTATGCAAATGCCATCTAATAGCTGGTTAACTCCCGGTCTAAGTATTCACATCTGCTCGGCCCGATTACTTATCGTTCTATCATTTATTTTACTTCTGAGCTTTAATAATCCGGCGCAATGGAAAACTCAAAGCCCCATACCGACTCATCTTGATGTTCGCGGAGTTGCAGCACCAACAACTCAAAGAGTGTTTATAGCAACGGAAGATAATTCCTTCGACAATGGTGGTGCGTTATTCGAGTCAAATGATGGGGGTATTACCTGGGTTCAGCGAAATGTACCATTCGCTATTTGATGGATTCAACGGATTGTTTTTCCTTGACAGCCAGAATGGATGGGCATTTGGTAATGACAATTACCGCACGACTGATGGGGGAACAAACTGGACACAACTCCCCTTTCTTGGTTCAACCTACTTTATGAAATTTTATACAACAAGTTTCGGGCTTGCAACATAGGAAACTTTGATCGCTATGTCAGTCATGATGGTGGCAACTCCTGGATACCTTCCCCTAATAATATCTTTGCTTTCGATTTTATTAGTGACCAGAATATAAATTGGTGTGGCAGATACTGCCCTGTTTTTAACAACAGATGGAGCTAATTCTTTCGCACAGGTTTATTCAGGAGATGCAAAAGCTGTTGCATTTTTAACAAGTAGCGTCGCCGTTGGAATTGTCGATGATACTTTTATTAGGTCAACAGATGGTGGGATTACATGGAACTCTGTTTCCTCAGCAAGCCTGAAGACGAAACTTTTTGTTATATCTGATAATGATTGTATTGCCTGGGGTCGTTCCGGTATATTTCCAAATTATGATGACAACTTTCTTCCGAACTACCGATGGCGGACAATCCTGGACTGATCTTGGTGAATTAATTCCGGAAGGAATTGATGCGTTTGCAATTGCGGATCCACAAAATTTAGTCGCAGCTGATCTTATGGGAAATATGTTTCACTCATCTGATGCTGGTTTAAGTTGGTCACAGGTATTTAGTCACCCGGTATGCAGCCAAGTTTCCTAAATAGTGCGGCCCCATACTTTGCTAATACCAGACAGGTTATTTTGGTTATGGTCCTGGGTTTGTAATTAAAACAACAAATGGTGGTGCTCGTGGTTTCAGATTTCAAGCGGTACGGGTAAATCACTTAATGATGTTGACAGATTTGCAAATGGGAATCTACTTGCGGTCGGAGATAACGGTACACTGTTAACAAGTAATGGACTTTCCCAATGGATTATTCACGAAAGATTTACACAAAACAATCTGAAAGCTGTACAAGTAATGAGGAACAGACGAAGCCGTAGTTGTCGATGAAACCGGTCAGGTCTATAAAACCACAAATGGAGGAACAAATTGGTCTGCAACTCCAACAAAACCATCCAACAATTATGAAGCGGAAGATATTCACTTTACTTCGTCTCTTGATGGCTGGGTTATCGGATTTAGTTCCACATCAGGTTCTCTCTATCATACTACGGATGGTGGCAATAGTTGGACTATGGTTCCGAATTTTCAAGGTGCATACAGGGCTGTGGATGTTGAAGGAACAAATATATGGGCTGCTAATGTTGGTGAAATATTTTATCGCAGCACGGACAACGGTGTAACCTGGATTCAAGGAATGTTGCCCTATTCGCCAGTTCAAATAGGAGATATGGATTTCTTTGATGAAAGTATTGGCTATGCCGTTGGATGGTGGGGTCAAGCTTATCGAAGCAACGATGGTGGTATTAGCTGGGAAATTTTACCTACACCAAATACTAATGATAATTTTAGTGATATCTATCTATTAGGAGCAAACGAACTTTGGGTTAGTTCTACTAACGATGTTGCTTACTATTCTGCAACCGGAGGACAAAGCTGGTCCGTACTGGATATAGGTTCACAAGGTTTTGGTTCATTCAGTGCAATTGCAGCTGTACCTGGTGGTGATGCATGGACTGTTGGTTTCCAGGGCTACATCGAGCATTTCACCGGACCTCCTCCTCCACCAGCTAATCAATTGCCAACAGCCTCTTTTGAATTTTTAGCAAATGGACTTACTGTTGATTTTACAGATACAAGTGTGGACCCTGACGGATTCATTGTTAGTTGGGATTGGAACTTTGGAGATGGTACCGGATCGACACAACAACATCCGTCTCATACTTTTGATACTGCCAATACCTACCATGTTACACTGATTGTTACCGACGATGATGGTGCCACAGATGGTGTCGTTCAATTCATTGCAGTTCAACCTGGCCCTGGGGGAACGTTTGGAGATTTTACTGAGGTAACCCCACTTGATTCATTATTTATCACTCCACAGGACGAAGATTTTTGGGTTATAACAACTGCCCCTGCTGACTATGACTCTGATGGAGATCTGGATATCGCAGTTCTCGGTTATTATGTTGTGTACAATGTAAGTGTAGAAGAAAAACTTGTATTGCTACGTAATGAAGGTCTTGCAGATTCTGTGAAGTGGGATTTTTCTTACATTGATGTTCCTCTCGGTTCAATCTCCACTGGTTCTTCTGATCTTGCCTGGGGTGATGTTGACGGTGACACTGATATGGACCTCGCTGTTGGGTCAGATGGCCAAACTGTGATTTATCGTAATGATAATGGTACCTTGATGTTAACCAATACTGAACTCCCGGGGTACTGGGAAGATAACAGCCAAGCTGATTTCGATCTTCGTTCTATTACCTGGGCTGATTATGATAATGATGGTGATTTCGATCTCCTAATACCTTCAGTCTTTGATGATGCTACATTCACTTACCGAACAGCTTTAATGCGCAATGATGGATCGAATGGATCGGGTGGCTGGATCTTTACAGAAACCGACTCTGTTTTTGCTTCTACAGTTCATGCTCAAAGTTCATGGGCTGATTATGATGGCGATCAGGATCTCGATCTGCTGCTTGTTAACGTTGAACCCTTAACCGATGAAGGTTTTATCCGTCGTTACCGGAATGATGGAAATGGTGTTTTTGTTGGAGAGGATATTCTGGGTTATCTCAGCGTTGAACATGGTGAGGCACAATGGGGAGATTATGATAGCGATGGTGATTTGGACATTCTTGTTGCAGGGAACGTCAGAGAATTGGACAGCACCTACACTTGGATGGCACTTCGTGTTTATCGTAACGATAATGATAATTTTGTACGAGAAGACGTAATACCATGTATTCCCTGTGAAGGATGGTACGATCTTACTGCTGCAACCTGGGCAGATTACGATTCTGACGGTGATATGGATATTCTTCTTGCAGGAACGTATAATCCTGGTTCGCAAATTGATGGAAGGGCACGGATCTACACAAATGATGGAGGTATATTTACTGCCGACACAGCAAACACTTTACCAGCACCTCGAGCTAGTGGTACTCGTGGAGGAACTTTCTCGTGGTTTGATTTAGATGGTGAAGGTGATCTTGACTATTTCATCGCCGGGCAATACTTTGTTCCTGGGGGAAATGGGCTTGTTGAGGCACAAATGCATGTCTACCGAAATGATGTGTTAGAACCAAATGAAGCACCATCTATTCCAACAGGTTTGGAAATTACATTGCAATCAGAAAATACTGTTCTCCTATCCTGGATTCCTGCCATCGATGACCACACACCTTCTGCCGCTATAACGTATGATATTCGTATAGTCAGAAATGGAACTCATGTACCCATAAATACACCGCAGAGACCAACAAATACAATTCTTACTCGACTGCCCGAACCAGGAAATATTAGCGCTGTTACTGAATGGTCATTAAACGGGCTACAGGATGGTAATTATATCTGGACACTTCGAGCAGTTGATGCAGCTTACGTTGGCAGTGATATTGCCATTGGTGAGTTTAGCATCGGTATTACTTCAACAGATGAGCCTGATAATAATCTGCCGCGAGAGGTACAGTATAGAACAGAACTACCCGAATCCGTTCAACCCGGCAACAACAATCAGGTACTCAATACCTAAAGAAGTATTGGTTTCACTGAAGGTTTACAACATAATGGGTGAAGAAGTTGTGACTTTGATTAATGAGGTTAAGCAACCAGGTAATTACAATATAATATTCGATTCCGCAAAGCTCTCAAGCGGAACTTATTTTTACAGATTAAGTGCCGGAAGTTTCACTGAAGTAAAGAAAATGATATTAGTAAAATAACATTTGAATTAATTAAGGTTATAAAAAAATGAAGAAAATACTTGCCGCCAAAATCGTAATGATTGTATTTGCTAATTTTATTAATGCTCAGCAGGTCAATACAGAATGGGTAATAAATAATTTTACCGGTTTCCCCGTGGGCGTTATGATCGGGCTTGATAATAACGAAAATGTTTTCGTCGCCGGTCAATCTGGTGATCATACCAAGATTATAATCACGAAATACGACACAAATGGAAATTTAATCTGGGAGAGATTTTATTCGATTCAAGACCTTGGTGTGGTTGCAACCTGGTTATCCGTAGACCCCTTCGGTAATATTATCGTGACCGGATATCCTCGTACATTCAGCAGCAATCCCGTTGAGACTGGTTTGCTTACTCTGAAATATGACAACAACGGGAACTTGCTTTGGGATAAATTAATTTCGGGCACTTGGGCTTTTGCGGTGCGTTCAATTGTTGACCAGAACGGTAATATATATGTAACCGGAAGGGCCTGGCAGTACACAGCAACATACGATTTCGTAACGGTTAAATATGCACCAGACGGTACCCAGCTATGGTTTGATACTTTTGATCAGACTGGTGGATTTCATACGCCAACCTCTATGGAATTAGATCAATCAAATAAGCTTTTCATTACTGGTGCTGGTCAGAGTGGAGGTTTAATTACTGTTATGTATAACAACGCAGGTGTGCGTCAATGGGTTAAGGAGGAAACGGGAACGGCCGGACAAAGCATTAGGGTTGATGATAATGGAGGAATTTTTATTACAGGCTCTTTCTACGATGTTAATACAGGAACAAGTAATGATATCAGACTAATAAAGTATGATTATTCCGGTAATCTGCTTTGGCAAAAATTTTACGACTTTGGTAATTCTGAATTTGGAAAACTGGTGAATATTGATTCTCAATCCAACATATTAATTACTGGTTTTGGTGACTTACCCGGGGAATTCCCGGGCTGGCTTACTGCCAAGTTCGATCCTTCCGGAAATCTTTTATGGTATAATAGATTTAAATTAAATACGGGATGGGAAGAATATCCGTACTTTGCTTTGACTGGACCAGAGGACGAGATATATATTACAGGGAATGTGGGCGTAGTATCTGGCGGGACCACATATCATGGTTTAGAAACCATAAGATATAATTCCGACGGAAGCAACCCCTGGGTCGCTGAGGTCAATCAATATGCCGGAATCGGAAAAGGTCTTGCACTTGGTTTTGATTCGAGTTTGTACACAGTGGGAATGTTCTACTATTCTGTAATAAAATATTCACAATCCACCCCGACAGGAGTTGAACAAACCTCTGAGATTCCTGAAAAATTTAACCTTGGGCAGAACTATCCTAATCCATTTAATCCCTCCACAACTATTTCATTTTCAATTCCCTCTTCCGGATTTACTTCATTGAAAATATATGACGTTCTTGGAAATGATGTTGCAACTTTAGTCAATGAATATAAATCTGCCGGAAAACATGAAACAACTTTCAATGCATCTGGACTTTCTAGCGGAATTTATTTCTACAGATTAAGAGCTGGTTCATTTATTTCAACCGGGAAGATGATCCTGACGAAATAATGCCAAAATCATAATATCCTCCTCCCCCGCCCTCCGAATTTAATTTGAGAGGGCTTTTTTTCACCCTATCCTTTTTTTGTCTCAAGTGATTGTCACCAAAATTATAATTAGACTACTATATGATTAGCAACTATCAATAAACCAAAAGGAGAAAAAATGTATAAAATATCATCTTTTGTATTGAGCATGATTTTGTTGATTTCACTCAATAACGCCTGTTCCGAAGATGTGAACAGCACCAATAATAGTTCACCAATTACTGAAACTCAGGCAATTCAAAAGGCAAAACAGACAAATCCTGGCACAGTTACAAAGACAGAATTGACAACCCATAATGGTGTAAAGGTATGGGAAGTTTACATGATTACCTCATCCGGCGGAGAATTAAAAATAAAATACCGTATTGATGACGGCACAATGATTGAAATGAAAGGAACTTCTCCTTCATTTGAGTATGAAGTGAAACCCGGGATTAATTTAATTGATTATTCTGTGGCTAAATCTGTCGCACTCAATGCAAAAAATGGCGAAATCCAGGAGTGGAAGTTAGAAAAAGACGAAAGTGACAACAGATGGGAATACAGATTTTTTATATCGCCGGAATGGGAAATCAGAATTGATGCAACTACTGGAGTTGTTTTAAGAATTAAGTAAATTTGCCAGGTAAGAAATCATCATCTGAGCGGTGGAAGTAATTATTGAAAACATAGCAGCATATTTAATAGTAATTGCTTTCATCGCTTTACTCTTCTACTACTACATCAAAAAACATAAAACGCACTCACAAGCCACAAAGAAAAAAATAGCCAAAGCAAAAGAGCTAGGATTCCACGAACCAGTTTCTCTGCATCCTGTCGTTAATCCTGACATTTGCATTGGCAGTGCAGCCTGCATTGCTGTTTGTCCCGAACACGATATACTTGGTATTGTAGACGGCAAAGCGACAACGATTAATGCTTCAAGGTGTGTGGGACATGGTGCATGCTTTCATGCCTGTCCTGTATACGCTATTACACTTTGCATAGGTACTGAAAAGAGAGGGGTTGATCTTCCTCATATTAGCCAGGAATTTGAAACGACTATCCCCGGAATTTACATCGCCGGTGAGTTAGGTGGAATGGGACTGATTAAAAATGCTGTTGAACAGGGAAAGCAGGCAATGAGTTATCTGGCATCAAAATTAAAGAGCAAAGGTAATACAAAATATGATGTGGTTATAGTTGGCGCAGGTCCTGCGGGAATATCAGCGTCACTTGAAGCAGCGAAAAGAAAATTAAAATTTGTTACACTTGAACAGGATACCTTAGGCGGGACGGTCTCTAATTTTCCAAGAGCAAAGATTGTAATGACATCGCCGATGGATTTACCGCTCTACGGCAAGGTGAAACTATCAGAAACGTCAAAATCCGAATTGCTTGAGATGTGGAAAGATGTTTTAACAAAGAATAATATCAGGATAAACGAGCAGGAAAAAGTAGAAAAGATTGAAAAGCAGGATGATATTTTTTTAGTGCAAACAAACAAAAATCATTACACAACAAAATCAATTTTGCTTGCGATTGGTAGAAGAGGTTCGCCCCGAAAGTTAGGTGTACCTGGCGAAGAAAAAGAAAAAGTTTATTATCGGCTATTAGAACCCGAGATGATACATAATCAAAAAATTCTGGTTGTTGGTGGCGGTGATTCTGCTATTGAGAGTGCTTTATTACTCGCAGATGAAAATAATAAAGTAACTCTTATCTTATCGAAGCGATTCATTTTCAAGAATAAAACCAAAGAATCTGGAAAAAATTAACAACGCTTCAAGAAGTGGTAAAGTCAAGGTAATCCTTAATTCTGAAGTTTCTGAGATTCTTGATAACAGTGTTATTCTCAAGGTAAAAGATTCCGCTGAACCGAAAGTTATTGAAAATGATCTAGTCTATATTTTTGCAGGTGGAATATTGCCAACAAAATTTTTAGAAGACATTGGTATTAGAATAACTAAGAAATTTGGGGAAGCACTATCTAAAGCATTAAATCATTTATCGGGAAAAATATTTCTAAAATTCATCTTTACATACTAGTATTCATTTTATCAACAACCATTACCAGCCGAGCTCAAATTTCTCCGGGTGAACTAACAAACGCTCACGCCGACCTTGAAGGAATGAGTAACTGCACTAAATGTCACGAACTTGGTGACAAAGTCCACAATTCAAAATGTCTTGACTGCCACACTGAAATTAAATCACTAATAAATACTGGCTCCGGTTTCCATGCAAGTAGTGAAGTAAAAGGTAAAAATTGTTCGAGCTGTCATAACGAACATCATGGAAGAAATTTTAGAATAATTAATTTTAATCCAGAAAAATTTGATCATAACAAAGCTGGATTTAGCCTAACTGGAAAACACAGCAGTACTGAGTGTAAAAAATGTCACAAAGCAGATTTTATAATGCGACAATAATTTAAAAAAAAGAAAAGAAACATATCTTGGACTGAACACAACTGCTATTCCTGCCATGAAGATGTACATCAAAAAACTTTAGGCGATAATTGCGCTGCCTGTCACAATACAGAGGCATTTAAACCTGCGCCAAAATTCGATCACTCAACTGCTGCATTTAAATTAACTGGTGCTCATCTTAAGGTTGAGTGTATCGGCTGTCATAAAATCGAAGAAAAGAATGGGAAAAAATATCAGGCATTTAAAAACATTCCTTTCCAGAACTGCAACTCCTGTCATAAGGATGTTCACAACGGAAGATTTGGACAAAATTGTACAAGCTGTCATCAAACTTCAAGCTTCAAGCAAATTAATACTTCAGCATTCAATCATAACAAAACAAAATTTCCGTTGATCGGTAAACATAAACTTGTAGGCTGCAACAATTGTCATAAGAATCCTTCCGGATACAAAATGAAATTCGCTCTTTGCACAGATTGTCATCAAGATTATCATAAAGCACAATTTGTCGTTAATGGGGTTACTCAGAATTGTGCGGACTGTCACACCGAGAACGGATTCAGACCATCACTTTTACAATTGAAATGCACAATAAAGCCAAATTTCAAATTACAGGCGCACATTTAGCTACGCCTTGCGAAAGTTGCCACTATCAACAGAATAAATGGAATTTTAAAGGCACTGGAATTGAATGCATCAGCTGCCATGACAATATTCACGCAAATGAACTTAAATCAGAATTTATGCCCGACAAAAATTGCGCAGTTGTCACAAAACAGACAATTGGAATAACTATTATATTTGATCATAACAAAACGAATTTCCAGTTAATGGGTGTGCATAGAATTTTCTGCGGAGCCTGCCATCGAAAAGAAGATGTGAAAATATTTAATTATATTTAATTCACTTAAAAAAGATTGCGAAACTTGTCATAATGATATACACTATGGTCAATTTAAATCCACCGAATCTCTGATTGTGGAAAGTGCCATTCATTTGAAAACTGGACGCCGGAAAAATTTAATCATAATGAAACAGAATTTTCTTTAGAAGGTGCACATAAAAATATAAGCTGCGAAAAATGTCATCCGAAAGTTGAGGAAAACGGAATTATATTCACAAAATTTAAAATAGAAAATATTAAATGCGCAACATGCCATACATAATTTGCTTTGTATTGATTTTTGCATTTAACACAATTGCTCAATCTGAACACGGTGAAGATTTTGATTATGATTGCGAACTTTGCCATGAACCGGTTGATTGGAAGGTTATCTAAGCAAGTCACTTTGATCACGCAGCAAAATTTGAATTAATTGGTCAGCACAAATCTGAGACTGCAGAAGCTGTCACGTTTCACTCGAGTTTTCCAAAGTAGAATCTGATTGTATTTCCTGTCACACAGATCTGCATCAGGGAACAGTTGGTAAAGATTGTTCCAAATGCCACACTCCAAAAACCTGGATGGTTGAAGACATAAACGGTCTGCACCAGAACGGAAGATTTCCACTACTTGGAAATCATTTAACTGCAGATTGCCAGCAATGTCACACACGTTATGTTGATCTTTACTTTGAACCTCTGGATGTCGAATGCTATTGCTTGTCATTCCAATTGATTACAACTCGACTCAAAATCCAAATCACGTCTCTGCAGGTTTTTCAACAGATTGTCAGAATTGCCATAGCTTACAGCTTCCGACTGGTCTGCAGTAAACGTAGTTCACGATTTTTTCCCTTTAATCGGTGGTCATGCAATTTCAGATTGTTTTGCATGTCATGAACAAGGAGGAAATTTTACCGGATTATCTCCAGAATGTATTAGCTGTCATCAGGATGATTACAATTCAACACAGAATCCGAATCATGTTGCCGGAAATTTTCCAACCGATTGTACTCAATGTCACACAATAACAGCATGGGATCCAGCAACCTAGACCATAACCAAACTGCATTTCCATTAACCGGAAAACATATTACTGTAGATTGTCAGGATTGTCATTCAACAGGATATACAGGAACACCAACTGATTGCTACGCTTGTCATCAGACAGATTATGAATACAGTTCAGGATCCTAATCACCTATTAAAAGGTTACTCAACAAATTGTACTGAATGTCATACTACAAACGGCTGGGATGAAATAATAAATTTCAATCACAGCATTACTCAGTTTCCATTAACAGGTGCACACATTTCAACTGATTGCAACAATGCCATCAACAGGGATATACAAATACACCAACCGATTGTTACCTCTGTCATACGAGGATTTTAATAATTCTACTAATCCAAATCATACCGCTGCAGGTTTTCCGACAACTTGCATGGATTGTCATACTACAACTGCGTGGGTTCCATCAACATTTGATCACGATGGACAATATTTCCCAATCTACACAGGAGAACATGCAGGCGAATGGACATTGTGTGCCGATTGTCATCAGATACCAAATAATTTTGCTGTATTTACCTGTATAAGTTGCCATGAGCATAATCAACTGGATATGGATGATAAACATCAAAATGTTCAAGGATATATTTATGAAAGTGGAGCTTGTCTATCCTGCCATCCTGATGGAACAAAAGGAAATGCATTCAACCACGGCAATTCAATTTTTCCTTTAACAGGTGCACACACTACCATTGATTGTCTGCAATGCCATCAGAATGGATATGCAGGAACTCCGACTGAGTGTCTTGCTTGCCATCAGGAGAATTATAATAATGCTGCAAATCCAAGTCACACGGCATTACAGCTCCCGACTGATTGTGCATCATGCCATACTACTAGTCCGGATTGGACGCCTGCAACATTCCCAATTCACAATCAATATTTTGAATTACTTGGAGCTCATGCAAATATTACTAATTGCAGTGATTGTCATAACGGAAATTACACCACTACATCTAATCTTTGCTACGACTGTCATACAAATGCTTTTACGAATGCGCAAAACCCAAACCATGTTGCAGCAGGAATTCCAACACAGTGCGAGCAATGTCATAATTCGACTGCGTGGATTCCATCGACATTTAATCACATTTCAACAGGATTTGAATTACTCGGAACTCATTCAACAATTCAATGCTCAAACTGTCATCAGGGAGTAATTACCGGGCTAAGTTCTGAGTGCATTTCCTGCCATCAGGATGACTACAATGTTGCACCGAATCATGTAGCACAGGGTTACCCAACAAATTGCGAAATGTGTCATAATTCAGTCGTTTGGAATCAGGTTACATTTAACCATAATAATACCAATTTTCCGTTGCTAGGTGCACATCAAAATGTGAATTGTTCAGAATGTCATGAATCAGGTTTCACAGGTACAACAACAATTTGTATTGATTGTCATCAATCCGTTTATAGTTCTACAACAAATCCACCGCATCAAATATTAAATTTTTCATTTGAGTGCCTTGAATGTCACACTATGAATGGCTGGACTCCGGCAAACTTTAATCATTCATTCTACCCGATATGAAACCATCATAATAATGTTAATTGCAATGAATGTCATTCTGAACCAAATTATCAGCCGCAGTGCCTAAGCTGTCATTTGGATGATTTCTTAGATGAACATAATCCCGGAGATCCAACTGACTGCTGGAATTGTCATAATACATTCTAATTGGGACATCGGAGCTCCTAAAACTCAAACCATCGACAGAGGTTCAATGATCTAATGAAGATTTGTTTCTTAATATTGATTATACTTCTTCAGTTTTCCTTACTGGCCAAAGAAGAAATGGCAAAAATTCTAGAAGGAAACGTAAGTTATATTTCTTCACAAAATATTTATGTAAAATTTGAAAATACTGATGGCATTGAAATAGGCGACACACTTTTCTTTAAAGAGAAGAATAGTTTCATTCCTGCTGTGAAAGTTGACCACAAATCTTCAACTTCCTGCGCAGGGGTTTCAATTACCACAAAAAAAATTGAACTAAACAGCTCCCTTTTTGCTTTCGTTACAATTAAAAAAATGAGACGAAGTTGCAGACTCTTCTAATTCTGTTCTAAATGCTCCGGTAATAATCCCATCAGTTGCTGCTGAGGAAATAGTCACAAAAACTTCCCTTGAACCTGTTCCAACTTTATCAGGAAAAGTATCTGTGCAATCCTATTCAAATTTTACGAACAACCAATCAAGCTACGATTATCAACGGTGGCGTTATACATTTCAATTGAATGCCGGGCACATAGGTAACTCAGGATTTTCGTATACCAACTACATAAGCTTTGCTTATCGTGCAAGTGATTGGAAAACTATTTCATCCAATTTATCTGACGCTATTAGAATTTATGATCTGGCTATTAAATATAATTTTAATGAACGCACATTGCTTTGGTTTGGTAGACATCTTAACAATAAAATTTCAAACATCAGCTCAATCGATGGACTGCAGTTTGAATCAGGAGTAGATGAATGGACTTTTGGAGCTGCTGTTGGGTCAAGACCTGATTTTAAAAATATGGGTTTGAATACTAAGCTATTTGAGTACGGAGCTTATGTAAACAGAGCTGATCTTGTCGCTTATGGTGATATGCAGAATACTCTTGGCTACTTTGAACAAACTAATGATTATAAAACAGACAGAAGATTTCTTTACTTCCAGCATTCAAATTCTGCAATTCAAAATACAAGGATCTTTTTATCAACAGAAGTTGACCTTTACAAAAAGGAATTAGGTGAAAGTAAATCTGATTTCTCTCTAACAAGTCTATATGCTTCAATGAACATTCGGCCCAGTGATTTATTTTCTCTGTTTCTTTCCTACGATGCAAGAAAGAATGTAATCTATTATGAAACCTTTAAAACAACTCTTGACAGTATCATTGAAAACGAAACCAGACAAGGATTCAGAACAAGAGTAACATTAAAACCAATTAGAAATTTATTTCTTGGTGCTGATTATGGTTATAGGTTTCGCAGAGGTGATTTAAAACCATCTAACAACTATGGTGGATACGTTACTTACTCTCAAATTCCGGGAATTGAAACAAGTGCAACAGTTTCATTCAACAGATTAAGCAGCAGCTATACTGAAGGGTGATATCTGGAGTGCAAGTCTGAGCAGACCAATAGTCTACGGATTTGATATTATGCTTGGTTACAGGTTCACAAATTATAAATTCAGATCAGGCATAGAAGATCTCAAACAGAATTCAGCTTCAATTAATCTGAATACCTACCTATTAAAACCTGTTCTACTGAATTTTACTTACGAGGGAATTTTTGAAAAGACCAGAACATCCGGAAGATTTCTGGCGAATCTTACTTATCGATTTTAATAAAATTAATTCAGTGCTCATTAAAAAAGCCCTGCTTAAATCCTAGCAGGGCTTTTAATTTATAAGTATTTAGCAATTTTACTTCAAAAGGATCATCTTCTTTGTTTGAACAAAGTTATCAGTAACGATAGTGTAATAATAAACACCTGCCGATAACTTATTTGCCTCAAACTCTACTTCATAAGTTCCTGCAGGTTTTTCTTCATTAACCAGCGCTGCAATTTCATTTCCTAGAACGTCGTAAACTTTAAGTGAAACGAATTGCTTACCTGCTATTGCATATTTTATTCTTGTCGAAGGATTAAATGGATTCGGATAGTTTTGTTCAAGTACGAACCCATTAGGTGCTAAATTATCAACGGTAATTATTTCACTATAATTATAAGTTCCGTTGAAATCAATTTGCTTCAACCTGTATTCGATCGAAGTTGCATTTATTCCTGTGATATCATCTTCAAAACTGTAAGCTTGAGGTTCAGTGGTTGTTCCTTGACCTTCTCTTAAACCTGTAAGCAGCCAATCACTTATTTGTCCGTTCTCAATGCTTCTGCGGTAAATTTCAAACTGATGATTGTTTGTTTCACTGGATGTTATCCACTCAAGTAGAATTTTTGTGCCTTTGTTGATAGCATGTGAAAGAAGTCAGCTCAACAGGGACATTGCTTTCATCCAGCGTTAAAGCTTTAATACAAAGATTTGCACTGTACCAGCTGGCCAAGGAGGATCTTCATAATAATACATATCCTGCCATTGAGAACCATCCCAGTAAAAACTTTCATTTGGATTAGAAGTTGAATTAACAATAGTCAGATAAGAATCTGAAACTAATAATACAGGTACCTCCGAAGTTCTATCGAACGGCTGCCCACCTTTCGAAAGGTTTAGATAAACATAAAAATCATTTCCATTTTCAAGAAAGACAGGACTTGATAAATCGACAGTATGAAAGCCTTTGTATTGTTGATAACCTGTTTGTGAGTGTAGTTCATTTTGTAGTTGTCCTCCCTGATATGAATCATAAATTTTAATAGTATAGTCAACACTATCTGCTGCAGTATAGAAACTCACAGACATCAAATATTCAGCTGATCCAGCAGTGAACGCATTGAACCCTTCGTTGCAATCTGTTTTGGTAGCTCGCCATCCATGATAATCGTGATAATAAATGTGATCATATTTTTGAGGCTCAACATCCTTAAATGTAATTGCACCCATCTCAATATTTTTTCCGCAATGTTTGTCATAATAAGATATCCAGAAGTAACCGCTCAAGCCCCAACCTGCACCCCAGCTATTTTTTACTATCCACGCACCTGGCAATGGAGCTTGTGTCACTTTATTATCATCCCATCCTACTATAGAGACTGCATGATTAGGATCAAGAGTAGATGTTGGTGGCTGGTAGTGAATATAGTTTTGTATAAATGAACCGGAAGAACAAAGGCAGGTTCCCATCACACCGTATTCCATTATCATTTGCTTCAGCGTATTTATGTTACTTAAATCTTGATAGGTATTGAGCCAATAAATGTCTCTTGGATAGTAGTAATGCCAGCTTGTATCTGATCTTGGTGGAGGTGTGGTGTAAGATTGTCCGTCAATATCCCGTACAGCTCCTTCGCCTCTTGATAAGTAAGCTGAGGCAACTAAATAATCTCCACCTTGGTGAACTTCCAATCCATTTCCGGTAGGTGGATCAAGATCACCATTATAATGCTGGTTAAATCCATTCCACCAATCCAAATGATATTCAGCCAGATTCGGTTCGCCTGTCTCTCCATTATTTGCCCAGGCACCTGTCATTAAAAGATTTCCTTCCATTGCAGCCATTGTGCCGTGAGTCCAGCAGGTTCCTCCCTGCTGAGATTTAACCGAAGTTACATAATTAACACCGCCAACATTCCTTAGATCAAAAGTTGTAGGGGGGGTTTGTGCGATAGCAGTTGAATAAAAAATGAATAAAAGTAACCACGTAAAAAAAGAAAATATTTTTTTCATGTTAACCTCTTATGATTAAAAATAATATTAGGCAATTAGTTCTAGATAAATAGTGAAAAAGTTGTAGCTTTCTGATGTAGCAGAACCAGGTGTGTATCCTAAAGCGAGATTCTGTTAGCGATGCATTTTTAATGCGATATAATCTAACAGACTTGATGTCTGATAATCCCCCAAACTTTCATTTGTAAAAATTACTTCTCAAACATATCCATTTTCAGATTAAATTGCTTATATAAATTTATCCTATTATAGAAATGAAGCGTATTGTTTTGAATTAACAAGATTGTGCAATACTTTTATGCAGTTCTTTGAAATGTTTATGGTTTTCCCATCCCGATTTGTTGGGGCAAGGGAAATTATAGGGAAGTCCGGTGAGATGAGTGGTCATTGCGAACGAAGTGAAGCAATCTCAGTTCAGATTGCTTCGTCATACTTCGACAAGCTCAGCATGACTCGCAATGACAATACAATCATCTATTCCGGCGCTGTCGCGCAACTGTGAATTAATGTATAATGCAGAATGTATAATTTATAATGAATTTAATTCTACATTCTTAATTCTAAATTATACATTACTGAAGCCAGGAGACCTGCCGTAAACTAAACTTAATCAACCTTCGCGAGAAGAGGTTAGTTTAACGATCTCCTTAATTCATCAATCGTTTACTTTCAACTTTTAACCCGCGAAGTTACTTTACATTTATTTAACGGAGTAACTTCTATGGTAAAAATCAAATACATTTTCTTTTTTGCAAACTTGCTATTTTCGGTAATACTGTTTTCTCAGCAGGATATCATTCAGAAAACGGATACTGCAGGATATTACAAACTTAACGATGTTGTAATTACAGCAACACGAACTCCTTCAAACACGCTTGAACTATCTAACTCTATTTCTATAATTGACTCAACAGAAATTATTAATAAAAATGCATTTAATGCTTTTGATGTCCTGAAAAATGAATACGGGCTAAGCTTCTCTCAGCAAGGAACTAAAGCTTCCATTTCTAATGTTTACATCAGAGGTGCGAATTCTGGGCATACTCTTGTATTAATTGATGGAGTTGAAGTAAACCTGCCAAGTGATCCATCCAATTTTTATAACTTCTTTAGTCTGCCTACTGAAAACATCAGCAGGATTGAAGTTTTACGAGGACCTCAAAGTACACTTTACGGTTCAAATGCGTTAGCAGGGGTTATCAATATTATAAGTGCGCAAGGAAATGGAAAACCTGTGTCAAACTTAAGTATTGAAGGAGGAAGTTATAAGACTTTCAAAGGAGCAATTTCTTCTATAGGGAAACTGGATAAATTCAATTACTCGGTAGCACTAAGCAGAATTAAGAGTGATGGTTATTCAGCAGCATCCGAGAAATACAATAAAAATCCAGAAAGTCCATTTGAGAGAGATGGATATCAACTTGATAACATTAACTCCATTCTTGGTTATGAATTCTCAGACAATTTCCAGACTGATTTCGTAATTCGATACAATAAATCGACTTCAGACCTTGATCAATCATCTGGACCACCAGAATTCTGGGATGATCCTACTTACATATTCGGCCAGGAAGAATTTTTTATCCGTGGTCAGGGTAAAATTAATCTATTGGACAAAAAATGGAATCAGAAAGTAGGACTAACTTATTTCAGGAATGTTAGAAACTACTCATATGATACTTCGGCGGTGAGCATTTTTTATCCAAATTATATACATGATTATTCCTGGAGTAGTTATGACGGAAGGAAATACAAACTAGATTGGCTGAATGAATATCAACTAAATAAATTATTTCTGCTTACAGCTGGAATTGATTTTGAAATTGAAAAATTAGACTATGACTATAATGCTTTTAACTATATTCCTGATCCGAATAATCCTGATATCACGACTATTATACCAGAGAAGAATGTAAATACGATCGGCATATTTCTTCAAGACCAGTTTAAAATGGGCCAAAGTTTTTTTGGGATAATTGGAGTAAGGTTAGATAATAATAGTCAATTCGGTAATGCTTTTACATTTCGAATTGCTCCAGCATATATGATTTGGGAAACGGGGACAAAGCTGAAAGCAACTTTTGGAACAGGGTTTAAAGCACCTTCTCTATTTTATCTTTACGATCCTTTATATGGTAATATCGATTTGAACCCGGAAAAAAGTCTTGGTTGGGATGCCGGATTTGAACAATTTATTTGGAGTGAAAGCCTTTCATTCGGCGTAACTTATTTCTTCAACAAATTTGATAACATGTTCGGCTTCGATCCAATCACATTCAAAACTATAAATATCAATAAAGCTGAGACGAAGGGAGTTGAAGTTTTCACCAAAGCAGTTTTAATGAAAGATTTGGATGTGAAGGCCAACTACACTTATACAAATGCGAAAGATAAAAGTGAGAATGCGGTTGATTTTGATCAAAAACTCTACAGAAGACCTGAGCATAAGGCCGGAATATTTCTCAGCTATTCATACAATAAATCTATAAATGTCAACATCGAGCTTATTTATGTTGGAGAGCGAGAAGAACCTGATTTTGTAAATTATACATCAAGAATTATTATGCCTGATTATTTTCTCATTAATTTTGCTGCACATTATGACCTTTTTTCATTTTTAAGATTGCAAGGCAGAATTGAAAACCTCTTTAATAAACAGTATGAGGAAGTATACGGATATGGAACAGCAGGATTCTCGATTTATGGTGGAATAAATCTGAGAGTAGAGTAAAAAAGTGATAAATGAATAATTTGATAATTGACCATTGATTTTGAATCAAGTTTGGGAAAGGCTTTTGACATTAAAAAATAAACTTTATCTTTGAACCAATAAATGAGTAATTAATTTTTATAAAATTTTAAAATGAAAGGAAGAGAAATGTTGAATGAAATGAAATCCCCCCTGTCTGCCGATAAGGCAGGTTATTCGGGAAACCATCTAACACCAAAATTCTGGATTGTTACTTTAATGATACTTGCCGCAGCATTTGTACGGCTTATTCCACATCCACCAAACTTTGCACCAATCGCAGCAATTGCTTTATTTGGAGGAGCTTACTTCAGTAAAAAGTGGGCAGCATTCTTAGTACCTCTTGCAGCAATGTTCATCACTGATTTAATTCTTGGTTTTCACGAAACAATGTGGGCCGTTTATTTAAGCTTTGCCTTGATTGTTGTTATTGGATTGATGATGCTTAAAGAGAAGAAAGTCGGTAACATATTTTTTGCTTCTGTGGTCTCCTCAGTCAGCTTTTTTATCATTACAAATTTTGGCCTCTGGTTATCTACAAATTTTTATCCAAAGACAGGTGCCGGACTTGCAGCTTGTTACACCGCTGCTATTCCATTTTTTCACCAAACACTATTAAGTGATTTATTTTTTGTTGGAATATTATTTGGCTTATATCATTTAGTAAAAATGAAATTCCCCGTTTTAGCAGAATCAAAAGTGTAATCAATTGAGGCGGCACACAGCCGCCTTTCTTTTTTCGGATAGATAGAAATGAAATTTACATCTCTCCTGATTGATCTTGACGGTGTGCTCAAGCATGGCAACTTCCCTGCCCCTGATGTAACAGATTTTTTCAGATTCATAAATGAAAATATAATCCCAGCCTGCATACTCAGTAACTCTACTTTAAGAACTGGTGAGCAAGTCAAAAATTTTTTTACTTTAAATAAGATTGAATTTACAATTCCGGCAATCACAGCCTTTGATGCAACGGTTTCATTTGTAAAGAAGAATTATAAAAAGGTACAGGTTTATTGCCGTGACTATTTGATTCATAATTTTGAGGGAATGATTGACAACGAGAATCCTGAAGCAATTGTTATTGGGGATATTGAAGACAGATGGAATTACCAAATAATGAATGACATCTTCAAAAAAGTTATTGCAGGTGCTGATCTTATTGCTATGCACAAGAATAAATATTGGGATCCTGAGGGAGAATTAATGATTGATGCAGGGGCTTTCATTCACGGGATTGAATTTGCTTCCGACAAAAAAGCAATATTAATCGGTAAACCATCTCCACATTATTTCAAAGCAGCACTTGAAAAAATTGGTGCTAAATCAGGTGAAAGTTTCTTTATGATTGGTGATGATATAGAAAATGATGTGAAAGCTGCTCAGGATTTGGGAGGTAAAGGAATATTAATTTTTACAGGCAAAACAAAATTTCCACTTAAAAAAGATATAAATATAAAACCGGATTTCGAAGTTCAATCACTCAGGGAAGTGATTTCAATTCTTAACTCTGGGGAATAACAGTCTTAATATTATTTCCCCTGCCCAATGCATATTTTACAATTCGCTTCAAAGCTTGAGCATAGGTCATCCCGGAATATTCTGCTGATCTCATAAAACCAGCACCTTCTGTAATATCTGGATTGGGATTTACCTCAAGAACATATAGTTTGTTATTTTTAGCTAATCGTATATCCACTCTTGCATAATCTCTGCAACCCATAACTTTAAAAGCCTTGAAAGCCATTTCTTTAGCTTTTTTCTCAATAATTTTTGGTATCGGTGCAGGACAAATCGGAATTGTCTTGTGATATGATTCGTGATGTGGATCCCACTTTGCCTGATAGCTCACAATATTATGCAGATGATCGGGCATAGCAGAAAAATCAATTTCACTTATTGGAAGAACTCGCAGCCTTTTATCTCCCATTACTGCAACATTCAATTCCCTGCCTTCGATAAATTCTTCAACAAGTGCCGGCTGCTGAAAATGTACTAATACATACTCAATTCTTTTCCGTAATTGTTTGCTGTTATAAACAATTGATTCATTTTCAATTCCTACGGAAGCATCCTCAAATGCAGGTTTAACTAATAATGGATAATTCAGTTTATGACTGTATCTGGCAGCTTTAGCTGAAACAATAAAGAATGGGGGTATTCTTATTCCACCCGATTTTAAGAGTCTCTTTGCTAAAATCTTATTCTGACAGTTAGCCAAAGCCATTGATGGTGCACCGGTATATGGAAGACCTAACAATTCATACAGTCCAACAATATTCATCTCAAACCGGGAGTTATCCTTATAGATTTCAACAAAATTGAAGATGACGTGTGGCTTCTCTTTCTTTAGGTTACTCAGCATCAACTCAAGATTATCCTTAATGTTCAACGTATAAGCAATAAACCCAACGTTTTCAAGCTTTTTTGCTATATAATCAAACTCCTCCATTGGTGTTGTTTTATCTACTTCAAAATATGTTTTGAATTCAGGTTCCTTCTCTTCTTCCGTGTCCGTCTTTATATACATTTCTGGTTCAGGTTCGTTGTAGACAACGGCGACTTTGGTTTTGGGTTTTCTCATGCACCAAATTTAAAGAATTTTTTTTTCTAATTGAAGATTTAATGATGACTAATTCATTTCAATTAATTACATTTATGTCCTGAATATTTAAAACCTATGAGCTTTTACCCTCAACCAAATAAATACCAGTGTGGACCATTTGCATTAAAGTATGCACTTGTAATGCTTGGAGTTTTTGCAAGTGAAAAATCAATTGCAAAAAAAGCCGGAAGCTCTTGGTGGGCTGGAACAGATGAAATAGGTCTTGCACGAGCAGCTAAAGCTTATAATTGCCGTCTAAAGTATTTCCGCAGGGAGACGGGCACTGATGGTGTAAAGGCTCTTATTCAACAACTGAAAAATGGTTACCCCTGTATTTTAAGTGTGGATGAATGGGGACACTGGCTGACTGTCATTAACTGGCAGCAGGGAAAATTTATTCTTATTGACAGCGCAGATGTTAAGAAAGTGATACACATTTATACAACTCAACAATTAATTAACCGATGGAAGTATATTGATCCTGATGACGAATTTAAAAGCTTTGATGGTTATGCCCTCATACCAAACTTCAAAATTAGAACAAGAGCAAAGTTTACACTTGCAAAAGCCAAATATGTTATGCAAAAAAAGAACAGCAATCTGGCAAAGCAATGGGATACTTACTTTAATGACCTTATTGCAATTTGTAAACCAAGGACCCCGACCTCAATTCATACAATTTCATTTGGAGAGTTTTTAAGGCGTTATGAGAAAATGCTGATTGAAGAAGTTGCGTATTGGCATGGAGAACCTTCAATAAATGAATTACGAATTGTTATTGATAAAATGAAATTTATTGCGGATGTCTATAATCTTGTTATTCATATTGACGAACACAAAAAAGCACTCGTCGATATTACCAGTCTTTTAATGATGTATGCCTGCGGTAAATATGGAATGGAAAAAATTTATAGCTAATTATTGAGACGATATGGGTAAAGTTAAAAGATTCAACAAGTTGCTAAAAGCTGAAAAAACTGCTTTACTTATAATCGACATTCAGGAAAGAATTCTTCCAGTAATAAATAACTACCAATCAGTTGTTGATAATACTCTTAAATTAATTAAAGGATTTAAGGTTTTAGGATTACCAATTTATTTTACCGAGCAATATCCAAAAGGACTTGGTCCAACAATTCATTCTATATCGGACGAGCTTGGTGATTTAAAACCCTTTGATAAAATGTCATTCAGTTGTTCGGGTGCTGGCGAATTATTTAATGAATTCAAAAAGAAGAATTTATCTCAAATAGTAGTCTGCGGTATTGAATCACACGTTTGTGTTCAGCAAACGGTTCTTGATTTAATTGAAAATGGAATTCAAGTTAATGTAGCTGCTGATGCAGTCTCTTCACGTAAAGAAATTGACTACAATACATCACTTGATAGAATGAGACATCACGGTACAGAAGTAACCACAACAGAATCTATCCTCTTTGAGCTGCTAAATATTTGCGGAACACCTCAGTTTAAAGAAATCTCAAAATTAGTCAAATAGCTGCTTAGAGAATTTATTTATTCTCCATAATTATTTCCTTCATCTTATTCTTTCACCTTTTGAGTCAAATCCTATTTTGGAACAGCAAAAAAAAATTGCTATTCAGCTATAATTCCTTTTACTCAATGTAATATTTACAAAAAAGAGTAGTTAAAAAATTATACGCGCAAATCCTTTTAAAGAGCTGTAGTGGCATAAGGCTTGCCGTAAGAGTAATGCTAATGATTATGTACACTTAATGAATTAGTTTTAAGCAATTTTGAGTAATACAATACAAAATATTCATCCTATTATTGAAGAGACTCTTAAGAATTTTTTCGATAAGGGCGAAATAAAAGAATTCTTGAGGATTTTAACAGGAAACACTAAAACTGAATCCGTCATAATAGACGCCAAAGTTAACGATCAAATTAATTATGAGATCAGCTCTGGCTCTCAGCCCCGCTACCATACAGATCTTCTTATTACTTTCGCTGAATCCAAATACGATACTGAACAATTTATTGAGTTCCTCATTTATCTTGGTCAGTTTACCATTACATCGGGTGAAAATCAAATTGCAACGGAGATCTATGAGAGAATAATTAATTTGTGTGATGGTAAGCGAGGTACAGCCGACATAACTGCAAATGCTTTGCTAGCATTAGGAGAAATATATAGCCGGCAGGCACAGTGGGATTTAAGTGTTTCATATATTGAAAAGGCAATTGGTATATTCAAGGAAGAAAATGATGTTAAAGGAAGAATTAATTGCCAAAATATCTTTGGTACAATTCAGGGCGATCAAGGAAATCTTGAAAAGGCAAAAGAACATTTCGAAAATGCTTTACTAGCACTTGAAGGAATGAAAGATATTGCACTGGTTGGGAAAATCGAAATAAACCTTGCAATAATAAACAATATGCAAAATAACTATAATGAAGCTATTTCTTATTTAAAGCGAGCTCTTCTAAATTTTGAAAAGCTGGAAGATTTAAAACGAATTTCCGAAGTAAAACATAATCTCGGAATGGTTTATACTAAAAAGAAAGATTACTCTGCAGCAATCAGTGAATTTGATTATAGTATTGATGCATCGATGAGATCGAATTATTTGCAAAACCTGGCTATTACATATGTTAGCAAAGCATATGTTTATACCCATCTTAAAGATTTAGAACTTGCGGAGGCATTTTCAAACAAGGCATTGGAAATTGCTCATAAAGTCAACGACAAATTATCAATCGCCGAAGTATATAAAGTAAAAGGAATGATTAGCAGAAACAGAAAACAATATGAAGTTTCAGAAAATTCTCTGCTCACGAGTTATAGATTGAACAAAGAGCTTAACAATCAGCTTAATCTCGCTGAAACTGCTTTGGAATTAGGAATTCTGTATAAACAAAAGCGGGACCACGATAGGAGTAATCAATATTTTAATGAGGCACTTAGTTACTTTAGAAAAATTAACGCGGTTGCCGATATTCAGGAACTTGAAAAACTAATTAAAAATTAGTCAGAGACAAAAACATCTAAACTTTTTCAGCTACAAGTTTTAAAAGACATCCTCTTTTTTTAATAATCCTTTGTCTAACAATTCTCTGATTATCAATTCCGTCATTTCACTTTTAAAAATAAATTCATAACGTATATCCAAAACATAAGCTTTTAGCCTCATCTTCATGTAAGATCTTTTTTCCTTGACCTCATTAAAAAACAGTACACTTACTGGCTTATCCAGAAAAACATATTTTGAGACTTTGGCGACTTCAAGGGCTATATCTCTTACAGCAACCGTATCTATATCTATCGGCAGATAAACTTCTGCTACCACCTGACAATTTGGAGCACCAGAATTGGAGTTGGATACAGATTGGCTCATTATATCAGCATTAGGGATACTAACCACTGAATCATCTCCCGTTACAATTCGCGTCGATCTTAAACCTATTGTTAATACTTCTCCATAATTATCACCAACTTGAATTTTATCGCCAACCTGAAACGGTCGATCGAAGATAATCATTATACCGCCGATTACATTTTTTACTAAATCCTGCGCTGCCAAACCAATCGCAATTCCCAGTGATGCAGACACAGCAATTATAGTTTCAAAAGGTGGTTTTATTATTATTCCAATTATTATGTAAATAATAGTTGACCACCCTATTAGCCTTACAACAGGTATAGTACCTTTGTAGGAAATTCTGGAACGAGCACTCTTCTCTGCAAAAATTTGAAGAATCTTTGTTATTAACTTCAACAAGAAAAACCCTACTAAAAGAACAAACAACGAACCAATAATCTTTTCAAAACTAATCAAGTCTTTAATTTTGTCCAGACCTACATTTTCAGTAAAATCTTTTTGAACACTATCCTTATTATTTACATCATCCTTTTCAGTAACCTGAACTTTTTTCATTTCATTTACAACTGCATTACTATCTTGCTGTGCAAATGCAATATTAAAATCATTTTGACAATTAAAACCGATCAGATAAATAGTTAAAAAATATAAAATTGTTAATAGCTTCATCGTTAATACTAAAGTAAATTTTTTGATTTTAATAAAATAACACTTTGCCTGTATAGCAAAGGATTAATTAGATACACGCCGTTATTTTCAATCAGCACACCATCATCGTGCAGAATTTGTGTCAATTGGGTTATTTCATCTACAGAATAGTTAATTGTCCTGGCTATATCCTTAGCATTTAACCCGTCATGAAGTACCAACGACTGCAATACAAATACTTTCTCCGATGTAAGAGAATCCAATATTGAATTAGAAATTTCAAAATCCGCATTTATATATACTTTTCTTTCCTTTAGTTCTATGATGGAGCTAAGCCAGAATAAAAGTGCCAGACTTATGTTACTTTGAGCGAATTTGTTAAGTGAGTCAAAAAATTCTTTCTCCAACAAGTTTTGCTTTTGTTCATAAGCAAGCTTCTCAAAGTCTCTGTTCCTTGGAATCATTGTATTTGGTTCATATTTAATATTATACCCACTAATTGAATTACGCATTTTAATAAGTTTTATAATGTGACTACTCTCAATTTGTTTTAGAAAAATATGATAACCAAAAACATCATTCAGTCTTATAGCCTTATTTAGAAATTCATTTGCATACAAAGTAGAAGACGTTATCCAGAAAATATTTCTGCTTGTTTTTGAAATAATATCCGTCAGAATTTTCAAACAAACAAAACCCTGAACGCTTCTTAAATACAAATGCTGCAAATTTTCAACAACAATCACCTGTTTATTATCACTGCTGTTAAGATAAATTACCAGCTCTTCAAAACTTTGAAACTTTTCAGGTAAAAATATCTCTCCAATAACTTTCAAAAAATCCTGCTGCTTATAAACTGATGGTTTAATAGTTAAACGTTTAAAAATATTTTTACCATCTAATCGCTTAAGAAAGATATTAAGAAATGAAGTGATTCCGCCACCTTTTTCAGAAGATATAATAACAGGGGCATAGCCGCCTTTTAACCAGCTATTATAAGCTAACGCTAGCTGGTTTTCCTCAACTTGTCTTGAAATGTAAAGTCTGTCATTTTCTAAAGGTAAGAGTTGGAACAGTCTCCGATAAATATAAGGGAGTTTTCCAACAGTTTTATTAGACGCAGATAAGAAATCGGAAATCTCGCTTGTTATTGATTCCTTCGATTCTGTAAGTCCAAACTGTTTCCTCGTATTAGTGTAAACCCTGGATCCTTTTTTATAGTAGCCTTTTGCTTTTTCAAAAACAACAGGTACAGCATTTTTAGCGGATGAAAAAATCTTATCTCTGGCTTTTCCTGCTTTTGCCCTGGCTTTTGCTTTGGCCAGTTGAAGTTTAATTTCAATAATTTTCGAGCTTTGTGTAAAACTGAACATTTCTTCAGTATACATCGCAATAGAGCTCCGTAAATTTTCGAGGACATCACTACATACTTTATTAAAAGAATTCAGTAATTGATCCTGCTTATCCTGACTTATTTTTATTCCTTCTACCGCGATTTCCGCTATATCAGATGTTGACAAATTTTCAGTGGCAGCAGCGGTAATTGCCGATTCAAGTCCAAAATCTGCCATATTACCTAAATTGATAAGTTCAGCCTGAATGTTTTTCAATTCAACTATGTTATTTAGTTTAATTTCATCCAGGGTTGTCAGGAACTTTGGTAACGTATTGAAAGAAACAAATTCACGTGGATAAATTTTATCAATATCGGACGATTTAATTTTTTTATCATAAGATGCTGTTTTAACAAATGCCCGAACTTCAGTAATTGATTCCAGTTGACTTTTTACTTCAGACTTTGCCTCATCAATCATCTCCGGTAATCTTAGATCAGAGATTGAATTTATTAAGTTTGGTATTGTAGAAGATAGTAGAATTTTTTGTAAGTGCTCTTTTGAATAAGCCAGAAGCCGTTCCAAATCCTGTATTTCAGTTGTCGACTGACGTAACTTTTCATCGATAAAATTAAGTGACCCTAAAATTTCTTTAAATTGCGGGTAAATCTGTATTTTATTTTTAACTGAAAGCGATTTTCCGAATTTTAAAAAAACTTCTATGGCAGAATATCGTGTTGATTCGAGGTCATAGTTAAGTTCCCAATCTTCACCGAGAGCATAAAGTGTGTTATCCCATTCCCTGATTGTTTGGTTAAATTCATCTATCGTATTCTTAAAATGATTTAATACTTTTTTATCATTGAAGCTAGACTTACTTAATTCAATCGTACCAGCTTTTTCACAATTAGCTTCAAACTCCAGAATGCATTTTTCTACTGCTGTTAGTGCATTTATTTTTATTTCTTCTTTTAATGATTCGAGCTCCGCAATTACTTTTTCCGGGTTCTCAGTCGGCTTTCCACCAGGGTCAGTATTATTACTTTTAATAAAGTTTGAAATATATTCTTCATCATAGCTTTCATCGTATTTCCAGTAAGCTATTGATCTTTCACATAATAGTTTGAAGACACCATCATAAACCAGGGAAAGATCATTTAAAAGTTTATTCCGAAGGATAGAAAATCCAACATTCCTTAAGGGTATCTTTTGATCCCAATATTTAATATTAACAGGTTGTTTTTTTAATATCTTTAGAACAGGATTTATTAGTCTAAGGCTTAATTGCTGGGATTTGAAAGCGGTGATTTTAATTCTTTTTGCTAATCTTCTAATATTTTTATCATCCGCTAACTCTTTAAATCTTGCTTCAGATTGCTGAACTTTAATTAATGGTTCTAAATACGATACTAAATTATCCAGGTGATCTACCAGATCAGGAAAGAGACTCTCAAAGCTTAAAGATTCATCACGTTGATAATGCTTATCTATTTGAATATTAATACTGTCGCATATCTTCTTAGCATTTTCCGTATTGAGAATCATCATTTTCTCATCGTAATCCGGAAACGCTTCACGAAGCTCTGTTAGAGTATTAAAAAAATCTATAAATCTGTCAATGTTATCAAATAAAACAGTTTCGAATTTTTCTTCTACTGCTGTTACAATTCCTTTATTTATTTCATTCGATAAATATTTCATTGATACAATTTAAGGTTAAATAAACAAAACTACTGATAAAAAAAGCCTGCCCATTTTAACAGGCAGGCCTAGTTTAATAAAAAATATTTTTAGTAGGACATTGCTGAAAGAATACTCAATCCAAATATAGCCATAAGTATAGCAGTTAATATTGCAGCGATAACAAAATATACAACTATCAATATTATGATGCTCACTACCAGATAACCCACTTTTTTATCTTCTGAAGTTTTCATCAACGGTGCAAGA
Source organism: uncultured Ignavibacteriaceae bacterium (assembly GCA_963699475.1). GTDB lineage: Bacteria > Bacteroidota > Ignavibacteria > Ignavibacteriales > Ignavibacteriaceae > IGN2. The sequence goes on along the minus strand of CAVOUA010000001.1, from coordinate 118,044 downwards.
CCGAGATACATGAGAAATAATCCATACAATCCAATTAAACCTGCTAACCAACCGAGAGCTGGAAATATATTTAATATTCCTGCAACCCAAATTGGTGTCATTGAATATGCAACAAGTTGAACAGCTCTGCCCATATTCTTTTGTGAACCAAAACTTGGTGCAAGTGCATCAATAACAAATCCAGCAATTAATACAGATAGAAAAGCGTTTATTATCTGTACTAGACCCATAGCAATACCATAAGTGAAGGATGTAAATCCAAACATCCCGATCACTCCCCAGCCAATTATAGTTGCAATAGTAGGTATTAAAGCGAGGGGAAGTACATAACCTAAAAGAATCTGCTGTACATTAGGCTCCTCCGCAGCAACAGCTTCCCATTCTGTTTTAGGAGTTATGATAATGTTTTTTGCCCGTTCTACAAGGTTCATAAGCTACTCCTTTTTAAGTTGATGATAATGAAAGAACTTAATTTTCTATTCAGAAATTGGATTGGTATCCTTCATTGCTTCTAGTTTACTTATATCCATTTCATCAATAGCTGACTTGAGCACAGCCATAGGAACATTATTACCATTAACGGAAAGCATAAATCTGCCTGATACTAAAACTTCAATGCTGCCGTATTGATCCTGGTTATCATATTTTTCGTAAGCTTTATGCCCTTTATACTTCGTTGTCTTTTCGTAACCAGTCTCAGTTTCTTTATCAACATCTACCATAGCCCAACCCCATGCTGCAAAACCAGCATATCCACTTGCACCAGAAAGATCAGTAATTTCGATATCTATACTTTGGGAGTAATCTTCATTATTATAATCTGCTTCTGCTTTGGAAATTGTAAAGCCCATTGCACCGCTTTTTTCTCCCTGTGCATTTGTTCTTTTCAGATCACCAATAGATTCGGGCAGCAACGCTTTTAATTCTCTGAAATCTACGACTTCATATTTTTTACCCTCTTCCATACTTTTCTGAACTTCTTTCATGTTATCAACAAAGTCATCCATACTCTTCATGCCAGTTTTTTCATCAGATTTTTGATTTTCGTTTGGTTGGTTATCTCCCCCTTTTCCACAACCAAAAAGAATGAATAATGCAGATAGCAGCAGTGTAGTAATAATTTTAGCCATAGCTTTTACTCCTTTAGAATGAAATATTTTTTATCGTTTTAAGATATTTAACCCTCACTGACCTCATCAGCACAACACAATTATTAAAAGTAAAATCCTTTTTCTTTTAATTCCTACAAAACTTAATGAAAATAGGTGTCCTAAGCAAGAGTTATTGATTTTTTGAGGTTTGTATTAAGCTGATTTTCTAAAATGAATATTTAATTCTAGCATAAAATGAAGTCCCATATTCACCATATTCTGTTAAAGGATTCCCCTCAAAAAACATAGCATATTAAATAAAGATCAAGATTTGTTATAATTGAATAGTTTATTGACGGCACAATCAACAAAGATTTATCATTCGGATTAAATAATCCAAAAAGCGTTCCCCTAAGAAGTGGTGTGATATCATAAGCAAATTCCTGATAGATTGACCATCTTGCAGCAGAGAGTATTCCCAAGGAGAGTGCTTCATCCTGAAATAGTAAAGTGTTTGAAGTTTTGCCGATGTTGTTATAAAAAATTTCTGTGTGAATGTAAAAAGTATTGGGAAAAGTATAATCACCAGACAATGCTGCAGAAATAATCGGCTTATCCCAGGATGAAAGAGATGATTCACCAATTTGTATGATAAACTGAATTTGTATCAGGCTGATTTGGTGCCTGACTAACCAGAACCTCTCCACGGAAACCGGCATCAAGAATATCCCCTGCCCAGCTAAAACCTGCAAGCCAGCGTTTGAATCTCATACCAGCAATCAAGTTAAAATCATAGTTCCATTTATTGAGACTCCACAATCCCGATAAAATTTGATTGTTAGGATCTTTCGCAGGTTTATAGGCTAAATCCAGTTTTGTAACCGGACCAGTGTAATATTGAACTCTTATTGCGTCAGTTGCTGGAAGTTCTTCGTAGTCAAAATTCAAGACATTCTGTGGATTAAAAAGATCAGTTGGATTCCAAACCCAACATGTTCCCCAGGCAACACGCTGCCTTCCTAAAGTAACTTGAAGATCGCTATTATAATAATCGATCCATAATCTGTCTGCTTCCAAATAACCCAATGAGTTTTCTGACTCCCACAAAATTGCATCGAGTTCAACAAAATCATGAGGTGTCTGAATTAGTTCTTTATAGTTAGGAATTTTTTCTACAGATTCTCCGTAAAATGCTCTGAATCTTAGCTCTAAAGCTGCTGTAATATTTTGATTTGCATACCATTTAGTATTCAAGCGAAGATGAAGTAAATGATCATCTAATCTCTCTTCAATTCTTGGAATCTTTGAAGAGCTGAAAAGATATTTTGCGTAACCATTATAATCGAATGGTGAGAGTTGTGCATGAATTTTAACTGTAAGGTATGAAAATTAAGTAAAAGAAAAATTTTAAGTTTTCGCTGAAAGTATTTCATCTTTAACCTTATCAGATTCAACAGCACCGTCACGTAAAGTTATTACCCGGTGAGCCCGTTGAATAACCCTGTTATCGTGTGTAGAAAATACAAAAGTCATTTTATGATCACGGTTGAGATTTTCCATTAAATCAAGTAAAGAATCTGCAGAAACAGAATCAAGATTTGCAGTCGGCTCATCAGCCAGAACAAAAGAAGGTGTTGAAGCAAGCGCTCTGGCTACTGCAACTCTCTGCTGCTGTCCACCGGAAAGTTCTGTTGGTTTACTATTAATTCTATCCTCCAAACCGACTGCTTTCAAAAATTCTATCGCTTTCTTTTCCCTTTCCACTTTTGAAATCTTTTGCAGAAGCATAATAAACTCAACATTTTCTTTTGCTGTAAAAACAGGTATTAAATTATAAGCCTGAAATACAAATCCAATATGATGTAATCTAAAATTAATTAGGGCATCAGCTTTAAAGGTTGAAATATCGGTTCCATCTACAATGATTTTTCCGTCAGTTGGCTGATCCAATCCACCAATTAAATTTAGCAAAGTGGTTTTACCAGAACCTGATGGACCAACTATTGCAGTAAACTCACCTTCCTCAATTTTTAAATTAACTTCGTCTACTGCTTTTACGGGAATTGCTGTCCCATCGTAAATTCTTGAAACATTATTTAATTCAATCAGTGCCATTGTTACTCCATTAATAAGTTCTTATTGCAGTTGCCGGTTTTAATTTTATTGCTTTCAGTGCTGGATAAAAAGCACTTATGACTGCTGTAACTAAAATCATCAAAACTATAGGCGGATAAAATGAAAATGGAAGGCTTGTATAGAGTTGCGTCCCAAGGCTCCATTGCGAAAGTCCCTCTGTGAAAGCAGAAAGATTGATACCTACACTTCCAAAATATTGAATAAGAATTAGTGCTAGTACTAATCCAATAATTCCGCCGATAAATGAAAGTGAAATGGTCTCCATTATTATCATTAAAAACACACGACTTCTTTTCATTCCCACTGCCATTAGCACACCAAACTCACGGACTCTTTCCATTACCGACATAAGCATTGTGTTTGTAATTCCAAACAGAAGCGCAAATAAAATTATTCCAACAAAAATGTTTGATTGCAATACAACAGATTGATAGTAAAAATTAAGTTCAGGTGCCAGCTCACCCCAATATTTTACAGAAAGATTTGAGTATTTATTTTTAATTGGAATGTAAACTGAATCTACTTGTTGGACTGAGCTTAGTCTAACAACGATTTCGTTTGAGATTTTATCCGAATTGATAAGCTTTAACAGGTCACCTTCTTTTACAAAAACATTTGATTTATCAAAGATAGAAGACTCGGTTTTGAAAATTCCCGTAACTCTAAAAGCTCCATAAATAATAGAGCCATCGATTCCTTGGAATCCTAAAACAATTTTTGATTTTTCTCTTAAGCCTAAATTGTCTGCAAGCTTCTCACCAATTACGATTTGATTCTTCCAGGTTTCTCCGAAGTAATTTCCTTTAATTATATGTTGATAAACAGAAGTAACCTTTTTCTCAGTTTCAGGATTGATTCCCAGTATTCTTACTCCGTTTGAAGTTGTCGCAGAAGATGCCATTCCCTCAATAAGAATTCTTGATGAAACACCTGTAACATATTTTGTTGCTTTTAATGTAGATAAAACATTTTCAAAATCTGGAATAGTATCATTTACTAATTTTTCATCCTCAAAAGATTTAGAATGAATTTGAAAATGCCCGATATCCCTGTCAATTGTTGTGTTAATCATTGAATCCCACATACCGAACATTGTGGCACTAGCGAACAAACCACAGCACAATCCGACAGCAATTGCCGAAATTATAATCAAACTTCGTTTTTTATTTCTCCAGATATTTCTCCATGCAAGAGTTAAAAGCATATCAACCTCTCATCGCTTCAACTGGTTGTAATTTTCTGATAAACAGGATCGGATAGGATGCTGATACAATAGCTATTGCAAGCACCGTCCAGATTTGTGCAAAGAACATTCCGGGATAAATTGCAAAAGGCAGTATCGGTTCAAAACCAAATGCAAGAATTGCTTCTGCGTACTCTCCGGTTAGTGGAATTGGATTTGCCTTAAAGTAAAGAAGAATGGGAATGCTGATTACAGCACCTGTAAAAACTCCTATAAATGAAATGAACAATGTTTCGAAGAGAGTGACCATTCCAAGCTTCCACTTTTTCATTCCAACTGAAATTAGAATCCCAAATTCTTTTACTCTTTCTGCAGTCATCATCATGATTGTACCAAAAATTCCAAATGCAATTACTACGTAAAGAATACCCAGCATAATAATACCTGAAGCATTATCAATCTGAATTGACTGTACTAATTCCGGAGACAGCTCTTCCCAATCCATTACTTCGTAATTGCTATCAAAAACTTTTCGAATGTCTGATTTAACCCTGTCAATTTCCTTTGGTTTATCTATCATTATTGAAAGTGAAGTTAGTCTATCCGGCGCTGAAAAAAGCCATTGAGCATAAGGAAGACTTAAATATGTAAATGATTTATTTAATTCAGGAAGTGTAAACTTTACAATGCCCACAATTGGAATTTGTGCAGCTGCTGTAACTCCGTGATAGCCTTGTCCGTAAATTACAACACTGTCACCAACTTCTACCTTTAGTATTTCAGCTAAACCCTGAGCAACGATTATTCCTTTTGATGAATCGTTAAGGAATTTTCCGCTTACTAATTTCTTTTTAAGATCTGTCAATTGAATTTCAAGTTCCGGATTGATTCCTGTTACTTGCACGACTTTAGTTTTGTTGCCATGAGAAATAAGGCTATACGTTTCAAATCTCGGAACTATTAAATTGACTCCGGCAGTATTCTTTAGTTCTGTTAAATGTTTTTGATCAAGCACCATGCTTTCGTCTAGTGATTTCTTTTCCCAATAGTTCTTTCCATGAACCTGGATGTAACCGGTATACATTCTTACTGAAGCATCTATTGAATAGTCATAATAACCTGTTTGCATTGAACGCATTATTAGCGCAAGAATAACCGCAAAGAAAACAGATGCAGCAGCAATCAACGTTCTCTTTTTATTACGCCACAAATTTCGCCACGCAAGCTTGATGTAAGTACTCATCTAACTCTCTTCATATTTTGTTCAGAATAAAATGATTCGTTGGTATCTATATTAAATTGAATTTTATTGTAATCCATAATTGTTTTATTTCCGGGTTTATCTTCCGGAATCATTTCCCAATGAGTGAAAATATTTCTTCCATCCATCTTCTGAAGATTACTGCCGATGAATTGTTTAACCATGAAATCATCTTCATCGTAATATTCTACTTTTGGTTCGAGGTAAGTATCTTTAGCAATCCAGGCTATGATTTTTCCCCAAACAACTCCTGCATCGGGTTTTGGTGTAAGCTGAATTTTATAGCAATCCATTCCATCAATATTCTCTTCACCAAGAATTTTGTGTGTATAATCTTTAATGACTGATGATTCTTTTACTAGGTCATCATTTGTAAAATCAGAACCCATCCAGCTTTGCAGCATCATCGAAGGTGGAATCTTAATTACTTTCTGTGCAGATGGCAGCCAATTCCAGACCTCAGTTTTTCTTTTGAGAGTTACAGTTCCTTTATCTCTTGCTGGCTCAGTTATATAAATCATTGAATAATCCGGTTCCAGAGCCCAGACTTTCATCCCCATTTCACGAGACCAATCAGGTTTTATAATGTTCATAGTAATTTCTGAGTAACTTGATTTTGCTCGCATCAATTCATCTGCTTTTTTCACAATTTCCGTAGCATCCTGTGCATATGTAAATGCTAAATGAATCAGCAGGATAATAAATATTAATAAAGATTTCATTTTCTTCTTTTAGATTTTTGTTCAACAAATTTTGTGAGTAAGCTATGCTTTATTTTTTCAATTGGAAAATCATCTTCCGCTGCAATAAAATTAAGGACTAATCCATCAAAAAAAGTCCCAAGAATAAAAGCTTCAAGCTTTGGATTACTACTTCCTAAATCTTTAAATAGGGTTGAAAGCGTTTTTGTAAAATCATTTCTAAATGCTGTCATTCGTTTTTCATATCTTTTCTGAACGGTTGGATGAACCAATAAAGTAAGATACAATTGCCAGTAGCTGAAGTTAGAGAACAGATTATTTATAACAGAATTAATAAAATTCTCTAAACGTTCCTCTGGTTTACTTCCTTTCTCAATTAAATACTCCAGCTCTGTCAGAGCAATAAACCCTTCTTCAATAATTTCGTCAAGCAGATCCTCTTTACTTGAAAAATAATTATACATTAATCCTTTAGAGACCTTAGCTTTCACGGCTATTTGTGAAATAGATGTAGCGTGGTACCCCTTTTCTGCAAAAAGCTTTAAGGCAACCGACATTATCTTGCCTTTGCTGGTCTTTCGTATCTCTTCGTACTGCTGTTTTGTTCGTGGTGACATTTTTTGACTGAACGTTTGTTCAAAACATAAGTCATTAATTATTGGATGTCAATAGTTTTTTTATGAGTGGTGGTTTATTTTGATTTATATCACAATTATACGAGAGCCGAAATCAGAAGTTACTTTTTAATTGCTCTGATAATGAGGTCTTTCGATTGCGACTTGTCAAATTCTTCCAAATCCAGATTGGCATAGAACTGAAAGGAAATGAAGCCTGCTTTTTTTAAGGCTGCGTCTAAATCAGCTTGTGAATACGGATTGACTATGGTTGATATCAGCTTCTGGTCAGATGGATTTGATTTGACGAAAATCAGAATGTTAAAAATGACTTCAGTACCAATAAAGTCATAGAAGCGTATAAAATATTTATCCACTCCTTCTGTAATATTAACTATTCGTTGTTTCTCACATAGTATTTGCTCGTAATTCAAAATCTGAATTAGTAAAAACCCCTGAGGTTTTAATATCTGGTAACATCTTTGCAATGATTTTACCAGCTGCTCCTTACCGATATTGGCAAACGTGTTACCCAAAGAAACAACCAGATCAAACTGATCATTAAAGTCTCCCGAGATTGTATCAATGGACTGATTATGAAATGTTACCCTTAGTTTTTCTTTTTCAACATTTTCTTTTGCAATCTTGAGCATTTCGACAGAAGGATCAATTGCCACAACTTTCAATCCTAGTAAGGCGAGAGTAATTGAGTCTACCCCGCTGCCGCATCCGAGATCAGCAGCATACTTCATTTCAGGCTTAATAAAATTTTTAAGAAGCTTTTTCTTACTCTCAACCGCCTTTTTAAATGCGATCATCTGATCGTATTCGGGAGCGAGCTCGTCATAAAAAACATTATTAGCTAAAGTTTTTTCCATAATTACACAAGGTTTTCTGGTTGAAATATATATTTTTATTTTTACACACAGGAAAGTTAATAATTCAATTTTTTCTAAAAGAAACTTAAGGAAGCTAATATGCCAAATCCACTTATTTCTCATGTCGAAGTTCCATCAACAGATCTTAATCGCTCATCGGAATTCTTCAAAAAAGTATTAGACTGGGACTTTAAACCGTTTGGGAATGGTTATTTACTATATAACAATCATCAGGGAATTATGGCAGGATTAAGAAAAGTTGAATCAGTAGCTAAAGGTAACTGCAACTGTTTTCCACGTAACTGTTGACCAGCTTGACACTGTGATAGAGAAAGCTAAAAATTCCGGCGGACATATTAAAGTTGGTAAAACAACAATTCCAGCGATGGGATGGTATGCAGTTATCTCAGATCCCGACGGGAACAGTATCGGTTTATATCAGAAAAGCTAATTTTATTTTTACTGTCATTCTGAACGAAGCATAAGTGAAGAATCTTCATCTTATTTTTTTAATGAGATTCTTCGCTCTGCTCAGAATGACCACATCAATTTTTACCTATTTTGCTTCTTCTATCCTATAAGTATGATTTATCGTCATTGCTTTTTTAAGCATTGCTGATACACCACAATAAGTTTCTGTTGAAAGTTCAATTGCTCTTTCAACATCCTTCGGTTTAATATCTTTTCCATAAAAAACATATTCAAGATCGATTTCAGAAAAAACTTTGGGATGCTCTACAGTTTGCTGTGCGGTGATATTTATTTCGAAGTCTGTCAAGTTGATTCGTTTTTTTTGTAGTATGCTCACAACATCACTTCCAGTACAACCTGCAAGGCCCATCAAAATCAATTCTTTTGGTCTTACACCTGCATCGCTCCCACCCAATTTTTCAGGTCCATCCATTGTTATCCAGTGATTTGATTCTCCTTTTGCTGCGAGAGTTAATCCTTTAACCTGCTTAAGATATACTTTTTTGGTTTCCATCATTTCCTTTCTGAAGATTTTTTTGAATTTGTTGAAATATGATGTTTTTACCTCTAATTCGATTCATTTCAAAATTTCAGTAGTTATCAGGGCTTCTTTCAAAGCATTTCGACTTGACGAAAAGAATCCCAAAAGGTCAAATAGAAATATCCATAAAAATTCCTTCACTTTCTGGAACTATCCATTGTGCTTCTATGTTTTAAACGATGTATTTCAACAACTAACTAAAAACGGAGAATAAAATGAAAAATATATCATTATCCTTGATTGCCTTAGTAGTATTCTTTACTACTTCTGTATTCGCACAAATGGATACTAAAATGGTATCAAAAGCAGTTAAAAACGATATCGTTCAGACAGCAATAAATGCTGGTAATTTTACGACCTTAGCAACCGCTTTAACAGAAGCAGGATTAGTAGATGCTTTGAAGGGTAAAGGTCCTTTCACAGTTTTTGCTCCAACAGACGAAGCATTCAAGAATTTACCAAAAGGTGCGCTTGATAATTTATTGAAGGATAAAGAAGCATTAAAGAATGTGTTATTATATCACGTAGTTTCAGGAAATGTCACATCAAAGGATGTAGTCAAGCTTGACAAAGCAACAACTCTTAATGGTTCAGATTTGAAAATTAAGACTAGTGATGGTAAAGTAATGATTAACAATGCAGACGTAATCGGTGCAGATGTAGAAGCTTCAAACGGAATTATACACGTAATTGATAAAGTTTTACTCCCCCCTACAAAATAGCCTCCAATATGGATGATGAAGATACCCCGGAGTGATGACCCGGGGTTTTTTATTAAATAATTTCTAAATACCTATTGATTATAATTAAGAATTGATGCAAGTTAATATCAGAAATTTTATTCTACTCCGAGAGTGTTAGATTTTCTGAGTTGAATTGCTGAATATTTCCTGAGACAACACACCGAAAACTCTCCCGAAGCAGAAGTTTTGGAAATAGCTCTTTCAACTTCTAATAGGAGGCACAATATGGGAACTTTAAAACACACCTTGTTTTTCCTTTTGCTGGTAACGCAAATATCTTTTGCACAGTGGGTGCAGACAAACGGACCCGATGGTTCTTGTCTTACGGCAAACGGGAATAATATTTTTGTGGGAACTACATCTGGTGTTTATCTTTCGACTGATAATGGTAATAGCTGGACTCAAACCACTTTAAATAATAGAGATATTATATCACTTACAAATAACGGAAGCAATATTTTTGCAGGGACATACGAAAATGGTGTTTATCGTTCAACTGATAATGGTAATAATTGGACTCAAACCACTTTAAATAATGAATACGTTTCCTCCATCTATATAAGTGAGGATAATATTTATACCGGGACAGGTTATGATGGTATGAGTCATATCGGCGGAATCTATCTTTCCACAAATAACGGTGATAACTGGACACATATAGGCCTAAACAACAGGACTGTAGATTGTATTGCAAAAAACGAAAATAATATTTTTGCTGGAACAGGAATATTCGGTGTTTATCGTTCAACTGATAACGGCAGTACCTGGGACCAAACTTCGTTAACTGCTGAAGGTGTGTATTCCATTGTATTTTTTGAAAATACCATACTCGCAGGTACGTTTTTCCCAAGTGGTATCTATCGTTCCACCAACAATGGTAATAGCTGGTCACAGACCTTATCAAATAATAGTAGTTGTCAATCTCTTTTTGTCTATGAAAATAAAATTTTTGCCGGGACTGAACTTGGCGCTTATCTTTCAAATGATAGTGGAAAAACCTGGACTGAAATCAACGAGGGATTTGGTAGTACTAATGCGATAATGTCATTGGAAATTTCAGGCGATTATATATTCGCATGTGCTTCATATAATTCAATCTGGAAACGCCCTTTATCAGAAATTATAGTCACCAGTAACGATGTTTCTTCAGAGATACCTTCAAAGTTTTCACTTGAACAGAATTATCCTAATCCATTTAATCCAAGCACAAAAATAAAATATCAAATCCCGGAATTAAGTTTTGTTACACTAAAAGTTTATAATGTTTTGGGGAGCGAGGTTGCAGCACTTGTTAACGAAGAAAAACCTGCGGGAAGTTATGTGTTAGAATTTAACGGGACCAGTTTCCCCAGCGGGATTTATTTTTATCAACTCAAAGCAGGTTCATTAGTTGAGACTAAGAAGATGGTCCTCCTTCAATAATTCTTCAGCGGATATATGTTAATGAAGTAGTAAATTGAATTTTTTCTATTTAACCCCTATCAACGAAATTTGGTGGGGTTTTTTATTTAATTTTTCCGGTGCATGACTTAATTAATTTCCAAGCCTCTACAATATGTTTCCTTTCATGTCTGATACTACCAATCGTTAATCTAATCACAAACTTACCATTAAGCTTTGTGTGGGATAAGAATATTTTTCCAGAAGCATTAATCTCTTCCAGTAATTTTTCATTTAGCTTGTTCAATTCTTGTTCTGATTTGTTGCCAGGATTAAATCTGAAACAAACTGTTGAAAAAGGAACAGGAGCCAATCTCTCAAAATCTTTTTCATCATCGATCCATTTAGCATATTCCTTTGCAAGTTCAATGTGAAGTTTGATTCGCTCAGCTAATCCGTCGACACCAAAATATCTTATCACAAACCAAAGCTTGAGTGAACGAAACCTTCTGCCAAGCTGTATTCCATAATCCATTAAATTTTCAACTTCATCATCCTGCTTCGTTTTTAGATATTCAGGAACAAGACTGAATGCCTGCTTAAGTATTTCCGGTTTACGAGTGAAGTAAACGCTTAAATCCATCGGAGTAAACATCCACTTGTGAGGATTTATAACAATTGAATCAGCACTCTCCCACCCTTTTGTAATCCATTTCATTTCAGGAATCATAGCAGTAACTCCTGCATAAGCTGCATCAATGTGAAGCCAGAGATTATGTCTTTTACAAATCTTTGCAATTGAATCCACAGGATCGACACTTGTTGTGGAAGTTGTTCCAACTGTAGCAACAACACAGAAAGGTTTCCATCCATTTTTTAAATCCTCTTTAATTGCTTCTTCAAGTTTTTCAGTAATCATTTCAAACATTTCATTCACAGGAATTTTTCTTATTCCTTCCAAACCAATTCCTAATGTTACTGCTCCTTTTTCAATTGAAGAATGTGCGTGCTCGGAACAATATAGTCGAAGTCTTGGAACATCATTTCTTCCAGCCATTCCCTTTTCTCTAAATCCAAGATTAAGCTGCTCACGGGCAGAAGCAATTGCATGCATAGAACTTGTTGAAGCGGTGTCGTAAATAATTCCCCAGAAATTTTCAGGGAGTCCAACCATCTGCCTGAACCAGTTCATCATAGCCTTTTCAAGTTCAGTAAAAGCCGGAGAGGTTTTCCACAACATTCCATTTATTCCTAGTCCGGCAGTTAAAAGTTCAGCTAAAATTCCCGGTCCGCTTGATGTTGAATTGAAGTAAGCCATAAAGCCGGGATGATTCCAATGAGTGATTCCATCCATTAAAATTTTATCAACATCATTCAAAACATTCTCGATGTCTTCACCTTTCTGTGGTGGAGATTGAGGAATTCGCTTAAGTATATCTCCGGGATTTACCTGCGATAATGGAGGATATTTTTCAATATCTTTTAAGTAATCAGCAATCCAGTCAACAAGCTGATGTCCGTTTTTTCGGAATTCTTCTAAAGGCATATCTGACATATTATCCCTCATTCGTGTTTAATTAGTGAATTCGTGGCAGAATTGTTTAGCCACAAATGCACGAATAAATTCATTCGAAAAATAAGAAATGAATTTGTCTTTATTCGCTTAGGGAATTTTAATAAGTTTACCATTGTAAATTTTCCAACTAGTCGTGCTTTGACAAAAAATGATTAAAGTGATTTTAATAAGTTTATCCATTACTCTGTTATTCTCGGTTTCCTGCACGGATAATCTTCCACTCGACAAAGATTTAACAAAAAAAAGCTATACACTTATTAACCAGGATAGTGTAGAAGTAATTTTCCCGGAGAATATCATTGGACATATAACCGTAATGGGATTTATTTACACTCATTGTCCTGATATCTGTCCGATGACAACTCACAATATGTATCTTGACACAAAAGCAACTTAAAGAAAGAGGAATAGAAACTGTAAAATTTGTAGCAATCAGTTTTGATCCTGACAGAGATACTCCTGAAGTTCTAACAACAATTTGCTGAGATCCGAGACCTTGATTTTAACAGCTGGACTTTATTAACAGGTCAAAAAAATACTGTGGATGAGTTAATGAAAAGATTTGATGTGAAAGCAATCAAAACTGATGAAACAATTGATGATGAAGGAAATCCTGAATATTCAATGATGCACACAGACAGAATCTCACTGATTGATAAAAACGGAAGGCTGCGCAAAAATTACAAAGGCAGCACGTTAAACTTAGAAGAATTAATAATTGACATTAAAACACTAGAGGATTAAGCTATGAATATTTTACTAGCAATACTTTTCATTTTATTTCCACCGGAAGATAAAACAAAAATAAAAGATGCCTGGATGAGGCCCTCATCAGAAAAGATGGCATCAGCACTTTACTTCACAATCGAAAACACCGGTGAATCAGCCGATACTTTGTTTAAAGTTGATTCGGATATTGCTGAGAGAGTTGAAATACACGAAACTTATACTGAAGGTGAAATGATGGGAATGAGAAAAGTTGATATGATTGTTATTGAAGGTGGAAAGTCATTCGAACTTAAACCCGGCGCACATCACGTTATGCTGATGAAGTTAAAGAAAAACATTAATGACGGGGATAACGGAGAGTTTGTAATTCACTTCAAACAAGCTGGTGAAATAAAAATTACTGCGAAAGCAAGAAAGTCAAAATAATTCTAAACAAAATTTTATACCCTTCCCCTTGGGGGAAGGGTTGGGATGGGACTTTTATTTCTCAAAAAACTCTTCAGCAAAACGTTTCCAGCTGATATCATCAAGTTTTTCCATTTCACCTGCGAATATTACACCTTCCGGTTCAAGTTCGGCTTCTTTACCAGTTTTAGTTTTTTTCTTCAATTGCTGAAGTCTTTCAATATCATCCTGGTAAAATGAAACAGCAGATTTACCTATTTTTAATGATGGAATCTCAGAATCAAGCTCATCGGCATCTATTTCACAAATCCAGTTTTGGTCGTACGAAGTGACATTTAGTGAGTCAAGTTCTTCGTTAATGAATTTATTTACTTCTTTGACTTTGCCGCTAATTGGAGATTTAAAGGAAATATTTTTCGTTCCCTGCTCTATTGTGAATAGCGACTGACCTTTCTTAACTGTCATTCCAAGGTTTGGTAATTCAACGGCATCAATTTTCCCAATTACCTTTTTTGCAAAATCATCTAAACCAACCTTAACAGATCCATCTTCACTAACATTTGCCCAACAATGTCCACTGGAAATAAAAACCCCACCGGGTATTTGAAACTCAGGACTTTTTGCCCCACCGGTTTCCTTGAATTGAGTAATTTGAACCTTCGGTTTCAGCGTTTTACCTATTTTATCTTCTCTCTTGATGAGGGATTTTTTAATGAATTCGAGCAGTTCATCTTCTGTAAAAGGTTTTTCCACATAATCCATAGCACCGTATTTCATACATTCTACAGCAGTTTCAACGGTAGCATAACCTGTAATAATAATTACGTCTATATCAGGGCGAATATGCTTAACTGCTTTTGTAACCTCTACTCCATCCATTTCAGGCATTTTAAGATCAGTAAAAACAAAATCATAAGAATGAGTTTGAATTAAACCAAGTGCTTCCTTCCCGTTTTCAACAGTATCAACAGAATAACCATCAAGAACAAGAATTTTTCTAAAACTATCGAGAATAACTGCTTCATCATCAACACATAAAATTCTTGCTTTGGGATCTTCAATATCTGCTCGCTTAAGAGTTTTTGCTTCCCGGGTAAAGTCCAGTTTGAGACTTTCTTTTAAGACTTCCTCTCTCTCCTGCTGTGCTTTAGTTTCCTGAATACGTTTTGCGATATATCTGATTGTTATATCTGCAATGATGAAAATAATTACAGCTAATATAAATAGTGCCATTGTTTCTCCCGGTTAAAATTATTTCAATCTTAAGTTGAAAGTATATTTAAATATTTTATTTTACATCCTGTCTGAAGCGCAGGATACAAGAAATTTCAAATCGTGTTCTAAATCAGCAGGGATTATTTTATAAATCCACCCTTTAAAATATGGGTCTTTTTCCATTAATGTAATTTCGTTCAATAAAATTTCATTGCGTTCAATAATCCTTCCACCTATAGGTGAAAGAAAATGGTGGATTAGCTCATCATCTGTTATAAAATTTGCACAGGATTCTCCCTGAATAAGTAAATCATCAACATTCATTAATTCAATATTTTTTAATTCCTTTATTGTTTCCAGGAACAGACTGGTTGCACCAAGAGTAGCTACTCCTTCGGATTCAAGATTAATCCAGCTCAAATATCCCAATCGGTAATATTTTGGGGGACATGGCACAAAGGTGACAGCCCCAGCGTTTTTTTGAGACTTAGCTTCCTCGGCTCTTTTTTGTACTCTACTGTATTCAAGACCCCGATTAATTGCACTTTCCAGTTCTTCGAAAGTAAAGGGTTTAGAAATAAAGTCAATCGCACCTTTAAAAAGAGAATTAACTGCATTCTCGACCGTAGAATAACCGGTAATCATTATCACCGGGATATTTTCGTTTCTACTCTGTATCTCTTCCAGCACTGAAAATCCATCCATCTCCGGCATCAGTATATCACATAAAACAAGTGAATAATCTTTTTGTGAAAGCATTTTTAATGCATTCTTAGCATTTGTCTCAACGTCAACTTTAATTTCCCTGGCTGACACAATTCTGGAAACAGCATCAAGTATTACCTGCTCATCATCGATTACCAATATTTTTTCATCTTTAGCCATATTCTCAAGCGATAGTGTTATCTGCCGGTAACAAAATTGTGAACGTTGTTCCCTTGTTAAGTTCACTCTCAACGCTAATTGTACCGTCGTGGTTATCTATTATACCCCAAATAACAGCCAGCCCGAGTCCAGTTCCTTTTTGTCCTTTAGTACTATAGAAAGGCTCAAAAATTTTAGGAATATTTTCTTTGCTGATTCCACAGCCTGCATCAGAAACTTTTACTTCTAGAAAATCACTAAATCCCACTTCATCAACAGATACCCAACGCTGCCATTCACATTTTGGATTGATACATTTTTCGAACATTCCTTTCGGCGGAACCTCGAATGAATAAATAGATGACTTACACTTTGGGCAGAAAGTATCTTTTTCTAAAAGAGATATGTTACATTTAGGACAAGATACCTGAACGTTTGCTGTGTTTTTAATTTTAACTTTATAATTATCCCTGTTCTTACCATAAATAGGATCAACATTTAAATATCCTTCATCACCATTACTCGTCACCTTCAATTTAATTGTAGGCATGCTATCAATTTTTTCTTCCTCATCTACCAGGGAGTGTCTCTTAGAACAGACAGCACTTTTTATTTGTAATGTTCCATAAGCTGAGAGATTTACTATTTTGGAAGTAATTAAGATTTTGCCTTCTTTTTTATCTATAGCATCTGAAGCATTTACTAAAAGGTTGATAAAAACCTGCTGCATCTGGTTGGAATCAATTTTTATTTTGGGCAAATTTTCATCCAGATTTTTTTCAAGCTTTATTTGCTTCATAGCTAGTTGATTATCAACAACCGATATAGCACTATTAATAATCTCATTAATGTTTGCGTTGCTTTTTTTAGGTACTGACTGCCTGGCAAAATCCAGAAGACTTTTTACTATCTCCCTACTTCTTTTGGTTTCTCTAACAATTACATTTAAGTCTTCCTCTAATTGAGGATTATCTTTAATTCTCTTCAGTAAAAAACTACTATAGGTTAAAACTGCTGTAAGTGGATTGTTAATTTCATGAGCAACACCGGCAGCAAGCCGACCCAGTGACGCCATCTTGTCGGATTGAAAAAGCTGTATCCTTGCTTCGGCAAGTTTCTGAGTCATATTGTTGAAGGATTTTGCCAATAAGCCCAATTCATCTGAACCCAAATCTTTAATCAAATAATTTAAATTTCCGGTTCCAACCTGCTCTGTAGCAGTAACTAGTTCATTAACCGGTTTTTCAACCCACCTTCTTACAAATATTCCAATTATCAAACTCAAAAGAGCTATAGCAATTATAGCAAAGACTATTGAGCGGGATGCGCTGCTTGAGATCTGGGCGTCTACATCTTTTAAGCTTAATTTAACATCCAGCACACCAAGCACTTTTTGTTCCTGTGGATGAACATGACATTCGGCTTCCCAGCAAGATGGTTCGTTGTATATAGGATTTATAATTCCGAGAATACGTGAAGAGTCCTGTGGCGTCTGATAAATCCTCATTCTCTCTTCCATCGGAAGTTTTTCAAGAGGTTCATTGGCAGTGTGGCAGGCATAACAAGCTTCCGCTTTTTTATCAACCATGTTCCCAATAAATTCTTTTTGCGAAGAGAACATTATCCTGCCTTCTTTATTAAAAATCCTAATCTCCCTTAAGCCTGGTTCTTGCGCAATTGTGTTTATAATACGGTGAGTTTGATCGCTCCTATTTTCAAGCATGCTTAAGTGAGTACTGTTTCTGATTGTTTCACTTAATTTATTGGCATAAATTTCTGTTTGGGAAAGGAGTTCATCTCGCTGTGCCTGAATACTCACGAAAGAATATACACTAATAATTGCTATGGTAACTACACCAACTGTAAGAATAAGCTTAAGACTTATTTTCGTAAATGCTTGCTTGAGTTTCATCTCAGTCTAAATTTAAAAAATTATTTAACAAGCTTTCCTGGTTTGGAGTCAGGATAAGCCAAATCGTCGTGACAATTTTCACAAGAAGGAATTTTAGAAAAATCCTCTGCAACGTGACAATCTCCGCAATCAAATTCAATATGAATATCATCTAAAGCAAGACCGGTTATTGCATGATCAAATGTTCTTGAATTCCAGCCGGAGTGACAACTTATGCACGAACTGTTTAAGCCAGTGAACACGGATTTTGTTTGATGACAATTGGAGCAACTTAATTCTGCGTGATAACTTTTTAATTCGAAGCCAGTACGATTTTTATGGTTAAAGGGTTTAAGTTCTTTTTTTGTATGACAATTTTCACACCCGGTTTTATCTACTGTATCATGACAACTTGCACACATGCACTTTTTATGTTTTTCCTCCACTGAAATTTCTTCTTTTATCGTTGATTTTGTGACAGCGTGACATTTTACACAGCTCTCTTCATGATGGCAGTTCTTACATTCAAATCCATACAAATTTGTATGCTCGTTGTGGAAGAATGTAACTAATGTTCCATTCATTCCAGATGTTTTGTAAATAAGCTTGGTTGGAATAGTTATTACCGGATGGATTCTCTCCTTTTTATATTCTTTTCCAGAGAATGCAGATTTTCCACTTCCCTTCAATTCATGACAACTTTCACAGGCAATTTCATTACTCCATTCACGATGGCAATCCATACACTGTCTGTGATAGGCTCCCTTTAAATCAGGTTTAGAAATATCTGATCTCTGCCTATTAAGGTCATGACAGTAATCGCATGCAACAATATTTCCCGGAGGATTATAGTGATGACACATTTCGCAACCGCCGGAAATTTCAGACATTTCTGCATGTGCCCTGTGTGAAAAAATTACTGCTTCGTATAAATCTTCATTGACTTGTAATTTATTCATTTCAATTAGTCTGGGTGATTTCTCGGGTGGGATGTGAACTGTCATCATTTTTTCACGTGGACAAGTGATAAGACAAGGATTCGATTTCGTTGGTGTTTCACATGCGTGGCATAAGCTGCAATCAAATTTTATTTGTGAATGGTCTTGCGCAAAATTTGGTAATATAAATAAGCCCAGAGTTAATATGGATACGCACAAATTCTTAATATTTTTCATGGTGTACCCTTAACTGCATATTTTGTTTTAATTACCGCATCTTTTACTGGTTGACTAATTATAGGAAATATCATTACATAAGCACGATAAAGTAAAATCTCAAGTGCAGCGAATCCCAGAGTAACACTGATTTCACCTATTGAGGGAAAATAGGAAGTTTCGGTATAAGGTGGATTATAAGCTATTACAAAATTGTTGAATCGATTAATTAGAACACCAAATATTACGAGCAATGAGGCGATGTATAACCCTGTTGTTGATTGACGTACGGCAGGCAGCAAAAATAATCTTAGTGGTATAATGACACCAACAACAATTTCGATAGTGAACATAATGCTTGCTAAATTAATTTCAGTCAGGTAAACAAATGATTCTCTAATAACCATATCACCTATCTTAAAAGCTAAATAAACTCCGAGCAATGGTCCGATAAATCTTGACAGGCTTGAAAGAACTTCCTTTTCGGGTTTCATTCCAAAGGATTTCGAAGCAGTGAGAGATTCCATAATAACCATCGGAAAACCAACCGCGAAAGCTGACATTAAAAACAGAAGAGGTAATACAGGTGTTTGCCAGAGCGGGTGCATCTTCTGCCCGGCAATAATCATTAAAGTTCCAAGAGAGGATTGATGTAAGCAGGAAAGAACAACACCGGCAATAATAAAAACGAACATAAATTTGTTCAAAGTCCTGTCCAGAACTCTTAGTGTTTTATCAATTATTTTATTAAACATTGAAAGGAAACCGGGTAAATTCACCCTTCCTATAAATCTTTCTGTTACCATCGGCAAAAACTCAATATAGAGAACACTCATGTAAACCATTACACAAATGCCAACTTCGAATAAAGCAGAGTGACCGTTCCACATAAAAATCGGATGCCACACATAGTACCATCTGCCGATATCAGAAACTACACTTAAAGCAACAAAAGTATAACCCAGCATTGCGGTTAAAAGTGCAGGTCTGATTAATACTTCGTACTTTTCCCTATGCCAGATATGACCTAAAGCAGCAGTAGTAAAACCACCAGCAGCCAAAGCAACGCCAGCCGCCACATCAAGTCCTATCCAAATCCCCCAGGGGAAATATTGATTAAGATTAGTAACTGCACCAAGACCGAATAAAAATCTTACCGCCAGAAAGGATAATCCTGCAAGTGCTATGAGGGATATTGCAATTGTCCAGGGAGTAAAAAACTTATGTTTGATCGGTGCAGGTTTGAGTCCGTGTTCCATCATTTGCCTTCTCCCCTTCCCTTTTCCTTATTTTTAGTTATCCACATAATTCCGCCAAGTAAAGAATAAAGTGCAATCGGAGGAACGAAGTAAGCAAAAATTCCAGCTTGTATAGATTCTGAAACACCGGGTGCCGGGTTATCGCCTAATTTTGGAAAATCAAATTTTTCAAATTCTGTATTTGCCAGGTACATCCAGGATGTTCCGCCAACTTCAGTAAAACCATAAATTTTGTTTATGTAGCGATCAGGGTAAAGCTTTACTCTCTTATCCGCTATCTCAATCAAATCTCTCCGCTTACCATAAGTGAGTGCCTCAACGGGACAAATTTCAACACAAGCAGGAAGTAATCCATCTTTGGTTCTTTCAAAACAGAAGTCGCATTTATGAATATTTGGTTGGATGGCTTTATCATATTCAAAAGTTGGAATTTGAAATGGGCAGGCAACCATACAATATCGGCAGCCAATACACATATCAGTATCCCAGACTACTGCTCCATTTTCTTTTTTCGAGAAGGCTCCAACAATACAAGCTGAAACACAAGCAGGTTTATCACAATGCATACATTGTACTTTTACGTTTGTTGGTTTATTCAGATCCCAGACATTGTCGTATCTGTTCACTTTAGTATAGCCATCATTTCCTGGTCTTCTCATCTTTTTAAATACCGACTCATCGCTATAACCTTCAATATCACCAGCAGGTAAATTGTGAGCTTTCTTACAAGCCCATTCGCATCTTCGGCAACCTATACAAACAGTTGTATCAACTAACACACCCATCCTGTCTTCAGAAAGTTCTGATTGCGATTTTGCTAATAATTTTTTGGCAGGAATACCGGAAACAGTTGCTCCAGCTATCCCCATTGTTTTCAGGAAATTTCGGCGGTTCAATTCTCCCATTATATCACCGTTTAATTGAAATTTTTTATTAAAGTTCTTCTAGATTACTTTGAAAATCGTACCAATGTTTAATTATCAATGACTTAGTAAAGCGATATAAAATCCTTCAAAAATAATTCAATTTAGAGGAAATGTTTTGGTGAATAGTGAGAGAGCTATCTGTCATCTCTTAATTGTGAAAAAATAATAATTATGGGTTGGCAATATTGAGAATTTCTTGTGGCAACTATTCAGCTAAGAAAGTTAGTATTCCCCGGCAAAAGTTAATAAATACAAAATAACTGAAGATTTTAATTATTTACATAATGTTTCCGTCCGCATCTTGGACAGAAAAATTCTTTCTTCTTGAAGTCAGGAGGGATTTTTATTTTTAATCCGCAGGAACAATCGATGAAAGAATAATCATTTACTTTCATCATTATATCTCCTGTATCTCGTTTTGTTTGCTTCTCTAAACCTAAAATAACTGGAGTGACGGTTGCAGCTTTCAAACCAACTGTAGTTTGCTCTGCTAATCCCGAAGAAGGAATTAGTGATTCATTTACTCTCTTTACCTTATTGAACGCATTTTGATAATCAATATAATTAGCACCTCCTGAAATGTTTCTGAGAATTCTCACTCTTTCGGAAATCGGTGGATGAGTACTTGTAAGATCGGTAAGCTTTTGCCCTTTCGGTTTTAGTGGATTAACGATATACATCGGTGCAGTAACTTTGTTTGCAGTTTTGAGTTCGATAGAATTATCTGAAATCTTTTCTAATGCAGAAGCCAAACCTTCGGGGTATCTTGTGTAACGCACAGCAGAAGCATCAGCTAAATATTCCCTCTTTCGCGAAATAGCAAAGTAAAGCAGCTGAGCTAGTATCGGGGCAAGGATTGCAAACACTATTGCTACAATCATAATAATCATTTGTCCCTGTCCGCTACTCTTAGATGATTTGGAACTGTATCTTCCTCCACCGCTGAACCATAAACTTCTTAGAAATACTTCTGAAATAAGAACAATACTACCGAGCATAATTCCTGCAAAAGTCATAAACAAAACATCACGGTTAACTATGTGAGAAACTTCGTGAGCAATTACTCCCTGCAGTTCATCTCGATTTAACCTTGCAAGCAAACCGGCAGTAACTGCGACAGCACTATTCTCTGGTTTTATTCCGGTGGCAAATGCATTTGGTGCAATTTCATTAATTATATAAACTTTTGGCATAACAGGGAGGCTGGCAGAAATTTTCATTTCTTCAACAACATTAAATAATTGAGGATGAACTTCTTTTGTAACTTCTTTTGCACCGCTTACAGCCAGAAGAATTTTACTTCCACTGAAATAGCTTATTAGAGAAAGGATTCCCCAAATGATTAATGCAAAGAAAATCCCGATGAATCCACCTCCATCGGGATAATATGCACTTCCGAAAAAATAGCCGAGAAGCAACAAGGTTAATCCCATGGCAAAAAATAAGACTAACGACTTGCGCCTGTTGACCTGAATTAATTCCCACATTACATATCGTTCCTTATGGAACCCGGTTGCATAAATGAATGATTGTATAAATGTATGAAATCATTAAAAACTAACTTTTGGAACTGCTCTTTCTTTTTCATCCTCAACCTGGAAGAATTCTTCTTCGTTGAATTTAAACATACCAGCTATAATGTTCGAAGGGAACATCTGAATTTTATTGTTATAAAATAGAACCTGGTCATTATAGCTTTGTCTGGCAAAAGAAATTTTGTTTTCAGTAGATGTCAGCTCTTCCTGCAACGCAAGGAAGTTTTGGTTCGCCTTTAAGTCGGGATAATTTTCAACCTGAACACGAAGCTGACCTAGAGCGCCACTAAGCAATCCTTCTGCCTGAGCTTTCTCTCCAACACTTTTTGCATCCATTGCCTGACTGCGATACTTCGTAATGTTTTCCATTATTTCTCGTTCGTGTTTCATATAACCTTTAACTGTTTCCAAAAGATTTGGAATAAGGTCATGTCTTCTTTTTAATTGAACGTCAATTTGAGACCAGGCATTTTTTACTCTGTTCCTCAATTGAATCAATGAGTTGTACATAGAAATCACAAACAGCACTGCAGCCGCTATTACTACCAGCAATATTATCAAACCAGTCATTTGTTTCCTCCATTATTTTGGGATGATATTTTTCTTTCAAACATATCTTTTAAAAGATTGATTATTTTATTTTCTTTGTCCACGGAACCAAACTCAACAACTTTCTGAAGTTCGCCTTTATCAAACCACAATCCATGATTTCTCTTGCATTTATCTATCTTCACTTTCTCTTTCGCACCAACATCAAACTTCAGCATGCGTTTTCCGCAAATAGGACAATTGTAGCTTTTTTCTTTTCCCGGATCAGTTTTTTTGAATAAATCTACTATTCTGAGCCTCTCATCTTCAGTTTCGAACATAAGCTCAAGCTCTCCGGCATCGAGCCAGATACCTTCACAGCTTGTGCAGTAGTCCACTTCTATCTGCTGAAGTTCGAGCACAATCATTGAGTCTTTACAAACCGGGCATTTCATTTATTCAATTAAATTATTCAATAAACTTTTTTCTCCCACCAAAGATTTAATTTTGGAAAGTGGTATTATTAATTCCGTTGGTCCAAAAGAATAAGCTGTAATTTCATAATTGTTATAATAGAATACGAGACTGCTGTCGCTTATCAAAAAATTATCACTCAGATAATACTCATTATTCTCAAACCAGAATCCAGCCTGTCCGAGATCAGCGTCAGGAGTAAGTTCTTTTAATTTCCTGAATTCAGTTTCCGCAATATTAGTTAGTTCCTCCTGCTTATCAGCTGGTATAATCTCATCAAGAGTAATTTCTTCGCCATCAGTTAAATGATAATTCTTAAACATTACATAAGTATTAGGATGCGCACCACCGGTGTAGGAATACTCCATATAATCAATTGAAAAAATATTTCCTTTGTTTAACTTCACTTCACCAGTTCTTTCAATAAACCAGGATTGAAACGCATCCGGAAATTCAGAAATAAAATCTTCGTAATCTGTAATAAAGCTTTTCATTTCTGAATTAATATCAGCTTCTCCATTACCAATTTCCTTATTTGAAGAAAAAAGGGATTCAATCGAATTATTGATTTTATCTTTCACTTTTGCGTTTTCGAAAGAAGTAATTAGAGGGAACTCAATTATTATTTTTGCACAATTATCCTCGCGTAAAGTGTCGCAGCCTTCGGACTGCATCTCATACTTTTCAATCTTATAGCTCAAATCATTTTCATTGGATGTTTTTTTACCTCCACAGGAAAAAAATATTAAGAAGGAACTAACTGATACAAGGATTAAAAAATATTTTTTCATAAAATTTCTCTTTAAAAAAATTATCTTATAAACAGATTAAAAATAACCAACATTCAGCTTATTTACATCACGGATAAAATAGCCATTTGATTTCCAGGGCATCGTTTGTCTGTTAATTATTAGATTACGGTAAAAGAAATAAAATATCTCGTGAATGATTAAGCGAATCTACAACCCGCATAAACATAAATTGGATCTCAAAGAAAACGAAGTTCACATCTGGAATTTGGATCTGGATAAGTTTTTGCGAATCAAAGATCAATTGGAAAATATTTTATCAGATGATGAATTAATTCGTGCTGGTAAATTCCATTTTGAAAGAGACAAGGATTGGTATATCTGCAGCAGAGGCTTGCTTAGAATTTTCGCGAGTATTTATTCCGGAATTCAGGCAACTGAGATTAATTTCACTTTTAATGATTTTGGAAAGCCTTCATTATCACCTAAACATAATAATGCTGAATTGCATTTTAATCTTTCTCACAGCAAAAATTTTATGTCGGTTGGCTTTGTTAAAAATTCGATGATCGGGTTGGATGTAGAATTGATGAAACCGCTTAAAGACCATCTTGAAATAGCAAAAAGATTTTTTTCAGCTTCTGAATTTGAACGGCTAAGGTCATTCCCTTCTGAGAAAATCCTCAAGGGTTTTTATACCTGCTGGACTGGAAAAGAAGCCGTTATCAAATTATCGGGTGAAGGTCTGTCTTTTCCATTGAAAGAGTTCGATGTTGAATTGAAGGACTTGAATGTTGGAGAATCGTTAAGATATAAAGTCAATTTAAAAAACAAATCAGAAAATTTATTCGTTGAGGTTTTCCGTCTGCAGGAAGATTTATTTGGAGCCTGTGCTGTCAACAAGGATAATTTGGAATTTATTCATCACTACATTGATGACACGAATTCAATACAAGTTTTGTTTTGAGTTTAGCTTAAGCATTAGAGTTTGTGGATTTTAATTAACTCCTTAATTAATTTCTCGATATCCGGTTCCTGATTATTAGATTTACCAATCGGGTCATCAAATGATTCAATCCCCAAAAGTCCGCTGATAGTATTTGCGATTCCACTTCGTAAAACTTCAAGGTTATATCCACCTTCAAGAAAAAAAACAATTTTACCAGAACAAATCTCTTCTGCGGATTTAATCAGTTCCCTTGCTATCCAATCGTAACCATTTAGGCTCAAATTTAAATTTGCGAGAGGATCATCCCAGTGAGCATCGTAGCCAGCAGATACAAGGATCAAGTCGGGTTGAAATCGATGAAGTGCAGGGATTACTATTTTTTCATAAACAGTCTTGAAGCCTTCATCTCCAACACCAGCTTGAAGTGGAATATTTATTACAGTTCCTTCAGCATCTCCATCACCAATTTCTCTGCTACTTCCGGTTCCCGGGTAAAATGGATATTGATGAGTTGAAATAAAAAGTATATTCGGATCATCACCCACTAAAGCTTGTGTTCCATTACCATGATGAACATCAAAATCAACTATTGCAACTTTATTAATACCCGTATGAGTTAAAGCAGTCTTCGCAGCGATAGCAATATTTCCGAACAAACAAAATCCCATTGACCTGTTTGATAGAG
Source organism: uncultured Ignavibacteriaceae bacterium (assembly GCA_963699475.1). GTDB lineage: Bacteria > Bacteroidota > Ignavibacteria > Ignavibacteriales > Ignavibacteriaceae > IGN2. The sequence continues at coordinate 92,106 of CAVOUA010000001.1, read as the reverse complement.
CATGATGACCGGGAGGACGAAGAAGTGCAAATCCGTTTTTGATTTCCTCTTTAATAACAGCAATTGTCAGATCAATAGAACTTCCGACAGCAGTTGCAGCAGCAATAAATGAATATTTATTGGAATAAGTGTCCGGATCGAAGTAGCCCCCTCCTTGCTCACAAAACTCTTTGACATACTTTACATATTCCTTTGTGTGGCAGACTGCTATCTCATCGATCTTAGCTAGACGGGATTCTAAGTTTTTAACCTTTTCATATAAACCTTTCTCTTTTAATCCGGCTAAAATTGATTCTAATCTTTTTGAACTTTCTGGATGACCGGGCTGGTCGTGCTTAAGGAAAACCGGGTCGAATGTGATACCTGTAAATAATTCACTCATTTAAGTTAAATCCCTTTTATCGAATTTTTATTTAAAAAAATTTAGTGTTTTAAAATAGATAAACCCCAACTTAATTGGGGTTTTATTGGCTCCGCAGGTAGGACTTGAACCTACGACACCCTGATTAACAGTCAGGTGCTCTAACCAACTGAGCTACTGCGGAATTTCTCGAAAATGAGGGACAAATTTAACTACTCAGTGAACACATGTCAAGAATTCTGATCTGAAATAAATATTAAAATAAAGGTCATTTTAACCAATAATAACAGTTAGTCAATCATGTATCTACAGCCCAAAGTTAATTAATAATCGGACCGATGGTTCCGGTAATTTTTAAACTGAACGGACACATTTATGATTTTATTCAACAATTAAAATAAACGTCAAATTCGACGAAGAAAATTTTAACAATTATTTTTTTACTAAATCAAGTCTTTAAAAAATTCTACCGGGTAATATTTACAGGAAGATTTTTCGAGACGACATTTTTTGTTTTTGAATTCAGAATTCAAATATTAAAAATAATTTTGTTATTGAAAGAGTATTTGTTCTCTCCGTCAAAACTGACTTTCCACTCTCGCTAAATGAGACATCACTTGGACTGGAACAGCTGATGGTATATCAATTGAACAACATAAAGCACTGAAAAGTTGTATTAACAAAACTAAAATTGGGGACCACAACACAGGGGATTAATAAAAAAAGTTTCGCTCTTCCTATCTCGACTCAACCACAACCACCATATACCGGCTTCGCCTGAAGCCGGTTTTTATTTATAAACACTTCATTACATAGTTGAATATTATCTTATTTTTTTTTAAGTCGGTATAGTAAATAAATTTATTTGTTCAACACTGTAACTATATCCAGTGAAATCGAAATTAGAATGTCTCTATCTAGGTTTATTCTTCATCCTGGCAATAGCAGACATTCTTGCTCAATCTGAATACTATACACTTGCAGGGTTCGTAAAAGATGCGGTCTCCGGTGAGGCGCTTGTAGGGACAAATATTCTTGTTTATGACGATTCACTGAATTTCAATCAGCCTCCACTCACAGGGACTGCAACAAACCGGTTCGGCTATTATGTAATTCCTACTTTAAAGAATAAAAAATATATCCTGATTTTTCGACACCTGGGATATAAAACAACGATACGAGAGATTTATATTACAGGGAAAACTCCTTCCGTAGCTTTATCCATTGATATGCAGAGTGAAGATATTCAGCTTGAAGAAATTATAGTCGAAGGAGAGAAACAGGAAAAAGTACTCACGAGTACAATTGATATTCCTCCCGAGATTTTATCGAACCTGCCGACTTTAACTGGTGAGATTGATTTATTTAAATCTTTACAGCTTCTTCCCGGTGTTGGTAATGCATCTGAAATTTCGAGCGGTTTGTATATAAGAGGAGGCTCACCTGATCAGACTTTAACATTAGTTGACGGTTCAATTCTTTACAATCCTGCACACTTGGGAAATATAGCCAGCACATTTAACTCGACAGCTTTGAGCGACATAAGATTAATAAAGGGAGCTTTCCCTGCAGAATATGGCGCAAGGCTTTCCAGTGTTCTTGGATGTCAAGCTGCGTTCAGGATCAAAAGAAAGAGAAAAAGGAACTGTTGGTATTGGATCAATTAGTTCATTTGCCGCATTTGAAGGACCGCTCGGCAGCAACTCGACTTATCTTTTATCGGGAAGGTATATGTATTATGATATCATCCAAAAGAATTTTGATTCAGAAAGCACAACACCCCGATACAATTTTTACGATGTTAATGCAAAAGTTAATCTCTCCATTTCTGAGAAAAGTATCGTATCGGTCAGTGCTATTTTTAGTAAGGATCATGCCTATAGTCCGCCTCAGATTGATGACACAGACTATGATATTGAATGGAGAAATGTAAACCTGAGTTTAAACTGGCTGCAGGTAAATACTAAATCAATACTTCTCAATTCAATGATAAGCTATATAAATTATAATTTTACTTCGAAGATAGGTCTTAATCCTTCTTCATTAACTTCATACACATATTTTTCAAACCCTAACCTTACCGATCTTTATTTCAGACAAAATGCAGAGATAAGATGGCATCAGGATCACCTATTTAAGACAGGTATTGATCTTGCTTTACACAACTATGATATTCTTTATAGCGATGCTTATACAGAAGCATTAGAAAAAGATCCTTATGCCGGCACAGATATTACAGCAATTGAGGCAGCGTGGTACCTGCAGAGTGAATCACAATTCAGTTCAAGGCTTAGTGCAAATTACGGCGGCCGCTTTTACTATTTTGGCTCAACGGAATATTTCAGCTTTGAACCCAGAATTTCTCTTGCCTATAGTTTTTCTCCCGATATTATTATGAAAGGTGCGTTTGCGATTGCACACCAGTTCCTTCATCTGATTGAAAGAAACGATATTACATTACCTACCGATTTATGGTATCCATCGACAAAAAAAATTGAGCCAAGTTACTCAATACAGTATGTTTTAGGTTTTGATACTTATTGGTTCGATCAATCGTATGTCTTATCATTGGAAGGTTTTTATAAGGATATGCAAAAGCTATATGAATTTAAAAGTTCGATAGAACTGAACCCTGTTGACGATACTATTGAAGATCAATTCACTCAAGGCCAGGGAGAGGCGTACGGTATTGAGTTTTTCCTGAATAAACGAAAAGGAAAATTATCCGGCTGGATTGGATACACATTATCGTGGTCAAAGCGCCAGTTTGATGAGCTGAATGGCGGAGAAGTATTCTATCCCAGATATGATCAAAGACACGATTTCTCTTTTGTGGTTACTTACGAAATTCTTAAAGACTTGAACATCGGCGCTACGTGGGTATATGCGACCGGCCAAAGATATACTCTTCCTCCTGGACAATATATATTTGACCCGATAGGAACAGGCGGGGATCCACAAGTTCAATTCAATTACAGTGGAATAAACACAGAAATGTTTCCACCTTACACAAAACTTGATATTAATCTGAACTATGCATTCAAATGGCTGAACACCGATTTTGAAACGTATCTTTCACTTTATAATGTTTACAACAGATTAAATGCTTTTGCGCAATATGTTGTTATTGTTGAAAATGAAGAGGGCGAAGAAGTGCCGGTAATAAAAAGAATCAGCTTGTTTCCGTTTATACCTTCTGCAGGAATTGCAGTTAAATTTTAATCAAAGTATGAAACGAATAATTAAAATAATTTTCATTTTAATATTGATCGCAATTTCAGGATGTGAAAACGAGGAAATACTTACTCCTCAAATTGAGTACGAAGAATATATTGTTGTTCAGGCTGAGCTCCAGGCAAATAAATATTTTCCAGCAGTAAGATTTACGAAAACGCTGCCGCTGGGTGTTCCATATAAAATTGAAAACGCAGAGCTTAAAAATGTCACTGCATACCTTGAAGCGCAACGGCGTTCAGATTATTCCGTTAATTTATACAAGTCAGGGTTTGTATAAACCATTAGATGATTTGTTTGTTGTTGAGGGAGAAACGTATGAACTTTTTGCTATGTATGAAGAGACTTTCATCTATAGTATTACCAGAATACCTTATAAACCTGAGATTTTGAATACTTATTATAGTTCAAGTGAACATAGCCTAAATGCCGAAGTGAATTCCAAAGAAGGCGAAGTTTATGCAGCATTATGGGCAGTCACAGCATTACCACCTGCAGCCGCTGATGATTACTATGCTGTCACTTCTGCAGTTCCGGGTTCTAATGTTACAGTTTCAACTTCTCCGTTGCCGGAGAATTTTAGAGGCAATAATTATTCTAATATGAGATATATCCAGGTTAACTCTTTTGATCAATCATTCAAGGAATATTTTTATTCACGAACTTCCGGCAGTGAAATTAATGATCCATATGTTCAGGGCGGTGGTAAAATTACCTGGAATGTTAAAGGTGAAAAAGTTATTGGAATGTTTATCGGCGTAACCCGAGGATTAGCAGAACTTGTATTTTAAAAAATGAAAAAATTATTTCCATATATATTGTTTACGATTGGCTTCATCTTTTTTAATAGCTGTGTCGAAGATAATATCTCACCACCGTTCACAGGTGAATTGTATCCGGCTGCAGAACTACTGGTATACTTCGAAACGCAGGGAGATTTTGTTAACACTACTCTCGCTCCCGCCCTGATTGATGCACAGGAAGTTTTTTCAAACCTGACTAGCTATCTGACTATAGATTTAAGAAGTGCTTCAGATTTTAGTTCCGGGCATATTGAAGGAGCTTTAAATGTTCAGAGTGACAGCCTCTATAATTTTATGAAGAGTATAGAGGCTGGTTCTTATCCAAAGATAATTTTAGTTGACAAGAACGGACAAGGCTCAGCTTACTTTACTTGTCTTCTCAGGCTTGCAGGATTTAATAATGTTTACTCAATGAAATACGGAATGGCAAGCTGGAATCAGTTTTTTGCTGGTGAATGGCTTGGTGTTTTAGGTGATGCAATAGATGTCGAATCTTATACAAATACTGATTTCCCGAGGAATGATTTAACGGATTTACCTTTAGTCTCTTTTGATGATCCAAATTCATCGCTTCCCGATAGAGTTAATTCAAGAATTAAAAAAATTATTAATGAAGGATTTCGATCTTTAAAAAATCTTCCTTCCCCGGGAAATGCTTATATAATTTGTTACGGTAAGATGAGACTTTTTTATGCACGAAGATTTATTGTCCTGGAAGGAAGAGGACATCCATCCGGTGCGAGGTTGTATATGGACACACCGGATTTTGAATTCCAGAGCGGTAAATATCTTCAATCATTGCCGAATGATCAGCCAATTTGTATTTATGGTTATGATGGACAGCAAAGTGCCTGCATAACAGCCTATCTAAGAGTGCTGGGTTATAATGCAACTTCCCTGCTCTTTGGAGCTAATCAATTATTTTACAGCAGGATGATTGATGAACCGGATTTAAGAGAATACGCTTTCTCTTCTCTTATGATTAATAACTTTCCTTATGTTACGGGCGAATTGAAATAAAAAATGCCCGCATCCAACGGGCATCAAATCTTTAAATATTATTTTTACACTCAGGAAATTACTTTAGATTCTTTTAACCTTCTCGTCATTGCTATAAAGAAACCGATTACCATTATTGCAACGCCGGCCCAAACAAGATTTACAAAAGGCTTTATGCTTGCCGTTACACTCAATACTTCTTTACTTTCTGTTTGAATTGAAGTGCTCGGGCTTTCACTACCATCCAGAGTTGAAAAGGCTATATCAATAACTCCTGCAGCAAGGTTTTCTAAATCTATTTTCAAATTCATTTCTTTCGACTCAAATGAAGTGAATTCAACTTTTCCATCGGTTTGTTTTCGAAGCAGTTCTGTTTCTGTTTTCTTTCCGTCCTTTTCAATTTCAAGCACAGCACCCATCTGGAAATCTTTTCCTTCACTCATCAATTGCATCGTTTCTGCAGCCATATTGAATTTTACAAATGTGATTTTGGCACCTTCAAACTCAGTTGAACCACCTTTTTCAAGTGAAATATGATTATGTGAATGCTGGCTCTTGGCTCTGTCCTCCTTCATCATAACCTAAAGGAGAAAAGTAAATATCTTTTGTTAAAAGAGTAAGAATAGCCGGCTCACGAACTATACTGTTGTTGAAGTCGCTTCGGTACATTATTGGAGCCACTTTGATACTCTGAGTTTCCTTTTTTAACATCAACATTGAAAGCAAATTTTGTGTTATTTTCAATCGGATAGATCTCGGTAAAAGTCATATCATAACCAAAAGCTGTTACTGGTTTTCCTTTTACTAAGATCAACCGTAACTTCTTCAGTATAAACTGCAGATCCAATTACGCCAAGAATGAACAACGCAATTCCAATATGGGCAACATACGCACCGAGCATTTTGAAATTACCTTTAACGATTTTTATTGCGATGTCAAGATTAACGAAAAGAGAAAAAGCTGTGGTCAGTGAAAGAATAATTATCATTAACTCGTGAACTCCGCCAAGCACTACTAGTAAAATTGTAAATACAACTGCACCAACTGCAGAGTAAGTTGATTTTTTTATCAGCTCATTTAAATCAGATTTTTGCCATTTGATTAATAAACTGATACCATTTAAAAACATAATTATGATTGCAAGAGGAAGATGCATTTCATTATAGAAAAAAGTATCTACTGATTTCCCAAAAATCGGTGCTGATGTTCCAACCAAAACAATTATAGCAGAAGCAATCAAAACAATCATTGCAGTGAATAAAGCTAATTCACGTGAGAGTAAACTTTCATCATCTTTAATATTTTCGTTTAAAGTTTTCCATCTGAAAGCAATCATTCCAAATCCAAGTAATATAAAAGTTCCAATAAATAAAACGAGGAAGAGATAAATGATCATTCCCGGATCAACAAATGAATGAACTGATGCATCGCCAAGAACACCGCTTCTTGTAAGAAAAGTACTATAAAGAACTAAAACATAAGTTAGCACTGCCAACATCAAATTTGTTTTTGCATATTTGCCAATACCACCCTTCGCCTGACTTCTTTTTTGAACTAAGAGAGTGTGAATTCCTGCAACTCCAACCAACCAAGGAATGAGACTTGAATTCTCAACCGGGTCCCAAGCCCAATAACCACCCCAGCCAAGCATTTCATAAGCCCAGTAACCACCTAGCATTATTCCCAAACCAAGAACTCCCATTCCGGCTAGCATCCACGGGAAAGCTTGTTTAACCCAATCTCTGTAATCGTTTTTCATTAATGCTGCAATTGCAAATGCAAATGGTACCGTAGCCATAGAAAATCCTGCAAATAAAATCGGCGGATGAATCTGCATCCAGAAATTAAGCAGCTGAGGATTCAATCCTCTTCCATCAGTAATAAATTGATTCACCGATACCCCCGCCTGTGTGAGCAGAGAAACGAATTCTGAATTAATTTTAATAAATCCCTGGTTAGTGCTCTGATCAGTAAAAAAGAATTGCTGAATAAATGGAAGATTAAAAAACTGTGAGTTAAGGTGTTCAACTTTAACAAATACATCATTCATCCATATATATTCGAAAGGGTTTTTGAACCAGGGTGAAACCATTACTAGAAGAAATGAAGTGGCAAGTGTGAAAACAGCCATTACTCTTGGTTCAAGATCTCCTCTTTTTGAAGCATAAGACTGAAGAATAATTCCAACTATTGAAGTAAGCAGAAGCCACAACATAAAGCTTCCCTCCTGCCCTCCCCAAAACGAAGAAGCAAGTTGAAAAATACCAAGATCTCTTAAGCTGTTATTGCTATAGCTGTAAATGTAATTGTATTGATACTGGTGTGTTAAAATCGCATACCATAAAAACACAGAGGCAGCAATAACAAGAACTGCCATTCCGTGATAAGTTATCCTTCCGTAATTCAGAGTGTTTTTGTATCCCCTGTAATTCAGGAAATACATAATCATCGATATTATACTGAATGCAAGAGCAAGTGTGAGTATAACACTTCCTATCATTTATACCTCAAGTCTAAAAGTTATTTTGAAAAAGCTAATTATAATGAAGAGTTCGCTGTCTTCTCTTCATATTTACTTGGACATTTAGTTAGAATGTCTTTGGCGTGAAAGTAACCATTCTGATATTTGCCGGTTACTACAACACTTGTTGCACTTTCGAAGTTATTAGGAATTGTACCTTCATAAATTACTTTCATCTGATTTCCATTTACATCTGTCATCATGAAAGAAAAGGTTTTATTCTGATTATCGAGCTGATAGTTTTTTTCCTTAACCCAGCTTCCCGTAGCTTTGACAACTTTATCAGTGGACATCACTTTATTGAAGTCATCAACGTATTCAATATTACTTTGAGTGAATAAATACCCCATCAATACAAGGAAGACTGCAATAATAATTCCCCCGAATATATATTTATTTTTCATTTTTTATCTCCGCTTATTTCTTTTTCAATACTTTTTAATCTTTTATCGAGGGCGAACATATAAAAAAATATTCCAACCCAGACTATGAGAACAATTATCATTACAATGTAAATGGCATTGTTCTGCAGAAAATTGTAAAGACCGTCCAAAAATTTATACTCCCTATCCCGCCAACGGGCCAGTTAATTGTTTATCAAGTTTATCTTTTATTATAATAGACCTGTAACCTACTCTCCACATCCAGAAATATAATATAGTAAAACCAATCAGTGAAAGGAAAAATATCAGCTGCATGTTTGAGTTCATCTGAAAATCAACCACCGGTCCTGCATTGGTATCATCTGCAGAGCCCGGGTGAAGCCCCTTCATTATTCTCGGCATAACAAAAATAAAAAATGGTACGGTAACAAAAGCAATCAGTGAATAGACTGCAGAGAGTGTTGCTCTTTTATCTTCAGATTCAATGGATGAACGAAGTGCGAAGAGTGCACCATAAATTAATAGTATTGCAAAGATGCTTGTTTGTCTTGGATCCCAGCTCCAGAATTGACCCCAGGCAAACTTTGCCCAGACTGCACCGGTTACTGTTGCAAGAATACAAAATACCATTCCAAGTTGTGCAGCAGAATAAGCTTTAGCGTCTTCATCAAGATTTTTGTTTCTTAAATATCTGAAGCTAAAAACTGTTGACATAAGAAATGCGATTACTGTAAGCCAGGCAGTTGGAACATGAAAGAAAATAATTTTAGCATTTTCTTCTAATCCCGGAATGAATGGAAATTCGTACCAGGCACTAGGTTTCTCAACAATTGGAAAGGCAATTCCTGCTATTGATACAAAAACTAAAAGTAAGAATAAGAATATTTTCCAGACCATATAATTCTAATTAAAAAAAACCTTTGAAAATGACTAATCTTTCCAGATAAAATCGAACAGCATATAAGATGCAGTAATCATAATTACGTCGTAACCAACAACTATTGCCAGTTCAAACTGAGCTTCTTCAAAGCTTGTACCATCGAATGAGAACAAAGTTAATTGAACGCAGGTAAGAATCAAAGGTAATAAAATCGGAAAGGAAAGTACCGGGTAAAGCGTGCCTTTTGCCCCTGCTTTTGCAATTATTGCAGCAATTATTGTAGAAGCCACAGCAAGTCCAATATTTCCAAGAAAAAAGGTCAAAATGAAGAGTGAAAAACTCTGAACCACAAATTTTTCGAATAGAGCAGAATAAAGAAGAGAGATAACGAGATTCATACAGAAAACCAGAATCAGGTTAAAAATCAGCTTACCTGAAAATACTGTTGTTGGCGATGCAACAAGTTGAAGAGTAAGTGTAGTTCCTCGTTCTTCTTCAGAAACAAATGCTCTGGACAAACCAGACATCGCAGTGAAAAATATTACAACCCAAAATAGTCCGCCGGTCAGGCTTTCATTAATCGTCTCGTTGCCGATTGAAAAAAGAATAACACTTATCGCAACGATAATGAACATCGCAAGAGAATTGATTGCGTAACGAGTTCTTAACTCAGAATGAAAATCTTTTTTGAATAATGAGTATGATTCTGCAATCATTTAAATTTCTCCAGCAATAAAACTTCGCTGCACAATTCTAAATCTTTCAATTCATTTGATGCAATGATTACAATTCGATTTTTGCCTTCCTCTCGAACAATGTCATAGACTACTTTTTTACCTTCCTCATCTAAATTTGAAGTTGGTTCATCAAAAATTAGTACTTCAGGTGAATGCATAAGTGCAAAAATGAATTTAAGTCTTTGCTTCATTCCTGATGAATAAGTTTTAACCAAATCGTTCTTTCTGTTTTCAAGCAGGAATTGAGTTAAATAATAAATTACTTTCTCTTCGTTAAAACCCACTCCGCGGATCTTTGCAAATATTTTAAGATTCTCCAGTGCAGAAAATTCTTCATACAAAACAAGATAAGGTGAAACAAAGCCAATATGATTGTGCAGTTTCTCCGGTATGATTTCACCCGCAGAATTTTTATGAATAATTTTTCCTGATGAAGGTGCGATAAGTCCAGCGACAATTTTAACAAGTGTGGATTTCCCAGAACCGTTAGGACCTGAAATCCCAAAAATTCCTTTTTCATTCCAATAGAAGTTAATATCCCTAAAGATTAATCTTCTGCCGAAGAGTTTGGAAAGATTTTGTGATTGGATTGAGTAACTACTCATTGAATATTACAACTTTTCCTTTTTCAACTTCGTCACCATCCTTTATCACATAGATATAAACACCTGATGCAAGCTTATTGCCATTAATATCTAGCCCATCCCAGCTAACGCCTTGCCGATCACCGGGAAGTAATTGTATGTTCATTTGATTACTATACACAAGTTCCATTCCGATCGAATAAACATTGAAGTCGACTTCCTCACCAACATTCGCTTCATATGGAAAGAAAATTAATGGTTTTGACAAAAAATATGATTTATAATTAAAAGGATTGGGATAGGCATAACTTATTTCAGCGGAAGTTTGTCTCCTGGTGGTGTCTTCTAAAACAATAATATCGTTTAATATTTCTGATATTGACCAAACAGATCCATTCGTCGCATTAAAGTCTGCTGAATATTTATCTGCTAACTTTCTATTTCCACTAAGAGTATCAGAGAACAATGTATATGTAAAACCAAATGTTCGTTGAGGTTCATTTATGACAGCACTAACATCTCCATTGGTTATTATCGAATAGAGTGAATCTCCATTTGTTGTGATACCAAACTTGATAAAATTATTTGATGTTGCTTCGGCATCTACTTCTGCATATGTATACTGAGGATAGGAAATAGTTATTAAATTCTTCACAAGCGGATAATTTTCAGCTTCTTCAAAATATAAACCGGGAACTGCTCTAAAACCAGTATAGTAAGTCCAGATTCCAAACTTATTATATTCCTTAGCAAAAGATCTTCCTTGGAAGACCAAAGAATTACTAATAGCAACATTGCTCTTTGTGTCGGCATTAGTTCCCACTGTCTTTTAATAATCTCAAAATCATAATTTTTAACTAAGATAAATATTCCAAATTGCCAAGTCATAACCATCAGAAGTTCCCCTGAAAATCGAGTTAAATTGTCTCTGATTGTTAAAATAAGAGTCCATATAAGCGTAATAATCATTAACATGGTCATAAACAAATTCTTCCATAGAAGTAGAAGTTAATTCATAAAAGTAAGTATCGGATCCTCTGTAACTACTACCATTTTCCGGAGCATAACTTCCGAATTGAATCGAATGATGGAATTCATGTGCTACGGTGACTCTGGCAGCATCTATTGGAAGTTTAGGCGGATTCGCATTTGAATACCAGGGAAAGTCATTATCAATTTCAATGTAGCTCGTCCAATTTGATGTACCGACATTGTTCTCGCTCCATGTCTGCCCATACAGATTACCAAGGTTTAAAACATATACATCGTATTTATCATCACCACCTGCCGAGCCATCAGGTGGAGGAGGTGGATAACCTAGATAATCGATTTCAAAAGAGTAAGAAGAATCAAGAGCCTGAGCAAGTAAATTAACATCGTAAGATATTGCATCTGCACCGGTATTCGTATAATGAATTCGGAAATGTTGTTTAGGACTTACAATACTGTTCGGAAGTGGATGTCTTTCCACTAATGATTTTAAAATGTTTTGTTGTTCCTGAGAAAAAAAATTGAAATTAAGTTTAATCTGATTAGCTAAGCCGAATCCGCATTTTCTGTCTGCTACCGTCAACTCAATAAGATTGTCAGTTTGCGGTAAAAGTTCCGGTGCTCTTAACTGAAGGAATTTTATATAAAGTGAATCCAGATTAGATTGACTTAAATCCTGCGCATGTATCTCATGGTGATACGACAGAATTATAAAAATTCCCGAAAGGAAATAAACTATTTTTTTAGTGATTTGATTGATAAGTAACCTTCCATCTTATTTGAATAAACCAGGTAATAATTTTTTTTGTCGAGTCTTGCGAAAAAATAATCAGAAACGTTTTCAGCGACAAGCATCTGGTTAAGAGAATAAGTTTTTGCTTTCTCGCGATAAATCATTTTGTTAATATAATTATCATCGATGCTATTTACGGTGAAATTAATTATCCCTTTTATCGATGTTTCTCCAAAAAATCCTCTGCCGAATTCTTTTTCATTATCTTCGGCTGATCCAAACAACTGGTTCGTTATAGTAAATTCATCTCCTGCAATTAATATAAGATGATTTTCAGTTTCATTTTGAACAATACTAACAACCGATGGATATTCATTGCTGTAGTTTTCGGCACCGTAAAGCTTATTTCTAACTCCTTTCGATTTAGGAATTTCCAAATAAGTTTTGTAAATATTTGGACCCGACTTAATCTTAGCCATCTTAAATTGCAGCGAATCTCCTTCCGTCTTCCAGTAGTAGACTTTAGGTTCCTCATTAATAAAAAGCTCAGCCAAACTTACATTTCTGTCAATAAAAGGGTACTCCCTAAAAGTTATGCTCAAATCCCGATTTTCAAACTTACCCAGATAAAGCTTTGACTGTTTATTATAGATTAGAAAAATATTAACAAACGTACTATCAACCCGCTGTAAAGCAACATCAAGTATTTCTCCCGGCGCATAAAGCTGTTTCCGGTTGAGTTTACCTGTCACAAAATTATACCTGAAAACTTCTAAGAGCGGGGCACCTTTTGTATAGCAGTAAAAAAATTTTCTTTGTTTAAAGAATTCATCAACCAGTATTTCTTTATGATCATCAGCCAAAGGAAAAGTATACAGAAACGAAGGAATTCCTGCCTGGGTATTTAAAAATATTTTTAAAGATTTGTCATATTCGTCAATAAAACTGATGTCCGGAGTTCCATCATTTGCATAATCAAATTGCTTAACTGCCCCAGCCTGAATTGCCAGTGAAATTTTCATATCTTTTACAGGCTCTGCTTCCGAGTTGATAACAACAAGTTCGCCGGATTCAAGGATGCAGGCAATATTATTTCGAAGCCCTGTAGTGAATCTTGTAAACGTAGTTAGAAATGAATTCTTTAGATATGGAACTTGTTCATAGAATTGTGAACCACTCTTTCCAAACAGAATACTTAATTTATCTTTAGATATGCTAAAAGCAAGATCAAATATCTTATCTCCATTAAAATCTCCGTAATGAATTCTAGCCGGCTTATTCCCTATTTGAATAGAAGTTTTTTCACTGTAAATAGCTTGTGCATCTCCCCTTAGAATTTCGATACGATTACCGACAGCATAAACAATATCCTGAAATCCATCTTTGTTCAGATCCAAACTTTGAAGAAGGCTCATACTTTCTGTGTACTCAATTGATCTCGAAGGCCTTAATATCCCATTTGTATTATTCATAAAAAATTGGAGTGAATTTTCGAGGACATTAAAAGCCACAACATCCGGATAAGTATCATCATTCAAGTCAATTAAAATAGCTTCACTAAAACTTGTACCAGAAATTATCTTTGTTTCGCCAATAGCATTACCTTCTCTATAAAGGATTGATAATCCATCGAAACCGCTGCCTGAGACAAGAATTTCTTCAATCCCGTTTAAGTTAATATCACCAGTAAAAATATTTTCAGGATAAGAGTCGAAAGATATCTCACCTTCTTTTTCTGAAAGAGAATCAATTGAAATATAAATTAAGGATATCCTTCTGAGCCTGCGTTCTACTGCAGCGAATAAATTGGAGGTTCCTGTTTTGTCCTTTAGTCGTCTGAGTTGTGTAATCTCCGAACTCAACTGGTATTCTTTTAATTCAGCTTGATCACCAGGAATTCCATTGTAGGTACCTAGACGTTTGGAAACAGGGGAATAGAGTATGAGCTCATCATTACCATCAGAATTTAAATCGGCGGAAACTATTCTCTCATAATCTTTTGGAAGTACATATTTTTTTTGAAAGCAAAATCCATTGATAGGAATCTGGCAATAGGAGAGTGAAGAATAAAATAAAAAAAATAAAATGAAACTATTTTTCAACAGACCTGCTTTTAAGCCTGTTTTCTCTCCTGATGAGTGCTTCATTAAATCTTCTTTTCTGTTCATTAGTTTCTGGCAAAGCTTCGATGGCTTTAACAGGTTTACCTTCCGAATCTACCAATACGAAAGTAAGGTAAGCCGAATTTGTATGCTTTACCGTGCCTTCCTTAAATGATTGTGCAAATACTTTTACCCCGACTTCAACTGAAGTATTGAAAACTCTGTTCACAGAAGAAAGCAGAGTAACAGCGTCTCCCAACTTCACAGGGTGATGGAAATCTATCCTGTCGACAGCGGCTGTAACACATATTCTTCCATTATGCTTGGCAGCGCTGAGTGCAGCACAGATATCTATCCAGTGCATCAATTGTCCTCCGAGAAGATTGCCAAGCTGGTTTGTATGGTGGGGAAGAACCAGTTCGGTCATTGTAATTTGCGATTCGCTTATCTTACGGGGAGTTATCAATTAGAAGAAAATCCTCCTTTTAACTTTGCTTCAAGCGAATTTTTCAAATCTTCTATTTCTTTAAAATTTTTATCTTCTGGATACAACGTGATAAATTTTCTCATCTCCTTAAGAGCTTCATCTTCTCTTTCTCTATCCATTAACAATTTTATTTTTCGGTACATCGCCATAGATGCATATTGTGTATCGTGATAAATCTCAACGACCGCATCGTAATATTTCAAGGATGCAGTGTAGTAATCCATTTTCTCATAAATAACCGCAATAGAATATTCTTTTCTCGCAAGCTTATCGTTCAGCTCCGAAATTTTACTTTCTGCTTCGGCAACTTTTTGATTCAGCGGAAAGAAATCTATAAAAGCCTGGTATTCTTCAATTGCTTTCGTGCTATATTTTTGATCCAGTGTATAATTGGGCGAAAGCTCATAATAACTTTCAGCAAGCATAAATTGGGCATCAGCTACAAATTCACTTGCCGGCATATTCTTAATCAACTTGCTGAATTCAAAAGCAGCCAGAATGTACTCTTCTCTCTGAAATCTAGACATTCCAAGATAGTACTGCGCATCATCAACAATACTGCTACCGGGGTATTGAAGTAATAAAGCTTCAAATTCTGTTGATGCATCCTCAAAATCTTCGTCTTCGTATAATTTAATCGCATATTGAAGTCTGTCATCCGGACTCAGATCACTTAATTCACGGGAAGAGCTGCAACCCCAGATTGCGAGTAAAAGGCCGATAAATAATAAAAAATATTTTCTCATAAAAGCTTTAATTTCATAAAATTAACAGACAATATTAGTCAAAATTGAAGTTGCTTCAAAGGTAAAATCAATCACTCGCTTCTGACGGTGAAGAAAATCACAACCACTGCTGCAGCTACTCCAATTGCGATCAATGGTTCAGCGAATCCGGAAAGAAATGGTTCGGATGGGATTGTGCCTTTTGTAAATGGGTATGAATCATTTTCAAGATATTTTAAGTCCTCGACCTTTACAGTATCTACCTTTGTGATTTCAAATTCTCTCTTACCGCTTTCAGAAAAAGTTTGCAGATAATTGCCAAATATTGTTGAGTAACGTTGAATGTAGTGAGTTCCAAACCATCCATCTCTGAACATCTCGCCATATTCAACTCCGGCACCTTCCAGCACAATATCCACTTGAGGAATATTAAGTTCATCCAGTGGCTGTTCAATAATTTCTTTTCCGTTCCTTTTGAATTTCTCTTTTATACTATTTGAGAAAAGAGAATAATTTTGACCAAGGTTTAAGGTGAGAAGAATTTTCCTTTCAGTTGAAGGTATTTCGTAAATTATTTGATCAACGAGTGAATCAGTTAATGAATAAAAGACATCGAGGTTTGTTTTTGTCTGGCTGAACAGATTGAATGAAGAAAGAAGTATCACCAGTAATAAGGATAATTTCCTTGTTTCAATAAAATATTTTGTTACAAACTTAATTAGCATTGCACTGCTAATATCAGGAGAATGACTTAGAGTTTCAAGACGTTCTGGATGCTATACTGATTCTGGATACTGAATATTTGACTGTTGTAGCAGAGCAACCTTCAAGGTTAGCAACCTGTTGAAGGCTACTTAAACCTTGAAGGTTAATACATAAAAAAAGCTGTCAGATTCCAGACTATGCTGGAATGACAGATTATAATTTTTAATTCTTCATTCTTAATTTTCAATTGTTAATTGCCTTTATCTCGCCATTGACTGTAATCTTTTAATTCTCTCCTCTGTTGAAGGATGAGTCGAAAACAATTTTGAAATTCCTCCTCCAGCTAATGGATTGATAATAAACATATGTGCTGTTGTGGGGTTAGAATGACTAACAGGTTTCATCTGGTTGCCCATAGCGATTTTCTGAAGAGCAGAAGCCAGACCTAATGGATTTCCGGAAATCTCTGCACCACCTTTATCAGCAGAAAATTCCCGCGAGCGTGAGATTGCCATTTGAATAAGCATAGCAAGTATTGGTGAAAGAATTAATAAAACTAATCCTCCAATACCTCCACCTTCTCTGTCATTACCTCTCCCAAACATAAAAGCCCATCCTGCCATTTGAGCAATGAAGGAAATTGATCCAACCAAAGTTGCTGCAATGGTGCTGATAAGTGTATCTCTGTGCTTAACGTGTGCAAGCTCGTGTGCCATCACACCTGCAAGCTCATCATTGCTCAAGCCTTGTAGAATTCCGGTTGTTGCTGCAACTGCAGCATGTTTAGGATTTCTTCCTGTAGCAAATGCATTCGGGGTCTGATCGTTTATAATATAAACTTTAGGCATAGGTAAGTTAGCCTGTCTTGCCAGTCTTTCGATCATATCATAAAACTTTGGTGCTGATTCCCTGTTCACTTCTTTTGCTCTGTACATTTTCAGGACTATCTTATCAGAAAACCAATAAGAGCCGAAGTTCATTATCAGTGAAAATACAAGTGCAATGGTCATTCCCGTATTACCGCCAAGCTGGTAGCCGATAAACAGGAAAAGAACCATCATTAATGTCATTAAGAATACTGTTTTAACCGCGTTCAATTTTTATCTCCTTTATTTTGGAAACAAATCTATACTTCAAAAAGTTTCGTTTCAACATAAAGTGGGATGACTTAATATTGGGTTGGTTTCATAGGTCTGTGCATCATTTATGGCCTTTAGGTTTGATTCTAAAATCCACAATCCGAAATCAGCAATCCAAAATCCAAATTATCCCCTCTTCTTCCCCTTGCCTTTATTTCTTATAATCCTTAAATAGTCACAGCATTTTTCAAGGAGTTTAAATGAGAACCATACTTTCATCTCTTTTCATCGTTTTTATTTTAACAGCTTCATCGACTTTCGGGCAAACCACCTATAAATTCCTGGATGTTGATATGAGCGCACGTGCTGCTGCACTCGGCGGAAGCTTTTCTACAAATAATGATGATGTTGATGTTCTTTTCTACAATCCTGCCGGTATGGGTTTCCTTGAAAAAGATCCTGTTTCATTCTCCTTTGTTAAACATTTAATGGATATAAATCTTTTCAGTCTTGCATACTCAACAGAGTTTGAAAACATTGGGCGATTTGGGACTGCTATTAAGTATATAAATTATGGAACATTTGACGGTGCTGATGAATTCGGAAATAAGACAGGTGAATTTGGTGCGGGCGAGCTTGCATTTATTCTTGGATACACAAATGAATTCACTGAGAATTTTTATTACGGTGCAAATGCTAAAGTTATTTACTCAAGCATTGAAACTAAATCATCAAGCGCAATTGGACTCGACCTTGGAATCAATTATGAAATTCCAAAACAGCAATTAAACCTAGCCGCTGCGGTATTAAATCTCGGTACACAGCTTTCTTCATACATAGATACAAAAGAAGACCTTCCACTGGATGTTACAATTGGTATTTCTAAAAGATTAGAGAATCTTCCCGTGCGTTTGTCTCTCGACTTTCACCAATTGAATAAAGATCGCGATGAACTTTACCAGCACTTTAAAGGATTTACTGTCGGTGCAGAATTTTACCTTAGTGAAGTTTTCACTCTTCGTTTTGGTTACGACAACGAAGCTCGTTCAGATCTTAAGGTTGGCTCATCTTCAGGAATTGCCGGGTTTAATGGCGGGCTTGGTGTTAAGGTCTCAGATTATTCATTCAATTATGGTTATTCATCGCTTGGTACTATTGGTGCGATGCACAGGATCGGTTTGTCTACTTCCATTTAATTATTATTTGAAAATGTCATTCCGGCTTGTCCGGAATCTGACCAGTTATTTCTCTGTATAAATCTTTAAAGGTTGGATTCATTTCAGCAATTAATTTTATCTTCTCTTCTCTGCTTAAATTTTTGATTTGCTTCTCTCTAATAATTGCAAGTTTTACATCTTTGAAAAACTCATAATAAACTAACTTGTTAAGATTATATCTTGCAGTAAATGAATTTGGATTTAGTTTATGCTTATGCTCCCAAACTCGTCGTACTAAGTTGTTACACATACCTGCATAAAGTGTCGGTCTTTCGTTCGCCATCATATATTCTGCAAACAATTTTTCGTTCATAATTCTTGATGTTCAGATTCCCGACGCGTCCCGACAATGTCGGGACTTGCGGGAATGACAACAGCGATTGGTCATTCCGGGCCTCGCCTTTGCAATTCACCAGAATGACAACACCAATTTATTAAAGATTATTTACTTCCCTGCTTTTCTAACTTTTCAACTCTTGCTAAATAAGTTTCGGCAAGTGTGTGCGAATTATTAAATTCCCGCATATCAAGAACAACGTTATAGTATTTTTTTGCTTCACTATATTTTCCCTTTGATTCCAAAATAGTACCTGAGTAAAGAGTTGCATTTATCCTGAAACCTGATTCTTTTTCACTGTCAATCTTTTTTGACTCCTCGATACATTTTTTGAAATAAGTGAAAGCCTCTGTTAATTCTCCATCGTTTTTCAGAATATTACCTACGTAATAGTTTGCTTCCCTGCGAACCATCGGGGTGTTGTAGCCTTCCAGATTTTTGTCTGCTTTGTTGAGGACATCTTTGAAAATCGAATCAACCACAGTCCACTCGCTATTTCGGGCTGCAATTCTTCCGCGCCATCTTTCAAATATTGGATTATCAGGGAATGAATCCACCAACTGTTTTGTGTAGGTCTCTGCGGAGTTCATATCTTTTTCAAAATAGTAAAAGAAAGTTATCAAAATGTATCTTGCCTCATATTTCGAATACTTGCCGGTACTGGCAGATTCCTTTAGTTGTTCTAATCCAAGTTCCTTATTGCCTGAAGGAAAGAACATCATAACAGGTTTAACGATTGGATACTTTTCGGGAATAACCGCAGCAAGGTAATTATAAATTCCGAAGCCGAGTTTTACATCAACATTATCCGGATCAAGCTTTGATGCGAGTTCAACTAAAGGTAAAGCTTCTCTTCCGTCATCAGCAGCACTGAACCAGCTTTCCCGCATTACTCTCAATCTTCCCCTGAAACCAATTGCCCCGCCTTTGAAAAAAAGTGCATCCACGTTGTTCTGATCTCCGTCGAGAATTTCATCACAGAAGTCAACCGTCTCTTCAATCTTTTCGAAGAATTTTTCGTCCTGTTCTTCATTTTCTTCTGAAAGAATAATTTTCCACCAGTCTATCATTGCAAAAAAGAACCTGCTTGCCGGATGTTTGGGATACTCTTTCTTTAATAGCTGAAAAGTTTTCTCAGCGTCTGTGAATTTAATACTGTAAATTTGATTAATGCCGACGGTGACGAGTGAATCATATTTGGGTTTTTGCGAGAAGGTATCGATCTGAAAAAGAAGTAATAAAGTTAAGACTAAAATGGTGATTGATTTCATAAATTATGCTTGATTAAGTTTATTCAACAAATAAAATGAAAGCTTATCAATACCAACTCTTTCCTGTACCATTGTATCTCTTTCACGAACTGTTACTGTTTGATCTTCAAGAGTTTGTGTATCAACTGTTATACAGAAAGGTGTTCCGGCTTCATCTTGTCTACGGTATCTTCTTCCGACAGCACCTTTGTCATCATAAAATACTCTGAAAGATTTTCTTAAATCTGTTTCAATTTTTCTCGCAATTTCAGGCATACCATCTTTGTTAACCAACGGAAAGATTGCAGCTTTTATCGGTGCAAGTCTCGAATGAAATTTAAGAACAGATCTCACTTCACCATTTACTTCTTCTTCATAATATGCATCAATTAAAAATGCCATGAATGATCTGCTTGCCCCTGCTGAAGTTTCAATTATGAATGGGATAAATTTTTCTTTCGATTGCTCATCAAAATATTTTAATGATTTGCCGGAGAATTTTTCATGCTGAGTTAGATCAAAATCTGTTCTGTTGTGTATTCCTTCAATTTCTCCCCATCCAAAAGGAAATTCATATTCAATATCAACAGCTTCTTTTGCATAATGCGCAAGCTTGTCCGCCGGATGATCGTGATAACGCAATTTTGTTGGAGTCATTCCCATTCTTTTGAACCAATCGAGTCTTTCAGCTTTCCAGTAATCGTACCACTGCTTGTCATCTTTAGGAGTCACAAAGAACTGCATTTCCATCTGCTCAAATTCACGAGTACGGAATAAAAAGTTTTTTGTATTTATTTCATTACGAAATGCTTTACCAATCTGTGCAATTCCAAAAGGCAGCTTTTGTCGTGATGAACCCTGCACATTCAAAAAATTAACAAATATTCCCTGTGCAGTTTCCGGTCTTAAATAAACAACTGAACCGGTGTCTTCAACAGGTCCGATAAATGTTTTGAACATCAGGTTAAATTTTCTTGCATCAGTGAATGTTCCTTTGTTGCCACATTGAGGACAGTTCAATTGTGCAAGAAGCAGTTTTGAAATTTCTGCATCTTCAAGTAAAAGTGTGAAGGGATTTTCATCACCGGGATTATTGAACTTGTCATCAATTCTTTTTAAAAGATTTTCATCACTTTTTAAATTATCTTTTAATCCCTGTATTGCTTTATCTTTTTTCTTATTGGCATACGAATCACCAAGCACATCAAGCCTGAATCTTGCTTTACATTGTTTGCAGTCAATCATCGGGTCAGTGAAATTTTCAACGTGACCGGAAGCTTCCCAGACTTTCGGGTGCATCAATATAGATGCATCAAGACCTTCTATATCTTCGCGATAGGTCATCGTTTTCCACCACTCATTTTTAATGTTGTTGAGAAGCTCAACGCCGAGCGGACCGTAGTCCCAGCAGCCGTTTAGCCCTCCATAAATCTCACTTGACTGAAAGACAAATCCCCTTCTTTTTGCGAGGGAAACAATTTTTTCTAATAGGTTATCCTGGTTAGTGTTTTTACTTGAAATGGCCAAATCCTTTTTTAATATTGAAAATTCGGGGTGGAATATAGCAAAGAATTCTGAGAGAAATAATAAATAATTTTTCAGATTTGATTAAACTTGATCATCCTAACTCATCAAGAAGAAATCTCTTAATTTCCCGGTGTCTTTTACTCAGCCGACCATACTTTGCTTTAACGACATCAACGAGTGAAAGAGATTGGACAATATAATTCTTCCTTAAAAGTTTTAATTGATTTTTTTTTGTTTTTTTTATTTCAACATTTAATGCATTCAAATGTTTCCGGATTGTATAAATATCTCCCCGGTCAATTGGGCCTGAAAGCGCCTTTGCTGGAGATAATTTAAAGACATTATCGAGTGCTGACTGAGTTGTCTTCCTGAGAATATCATTTGGAATATTATTTTTTGAAGATATCAGAGAAAAAGCATTAAAAAGATTTCCAACGAGGAAATTTGAACTGTGAACCGCCGCAAGGTGATGAAACACTTTTTCATCTGAAGCTATCCTGTGGGGTTTCAATTTTAGTTTTACGCACAATCTAGTTAAAAACTCAAGAGCCAATTTATCTTTTGTTTCAATTGATGCTGGAGAATTTTTAATATCAACTATTTTATTTGAAGGAAATGGTCTGATAATATGAAGCGAGCCTGTTGCGCAGTTTTTTTCCCTTAAAGAGTTCAGTACAGAAATATTTTCAACTCCCGAAAAGTGAATGCAAATATTATCGTCAAAGTTTTTTCTGAGCTTAGATAATTTTTCAGCAGCTCTTTTTATCTCGCCATCGGGTACAGTTAAAAAGAAAACATTAACATCTTCAGAAATATTCTTGAGTGAATTTGAGTGATGAGGAATTGAAAATTTTTTCGCCAGCGATTTTGCAGAGGAAAGTTTTCTGCTAACAACTAATCTCAACATTGAATCCTGATTTAATTAGAGCAGACGTTATTGAATAGGCGAGTTTACCGGCTCCGATTATTGCGATTTTAGGTTTTACCAAATTATTTTAATCTCCGTAAAAAACAGCGGACATATAGCCAACCACTTCTTTGTTATCTCCGGTTACATCGCCTGAATCAGTTCTGCTTAGAACCATTGAATGATTGACATTTTTCAGATTTGCTGCCTTCATCAAAGCTATAATCGGACCGCCACCGCAAGCTTCGCAGGTTCTTGTTTCCAGATCAGTCTGAAGTGAATCAAAATCAAAATCCCTGACTCTTTTCTCAACTATAGAATCGAGCTTATCCGCCTGAGATTTATTATAGAAGTGAGATAAGTCCGAACTTGCAACAATTAATGTTTCATCATCAGCTACTTCAGCTATTTTTTTTGCAAGCTTATCAATATTTCGCTTAGATTGATCACCCATCACGATGGGAACAATTTTAAAATTCTGCAACACTGACTGTAAAAATGGAAGTTGAACTTCAAGCGCGTGTTCTCTTCTGTGACCCTCGTACCCCTTGAAAATTATTTCATCATTAGTTAAAAGTTTTTCACGAAAATTTTTATCGACTTTTAAAATACCCAGTGGAGTTTCATAAGCATCACCTTCAAATATGCTGATACCAGGAAAATATTCCGAGTGGCTTGGTGAAATGATAACAACTCTTTTATATTTTTTACCAATCAGAAGATTGTAAGCATGAGCTGCTGTTTTACCTGAGTAAACATATCCTGCGTGAGGTGCTACTATACCAAAAATCCTTTCAAATTTTTCTTTTGGTCTTGTAACATCTAAAAAGAGATTAATATCATTCCTCAACTTATCAGGATTTGATGGGTAAAAATGTCCGGCTACCTGTGCTGGTCTTACGTAATTCATAGTCAACCTCCATTTTCTTCTTCAGAAAAAACAAGAGCAGTGAAGACTTTGATATTTAACATTCTTTCTTTCCAATAATTTCCGTAAAGTCCGGCTTTGTGACAGAGTGCAGTCAGAAAATGAGCACGGTCATAATTTTGCTCGGTTGCAACCTGGGGAAGCAGAACAGCCCGGCCGCCTTCTTCAAGCAGAAGACCGTGTTTTCCAACTTCGATTTCATCATAACTTTTTATCGGCTCGAATTCTGAAAGGACTGAAATTTCAATTTCAACCTGATCAACTTCTTCTCTCTTCAATTCAGGAAATCGCGGATCACCAAATGCAGAATGTTTAGCTGCTTCAACAATGGTTTCGAATAATGGTTTCTGAGCAATTATATACCCTATGCATCCACGAAGATGTTTGTCAATATGCAAAGTGACAAATGCACCTAACTTAAGTTTCAACTTTGGATAAGATTTATAATTAACCTCAGTTACATCGCATTCACTAAATTCCTGCAGGATCGATTCCCTTGCAGCTTTCAATAAAATTTCTCTTTCTTCTTTTGCTAATTCCATAACTTCACCATTCAAAAAATAATCTTGTAAACTACAAGTCTTGTTTTCCCGAACAGCAGAAATAGCAAGTCATCTTTCACAAAGAAGGAATCGGTTAAAAACAGACCTGTTTCTCTATTGATCACTTCTTCTAAAATATACTTTCCTGTGGATAAATCAACTGCCTTAAAAAGATTATTAAAGGAACCTTTGGAATTTGCTTCGTGAAAGCTAATCATCAACAGATTTTCCTGATGAATAAATTCAATTTTTCCCGAAACAACAAACTCATTTCGCAATAATTTTATTAATTCAGCAACTCGCTGGTCAAGCGAAGAATCATCTTCAAAAGCTTCGGGGAAGAGATAGCAATTATTATTTTCTTCTTTAATTGATTCTTCGCGAAGCGTGTTAATCAATTGATAATTTTCGCCTAATTCCTCAATAATTTCTCCACTGATAGGAGCTAAAGAGTAATACTTCCTGCCTTCAAATTTTTCAATGTAAGCAAACAAGTTATCATTAAGCATAAACTGATAAATGAGATCCGGATTCTCCCAGAATATTTTTTTTGTTTTGATATCAAAAGCAAATATTCCTTTGTGTTTTGGCATATCAGGCTTAGCAAATTTGTGAAAGAAGATAGTGTCATCTCTTACAGCTTCAATTCCAACCCAAAACTTATCTTCAAGTTGAAAGTTGCTGAATATTTTTTTGCCTGAATCGAGTGAAAGACAATGAAAGTATACCTGCTTTTTCTCAGGCTCTCTTTCTTCAATTACGAGTTTACCTGAATGTGCGGGTATGATTCTCCATATCTGACGATCGTTATCAAACTTGTAATTCTTTTTTAATCTCATCTCATTTTAAAGGTTCAAACCTTGCTGTGAAATGACGAAGCATGGGCGCTTCATAAACTATTTTGTATCCTTTAAGCCTGTTCCGATTTTTAAAAACCTCAATAATTATTTCAATCAGGTAATCAACATGGCTTTGCGTGTAAACTCTTCGGGGAATTGCAAGACGAACTAATTCCATCATTGCTGGAACGAGTTTGCCATCTTTATCGTATTTGCCAAACATAACACTTCCGATTTCAACACCCCGAACTCCACCTTCTAAATAAAGTTCACAAACTATTGATTGTCCGGGATATTGATCCGGAGGAAGATTGGGCAGAAATCTTTTTGCATCAATGTAAATTGCGTGCCCGCCCGGTGGTTCAATGATCGGAACACCGGCAGCAACGAGTCGTTCACCGAGATATTCAACACTTCTTATTCTGTATTCAAGATAATGCTCGTCAACAACCTCCACTAACCCCTGGGCAACTGCTTCAAGATCTCTTCCGGCTAATCCTCCATAAGTTGGAAAACCTTCAGTAACAATTAGTAAGTTTCTGCATTTCATTGCAAGATTCTTCATCATTCAATGCAAGAAATCCACCAATGTTAACAAGAGCATCTTTTTTTGCACTCATTGTTGCACCATCAGCATATGAAAACATTTCCTGAGCAATTTCTAAAACAGATTTATCAGCATAACCTTTTTCTCTTTTCTTTATGAAGTAGGCATTCTCAGCAAACCTGCACGCATCAAGAAAAAGCGGTATACCATATTTTTTACAAACGGTTTTAACGTCTTTAATATTTTGCATCGAGACTGGCTGCCCGCCGCCGGAGTTATTTGTAACCGTCATCATGCAAAGCGGAATGTTTTCAACTCCTTTTTCTTTTATGAATGATTCGAGCTTTTCCACATCCATATTTCCTTTGAAGTCAGCTCTCTGCTCAGGATGTTTTCCAATTTCGGTTAGAAGATCTTCAGCCTCAGCACCCGTGAACTCAATATTAGCTCTGGTTGTATCGAAGTGAGTGTTGTTTGGGAAATATTTTCCTACACCGCCAACAATTGAAAATAAAATTTTCTCGGCTGCTCTTCCCTGGTGAGTAGGAATAATATATTTCATGTGAGTTATGTTTCTAACAGCCTCTTCAAATCGGTAAAAACTTTTTGAACCTGCATAAGCTTCATCGCCTTCCATTATTCCGGCCCACTGCTTTGCACTCATTGCTGATGTTCCGCTATCTGTCAACAGATCAATGAGTACATCATCGGCATGAATCATAAATGGATTGTAACCAGCATCAATTAAAATTTTTTCTCTTTCCACTCGTGTGGTAAAACGAATTGGTTCAACTGATTTTATTTTGAAAGGTTCGATAATTGTTTTTGGTTTCATTTATTTCTCAGACAAGGTTGGTAAATATTTACAGTTCAAATTTACAAAATCAATTACTACTTTGTTGGGTTTCCTTAATAAATTGGTTAAAATGTATTTATAAACTAATTCTTAAATAATTCCACCTGACATTAACAATTACCGGTAAGCAAAAAATTATTGCCTTTGGTAATCAGATGGGATAAATTTTATCCAACAATTTATAATAATTAGTGAGGTGTATAATGGATTCAAATGAAACTATCACTCCAACTGAAGAAACCAATGAAAATATTGGCGAACTAAGTCACTCCGATAAAATGATCGGAGTTTTCAGTGAGCCATCAAAAACTTTTTCCATCACTTCTAAGTTTCCTACACGAACAAAAGATTGGGTTATACCTGTATTGTTACTTTTTTTCGTTGCAGCATTAATCAGAATAATTGCTATGACAAACGAGGAAGTTTATTTCGAGGCAAAGAAGCAGGGTATAGACCGAATTGAAAAGATGGTCGAAAGTGGAACTTTGACGAGAGAACAAGGTGACGAGGCAATAAACTCAATTGATCAGCAAATGGAATTTATGAACGGACCTGTTGGCTGGGTTATAACTATAGCAACATCACTTATTTTTGGTTTCATTGTATTCATGATAATTGTCGGGGTTTATTATTTACTTGTAAAGTTTGTTTTGAAAGGTGAAGGGACTTTTACCTCCGCACTGGTTGCAAACGGACTAACTGTGTATATAAGCATTTTACAGATGATACTTGCAGGGATTTTAACAATGCTACTTGGAAAAATGATTATGGATACAAGTCTGGCTTCTCTAATGGGAAGTGATAAAATGACTCTGACGGGTTGGTTCTTGGCTAAAATTGATCCGATAAGTATTTGGGCGTATGTAGTTCTATCAATCGGTTTAGCTAAAATGTTTAAATCCGAATCCACCGGAAAATATTATGCTCTTGTTTTTGGTGTATGGTTGATTGGAATGTTTATATTGTTCCAGCTTGCTCAGGCAGTTCCATTCCTGCAAAACTTTATGCAGTAAGTTTTGTCAGATTGAATTAAGTGAGACTTACCTTGAATGTGAGTCTCACTTGTTATACTAATTTCTATAACACGCTCTGCGGATCAACATCGTAAATTAAGCGGACATCTTTATACCTCGATTTTCTGTTAAACTCAACATACGATTTCAGAATTGCATCCCGGAGAATTTTCCCACCAGCATCAGTTGTTCTCGGTGACTTAATTAAAATCTGGTAGCGGTATTGACTTTTTAGTCTTGCAATTATAGCTGGTGTGGGAGAAGATATTCTAAGCCACTTGCCGTATTTTTTTAGCTCACTATGAAATCCTGTTATTGCACCTTTTGCTTTTTCATTTGATTGATCTTTTGCTTCTATCAAAGCAATTCTGGTAAATGGAGGAAATCCCATCTTTTCTCTGTCAAGAATTTCCTTTTCATAAAAGCCAATGTAATTTTTATTTAGAACCATTTGCAGAGCAAAATGTTTTTCATTCTGTGTCTGAATAATTACCTCTCCCGGGTTTTTACTCCTCCCTGCTCTGCCCGAGACCTGAGTAAGTAATTGAAATGTCCTTTCATCAGCACGGAAATCGGGAAGCCATAAAGTTGTTTCAGCAGAAATAACTCCAACAAGAGTAACACGTGAAAAATCCAAACCCTTAGAAACCATTTGTGTTCCAACCAAAACATCAATTTCACCACTTCCAAATGAAATTAACAATCTGCTTAATGCCGATTTTTTTGTTATTGAATCGGAATCTATCCTACTCATCTTAACGTTTGGGAAATAAAATTCAAGTTCGTCTTCAACTCTTTCTGTACCTGTTCCAAAATATTTTATTTGAATTGAGCCGCAATGTGTGCAGGCACCGGGGACATCTTTCACCAATCCGCAATAGTGACACTCGATATTATTTTTATTTATGTGATAGACCATCGGGACAGAACAATTATCGCATAATTCAACTTCCCCGCAATCAGTACAATAGATTTGTGTTGAAAATCCTCTTCTATTCTGTAAGATGATCACGCCTTCATTTTTTTTTAACCTATCTTCAATTTTATCTAGAAGAGTTTTTGAAAATATATTTTCCATCCTCTGTTTTTTTCTTTCACGATTTACATCAACCAGAGTAATTACAGGGAGTTTTGCGTTATCTATACGCTCAGGAAGTTCAAGTAGTTTAAACTTTCCGGTTTTAGCATTATACATACTTTCAATCGATGGTGTTGCAGAACCCAATAAAACCGGACAGTTAACTATACTACCCAACATAATTGCCGAATCACGAGCATTATACTTTGGAACCATATCAGCCTGCTTGTAACTTGCATCGTGCTCTTCGTCAATAACAATAATTCCAATATTTTTTAACGGTGCAAACAATGCCGACCGGGCACCGATTACCACATTGGATTTCTTTTTAGCAATTCTTCTCCAGGAATCGTATCTCTCACCCGGTGACATCCGACTATGAATTACAGTAACTTCATCACTAAAGACATTAAAGAAACGCGAAGTAATTTGTGGTGTAAGTGAGATTTCCGGAACAAGTATCATCACAGTTTTTTTTCGATCAAGTGCTTTTTTAGCGAGTTCAATGTAAACCTGAGTTTTACCACTGCCCGTAACTCCATGCAGTAAAAAAGTTTTGAAACTTTCATCCTCTATAGTTTTTGACACTTCACCAATTACTTCTATTTGTTTATCGGAGAGGGCGAATTTTGTTTGTTCCTCTTTGTAGTGCTCTACATACCTTCTGTCAATTTCCTGCTCATAAATTTTCAGAATTCCTTTTGCAGCCAGAGAATCAAGTGAAGATTTTGAAGACGAAGTTTTATGCAGTAGTTCAGCAACGGGTAAACCTTTTCCTTTGGCGTTGACTAATTCTAAAAGCAGTTTTATTTGCTTTGGCGAACGTCGCTCAATTTCCGGGAACTTTGAATATACTTCTCCGACCATTTTATTAAGCTTCACATAGTTAACAGTTTTTGCTTTAACTTTTGCGGATTGAAGTGTATCGAGTAAAGTTATAATCCCATTTCCCTGCAGAGTTCTTAGAATAGAATAAATATTTTTTTTCTTTACAAGTTTCTGAAGCTGTTGAAGACTGATTTCTTTTCGTTCCGAAAGTACTTTTAGAATTTTTCCCCTGGTTGATGTTTTATTTTTTTCTTTTGTTAGAAAGTGGGCACAAGTCTTTTGATCAGGAATTATTTTTCTTTTTGATTCTACTTCAGAACCATAAGGAACTGCAAGTTTTAATGCTTCACCTAATGAACAGAGATAATAGTCAGCAAGCCATTCATAAAATCTGAAACCGGCCTTATCTATGATTGGCTGTTCATCGATGATATCAATAATGGGTTTTATCGGTTCCTTAAGAGAAGCTTTTTTAAGTTTATTGATAATAAAACCAGTTAGAGTTCTTTTACCAAAAGGAGCAACTGCTCTAACTCCTACTTTTGCCTGGCTTTCAAGTTCTTTTGGTATCAGGTATGTAAAAGCTTTGCGGAATGCTAAATGGAAGACTATTTCAACATACATTTCTTATTCTTCTTCGAGATATTTAGTTAGTTCAACGAGACTTCCGTTTTCTACATCTGCACTGAACATTTCAAATTTCAGAGTCTTAATTGAATTGTCCCACATTATTCTTTTGTGCCCTTCAGAGACAATAATTTCACCATTAGTTGAAACAATGCTGTCTTCCAGAGGGATTGTAATAAAATAAAACGGTTCCTGGTAAACAATTCCTTCGACCTTCGAAACATCATCAAAAGAATACGTTATCATCCCGTTAAGTTTACCTTTAGAAATGAATAACTTTCTATCAAGAATATATTTCCCTTCGTCGCCCATTTGTTTAACAAACTCATCACTCTTAAGTAATTCCTGGAATAACTGTTTCTTATCTTCTTCAAGTTCATTGGTGTTCATAGCATCCGATCGGATATCGGATACATTAACATTAACAGTGCCTGCCATTGCATCATTCAAATTTACTTCGTATGAAACAGTATGAAAAACAAGACAGCCCTGAACTGATATTATTAAAAGAAACAAACTTAAAAGTTTTTTAATGCTCGTCATTTATACTTCCTTTATTTGAATTTAACTAACATTGTAAAGCTAATTCGGTATTCCTTAAAAAAAAAGTTAAGAATTATTTCAATTTGTCAGTATAACAGGAAGTAATTTTCCTTTAACTTAATTATCTTAACAAAAACTAATAAAAACAATTGTAAAATGGTTCGGAGTGCTTTAAAACAGTTAAGAAATGCAGTGGTTGTTCTGTTCCTTCTAATAGGAATTGGAACAATTGGCTATATGATTATTGAAGGTTGGAATGTTACCGATTCTCTGTACATGGTAGTAATTACTATTACCACAACTGGCTTCGAAGAAGTTCATCCGCTGACCAAAGGCGGTGAAATATTTACTCTCTTTCTTGTTTTGGTAAGTTTTATAACTGTATTTTATATTGGCGGAATAGGAATTCACATTCTTATAGAAAGTAAAATCTTCAGGAGAAGAAGAATGGAAAAAAAAATTGAAAAATTGGAGAACCACTATATTGTATGTGGATATGGTAGAATGGGTACACATATTTGTGAGGAATTATCTCATGAAGAGGTACCTTTTGTAGTAATTGAGAATAACCCGGCTAACCATCCAATGCTTGACGAAATTGGATATATCTATGACACTGGTGATGCTTCACATGATGCTACTCTGGAAAGAGTCGGTGTGAAAAGGGCTAAGGGTTTAATAGCAGTTTTACCAAATGATGCTGAAAATGTTTTTACAACTTTGTCTGCAAAATTTCTTAATCCGAAAATCTTTGTAGTTGCAAGAGCAGTTGAAGATGAAACTGAGCCAAAGTTATTAAAAGCCGGTGCTGATAGAGTTGTTAAACCTTATGAACTTGGCGGTGTAAGAATGGCTTCGCTAATGCTGAGACCAGGAGTTGCAGACTTTATTGAAATCGTTGCAGCCAACCGTAACCTGGATCTTCAAATTGAAGAGATAGTTGTAAAGAAAGGTTCTAAGATGCATAAGAAAACTCTGGCCGAACTTCCAATTCGTACAGAATTCAACACGATTATTGTTTCTATTCAGAATGATGAAAAAGGAATTTTCGTTTATAATCCAAAGGGAGATACTATTGTTGATGAAGGGAATAAATTGATTGCAATTGGTGAGAAGAAAAATTTAGCTCAGCTAAAAAATTTCTAAAATCATGTTACTGCAGCCTCAAGCAATTTTAACTTTTTAGTTTCTGTATTTAACTCTGCCTTAATACCAAACGGTAGTGTGAACTTATCAGCAACGTGGCCAAAAGATAAGCCGTAAATAACAGGTATCCCAAGATTTCCGAGTCTATCCTTCAAAACATCCATCAAAGAAAATGATCCATTGAAAGACGGATTGATTTTACTTGGCTCACACAATTTAAAAACTCCAAGAGCAACACCAGCAGCATTTTCAAACTTTCCAGCCTGGATCATTTGAGTCAGCATTCTGTCAACGCGATAAGGTTCTTCAAGAAATTCTTCTAGAAAAATAATTCTGCCGGAATAATCAATATCGTATTCCGTTCCAATCAGAGAAGCTACAATTGATAAATTACCACCCGCTAATTCTCCCTCGGAGATGCCGTCTGAAATAACAGTTATTCCATAAGGATTATAATTATTCCCAGTATTCGAATTTAAAAGCTCGAGTTCGAATGTCGGATTTAACAAAACACTTTCAAAATTTCTGACGCTAAAACTGCTGAAAGTTGAAATTGAAACCGGACCGTGAAAAGTAATTAAGTTGCTCTTTTTATAAATTGCATAGTGAAGGGCAGTTACATCGCTGAAACCAATTAATGGCTTGGGATTATTTTTTATTAAATCGTAGTCAAGAAAAGGTAAAATTCTAGCACATCCATAACCACCACGGCCGCACATAATCCCATGAACATCTTTTCTTTCAAACATTTCATTCACATCTACAGCGCGCCCTTCATCTGTCGCAGAGAAGTAACCGTTTTTTTGCATTAGCCTGTCGGAATAAACGACATTAAAACCAAGATTGTTGAGATTACTTATTGATTCATCTTTTTCCTTTTGAGTGATATAACTACCGGGAGTTACCAATGCAATAGTGTCACCTTTTTTAAGTCTTGCTGGTTTTATCAGGCTTTTCGATTTAAAGTTTGACTTCTCAGAAAAAGATTTCGGAAAAGCTGTTGCTGCAACAGAGGCAGCAGATATTGTCTTTATAAAGTTTCGACGTTTCACTAATAAGGGTTTAACATTTGATTCTTACATCTACCGCAAAGATATTATTATCAATTGTAATAACAAGAGGATTCAAGTCGCATTCAGTAATTTCAGTGTTATCCAGCAGCATCTGTGCAACTGATTTAATATTATTTTTAATTTTATTAATATCAGCAGGAATTTCGCCGCGAACACCTTGAATAATCTTGCCAATTTTAGTCTTGTTTATTATTTCATCAACATCAAAGTCTGTCAGATAAGCTGAACGAATAACAGTGTCCTCAATATACTCGACATATTTTCCACCAGAACCAAACATTACCATCGGACCGAAGCTTGGGTCGCGGAAACCACCGACCAGAAGTTCATACTTTGTATGGATATATGGCTGGATGAGAAATGAATCAAGCTTTAGTTTTTTTTGTTTAAAATTATTGATCATTTCCTCTGCAGTTTTGATCAACTCAGTTTTATCTTTTATATTTAATATAACACCTTTCAAATCAGATTTGTGAATTATTTTTTCACCGACAGCCTTTAATACAACCGGATATTCAAAGTAAGCATTTTTTAACTCATCATGTTTTAAAAGCTGTGTTTTTATGATTGGAAGATTGTACTCTTTGGATATTTTAATCACTTCATCCTGAGTTAAAAATTTCCCGTCAGCAAATTTTATTTCTTTAAGTGATAGTTGATTTTCAAAAAGTCTGTTTTTATTGGTTGGTTTGTTTTTAAACTTCAGCATATTGCCAATTACAACAGCAGGGTCTTCAGGTCTTCTGAACAATGAATGTTTTGTTTTAGATTCTTTTCTGTATTGATCCCAGAATTCTGGTAACGGCATAACAACCTGAAATATTGGTTTATCATTTTTTATTTCATTTATACCTTCGATCACTGGCAATGCCGGAACCATTATCGGTTCAACAAAAACTGAAATTACAGCATCAACGTTTTTATCTTCAATTAAAATTTCATTGACCTCTTTAAATTGCTCAGCAGTTCCGCCGGGAAGAAGGTCAACAGGGTTATTCACACTTCCCTGCGGATGAACAATTTTCCTGAGCTTCGCTTTAGTCTCGGTTGATAAATCCGCCAGTGATAATTTATTTATTTCAAGCGTATCAACCGTAAGTATTGCTGGCCCCCCGGCATTTGTTACGACTGCAATCTTGTTCCCTTTTGGCAGCTGAAAATCCTCAAAACCTTTTGCAGTATTAAACATATCATTCAAATCATCAGCACGTATAATTCCAAATTGACTAAGTATTGCATCCACTACTTTATCACTGCTGCCAAGTGCTCCTGTATGCGATGAAGCAGCTTTAATTCCGCTGGTTGTTTTCCCTCCTTTAAGTACGATAACCGGTTTAGTAATATTGCCATCAATAAAATATTTTAGGAATTTCTCACCATCCTCAAAGCTTTCGAGATAGTAAGTTATCACACTTACATTTTTATCCTTCTCCCAGAATTCAAGAAGATCATTTTCAGTTACATCAGCTTTATTGCCAACACTAATGAATTGTGAAAATCTGATATCTGTTTCTCTTAAAGAATTCAACACCGCTGCACCAATTGCACCACTTTGCGAACAGAATGCCATTTTACCGTTACGCGGTTCTTCAGCTACGAATGTTGCATTCATTTTAATTTCAGGATGTGAATTGATGATTCCCATACAATTGGGACCGACTAATCTGGCATTCGTTTTTTTTACAAGCTCAAGAATTCTTCTTTCTTCCTGCTCACCCTCTTTTCCGGTTTCTTTAAATCCTGCAGTGATAAGAATTAGTGCTCTGGTTCCTTTTTCAATTAGCTGCTTAATTGAATCTTCAACAAATTGTTTTGGAACCATAATTATCGCCAGATCGATTTTTTCTTTAACAGATTCTATATTCGGATAACATTTATATCCAAGAACTTCATCAGATTTTGGATTTATAAGTAAAAGTTTTCCTGAATAACCGTATTGCTTAATAGATTTGGTTAATTCATATCCAAGTGATTTTGGTTTTGAAGAAGCTCCCACAACACAAATTGATTTTGGATAGAAGTAATCTTGAAAGACAGAATACATTGAATTCCCTAAAGTTTTAGAATGTACAAATCAAACTTAATTCATTCTGCTGAAAGATTCTGCCATTGTAGAAACTTGATATATAAAAAACACCAGATTTTTGCGAACTGAATTTTTGGTGTGAAAAAATAAATCCCTGATTTTATGTTATCGCAGAGAAAATTGTTGCTTCCCATAATTTATTATAGCCTCGCTGCTAAAAAAGTGCAGCTGGTATTGTGCCACCCGTGATATCGGCTTTCGCTTTTCTGCCTCAGGCATAGCAGCCGGGGCTTTTTTATTTCGCGAGTATTGTAACCTTTAAGATTAAAGCAGCTATCATAGCCTGCAACCTCGAAGGTTACTCTAGAACTGAAACATCATGCAGAATATTTCGAGACCTGCCTTCACGATTCCTGAAACGGACTAAAGGATGACAGAGTTTATTTTAGTAATAACATCTTCTTAGTATTAATAAAAGAGCCTGCTTTTAGTTGATAGAAATAAACTCCGCTCGGCATATTGTCTGCGTTGAATTCTACAGTATGATAACCAGATTCTATTTCTTTATTAAGAACAACAGCGATTTCTTCTCCTATTGAATTTAGAATTGTGATCTTCACGTTAGATTTTTCTTGTAAACCAAAACCTATTGTAGTCGTCGGATTAAAAGGATTTGGGTAGTTCTGTTCAAGCAGGTATGAGTCAAATGCACGAAACTCTACTTCTACAATATCTGAGTACTCATAGCTCCCATCATAATCAACCTGTTTTAATCTGTAGTAGTACTTTCCGTCAATCAAATTCTTATCCGAATAACTGTAATTCTGTTGAGAGGTAGTTGTTCCGTTACCATAAACAAATCCAACCGAATAAAATTCTATTCCTTCTGTACTTCTTTGTATCTCAAAACCATAGTTATTTAATTCCGTAGCTGTTGACCAACTAAGTGTAACAGTCTTCCCTAAAATAGATGCTGAAAACGATATGAGTTCTACAGGGACAATAGTTGTATCTGAAATATAACTGTAATAAACATCCTGCTCATTATTAAAAGTTGCTGCCCATGCCAGGGAAGCGCTGTTACTATCAGAAACCATATGGAAGTAATCCCCCATCTTATTCTGTTGGGGCCAGCCAACGTGAGAATCAAAATAATCTGAAAGTCTTTCATTTGGGGACCAGGTTGCACCACCATCCTTAGAATTTGAGTAATACAAAGCTGAAATATTACTGGGATTATTACGTGTATCCAGCCATACTACATCAATGCGTCCGTTTGGAGCAACCGACATAGTGCCAAACCATTGATACGCTGAAGTACCGGGGTCATCATTAATTTTAATTGGTGAACTCCAGCTAACACCTCCGTTTGTGCTGCGTGTAAACATCACATCCAGAGGGTCAGGATTAGAATTCCTTTCAACTGAGCATAATAAATAAACATTGCCATGAAAAGGTCCGCCGGAAGTATCAACTGCAATTGATGTTTGTCCGAGTAAACCACCGGGATTCGGTCCTTCACCAAATGAAATAAAACCATCCAGATTTACAACTGTAATCATATCCCAGATTATTGTTTGACCAGATATCTGTGCATTTGTAGATTTTGCAACCTGGAAATCAAATCCGATTGTTCCGCCAACATAAAGTTCACCGTTGGGTCCAACAATAAGCGTACCCCAGTAAGGTTCATTGGGGATTGTAATACAATCTTCAAAACTTACGCCGCCATCAGTTGAACGTGTAAAAAAACCAGGAGAACAGATACTGTAACTAGACGTCCAGTAGGAATAATTATGTCCGGTTCCGGGACCATTGATTTTATCTATTGTCATCCATTGTTTGTCCCCTCCCTGAGCAAAAGTTCCGCCATCCCAGGAAGATCCACCAGTGCTTGATTTAAATACATGACACGTATATGGGTTAATTGACAAACTGTTATAAAAAATATTTCCATTAACATCAGCATCCAGTACCGGATCCGAGCGGAATATTCCCGGTTGGATTACGCCTGGAAATGTCCATGTCTGTCCGCCGTTTGTGGTAAAACCATATCCAGCCTGGCGGAAATTACTCGTAATTGTATTGAACTGCCTCCATCCTATTGCCATCCTATTCCTATCATTTGGATCAACAGCAATTGAAGGTTCATTTGCGGCATCTCCAACTATGTTTTGCCCAAGAGCGTCAACATTTACCTGAGTAGTTACAATATTGGTCATTGAATAATTATATGCGGGCGATCTTTCCTGACTTTCCCTTAAATCCGGAACATAATCATCATCTTTAAATTCATGATGTAATCTGGGATCCGGCGTTTTATCTTTTTGTTGTTTGTGCGTTTGAGAAAAGATCAGATTTGGTGAGATTAGAAAAGTTATAAACAGTAAGAAAAGTAAACTTATAACAGTATTAAATTTCTTCTTTTCAAATATGTAATTCATAATAAGCTCCAAATTTTGATTTCGGAAGTATTTAAATTTTATTTTAGTATAATTTACAAATAATATTATTGAACTTTTTCAATCTGGCAATACCGATTATTAGTATTTTTTAAATTTAATTATCGATGTTTTTTTTACTACTGACTAAGTTTGAATTCCCTACCCTTTTGGCTAAATTTGTCCTCTCCGAAGGAGTCCTTTTTGGACATTTTTTACCAAAAAACTAAATATTAATGAGATATCCTCACGCAGAAATAGAATCTAAATGGCAAAAATTCTGGGAAGAAAAACAGGTTTATAAAACTGACTTTTCAAATTTCGATAAAAAACTTTATCACTTGAATATGTTTATTTATCCATCCGGTTCAAAGCTGCATACCGGGCATTGGTATCACTACGGGCCTTCCGATTCCTGGGCTCGTTATAAAAGATTGAAAGGATTTAATGTTTTTGAACCGATGGGTTACGATGCTTTCGGATTGCCTGCAGAAAATTATGCAATACAAACCGGAATTCATCCGCAGGATAGCACAATAAAAAATATTAAGGACATAAAAGAACAGTTAAAAAGAATTGGCTGTATGTATGACTGGCAAGCCGAGCTGATGACTTGTGTACCTGAATATTACAAATGGAATCAATGGCTCTTTCTTCAGCTTTATAAAAAAGGACTAGCTTACAGAAAAAAAGCTCCTGTTAATTGGTGTCCGAAAGATCAAACCGTGCTTGCTAACGAGCAGGTACACGATGGAAAGTGTGAAAGATGTGGAACAGATGTAATACAAAAAAATCTTTCCCAATGGTTTTTTATGATTACCGATTATGCTGAAGAGTTGCTTCAAGGTCTCGATACAATTAACTGGCCTGAAAAAACAAAACTTATGCAGCGCAACTGGATTGGGAAAAGTATCGGTGCTGAAGTTGATTTTAGATGCAATGGTTCAGATGATATAATCAGAATATTCACAACACGACCTGACACTCTGTTCGGTGCGACTTATATGGTTCTTGCGCCTGAGCATCCACTAGTTGATAAATTGACAACCAATGAACAAAAATCTAAAGTTGAAGAATATAAAGAATCGATTAAATCATTAACTGAAATTGAGAGAACGTCAACTGTAAAGGAGAAGACAGGAGTTTTCACTGGTGCTCATGCAATCAATCCGGTTAACAATAAAAAAATTCCGATCTGGATCGCAGATTATGTTTTATTGACGTACGGAACTGGTGCAATAATGGCTGTGCCCGGGTCAGGATGAAAGAGATTGGGAGTTTGCAGAAAAGTTTAATCTTCCAATCGTGAGGACTGTGC
Source organism: uncultured Ignavibacteriaceae bacterium (assembly GCA_963699475.1). Lineage (GTDB taxonomy): Bacteria > Bacteroidota > Ignavibacteria > Ignavibacteriales > Ignavibacteriaceae > IGN2. The sequence continues at coordinate 53,739 of CAVOUA010000001.1, read as the reverse complement.
AACCTCCTGATGATTTTGAGGGGCAAAGCATATTTGGAGATGGTCCGGCAATCAACAGTGATTTTCTAAATGGACTTTATGTTGAAGATGCAAAAAAGAAAATCAATAGATGGCTGGAAGAACAAGGAATTGGTAAAGCAACAATTAATTATCGCTTGAGAGATTGGCTAATTTCTCGTCAGAGGTATTGGGGGACACCGATTCCAATTATTCATTGTGAAAAATGTGGCGAAGTTCCTGTCGAAGAAAGTGAACTTCCCGTTGAACTACCATACGATGTTGATTTTAAACTTGGTGGAGAATCCCCTCTTGCACGAAACGAAAAATACATAAATGTTAAGTGTCCGAAGTGCGGAGCAAATGCAAAACGCGATCCAGATACGATGGATACTTTTGTTGATTCTTCCTGGTATTATTTCAGATTTCTGAATCCAAATTTTTCTGAAGCAATTTTCGACAAATCAATTACTGATAAATGGATTCCGGTTGATATGTACGTTGGAGGAGCCGAACACGCAACTATGCATCTTCTTGTATGCAAGATTCATCCATAAATTTTTACGAGATTTCGGACTAGCAAAAGGTGATGAACCATTTCAAACGCTTGTTCACCAGGGAACAATTACAAATGCTGGTGCGAAGATGTCAAAGTCAAAAGGCAATGTTGTTAATCCTGATTTATTTACTTCAAAGTTTGGTTCAGATGTATTCAGACTTTACTTAATGTTTATGGGTCCTTATGATATGGGCGGCGATTGGAGCGATAAAGGAATTTCCGGAACCGATCGTTTTGTAAATCGTGTTTATGATTTGTTTAATGAGTACAAAGACTTACAGAACCAGGCAAGCACAAAAGAAAAATACGATTTGAATTCACTTCCGGATAATGATAAATTTATTTACAGAAAAGTAAATCAGACTTTAAATAAAGTTGGAGAAGAAATAAATCATTTCCGATTCAATACTGCAATTGCAGCAATGATGGAGTTGTTGAATAGCTTAAAAGAACTTTCAGCTTGTTCCAAAGAAATTCAACTTTTTGCTTTGCAGAGACTTGCACTTATGGTTTCACCTCTTGCCCCACATCTTGGAGAAGAATGCTGGAGTCTGCTCGGCAATCAAACTTCTATATTTGAAAAGCCATTTTGGTATAGTGTTGATGAATCCGCTCTTGTTGAAGATACTATCAGCATTGCAATTCAGGTTAACGGAAAAGTTAGAGCAACAATTGATGTTCCATTAGACAGCGAACAAGATGAAGTGAAGAAAGTTAGTATTTGGTGAAGATAAAGTAATAAGGCACACAGCTGAAAAAACAATTGTTAAAGAGATTTACGTTAAGAATAAGATTTATAACATAGTAGTAAAGTAAAATTATATGCTCGATATAAAATACATCCGTGAAAATCCTGACCTCGTAAAGCAAGGGATTAAAAATAAAAACGAAAAAGATCGTGTTGATGAAATACTTACTCTCGATGAGAAGAGAAGAAAAATAATTTCCGAAGTCGAAGAACTGAAAGCAAAGAAGAATCAGGTCTCTGCAAAAATTCCTCAGATGAAAAAAGCCGGTGAAGATACAACTCAAATCTTTGCTGAGATGAAAACAGTTTCTGATAAAATTTCTGAACTCGATAATCAATTAAAGGATGTTGAAACCGAACTAAATTCAATACTGATGTTCATTCCAAACTTACCTCATTCATCAGTGCCAATCGGTAAATCCGCCGAACAAAATGTTGAAGTTAGAAAATGGAATCCAGAAGGTTTTTAATTTGAAAAAAGTGATAAAACACTGGACCACATTGAACTTGGAAAGAAATTAAATATACTCGATTTCGAAAGAGGTGCAAAAGTCTCCGGTTCAGGATTTCCAGTTTACATTGGCAAAGGTGCAACACTGGAAAGAGCATTAATCAACTTTATGCTAGATTATCATTTAGCAAATCATAATTACAAAGAAGTACTGCCGCCTTTCCTTGTCAACAAAGAATCAATGTATGGAACTGGTCAACTTCCGAAGATGGAAGATGATATGTACGCGATCGAAAAAGATGGTTTGTATCCTATTCCAACAGCAGAAGTTCCAATTACAAATTTACATCGTGATGAAATGCTTGTCTGAAAAAGATTTACCAATAAGATACGTGGGTTACTCTGCTTGTTTTAGAAGAGAAGCCGGTTCGTATGGAAAAGAATCAAAAGGATTTCTCCGTGTTCATCAGTTCAACAAGGTTGAGATGGTAAAGATCGTAATACCGGAAACATCTTACGATGAATTAGAAAATCTTGTAAGTGATGCAGAAGATATTCTTAAGGCATTGAAAATTCCTTATCGGATTTTAATGCTCTGTACAGGTGATTTAAGTTTTTCTGCGGCAAAATGTTATGATATTGAGACCTGGTCCCCTGCTGAGCAGCGATGGCTTGAAGCTTCATCCTGCAGTAACTTTGAGGACTTTCAGGCAAGAAGAGCAAGTATTCGATTTAAACGGGAGGCATGTAAAAAACCTGAGTTCGTTCATACATTAAATGGTTCCGGCTTAGCTACAAGCAGATTGATGGTTTCTTTATTAGAAACTTACCAAACGTCAGAAGGAACCATAAAAGTCCCAGAAGTGTTACAAAAATACACTGGATTCTCAGAGATCAAATAATCATTTTGCCTTTCATAATCATTAACAATTATTCATCCAATCGTTATTGATATTGCCCTTATTTAAAGTGAAATTAAGATAAAGAGTAAAAATATTAATTGAAAAATCTATATACACTAAAAAAGTATTTTGTTCGTTACAAGAAGAGGCTATTATTCGGTTTCATTTTTATTTTTCTATCTAATATTGGAACAGTTTATGTACCATTGTTAATGAAAGATTCAATTGACGCACTTCAATCTCAGGAAAAACAAGTAAAAACACTTAATGAATTCACTGACACTCTTCGGGTACATTCTGCCGATGAATCTGCTTTGCAGGACTCAATAATTTCAATTCAAAGTAAAGTAAGTAAAATAAACAATACCGCAGGCGACTTACTTCTAAAGTATGCTTTGATGATTGTTGGTGCATCTTTGTTTGCAGGGATTTTCAGATTTATGATAAGGCAGACAATTATAGTTGTATCGAGAGAAATTGAATACGATTTGCGTGGTGATTTCTGGAAACATATTCAAAAGCTTCCACTCAGATATTTCCAAAACACTGCCACCGGAAATATAATGGCTCACGCGACTAATGATATAAATGCAGTCAGGATGTTTATTGGTCCTTCGGTTATGTATTCCATCGATACTTCTGTAAGACTAATAATGGTTTTAATCCTGATGCTTTCATTAAACACAAGCTTAACTATTTATGCACTTCTTCCGTTGCCACTTCTTTCTATACTGGTTTACAAAGTTGGAAAACTAATTCACTCAAAGTTTACTAAAATCCAGGAAAAATTTGCTCAGCTTACTACTCTTGCACAAGAAAATTTTTCTGGTATTCGGGTTATCAAATCTTACGTTCGTGAAGAAAGTGAAATGAATCGATATGCAGAACACAGCCAGGATTATCTTAAAAAAGAATATGAATCTCGTGCGGACACAGGCACTCATTATGCCCATCCTCTTTCTGATAACCGGCTTGTCAATTATAGTAGTAATCTGGCTTGGTGGTACGAAAGTAATAAATAGCGAATTAACATTGGGTGAAATCACTGCATTTATTGTTTACCTTGGCATTCTCATTTGGCCGATGATTGCATTTGGATGGGTTATAAATATTATTCAGCAGGCTGAAGCAAGTATGAAAAGATTGAACAAAATCTTTTCAGAACCATATGAAATTACTGAAACCGAAAAAACAAATTATTCAATTAAAAAAATTAATGGTGATATTGAATTCAGGAATGTTTCCTTCCGCTATAATGAAAATAATCCTTTTGTGCTAAAAAATGTAAATCTAAAAATTCGTGCTGGCTCAACACTTGCTATTATGGGTTATACTGGTTCTGGTAAAACTTCTTTAATAAATCTCATCCCTCGTTTATATGAATGCACAGAAGGTGAAGTTTTAATTGATGGGATTAATGTGAAAGAACTTCCACTGGATATTCTTCGAATGAATATCGGAGTGGTTCAACAGGAATCTTTTTTATTTTCGGATACAGTTATCAATAATATTTCTTATGGAAGGCGCGAGGTTGATAAATCTGTCGTTAATGAGGTTGCAGCAATTGCTCAGTTTAATAAAGATATTCAGGAATTTCCTTTGAAGTACGAAACGATAGTGGGAGAAAGAGGAATAACTTTTTCCGGAGGACAGAAACAGAGAGCCTGTCTGGCCCGTGCATTAGCTATTAATCCTAAAATCTTAATCCTCGATGATTCATTTTCAGCAGTCGATACAAACACAGAAGAAGAAATTTTGAAAAATCTGAAAAACTTTATGAGAGGACGAACCAGCATTATTATCAGTCACAGAATTTCAACAGTCAAAGAAGCAGATAAAATAATAGTGCTCGCTGACAGCAAAATTGCAGAGGAAGGAACACACGAAGAACTTATTTCTAAAGGCGGCATTTATGCTGACCTGCATTACAAACAATTACTTGAACAAGAACTTGAAGAAATAAGTTAATATATGAGTGATTATAAAAGCGAAGAAGAAATATTAGGTAAAGCTTACGATGCAAAGCTGATGAAGAGACTTCTCAGCTATATAAAGCCTTATAAGACATTATGTAATATTTGCAATTTTACTGAATGTAGTTGTCGCTGCACTAGGACCAATTCGTCCTTATTTAACCAAAATTGCAGTCGATGACTACATTGCAAATTCTGATTATAACGGCCTGATGCTGATCAGTTTAGCTTTATTTGGCTCACTACTTTTTCAGGCTGTTATACAATATTTCCTTACTTACTACACTCAATATCTTGGACAAAAAACCTTATTCGATCTGAGAACTCAGATATTCAATCACATCCAGAAACTCGCTCTCAAATTCTTTGATAAAACACCAATAGGAAGACTGGTAACACGGGCAACAAATGATGTTGAAGCTTTAGGTGAACTTTTCTCTTCTGGAATTGTAATGGTGTTCAGCGACATTTTCATCATCCTCTGGATACTAGGTTTTATGTTCTTTATGGACTTTAGTCTTTCCCTTGTTACTCTTTCAGTGCTTCCTGTTCTTATCTACGGTACTTTTTTGTTTAGAAGAAAAGCCAGGGAAAGTTACAGAGATGTTAGGCTCCATCTTGCCAGATTAAATTCGTATATGCAGGAACACGTAACTGGAATGAGCGTCGTCCAAATATTTAATAAAGAGAAGGATGAGTTCAAAAGATTTTCTGACATCAATAATGACTATCGTCAGGTGAATATAAAATCAATTTTCTATTATGCAGTATTTTATCCATCAGTTGAATTACTCAGTTCAATTGCAATTGGATTGATAATTTGGTACGGTGGTGGTGAAATAATCCAGGGGACACTTACTATCGGTGTTCTTTTCGCATTCATTCAATACACTGAAATGTTTTTCAGACCTATCCGTGATCTTTCAGAAAAATACAACATAATGCAAACCGCAATGGCTTCATCGGAAAGAGTTTTCAAATTACTCGATAACCAGACAATGATCCGAAACCCCGAAAATCCAATAAAGCTGGAAAAAGTTAAGGGCAAAATTGAATTTAAAAATGTTTGGTTTGCTTACAATAATGAGGAGTTTGTATTAAAAGATATTTCGTTCAGTATAAATCCCGGAGAAAGAATTGCAATTGTTGGACATACTGGTGCAGGCAAAACTAGCATAATAAATATTCTTACCAGATTCTATGATATCAACAAAGGAGAAATACTTCTTGATGGTGTTAATATCGAAAAGCTTGATAAACGTGAATTGCGGAAATACATATCAATGGTTTTGCAGGATGTATTTTTATTCTCCGGAAGTATCAATTCAAACATTAATCTGAATGATGATGAGATAGGTGAAGATAGAGTATTGGATGCTGCACGTATTGTTGGTGCAGATAAATTTATAGAAAATCTTCCTAAAAAATTTAACGAGGAAGTTAAAGAACGTGGAGCTACTCTTAGTGTGGGACAGAAGCAGCTTATTTCCTTTGCAAGAGCTATGGCTTATGATCCCAAAATCCTGATTCTAGATGAAGCCACTTCAAGTATTGACACCGAAACTGAAATTCTTATTAAACAGGCAATTGAAAAACTTATGGTTGGTAGAACCGCTATAGTAATAGCACATCGTCTTTCTACCATACAAAATGCTGATAAAATCATCGTTTTACATAAAGGAGAGATCAGAGAAACAGGGAATCATCAACAACTGCTTGCAAAAAAGGGAATTTATTATAAATTATACCAGCTACAATATAAAGATCAGGAAATTCTGGCATCCTGAATTCATCCACTAGCAGGAAGAAGGGAAAAATGGACAATACACAATTTATGACCCTCGGTCGTCACATTATTGAAGAACAATCCAAGTATGCGGGCGCGACTGGTGAACTTTCAAAATTACTTCACGATTTATCACTTGCAGCAAAAATTATTTCACTTGAAGTTAACAAAGCAGGATTGGTAGACATTATCGGTTTTACCGGGGATAATAATGTTCATGGCGAACGGGTAAAAAAACTTGACATGCTTGCACACGATATGTTAATAAAAGCTATGGATCACGGTGGACATCTTTGTGTAATGGCTTCTGAGGAAGAGGAAGACATCATACAAATTCCACAAAAGTTTAATATTGGTAAGTACGTTCTTCTGTTTGATCCGCTGGATGGTTCATCTAACATTGATGCTAATATCAGCATAGGAACTATTTTCTCAATTTACAGAAGAGTTTCTCCTGACGGAGAACCAGGAACTATGGAGGATTGCCTTCAACCGGGAATTAAGCAGGTTGCTGCCGGCTATGTTGTTTATGGGTCGAGCACAATGCTCGTTTATACTGCAGGTGCAGGTGTTCATGGTTTCACTCTCGATCCTGCATTTGGAGAATTTCTTCTTTCGCATCCGAATATCCAAACACCTAAAAAATCCAAGATCTACAGCATCAACGAAGGTAATTATCTTTATTGGCATCCGGGCTTGAAAAAATATATCAAATATTTACAAGAAGAAGATATAACCACAAGCCGCCCATATTCTTCCAGGTATATTGGTTCGATGGTTGCAGATATTCATCGTAATCTTTTGTACGGCGGAATATTTATGTACCCTGCAGACTCAAGAAATCCTCACGGTAAGCTGCGTCTGCAGTATGAGTGTAATCCTATGGCATTTATCGTTGAGCAGGCTGGTGGAAGAGCATCTAACGGAAAGCAGCGAATGTTAGAAATCAAACCTGAGAAACTTCATCAAAGAATGCCAATTTTTATTGGAAGCGAAGAAGATGTAAAGATAGTTGAAAAATTTATGGCCGAATCTGAAGTACCGGTAAAATAATTTTATTTGGAAATATTTTTTAGTTCAGCATCTATTTTTTCTGCGAGTTCATCAATCGAGATTCCAACCACTTTTATTTTGGCACTCCGCAATGCTACTTTTGGAGGATCTCCCTCTCCTTTCATAAACTTAAACAGACAATATCCAAGTCTGTTCTTATCATTCGTAACTGGAATGTTTTCACCAAAACTTTCAACAATATTATAAACTTTCTTTTCCAGAGAAGAATTAGGAAATTCAATAGTTCCGGGAGGAGTTAATGTTGTCATTTCAAATCTTTCAAATTTTGATTGTTAAATTAATTCCAAATACACTAAACTTCAATAATTCTTTTAAGTGAAGCTAATATTTGTTTATATTTTACTGCGAATTTTGCTATTAAAATGGTAAAAGACATATCTGAATTAAAAAAAATACTCATTATCAGATTGAGCTCTATGGGTGATATACTCCTGGCAACTCCATTAATCCGCTCAATAAAGAAACAAAATCCAACTATTCAGATTGATTTTCTACTTAAGAAAGAATTTGTAGAGCTGCTTGAAAATAATCCACATCTTACGAATATTTATGAATATTCAAATGAATCCTCCGCCAAAAAAGAACTTGTCACTTCGCTTAAATTGAACAAGTATGATTTCGTGATAGACTTACAAAATAACAACAGGTCAAGAGAATTAACATTAAAGCTGAATTACAAAACGTTTCATTTCAAAAAAAATAATGTTAAAAAATTTTTACTGGTTCATTTTAAAATTAATTTATTAAAATCCGCACCTCCAATTTCAGTACGATATGCTAAAGCTGCCAGTATTAATTTGGATACTGAAGGACTTGATTTATTTACTGAAAATATCGCAAACTCAAGTTTAAAATTAAATGAAAAGTATATCGGTTTGTGTCCGGGTGCCAAGCATTTTACAAAGCGTTGGCCGAAAGAATATTTTATTGAATTGGGAAAGATGCTTGAAACAAAAGGTTATAAAGTAATTCTGTTTGGTGGCCCGGATGAAATGGAAATCACAAACGAAATTGCAATTCAACTTGATGGTTCACTAAACCTTTGTAATGAGAGCATACTTCAGACAGCAGCAAATATGAAAATGTGCAAAGCTATTTATACGAATGATTCTGGTACAATGCATCTTGCTTGTGCTGTAAAAGTACCGGTAGTAGCTTTCTTTGGTTCAACAGTTAAAGAATTTGGATTTTATCCTTACAAAACTCAGAACGTTGTGCTAGAGATTAAAAATCTTCCCTGCCGGCCCTGCACTCACATTGGCAGAAAATCATGCCCATTAAATCACTTTAAATGTATGACGGAAATTAAACCCGAGCTTGCATTTGATAATTTAAAGAGGCTACAATTATCATGATGAAAAATTTCTGGCAGATAATCTATAATATTTTTTTCATTCCTTTTCTTTATATGATATTAATTTTCATTTCATTATTTAAAAAGAAAATAAGATCGGGTATTTCGGGAAGGAAAAGAATATTTGAAGAATTGATTTTGAGCCGACTGACACTTGACTTATCAAAACAAATAATCTGGTTTCACTCCTCTTCACTTGGTGAATTTGAGCAGGCAAAGCCAATTATTGAAAAGCTAAAAAAAGAAACTGACGTAAAAATTATTGTTAGTTTTTTCTCACCGTCAGGCTATGAGAATTCTAAAAAATATCCCTATGCAGATATCATCACATATCTTCCTTTTGATTCCAAATGGCGGGCAAAAAGATTTATTGAGATAATTTCTCCGAGTATTGCTGTTTTTATGCGCTACGATATTTGGCCAAATCATATTTGGACTTTGAAGAAAAAGAATGTCCCCTGTTTGCTTGTTGATGCCACAATGAAAAGAAAATCTCCTCGTAAATTGCCGTTACTCAGATCCTTTCATAAATATCTTTTTGAAGATTTTACAAAAATTTTGACCGTGTCTGAGGAAGACAGTAATGGGTTTAATAATTTTAAATGTAAAAAAGTTCAAATAAAAGTAGTTGGTGACACAAGATTCGACAGAGTTTACAATAGAAGTCTTGCTTCAAAAAGCAGTAAAATTATTAATCCGGAAATATTAAAGAGGAAAAAAATATTAGTTTCGGGAAGCACTTGGCCACAGGATGAAGAAGTTCTTATTCCTGCATTTCTAAAGCTTCTTAAATATGAAAAGAATGCATTAATGATCATCGCCCCGCATGAACCCACACTACTTAATCTTGAAAAGTTAGAAAATGAATTTGGTAGTGGAATACCTTCAATCAGGCTATCGCATATAAATAACTATACTAATCAGCATATTATTATCGTTGATTCAATCGGTGTGTTATCCATTCTTTACAGCTATGCTGATATAGCTTTTATTGGCGGCAGCTTTAAAATGAATGTCCACAACGTGTTGGAAGCTGCAGTTTATGGTATCCCTGTTTTATTCGGACCCAAAATAGATAATTCCCAGGAGGCTAAAAAACTCACAGAAATTGGCGGAGGAATTTTAACAAAGGACAAGCAGGAACTATACCGCTCTCTAAGGAAATTATTTTCTGATGAAGAATTTAGAATAGCACTCGGGAAAAAATCTTATGAATATGTTGAAGAACATAGAGGCGCGACTGATCGGATAATAAATGAAATAACTGCACTAGGATAGTTGTTACATATACTTTTCTCTTAAAACATTCATATGATGTTTCTCGTGTCCTGCAATAATGAATAAAATTGCTAAAACCGTGACCGAAGATTCATTTGCAAAACCTTTAAGTTTTAACATTTCCGTAGTGAAACTCCTGAATAGAAGCAGGTTTGATTCTCTAAGTAACCTAAACTCATAATTGAGATCAAAAAGTTCGCGCCTATTAAAATTTCCTTCACTTACGTAGTCATCCTGATCAAAGCCAGGTAACGTTTTCTTTTCACCTCTGGCAATACACAAGGCACGGTATGCAAAAACTCTTTCCGTATCTAGCAAATGACCAACAACTTCCTTAACTGTCCACTTTCCATCTGAATATCGGTAATTGCCTCTGTGTTCAGAAAATGAATTAAGGATATCCTGAGTTTTTTTGCTCTGATCATTAAGAATTTTCAGGATGTCATCACCTTCAATCAATTTTATATAACTTTCATAATAAGATGCATAATCACCCGGATTTGGTCTCATTTTTTCTCCTGCTTAATAGTTTTATTTCCAGATTTTAATTTCAAATACACCATCGGATGTAGCAACACCTCGCATCATGCTGGGAGTATTAAAGGGAAAATCATAATTATAATTTTTATCTACTGCAATTATTCCGCCTGAACCCTGCGGTAAAATGTTATAGATTGCTTCTTCGGTCGCCTGCTTCAATGAATATCCTTTAAATTCCATCAATGCAGATACCTGATAAGCTATTGTATTTTTTATGAACAACTCACCATGTCCGGTAGCCGAAATTCCGCATGTATTGTTATTGGCATAAGTTCCAGCATTTATTAATGGTGAATCACCAACTCTGCCCGGCATTTTACCAGTCATCCCCCCGGTTGAAGTTGCTGCTGCAATATTTCCAAATTGATCTATAGCTACACATCCGACAGTTCCTTTAACATTTCGGGTCATTTTTTTTAATTCATTAAATCTATCCTGAACAAAAAAATAAGATGGATCGACGATCTCAACTCCAAACTGCCTTCCCACATCATCTGCACCTTTACCCGCAAACAAAACGTGGGAGGTTTTTTCCATTACCAATCGTGCTAAGGTAATTGGATTCTTAATTATCGTCACACCCGTAACAGCACCAGATGATAAATCCCTTCCATCCATAATTGAAGCGTCAAGTTCATTCTTTCCTTCAGATGTGAACACCGCACCTCTTCCTGCATTAAACAACGAATCATTTTCAAGATATCTCACAACCTGTTCGACAGCATCAAGGCTGGTTCCGCCATTTGCAAGGATTTCCTTTCCAGTCAGAAGTGCTTGTGAAAGAGAATTTAAATAAGATTGTTTTGATGACTCCTCTATATTTGGATCCATTGAGCCTGCACCGCCGTGAATGACAATTGTGTATTTTCCGTTTGGCTGCTGGGAATTGATTGCAGAAGGGAGTAAGAGTAAGATTATGATTAGTGGTAAGAATGATGATATTTTATTTTTTGAGAAGATTTTCATTAAATTATAATATAAGTTAGTAATAGAGAGAACTTTAAAAAATTTACATGAATAACATAGTAATCTTTCCGGTAATTTTCTTTTTTTTGAATACATCTCCCAAATTGGAAGTGGAAAAATCCCTTTGGGAATGCTGTGGTTTTTCAAGTGAAGCAGCTAAACAATTTCTGCAGGATGATTCACTCCACACAATCTATCTCATAAAACAAAGATGGCACACTGCTATTGTATTTAACACGGAAGAAGTGGATTCATTAATTCTTCCAGAAGCAGGATATTTTAATGGAGCAGAATTAATCGATATTGGCTGGGGAGATGAAGCATTTTATCAGCATCCTGACTTCGATTGGGACCTCGCGTATCAAGCTCTTTTTTATCCTACACCAAGCACATTAAGAATGGAAGGTATTTTTATTTCGATGATTGAATATTTTAATCTATCGGAAATTGTTGTTGAACTGGATGTAAATACCGAGCAATTAAAAATTTTATTAAAATATATTGCAGACACAGTTTGGAAAGATGATAGCGGAAGCAGTGATATTTTAAGCACTCAATATTTGAAAAGAGTTTATTTTTTTAAAGCTAATGGAGATTACCACCTGTTTAATACATGCAACACCTGGCTTGCAAGGGGACTAACGAAAGCAGGCTTTAAAATTGAAGATGACATAATCCTTACTGAACAACTTTTTAATGAAGCTGCCAAAGTCGGGAAAGTGCTAAAAGCAGAATAACTTATATGTAAATTGACAATAAAACTTTTCTCCTATACCTCTTACCTCTATTCCCTAATCCAATCTTCCATTCAATATTTCATCAGCCAAACTTTCAGCTTTGTATAAATCTCTTATTGCTTCAATCATTCCTTCTGCACTTACACTTACAGTTCTGTTTGCTTCGGTGGTGTAGATATATCTGCCCGAATGACTTTCCATATTACCATCGAATGCAAGTCCAACAACTTCTGCATTAACATTAATTGTTGGACTTCCGGAATTGCCTCCAATAATATCACAAGTACTTACAAAATCGAATGTAGTTGAGAGATCAAATTCATCAGGTAAATCTTCCCAGTAATCCGGAAGATTAAAAGGAAATTTTTTGTTGAATGAATAATATCTGTCCAACGAACCATAAAAAGTAGTCTTTATCGGAGCTAGAGTTCCATTATAATCGTATCCCTTAATTGTTCCATCCGATATACGAAGTGTTCCTGTTGCATCGGGTGGAATGTTATCACCATAAACTTCGTATAAAGCTTCACCAAGCCGTTGATTATTCACTACATCGGAATTATCAAGTTTTTTGTCAATGGCTTGCAGCTCATTTAGCCTGTCTCGTGTCTACAAGATAAAATCGATAAAAGGATCTCCTGAATTTAAGATTGAATCAGCCCCGGTTTTGGCAAGTGTAATTACATCTTCTTTACTTGTAATTTTTGATTTAGATAGTATGAGATCGGCTGAACTGTAAACATCACTATCTAACATCAATATGGGCGCATATATATTTTCAGAAGGAAGATTGTTCCGAAGTACATTAAGCTGTACCAGAAGTTTTTTATCTTCAACTTTTTTATCAAAGTTGGTGGGGAAGATATTTTCAATCAAACTATCCAGACTGCTACTCTTGTAACTCTCTTCTCTATCTTCTTCGGGAAGTTGTAATTGTTCTGCAAGCTTTATCAATTCCTTTGCAATAAAAAAATACGCAGGAGAGTAAGTCCTGCTTATTGTTAATGCATATAATTCTTTTGCATATAGTGATGCAGCTTTTCTGTTTTCAGCTATCTCTTGCCAGAGGTTCCCATATTTGATTGTTAAATCAGGGTTACCGTAAATGGCTTGTTTAAACTTTTTCTCAAAATCTTTTTTTCTTGCCATAAAAAGCTGATCCTGAAGTGCGTAGTAAGTTGATTCATAAACTTTTAGTCCGTTACCAACATTGAACAAAGTTGCTACCAGTTTCATATCTTCTGCATTCGATTGCATCACTAAATCATAATAAATTTCATACAAGTTTTTTCTCATTGGTGTTTGCAGTCCGTATCTGTAATCTCTTAAAAATTCAAGTTGAGCAACTGTATACAATCTGTTTGTGCTTCCCGGGTTTCCAACCACAAATACAGGCTGGTTTTCATATATTGGTTCAGTACTCCAATTAAAAAAATAATCTGTTTTTATTGGTTTGTCATTCTCATAAGCACGAAGAAAAGCACAATCCAATCCATAACGAGGATAAGTAAAATTATCATAATCACCACCCAGCTTTGAAACAATAAGCTCTGGCGCAAAGGACTAATCTGATATCATTAAATCTTTTGTATCCATACACAGAATATTTACCTCCGTAATAGAGAGAGATAATCTCATAAGTAAGTTCTGAATTCTTATTATAGTACCTGGATTTTATTTCCTCGATTTTCTGATTTTTAATTAAAACCTTTTCCGAATCTGAAACAACTTCCTGCATTGCATTTTTTATTTCCTCTGTTACGTCTTCGATCATCATTAATTGACGAACAAATAATCCGGGAATCTTTAGCTCATCTTCCTGCTTCTCGGCATAAAACCTATATTTCAGTAAATCCAATTCATCGGTGCTTAAGTCTCTCAATATTCCACGAATACAATGATGATTCGTCATTATTAAACCATCTTCCGAAATGAATGACGCTGAACATCCGTTACCAAATTTCAGAGCGGACTTTTGAACTTTATCGAGCCACTCATCCGAAGGTTTGAAATTATATTTTTCCTGAAAATAATCGAGTGGTGGGTTCTCGAACGTCCACATTTTTCCCATATCAAACTTCTGCGCTTTGACAGTATCGAAATCAATTCCATGGTAATTAGATTGTGCAAAAGTTGTAAATTGATAAAGAAACAGGAAGTAATTAATTGCAATAATTATTTTTTTCATTAAGGTCTTCCTTTTTTGAAGAATAAAAATGTCAAGTAACTATATATTGCTTGAACAAAAATATTAAAATATCGGACCTATTACAGCATGAAAAGAAAAGTTTATAAAATGAACAAGTCGGGTTCACTCGATAGCTTGAAATTTATGGAAGAAAATCTTCCTGAGCCCGGTATTAATGAAGTTACGGTTGAAGTAAAAGCAATTGGTCTTAACTTCGCCGATCTGTTTGCAATTCAGGGACTTTACAGCGCAACCCCGAAAGGTAGTTTTATTCCCGGTCTGGAATATTCCGGGATTGTTTTAAATGCAGGAAGAGAAGTTAATAATTTCAAAACTGGTGACAATATTATGGGTGCAATCAGGTTTGGTGGTTACACCACACATTTGATTATCGATCCTCGATATGTTTTGAAAATGCCGACAGGCTGGAGCTTTGAAGAAGGGGCTTCATTTATTGTTCAGGCCCTAACTGCTTACTATTCTTTGGTTGAGCTTGGAAACATCAAGCAAAACCATACTGTTTTGATACATAGTGCTGCTGGTGGAGTTGGAATTTATGCAAACCGTATGGCTAAAAGATTTAATGCTTTTACAATCGGCACAATAGGATCGGAATCGAAAAGAAATTTTTTAATCAATGAGGGCTATGATGAAGTTATTGTTCGAAAAAATAATTTTGATGAGAAGCTTAAGCTTGCTTTAGGTGATAGGAAACTTAACCTTGTTCTTGAATCCATCGGAGGAAAAATATTTGAAGAAAGTTTTAAAGCTTTAGCACCTTCAGGTAGAATTATAATTTATGGAGGAGCACAATTTATGTCCCACTCATCAAGACCGAATTATCTGAATGTTCTTTATAAATATTTAACCAGACCGAAAGTTGATCCTCTTGAACTATCAAATATTAACAAGTCAGTTATGGGTTTTAATCTTATTTATTTATGGGATAGACCGGATGAATTGAAAAATATGACTGAGGAGATTTCAAAGATGAACCTCCAGAAACCGCATGTCGGCAAAGTATTTTCATTTAAACATTTAATTGAAGCATTAAGGTATTTTCAAAGAGGAAGAAGTATTGGGAAAGTTATTGTGAAGGTTTAATGTTTCTTAGTGCCCTTAGTGTCTTTGTAGTAAGAAAAATTTTACACCACTGAAACACTAAGATCACTTAGGTTCACTAAGAATTATTTGCAGATTAATTTAAATACTCTTTCAAATATTTTCCTGTCCACGAATTTTCAATTTCGATAATTTCTTCGGGGGTACCGGTTGCAATTACTTCTCCACCTTTTTCACCGGCTTCGGGACCAAGATCGATAACATAATCTGCACACTTGATTACATCAAGATTGTGCTCTATAATCACAACTGAATTATTTCTTTCAACAAGCATGTTAAAACAATTGAGAAGTTTTGAAATATCATCAAAGTGAAGTCCAGTTGTTGGTTCATCAAAAATAAAAAGTGTGTGTCTGTTTTCTCTACTTGTTGCGAGATGCGAAGCAAGTTTTACTCTTTGGGCTTCTCCACCGGAGAGCGTATTTGACGGCTGACCAAGTTTTATATAACCCAATCCAACATCAGAAAGTACCTGAAGTATATTTTCAATTTTCCTGTGACCTTTGAAAAATGGTAATGCTTCATCCACCGTCATTTCAAGAACATCAACAAGATTTTTACCGTGATATGTAATTTCCCTTGTTTCTTTTTTATACCTCGATCCTTCACAATCATCACAAGTTAAATAAAGGTCAGCCAGAAACTGCATTTCAACTTTTATGTAACCATCACCCTGACAGGTTTCGCATCTTCCGCCAGGAACGTTAAATGAAAAATAACCCGGCTTGTAACCTCTCGCTTTTGCCTGGTGTGTTGATGCAAAAAGTTCTCTGATGTGCTCAAATGCTTTTACATAACTTATTGGATTTGATCTTGGCGATTTTCCAATAGGTGATTGATCAACAATCTCAATCGTATCTATAAATTTAGCTCCAAGTATTTCATCAAATTTTCCAATATGTGATGGTGCCATTCCAAAATATTTTGCAATTCCTGCATAAAGGACATCGTGAATGAGCGTACTCTTTCCAGAACCGCTGACTCCGGTAATCACGACAAACCGATTGAGAGGAATTTCAAGTGAAATATTTTTTAAGTTATTTTCTTTTGCGCCAATTATTTCGATACTCTTAGTTTTTTTTGAAATTCTTTTTTTCGGTAAAGGTATTTTCATTTTTCCTGAAAGATACTTCCCTGTCAATGAACTTTCGTTTTTAAGGATGTCATCAACTGTTCCGGTTGCAATAATTTCGCCACCATTTATACCAGCTTTTGGACCCATATCAAAAACCAAATCCGCATTGAGCATCATCTCGGGATCGTGTTCAACTACCAAAACTGTGTTACCTATATCCCGAAGATTTTTTAGTAAGCTGATCAACCTTTTATTATCTCTGGGATGCAGGCCGATTGTAGGCTCATCCAAGACATAAAGTGTTCCCACCAGCGAAGAACCAAGTGATGTGGCGAGATTAATTCTCTGCGTTTCACCACCTGATAGTGTGCTGCTTAAACGATCCATAGTTAAATAACCAATTCCTACATCATTCAAAAAATTCAATCTTTTAATTATCTCTTTTAAAATTCTTTCACCAACCAGTAAATCATAATCTGAAAGTTTCAGTTCTTCAAAAAACTTTAATGAGTGTTCAATTGGAAGTGCGACGACATCATAAATTGATTTGCCAGCAACCTTAACCTGTAAAGCTTCTCTTCTTAAGCGTGAGCCTTTACAAGCACTGCAAAGTGTATATCCCCTGAAACGGCTGAGCATCACCCGAACATGCATCTTGTATGTTTTTTGTTCAAGCTTTTCAAAGAAGCCATCTATTCCCAAATAAGTTCCGAACCCTTTTTTAACTAAATCAAACTGGTTCTCGGTCAATTGTTTGAAAGGAACATTAACCGGGATTTTAAATGTTTTTGCATTTTGCACTAGGTCACGAAGAAACGAGCTATACTTCGCACCACGGAATGGAACAATTGCTCCATCCATTATGCTGAGGTTTGGATCGGGAATGACCAGGTTCATATCAATTCCAATTGTCTTACTGAATCCCTGGCAAACTGGACAAGCTCCAAAGGGATTGTTGAAAGAGAAAAATCGAGGCTCGGGTTCTTCGTATCTTATTCCGCAACATTCATAGAACTTATTGAAATCTTTTTCCTCTCCGGTTTCTGCATTAATTAGAACCAGTCTGTTCTCGCCTTCTTTGAAGGTTACTTCAATCGAATCCGAAAGTTTCTCTCTAATTTTTTCTCCACCATCAACTGAGTCAACTTTAAATCTTTCTATAATCACCCGGATATCTTTCAAGTTCTTAGCCGGGAATTTTTCCTCATTCAAATCAATTAATTTTTTACCTGAATAAATTCTAAAAAAACCACGCTTTCGTAAAAGATCAACTTCTTCTTTTGCAGAATGACCTTTGTGTTCGTGCAGTGGAAAACCAAGATAGAATTTAGTACCATTCTCTTGCTTCTCGAGCCAATCGACAACTGTAGTTGTAGTCGCTCGTGTTACTTCTTTGCCACACTGAAAACAAATAGTTTTTCCAATCCTTGAAAAGAGAAGGCGAAGGTAATCGTAAATTTCTGTGGTTGTACCTACTGTCGAGCGGGAATTACGTGAAACTGTTTTCTGCTCAATTGCAACTGCCGGAGAAATACCCTGTATTAAATCAACATCAGGTTTGTTCATTCTTTCCAGAAACTGCCGTGCATACGAAGAAAGACTTTCAACATATCTTCTCTGTCCTTCTGCATAAATTGTATCAAAAACAAGTGAAGATTTTCCGCTGCCGCTAACACCAGTAAACACAACCAACTTATTACGTGGAATTTCAAAGCTTAGGTTTTTCAGATTGTGTTCGCGTGCACCTTTAACAACTATTTTCTTGTTGTTTGTATTTATTTTCTTTTTAGCCATTAAAATATTAATCGGGAATGAATTTGAATTCCATCGTGTTAATTTAAGAATTTAATAGATACGTAAGAGGGGAAAATGTTAGTATAAACTATGAATATCGATTATAAAAAACGATGGTCACGAAAGTCTCGTGACCATTTATCTTTTAGGTAAAAATTGAATTTTTATTTCTGTGTATTGTTAAACTCCTCAATCGCAATCTTTTCAAGCTCACTTTTCATTTCCTTTGGTAAAGTTACCGTCTCGTAGTACTTGCCATCTTTCCCCTTTTGGTCGGGAGATGCCATAAACAATCCATTTGAGCCATTTACCAAACGGAATCCTTTGATTGTTATTCCGTCATCTGTCTGGATATCGAAAAACGCAGCAGTTTTTCCAGTACCATCAGACTTTAAAGGATTCATTCTGATTATTTTCATAACGGCCTCCTTTTATTGTTACTGAATTATTTTGAAATCAATTTATAATTTTTTCACTTGATGTCAAATTTTTTCCAAAGAAGTAACAAAAAAATACAGAAAAAACTAATTATTGGATGATTCCAACGATTTTAACTCATCAATTTTACGGTTCAACAAATCTATTTTTTCATCAAGTTCTTTAGTTTTTTGATCTATCTCCTCCTCATATTTTGAGGCATCCCAGTAACCACGCTCTTCAAAATAGCTCTTAAACAACCAGTTATGTTTTAGCGCTTCCATATTTTCGGAAAGACTTGTTGCAGCTGATTTTGACTCTTCGGATATCTCTCTAAGATTTAACAACAATGACTGAAAATTTGAATCGGCACTGGTTCCCTGTACTAAAAGTGAACCAAGAACACCCTTCCCTTGTACAGTATTATTCATAAGTGAGTCCGCTGCAATCAACAATCTATTGATATTATCTACTGCTGATTTAACAGATGTACCTAATGATTTGTATTGATCGGTGATTATTCTTAATTCTGCGGTGATAGAAGTAAGACTTTTGTCTGCTGATTTTGTTAAATCAGTAGCGGCATAATAAAGTGCATCATCAGTAAAAATTTTCCCGATCGTTCCTTCGCCTCTGTTTATTCGGTTAATTATATCTGCGAGATCTCTAGTCATCTCTTTCGTATATCCCATAATACCTTGTGTCTCTTGAATTATGTCTGCAAAACTAACCGGTTCTGTGGCCTGAATCACTCCACCATCGGACACTAGTTCGGAATTAGTATCACCAATTTTGAGAGAGACAAATTTATTCCCAACAAGTCCTTCGGTTTGGATTTCGGCCTGTGTATCAACTCTGATAAAATGACTAATCTCTTCAAGCAGTCTCATCTTAACTTCAATCAAGCTAACAGTATCTCCAACTACTTTAATATCCTGAACAGCACCTGCGTCAATGCCACTTAACTTTACCGGTGAACCGCTTCGTAATCCTTCAACATTATGAAAGTATGCTTTGACGGTAAAGGTCGGTTTAAACAATGCTTCCTTATTTCCCAGCATAAAAATTCCGATAACAAGGAGAGTGCTTCCAATAAATATAAATATGCCGAGTTTGGCACCAGATAATCCGGCTTTCATTTTTGACTCCCGTTAATTTCTATTATTTCATCGCTAAAAAAGTTTTTAAGCAATTGATCTTCTGAATTAGTCAGATCGGCGATGCTTCCTTCCTTTACTATTGTCCCATCATTAATAACTATTGCCCTGTCGGCAATAATTTTTGCGCATAGGAGATCATGTGTAACGACAACCGATGTCATCTTCAACGACCGTTGCAAATCAATAATCAAAACACTTATTTCTTTTGAAGTAATTGGATCAAGTCCAGTTGTGGGTTCATCATAAAACATAAGTTTAGGTTTGGTAATTATAGATCTAGCTAATCCAATTCTTTTTCTCATACCGCCAGAAAGTTCAGAAGGCATTTTATCCACTGCTTCAAGAAGTGAAACTGCATCAAGTACAAAATGAACTCTTTCATCAATTTCTTTTCTATCAATAATAAAATTTCTGATTAATGGAAATTCAAGATTTTCCCTTACACTCATCGAATCATACAAAGCAGCTCCCTGAAAAAGAAAACCAATATTTTTTCTTAGAGCATTTAATTCTTTAAGATTTAATTTTAGTACGTCTTTGTCCTGGATTTTTATTAAGCCTGAATCCGGCTCCAATAATCTTATCATACATTTTAGTAGGACACTCTTACCTGTACCGCTTCTTCCAAACACAACCATATTTTCTCCTTCAGCAACACTAAAAGAAATACCGTCAAGTACCTTATTACTATTGAAGGATTTATGCAAATCATCTATTTCAATCATCACTTCACCGTTGGCCAAATCCATAATGATAATTTCACAAGAACCATATCAAAAATCAAAATCAACAAAGAGGAAACAACCACAGAACTCGTTGATGCTTTACCAACACCTTCCGTTCCATTCTCGGCTGTATAGCCTTTATAACATCCGACAAGTCCAACTATAAATCCAAACACAAAAGTTTTGGCTACACCAGGAATTGCATCTCCAAATTCAACAGCAAAAATCACCCTATCCAGATAATAAGCCCAGGTCATATTTTGAACAAGAACAACTGCTATGTATGCACCAATTAGTGAAATAAAAATTACATATACTGTGAGTATGGGCAGAATGAAAGTAGTTGCAAAAATTCTTGTTACAACAAGATAACGGAAAGGATTGACCCCGGAAACTTCCATTGCATCAATCTGTTCGGTAACTCTCATTGAACCAAGCTCTGCTCCAATACCTGAGCTTACTCTGCCAGCAAAAATTAGCGCACAAATTACAGGACCGAGTTCGCGGACAATAGAAATTCCAACAGAACCCGGAAGAAATGCTTCGGCACCAAATCTTTTAAGAACAGGACTTAACTGCATTGCAATAACCAAACCTATTATAAATCCAGTAACTCCAACAATGGGAAGTGTTTTCATACCCAGTTCAATCATATGTTTTCTAATCTGGTCAACTTCGTACGGTGGGAGAAAAACTTCCTTTAAAAATTTTATTGAAAAAGAAGTTAAACCGCCGACCATGTTAAAAAACTCGGTTAGTCTTTTTTCTGTTGAGCTGAAAAGCTTGCCTGATGTTAAGAAATTATCCAAATCTTCTTTATCAAATAATGATTATAGTTATGTAAAAATATGGAAATTGCCTGTCAATAGAAATTTTACGGACACTTTTATGAAAAGTTTCTTAATTGGTGGAGTTGAAAATAATTATTAATCATAATTTTGTACTTTCAAAAGCTAAAAAGCATTTTCATAATGACTAACCTCCGGATTGTTCAAATCCTCAAACAAAATTGCAAACACATCGAAGCGACAATCAATTTCTTTTATTTCTTTATCATAAAGGTATAGTTCTGCCATCTTTCTGATTTGCTTTTGCTTGTTTTTGGTAATTGAGTATTCGGGTTCTCCAAATTCCAAATTCTGTCTTGCCTTTACTTCAACAAAAACGGTGCAATTATTTTTCGGATCAATTGCAATTATGTCAATTTCTCCGTGACTGAACCTGTAATTTCGTTCCATGATTTCATATCCTTTATCAGCAAGAATTTTAGCTGCAAGGTCTTCTCCTCTCTTAGCCAGTTCTTTTTTGTCGAGATTCATCTTTATTTCGCTTCAATTATTTTATTAGTGAACTCAGTGATTTGTTGTTCTGATAAAATATTTTTCAAAAACGATTTCCTGTGAAGCGGACTCGGTCCAAGCTTCTGAATTATTTCTCTGTGCTGCTTAGTTGGATATCCTTTATTCTGCCCCCATAAATAAACCGGATATTGAATTGCGAGATTTTTCATCAATCGGTCACGTGTTACTTTTGCCAATATTGATGCAGCTGCAATTGAAAAAGATTTCGCATCACCTTTTACAATCGGGACAACCGGGACTTCTGACTGAAATTTTCTGTTGCCATCCACCAAAACCAAATCCGGCTTTATATAAAGTTTTTCTACAGCCTGTTTCATTGCAAGCAGTGTTGCATTCAGAATATTCACTTCATCAATTACATCGTGATCTATTATTGAAACAGAGTATGCCGATGCTTTGGAGACAATTTTACTAAAAAGTTCCTCTCTCTTTTTTTCGGTTAATTGTTTAGAATCATTGACATCTTTTATAAATGTTTTTTTATCAAATATAACAGCAGCCGCTACTACAGGACCTGCAAGCGGACCTCTTCCCGCTTCATCAACACCGGCGAGATATTTTATTTTTTTACTGAAATGTTTCTTATCAAATTTTTTCATCATAAAAAACTAATTACACTCCAAGAAAAATTGCAATCAGACCAAATACCATACTTAACTTTAAAATATTACTTATCTTCTTCAAATTCTTTGCTGATTGGTCTTCAAATAATATCTTCAGGCAATAGACAAGAATAGGATTCACAATTACCATTACGACGACAAAATACTCAATTTTGTAAAGTTGTGTAATGAATGGATATAAGGTATAAAGAATAAGGAAAATAGTAACCAGCGAAATAAGAAAATTTGATTTCCGATAACCATACTTAACAGGAAAAGTATTCACTCCTGCTTTAATATCTCCTTCAATATCTTCCATATCTTTAACAATTTCCCGAATCAGATTTATCAGGAAAGCAAAAACTGATGGAACAATCGCTGCTGATGGGTTTCCAACCACAAATCCTCCAAAAATAAAGACCAGTCCTGTTAAAAAGGCTACTGTTATATTTCCCAGAAGCGGAATTTGTTTAAGATATTTTGAATAAATGAATAATATTAGAATAGAAATTAGAACAATTGCTAGTGCTTTTTCATTTACTAAAGCTGAGAGAAAAATTGATACAACAATGAAAATAAAATAAACAGCATAAGATTCTTTTATTGTTATTTTTCCTGATGGAAGTGGGCGAAGCGGGCGATTTATTTTATCAATTCCAAGGTCATAAATATCATTTATAATATTCCCTGATGCCATCACAAGAGAGGCAGCAAATGCTGCGAGTAATACATTCAGCTCGGGAATTTTATCTGGGAGACAAATAACTGCTGCAACAATTACAGAAACAAAAGTAATTAGAAAGTTTAAAGGTCGGATGATCTTAACAATTGCTGTAAGCTTTTCTTTCAATTCTTAATAAATATTATTGAGAGTTTCGCCGAAACTTACGAAAAGAAAAATAAATTGTTCAGTGTGTCATTCCGAACCTGCCTGACGGCAAGGCAGGCTTGATTCGGAATCTTCGGGTTTAATCGTAGAATTCATCAGACGCTGAAACGAGTTCAGCTTGACAGCTTATATTTAGACTCAACCCTGGTCAAAACCAATTTTACGATGAGTTCCATCGCAGAAAGGTTTGTTGTTTGATGCACCACAACGGCAAAGTGCAACCGAACCTTCTTTAATTTCTTCTTTACCATCAGCTCCAACAAAGACAAATTTTCCTTTAACCAAATAAGGTCCGCCTTTGTTCACCTGAACGGTAGTTTGTGATTGCTGAGTTTGTGCAGGTTGTGCTTTTTGTTCGCTCATATTGTTATTCCTTTCATATGATAACGCCCCTGAAGGACAGTTATCAACTATTTTTATTATTTCTTCTGTTGTCCCGGCTGATACATCAATCCAGGGTCTTCGTTTTGGATTAAAGACTGCCAATGAAGCTTTCCAGCATTTGGTTGAATGGATGCAAAGATCGGGTTTCCAGATTACGGTAATTTCTTTATTGGAATAAGATTTTTTGCTCATAAACTTTCTAATTTATATTTATAATCTAATAAACAATCAAAACTCATTAATAATTCCAAAATGTATTTTCCCTTCGCTGAAAGAATCTCCCTGAGCGAGAGCGAAACTCACACCAAGCAGACCAATTGCAGTTTCAACTGTAATACCAAGTCCATAACCAAAAATGTAATCTTCGCTTTTTGCAATTCCCCTATCAGGATCAGCTTCAAGAAAATAATAGCCTGCATCGAAAAAAATAAAAGCGTAAGACCTTTGAGTCAACATCAAACGATATTCAAGATTAGACCATGCAATGCGCGAAGCAAGGAACTGTTCTTCCCTGTAACCTCTAACTGTTCTTGTTCCACCAAAGCGCCACAGATCACTCTGCTCAAAAAACGGTCCGCTGAGCTCTTTACCATTTAAACTTAAAGCAATGATATTACGCAAGAAGATTTCATAAAAAGCACCGAACCCTACTGTAACTCTTTGCAAATTTATGTCAGTTTCCAAAGTAGGTGTTATGTATTCAGGAGGACCATTTATTTTTTTCTTGCTAAAAGAGTAAACTGTTTCAAAGAAAAATCCACTGGTCGCTGCTATAGGATCATCTCTTAAATCTATTTTTAATCCAAGTCCTGTTGTGAGAGAAGAAGAATTGTAAACAGTGAAAACAGGAATTGTTCTTTCAGTTGGTATTATTTCCTCGGTTGAAATGAAAGCTGATGCTGATATATCTTCAGTTGCAAGAAATTCAAGAGCACCGCCAATTCTTCTCTGGACATAAGTTGTATCCTGAATCCGCTGAAAGAGATCTGCATTCAGGTTAAAAGGGTAACCAAACAACCATGGCTCTAAATATTTAAGTTCAAGTTCCTGGGATTCACGTGTAAGTTTTTGCCATCTAATTGCTGCTGCCCTTCCTGTTCCAAACATATTTCTTAAGGTTACGTTTACTAATCCGGTTACATAACCTGACTCATCATCTTTTGCTGGTGGAACATAGCCAATTATTCCATCAAAGTTATTTGTATTTCTTTCCTTAACATTTATTTGTAAAACACCATTATTCTGAGAATCAATATAAAACTGTGGAACCGGAACCGGATCAAAGTAACGAAGCTTGTTTAATCGCCTTGGCAGGGTTTCAATTTTCTGCTGGGAGTATTCCTCACCTGATTCAATTCGTAATTCTCTTATAATAACATAATCTTTGGTGGAAATATTTCCACTTACCTCAATTTTATCAATACGACTTTTCCTTCCTTCTTCGAGTACAAGGTATATATCAGCATTATGGTCATTACTTGCTGAATCATTATAAAAATGTACTGACTGAATCTTAACTGCTGCAAAAGGAAATCCTCTATTTTCAAAATCTGTTAAGAGGTTGTTTATGCTGGTTTCAATTTCATATCGATTAAAAATCTCTCCTTTTAGGTAATTCAAAGATGAAATGAAATCCTCAATGTCAATTGAATCTGATGCTGTAAAGAATATATCTTTTACAAATGTTGGCTGACCTTCATCAACGTTAATAATTAAATTCACCATTTGAGAGTCACTTGTTACCTCAACGAAAGAACCTTCAAATGCAAAATTAAAATAACCGTTGAATAATAGATTAGTGGAAATTCTTGCCAGTGATGTGTCAAGTATTCCGGGATAAAAATTTTGTCCCTCATTTATACCGGCCCATTGTTTGATTTCTTCATCACCAAAAACCGTGTTGCTGTTAATCTCGATCTTATCAATTTTTTGTGCAAAGCCTGACGAAGAAAAAATTATAAAAACCAAGAAGATATTTTTAATCAGGTGAATCATCTATTTTTTTTAATCTCTTCCCAACAACTTCAATTTGAATTTTTTTAGCAAGTGAGTCGGCATCAGCCATTTCAACGTCACAAACTTCAGTAGATTTTGCATTAAAAGCACCAAAAGCAGTAGCAATTCGTAATTGCTGATCAAAAGTAAATTTGTTATGCCAGCCGTAAACTATCCCGGCAACAAATGCATCACCACTACCAGTTGAATCAACAACACTAATTTCAGGAGGAGTTACTTTATAATGAAAGTCAAAATTAGAAGTATAGAATGAGTTTTCACTATTGGTAATGTACGCTTGCTTAACGCCTTTTTCGTAAAGCATATTCAGGAATCTGAGATGGTCAGCTTCATTTTCAAGTTTGAGATCAAGAGATAAACTAATTTCATCAACATTGTTATGAACAATTGTCGGCGAAGAATTATAACAATTTTTAAGATGAGCGCCATAAGTATCACACACAGAAATTTTATCAAGCTTGTTTGCGATATTAATTCCTTCTGCAAAAATTTTATCAGCGTCTATGCATGGAGAGCTTCCTGAGAAGACAACGATCTCACAAGTTGCTATCGCTTTTTCCAATTTTAAAATGAAATCCTCAGCCTCACCAGAAGATACAAGAGAATCTGTTCCAAAAAACGAATAGACTTTTTCAGTAGATTGATTGATAATAATAGCAGCATCTCTTGTTTCATCCTTTGTAATAATTTCTGAAAAATTAATATTTTCTGTACGGAGAGTTTCTCGCATCAATTTGCCGTTGGTTCCGCCCGTGAACAGCATGGCAATATTTTTTATCCCAAGCTTGTTTAACTGCCGGTTCACGTTTATCCCTTTGCCGCCGGCTTTTATGATTAACTTGCCATTTCTGTTAACCGAAGATAAATCAAGGTTTTGATAATAATATCTTCTTTCGAGAAGAGGGTTTAGGGTTACGGTAAGGATCATTGATGAAAAACGTTAAATTGCTGCATTTTTTATAGGCGATAACTGTGCTTAAAAATTTAGCAGTAAAACAATAAAGCATATTCGTTTTACATAAAATAAATGGTTTAAACAGAATTTCTGTTTTTAAAAACTAATATCGAAACCTATATAAATCTCCATAAAGCGGAGTGCTGGGGTCCAACCTGTAATCTCCAAACCCTGTATAATCAACAAATATAAATTGCTTGTTCAGATTATAATATTGCCAAACCTCATAGGGTTTAGAATAATACTCAAACGGGTGCCTGTCAATATTATCCGGCGCACCAAGAATTATCATTACCATTCCTCTGTCAGATCTCCAGCCTTCCAATGAATATGATGTAAAATTCTGATTTACGTAAGCAACTCTATTATAATACTCATTAAAAACCGGATTATATTCATCAGCTGGATTGGGGTCCTGCTTTTTCCAGAAAGCAACAAACCTTTTAGCTTTCTCCTTCCGGTCTTCGGTTGACTTAATAAAAGAAATATCTTCCGGGCTTGCTAAATAAATCAGCTGATCAATTGCTTTATCAAGATCAGTAAGTGTGATCGGAACTCCAACCCATCGGGAAACAAATGATTTTACTGAAGCATCATATACTTCGCCGGTTGAATCTTTTAACGTAACCTTCAACAGATTTTTACCCAGGTCTAGCGATAGTGAATCGATATTGTTGAAAATCTGGTTGGTTCCTTTTTTAACTTCGACTTCCTCAGTTGATTTATATACAGAATTTTCCTTTTCATCAAATATCTCATAGTCGACAAAGAATTTAGAAGCAGTATCTGAATAAATTTCAAAAAATATTGATAAGGGGTCTCGATCAGTGACAACACTTCTGGAAACATTCGGAATAATTTTCGAACTTCCTTCTATGACGGTTTTCTTCGAAATTAGCATTATATCACTCTCTGCGGGAAGCGAAGTAAACTGTTTAACTACAACTTTGTTTTCAGATTTATATTCGTTCTTAGAATCCTTATCTAACAAAGACGTTTTTATTAAATAGATACCGGGAGTTAATTCAAATGAACGGTGACCAAGATTAAAATTTTCAGGTGAGGTAGTTAATTCAAAACTTATTGCTACAATTTTTTCATTCCAGATTTTCTCAGTAATAAGGTTTTTATTTTCCTCATCAAAAACAGATACAGTAATTGTATAAGCAGCTTCAAACCCCCGCCCTGTTTTTACAAACTGCACCGCATTGTAAGGTACCTGAATAAAAAAGTCCAGCCTTGTTTTATCATCTGAACCCTGAAAGGACATAAAATCCTGGTAGTATTTTACTTTGTTGTCAGGTATCCGTGAAAAGTCATTATCCTGAGCAAAAGAAATAACTGAAAAGAAAATTACATATAGAAATAATAGATTTTTCATATTAGTGTATCCTTAATTTTACTATAATCTTGCAAAAAGATCGTATTCATTTGAATCATATACTTCTGCAATATAAAAATTACCAGGAACGATCCCATTTTCAGTTGAATTAATAAGCACTTCACCATCTACTTCAGGTGCATCCCGATAACTGCGTCCAACATAAAAATCTCCCTCGAGAGATTCAACCAATATTTTTAGTTTACTTCCCATTAGTTTACTGTTTTTCTCGGCTGATATTTCACTCTGAATTTCCATCAACCTGCTTTGCCGGTTTTTTTTCACTTTATCGGGAACAGGATCACCCAGGCTGTAACTACCTGTGTTCTCTTCAGGTGAATAAGTAAACGTTCCCATTTTCTCGAATTTGAATTCTTCAACAAAATCGCAAAGCTCCTGAAATTCTTTGTCGGTTTCGCCCGGATATCCGACAATAAAAGTTGTTCTTAAAACCAAATCAGGAATATGTGTTCTTAACAATGATAATAATTCTTTAGTTTGTCTGCTTGTAATTCCTCTTCTCATAGATTTGAGAATATTATCAGATATATGTTGAAGCGGGATATCGATATACTTACAAACTTTCTTATTGTTTTTTATTTCATCAATCAGGTCTTCCGGAAATCGCGAAGGATAAGCGTACATAAGTCGTATCCATTCAATTCCATTTACTTCACTCAGCCTGGCAACAAGTTCCGAAATATTTCTTTTATTGTAAATGTCTTTTCCATAATCGGTAGTATCCTGTGCTATAAGTACTAATTCCGTTGTATTATTTCTGGCCAGAAATTCAGTTTCTGCAACCAGATCTTCAATAGATTTTGATTTGTGTAAACCTCTCATCAAAGGTATCGCACAAAACGAACAAGGATGATCACAGCCTTCAGAAATTTTCAAATATGCAGTATGTGAAGGAATAGATACGACTCGTTCACCTAAAAGATTTTTCTTTAACTCCCCGCCAAGTTCTTTAACAATTTTCTCATAGTCTTCAGTGCCAAAAAATAAATCCACTTCAGGAATTTCTTTTTGAAGATCATCCTTATATCGCTGAGAAAGGCAACCAGCAACAAAAATTCTTTTTGTTATACCTGAATTCTTACTTGCAACTGTATTCATTATAGTGTTGATTGACTCTTCCTTAGCCGCTTCAATAAAACCACAGGTATTAATAATAATTGTGTCAGCTTCAGAAGGGTTTGAACGCAAATCAAGATTATTAAGCTGGAGTTGACGAAGCAGTCGTTCTGAATCGACGGTATTTTTCGCACAGCCTAAAGTTATTACACTTACTTTTTCTCTTGATTTCATAAGTCCAATTATTGTCAAACAAAGTATTTAAAGTAAATCCATATTGCAGGGGCGCAAAAGAGTAAAGAGTCAAACCTGTCAAAAAAACCGCCGTGCCCGGGAATTAGCGAAGATGAATCCTTCACTTCGGAATCTCTCTTTAATAATGATTCGACTAAATCACCTATTTGCCCAATTGTGCCGATAATAATTCCAATTAATAAAACATCTACCCAGCTTAAAAAATTTAACACCAATACCTTTGCTAAAATCATAACACCAACAGAAAAAATAAATCCAAAAATTGCGCCTTCCCAGCTTTTCTTTGGGCTGACACGGGGGAATAATTTATGCTTACCTAAAGTAATTCCACCGTAGTACGCAGCTGAATCACCTATCCAAATAGACACAAGTATGGAAATGATCAGAAATGCGCCATAAATATTTAAATCACTGTTTGAAGGATAAAACTCTCTTAGTGAAATAAGTGTTACTGAAAAAATTCCGATGTAAAATATTCCCAGAAAGGTTGCGCCCAGATTATTAATTGCCGAGCCTTTATTGCGAAAAAGTTCGACAGTTAAAAGTGATAAGGATGAAAGAACGATAATGGTAATGATATCAGCAAAGCCAATTAACTGATTGATAAGAAAAATAAATATTACTGCTCCCCCAAGTAATAGATTTACATTTGCACCTTTATTCTTTACAAGAAGACTGAATTCAAAAAACGAAATCAGACTAACAACTGCTACGAATGCAAAGAAATAATATCCTCCCAGATAGGCTACAATTAATATGAGCGGTACTCCAACAAGTGATACGATCACTCGTTTAAAATTTTCACTCTTCTCCATCTTCTTCTGTATCCGCTGGCTTACCTTTAACCGTCTGAATAAATTCAAGTGCTTCAGTGACGTCAGCTTTCTTAACGAACAATTTTACTTTTGAAAGATCGCCGGGTACAGGAAAACTGGAATCTTTTTGAGATAGAATTGAAGCAGATATTCCCGCACTCTCAAGATTTTCTTTTAGCATCTCAACATCTATCACACTAAAAGTAGTGTAGACGAGCACCCAATCTTCTTCTGAAAGTTCTGAGTATTTATTTAATTCAATTGCATCAACTAAAGGCGTATTACAATCCGGACAGATTGCTATTCCGGGGATGTATTCGTAATTACAATTTGGACAAACAGGCATTTCAACCTCCTATGTATTTTTTGATTTCTTATAATAATTTCTGATAAAAAACATTAGAGCAAAGAATAAAAATAGCATCAGAACAAAGTACATCACATTCGCATTTAGTGATGCAGCATCGGAAACATTACTCTGAAATAATTCATCATCACCAATAATAAAGTAAAGCATAACAGCAAAAAAGTTATTCAGAAAATGTAAAATTATAGGTATAAACAGCGATTGACTTGCGTATGCAGCAAATCCCAAATAAAATCCTATTATCGCAAGAGGAATAAGTCCATAAGGATTAAAATGATATAACGCAAAGAACACGGCGGTAAGTATCGCAGCTGTGTGCGGCTTAAATTTGAAACCAAAGCTGCGTTGTATGTAACCTCTGAACATTACTTCTTCGCAAATCGCAGGTACAATAGAAATAGTAATAATAACTAAAAGTATTTCTAGTAAATTATCAGCGTGAATGAGGTTACCGAATGTTTTTTCAATCAGCTCATTCAATGAGTCAAGTAAAATTTTTATTGAGTTGATGAATTGCGAAGATTCCGCCCACTGCTCGATAAAATAGTTTTGGATATAAAGATAACTTTGAAGAAGAGGAGTAAGTATGATTATTCCTAAAACAAAGAGCAACAATTCTTTCCATTGAGGGATTTTTAAAGAAATAATTTTAGAGATGTCACCATAAATCCATTTACTGAAAAACAGGGCCGGAAGAAAAATAAAAAGTATTTGCCCGATGATAGTTATAAATCTTAAACCATTTACAGGTGCTGCTTCTAAATCAAATCCGAAAATCAGCAGAGTCATTAATCCGCCTAGAAACTGGTAAAGAATAAATCCGCCAATTAGTCCTAGGAAAGCTGCTGCAACAGGTGAGATGAGCGGATAAGGAGAGTAAGTTTCCGCTAATGTATTTTGTTCTCCTGATTTTTCAGGTTCAATCTGTTCTTGCTGATTTTTTAATTCTTCCAATTTAGTCTTTTAATTATCGATAATGATTGTTTTAAGCAAAGATAAGAAATTATAAAATGATTAATAAAAAAAGAGGAAGCAAATGCCTCCTCTTAGCAATTAGTGATAAGCGGCTTTTAGCGTTTTGAAGTTAATTTTCCTGCTAAACCTACATAGTTAGTTAACTTAGCTTCAACGTATCCAATAATAATTTTTGTCCTAACTTTCACCGGCATTTTCAATTCGTCGTCTGTAAGCCAGACGATAATATTGCCTTCGTGCTTAAAGAGACCGCCTTCTCTAACCAATGGTTCAACAACAATGCATTCAAATTTACCAGCAGGCACATCTACAGTCTCTTTACCTAAATATCTTACATCCAGGTCGTACACTTTATCCTTATAAAAATTCTGCAAATTAATTAAATCGTTTACTCTCATTTTAGAATAATCAAGAGTTCGAGCGTAATAGAATGCAGAAATTATATCATTCACGTAAAGTGGAATTTCATATTCGCCTTCGCTTGTTTTTGCTTTACCTTTTCTATGATCGAAGAAGGCTGAAAAGTCACGGGTATAACCGCCTTCTCTTATATGCTGTTCGAACCTCCACGGAAACAAACCTTTAACATCAAGGTAACTTTCATATCTATCTCTTACTTTATAAAACATATCGAAGCTTGGAACTGAATTAACTTCAAAGTTAATGTGATATGCATTCCTGCCTGAAATTTTTTTGATTCTGGGAATTTCCATTACAGCAATTCCTGCAGTCACAAAACCATAGTTAAGATCAAAGGTTAGCATTTCACCTTCTTTAAATGCCCTATTTTCTAAAACCCTGAATTCATCTTCAGATTGAGAGGATTGTGGAACAATTACGCCATTGCCCAAATGAATAAACAATAAAACATACAACCATTTATACAAGTACATTTAAATTCTCCATTATATTAAAGAATATTCAATACGCTCTTAGTTTCGTCAAATACTCTGCCAATATCAATGCTATTCATACAATCAAGTTTTTCGCACTGTTCACGGGTACAATTGCTACAATCAATTGTTGGGATATAAATTGTTCTGTTTTTTGTATACGGGCCCCACCTCTTTTGTGAACAGGATAATATTTTAGGAAAAAAGCCTATAACGTGCACTCCCAATGCTGCGGCTATATGCATTGGCCCGGTAGAATTCGAGATAAAAATATTAGCTTTATTGATAAGCGCTTTTAATAACGATAGATCAAGTTGTCCAGCAAGGTTCACAACAGTTTCACCAACTTCGAATTTTTTACTCAGATCAACTTCATTCTTGCTGCCGGTTATTGCGACAGTTACATTTTTCAGTTTACTGATCAATCTGGTAAGTTCAATTAATCTTTCTTTTGGAAGATCAACTGAACTACCTCCGCTTCCGGGATGAATAATAACAATTTTGTTTACTGAGCTAAATCCTTTTTCAGATAAAATCAAATTAATTTTTTCAGAACTTTTTTCATCAACTTTTAGATGAAAGTCTATTTCTTTAACAAAATCTTTATTATCTATTCCAATTTTTCCAAGGAGATTAACATTGTATTCAAGTTCGTGTTTATCAGCGTACTTACGATGTTCATAAACTTTACGATTGAACAAAAAAGAATACCACCTATATCCTGTTCCAATCCTGTTTTTTATCCCGGATAAAAACATCATCAATGAAATTTTAAAGGTTGGATTAACGATAATACAGGTGTCAATATTTTGAGATTTAATCTTTTTTAAATTTTTTGTAAAAAGAATTTCTCCATCAAACTCCTCAGCAATCACTACTTCATCAATAAAAGGATTACCATCAAGAAGTGCGCTCGTATAATTACGAATAAAGTATGCTACTTTACAATCAGGATATTTTTTCTTAACAAGCTCGGCCATGGGTAAAGATAGGACAACATCACCAATGCGATCTGTTCGAGCAATAAGTATTTTTTTAGGAGATTTCATTTACGCGACAAATATGGATTATTTTTAATAAAAAACCTCCAGGGTAAATCGATCGATCTGGTTATTCCAATTCTCTTTGAAACACCAATATCTTTACTTTTAATTTTCTCACCATCTAAAATAAATATTTCTTTTCCCATAAGGTCGGTGCCGGAATGCTTTTTATTAATTCCAAAAGCTGCACAAACTTTTCCGGGACCGCTGGTTAAATTGAAAAGCTCTTTTTCGTTCTTAAGTTTTCTGCCAAAACGGTTTTTAATTAATCTTTCTAAACCAAGGACAGGCTCAACAGCGCGGATTAAAACTGCAGTGCCCTCTCCCTTTTTACCAGTAACAACATTACAACAGTGATGCGCTCCATAAGTGAAATAAACATATAAGTGACCTCCAGCTTCAAACATAATTTCGTTTCGTTTAGTTATGCCGCCATAAGAGTGTGCTGCCTTATCCAGATCACCGTGATAAGCTTCAACCTCAACAATTTTTCCTGCAAGAAATTCCTTGCCATTAGATTTTACAAGTATCTTCCCCAGCAAATCCCGAGCTACTGAGATGAGCTCTCTTAGATAAAAACTTTTTTTTAATTTTTTCGTTGAAAGACTAACCGCCATAAGAAATGAAATTATTCAGAACAAATTCAATGAATCGGAATATTTATTTAGATCGTATCTCACGAATTTTTTCAAGGTAATATTCTTTTTTTTCGGGATTACGATTAACAAGCAATTCATAAATTTTTATTGCTTCATTTTTCTGACCCTGCGATAGATAAATGTTTGCAAAAGTCTCAGTTGCAAGTTTGCTCTTATCAGGGGAATAAGCCTGCTGATCCGCTTCCGGGGAAAGAAAATTATCTGTTTGCTCAAGCCTTTTGTTCATTAGTTCATCAGCAATTTGCGAAAGTCTGTCCTCAACTGGTTTCGTAGTATCATTAATTTCATCTTCAGTTTTTAGTATATCCACTTCTGATGAATTGATGAAGATACTCCCACGTAACGAATTAAATGGCGAGAGATGCTTCTCCGGAAGATTATATTCTTTTTTATAGTAAGTAAATGTTTGGTTGGTATTTAAAAGTTCGCTTGATTTTTTAAAGAAGAATTCAGCCATTTCAAGTTCATTAATCATAACATGAGCCTTGCCCATTAAAATGAAAGCAAGCGGATGATCAGGAAAACTCTTTAATCCGTTTTCAAGAATTGAAATAGCATTTTGAGGTTCGTTACTGCTAAGGTAAAAGTTAGCTAATCTTAAAAATAAAGGAGAATTGTTATCCCGTTCATAAATTAATTTAGCTCTTGCGGTTAACTTTTCATCCACGATTCACACGCAATCATTTAGCAATATTTTTTGCAAATGCATGCTTAATGGAAGTGATCGATACGAAAGAGAATCCGATAAAAAATAATAGCTGAAATGGCAGACTTGCAATTTCCATAAAGTAAATGCTGGACACAACACCAATCAAACAGTAGAAAGCAAGAATTAATTCAAGGATAACTGCAAATCCAATTTTATTTTTTGAATATTTCTTTCCAACCCAGGTATCCTGTTCTGATACTAATTTGAATTTAGGAGTTCTTACAAACTCACTCTTGCGGTTGAGAAGACCTTCAAAAACAGCCCGGGAATTATTTAATGCAAATCCCATGCTGCCAGCCATAAAAATTGGAAAAAGTACAATTCTTTTACGCCAGTCGGGATGAATATCTTTTTGTGAATAAAGATAGAACATAAATGAACTTATGAACGCTAAAACAAAGATTGACATGAAAGCAAAATAGAGTTCGTGGCCCCCGCTGTTTTTTACGAAGATGAGCGGCACATTTAAAATAGCAGCAAGCAGAATAAATGGAAATACAATGTTATTAGTTAAATGAAATGTGCTGTATAGTTTTATTCTCAGAGAAACATCAGAATTCCAGACGAGAGGAAGAATTTTTTTAGCTGTTTCTATAGCACCTTTAGTCCACCTGAATTGCTGAGATTTCAAAGCATTAATTTCCGAAGGCAGTTCAGCCGGAGAAGTAAAATCTTTAAGGAAGACAAACTTCCATCCATTCAGTTGTGCCCTGTAACTCAGATCAAGATCTTCCGTAAGTGTGTCAGCATGCCAGTTACCTGCATCTTCTATACAGGATTTTCTCCAGACTCCACCGGTACCGTTGAAGTTAATAAAGAAACCAGCTTTATTACGTACTGTTTGCTCAATAACAAAGTGACCATCGAGTGCAAGTGCCTGAGCTCTTGTTATAAGTGAATGATCACCGTTCAAATGTTCCCACCGGGTTTGAACCATCCCAACTTTTTCATCCGAGAAAAATTTTAATGTCTTTTGAAGAAAATCAGAATGAGGGATAAAATCTGCATCAAATATAGCAACGAACTCACCGCTAGCCGTCTTTAAACCTTCCTTTAATGCTCCAGCTTTAAATCCTTCGCGATTACTTCTGCGGATATGTTCAATATTCAAGCCTTCTTTCTTTTTTGCTTCGACAACTTTGGCAACTACATCCACAGTTTCATCGGTTGAATCGTCAAGAACCTGAATTTCCAATTTTTCTTTTGGATATTCAATTTCACATACTTTATCAATTAATCTTTCGATAACATATAATTCATTATACAATGGAAGCTGTATAGTAACTAAGGGTAAGTCTTCAAAATCTTTAGAGGAGTTAAAATTTACATCCTTATATTTTCGGTGATAGTAAAGAAGAACAAATCCGTGAAGACCGAATATGAAAAGAATTGAAAGAGAAACAAAGTATCCTATTAAAACTATATTATCCATAATATTTTCCTTTTATTACCAGCCTGAAACTACTGCCAGAAGAATATCCTCAGATATTTTGTCTACAGCAACAGCTATTGCATTCTCCCTTTCATTAGTTGCTTCACCTGGAACATAATCGCCATGATTAGTGAAGTTATCTTCAAAAATTGTTTTTTTCTGAACTAAGTCCTTGTAAATGACCTTAACATTAATTGTTAATCTTCTTGATGTAATCTGTTCACCAGCACTTACAATTGCAGGTGCATCAGTTACAGAAGTAATTACGCATTCCAGAGTAGCATCTGCTGTTGAACGCTCAGTTACCTGAAGAGAATTATCACTTATAAACTTTTGAATCAGGTTATCAGTCAAAAGTTCTCTTAGCCCTGGAGTAGCGGCCGGGCTTTTATCATCCGCAACAGGAATAGCAATCGTTTTCAAATGAGCTGGGACAGATGCACCAGTAAATGAATATGAACCGCATCCAAAATTAATTACAACGCTCATCCCGAACAATAGCACAAAAAACAAGTATTTTAATATATTTATTTTAATTTTATTCACACTGAACAAGACTATTCTTCAGTTAAATCGTATTGTTTTATTTTTCTGTAAAGTGTTCTTTCACTAATATTTAGCAATTTGGAAGCTTTTCGCTTATTTCCGCGTGTTTTATCGAGAGCAGCTTTTATTGTATCTCGTTCGATGATATCCAGGGAATAAAGATTCTTTTTTGTTTCTTCACCTTTTACAACTGTTTCGCTGCCAGTCTGAAGAACCAAATCTTTTAACTCGATTAAATCTTTCTTTATTTCAAATAGAGCTCTGTAGAGAATTTCCCTATCAGCATCTTCAGGTGTTTTTCTTAAAAAGACCGGAAGGTTTCTAACAGAGTAATTTTCTTCTCCGCGAACAACAAGGTTTGAAAATGAATCAATATCCAATTCACCATTTCTATTAAGAGTTACCGCAGTTTCAACAGCATTTTTTAACTCACGTACATTTCCCGGCCAATTATAATTCATAAGAAGATCCATGGCCTCATCGGTAATTTGGGGATGTGCTATTTTTTTTTCTGCCACATATCTTTCGAGAAAGTGATTGACAAGTAATACAATATCTCCCTTCCGTTTTCTTAATGGCGGAATGTTCAGGCTTACTGCTTTCAACCTGAAGAAAAGATCTTCCCTGAATCTTCTGCTATTGACTTCTTCCTGTAAGTCTTTATTAGTTGCAGCAATTAATCTTACATCAACTTTAGTTACTGTTTCAGCACCGATTCTCATAAAATCTTTTAATTCAATTGCTCTTAAAACTTTTACCTGAGTGGTGAGCGGCATTTCGGCAATTTCATCAAGGAACAGAGTTCCGCCGTCAGCAATTTCAAAATATCCTTTCCTGCCCTCAAAGGCACCTGTGAATGCACCTTTCTTGTGACCAAAAAGTTCGCTCTCTAAAATCCCCTCGGGTATAGCTCCACAATTAACGCTAATTAATTCTTTTCCTGCTCTCTTGCTCGAATCATGAATAGCTCTTGCAAAAACTTCCTTTCCAACTCCACTTTCACCATAAATTAAAACTGTGATATCGGAAGAAGATATCTGCATTACCACATCAACCAGATCATTTATTTCACTGGATTGACTGATTATCCCGTGTTTTTTTTTGAATTCTTCTCTGTTCACTGATTTATTAAAATGATTAGAATGACAAACTGTCGCAGGAGTAAAAATAGCTAATAAAAAGTTGAATTGAAATAGACTGTTTCAGGGACTGATTACTTGATAATCATTCAAATTTCAAAGGATAAACCATCTTGTGCTAATTTTACAATTTTCTTTAATTCAGTTGGAAGGCTTGCCAAAATTTCAATTATCGATGGAATGTCACTATCAGAGTAATGAGTTAAATAGACTTTTCCAGGATTAATTTTAATGAGTTTTTTTATGATAGCTGAAGGCAAAATGTGAGTTGCTTCGCTGATTAAAATATCCGGAACAAACTCGCTAAATAATAATAGATCTTCCTCTGAGCCGATGTCAGAAGTATAGATAATTTTTTTATTTCCTGTTTCAAAAAGTACGCTGGCACTATATAAACTGAGAGAAGTAATATTTACTTCTGAACTTTTCGAGGCCACTTAGATGAGAATTTATCCTGGCTATAAAAGAAAAGTTTTCTGTAATGTTCATACGTTCATTATCACTGAAATTATTATAGCAAATATCAAATCCCATTTTATCAGGTAATAAATAAGAATTCACTAAAAATTCTTCAGCTACGGTTTTAAGAGTTTCATTAATAAAAATATCGAGCGGTTTCTTTCTATTCATCATCTTCATTTGAATAACCAATGCCGGTAACCCTGAAAAATGATCTGGGTGAAGGTGAGTAAAAAGAATTCCATTCAAGGAGTCAAAATTTATTCCGCTACTCATCAATGCACGAGAAATTCCATCTCCTGCGTCAACAAGCAAATTGTATTTTTTTGATGAGAACATTAAAGAAGAGTGAAAGCGGTTGAGCGAAGCTTTACCTGAGCTTGTACCAATGAATGTAATTTTCACGATTATTTGGGAGGAATTGAGACTATGCTTCCGTTTAATTTATACCGCGAATTAAAAACCTGCAGAAAATTTTCAGCATCTTCATATTTTTCAAACTTACCGGCATAGACAACGTGAAAAGTAGTACCACCAACTATTTTCTCACCCAACTGACTATAAATACCTGCACCTTCAAATTCGCCAATTAGCTTTTTTGCGTTATCAAGATTGGTAAATGCACCAGCCTGAATAGTGAATTTATAATTTTCTTCAACCTTGGGTTTTGTTTCAGTAACCGTGGTCTCAGTTTCCTGAATATCAGAATTTTCAAGTGTTGAAAGGTTTTGTTCTGCAACCTGTATATATGGTGAAGTTGGGTAAGAGGTTTTAAGCTGTTTAAGTTTTTCCTGCGAAGCTTCGTAAAGACCGAGAGCATAGTAGTAAGAGAAAATCCTGTAGAGAGCGGCATCAGCATATTTACTTTTGGGATAATTATCAACAATATCCTGGTATATAACAACTGCTTCCTGCCCATTCTCTTTTAACACAGCATCTAGAAACATAACAGAAGGGTCGTCCGGGTTCTTTTCCTTTAAGTCAACAAGCGCTTCTTTTGCATGTCCAATATTACCATTCTCTATTGCTTTTAAGTATGGAACGATATCAACTTCCTGTGAATATAATTTTCCTGTGAGTAAAATGAGGCTAAGAAAAATCAGCAGAGAAAAGTAATTTAGTTTAAGCTTTAGCATTATTGAACCGCCAATTGACGGATATTTTAATGTTTTAAATTCAACCGGTTAAAGATAAGCTTTCTTCAACCAAGTTTACGAAACCTGTAAAATCACCAAACAAAGTCGCAGAAGTGGCCCGGTTTATTTTTGTCTTAATATAGCTACCGGTTTTTACCTGATTATCAGCGGGAACTATTACAACCTTATTAGAGTCGGTTCTTCCGGAAAAGAACTTTTCTGACTTTTTACTGAATCCTTCAATAAGAATAATTTCTTCTTTACCAATCATTTCCTGGTTCAATTCAAAAGATATCTGCTGCTGAAGATTGATTATTTCCTGAAGCCTTTTGGTTTTTGTCTCTTCATTCACATCGTCTTTCATTTTAAAAGCCTTGGTTCCTTCTCTTGGAGAATACTTAAACATGAAAGCACCATCAAATCTTACTTCTCTCATAACGTCGAGTGTCATTATATGATCTTCAAAAGTTTCTGTTGGAAAACCTGATATGATATCTGTGGAAAAACTAACTCCCGGAATTGTCTTTCTTGCCTTTTCTACAAGCTGAAGATAATGCTCAATTGTGTACGTGCGGTTCATTAATTCAAGAATTCTGTTTGAACCTGATTGAACGGGCAGATGTATATAATTACAGATATTCTGATGCTCAGCGATTGTATATAGAAGCTTATCAGAAAGATCCTGCGGGTGAGAAGTTGTAAATCGAATCCTCACCGAACGATTAACTTGAGCACATGCAGAAAGCAGATCGGCAAAATCAAATTGATTATCGCTATAGGAATTTACATTCTGACCAAGGAGTGTTACTTCCTTAAATCCTCTTTCAGAAAGCTGTTTTACTTCATCAACAATCGAATCGAGTGAACGGCTTCGCTCACGTCCACGTGTGAAAGGTACGACACAAAATGTGCAAAACTTATCACAACCCCGCATCACCGATAACCATGCCTGCAAACCATCTTCTCTGTGAGGTAAAATATCATCATAGGTTTCAGTTTTGGAAAGCTTAACCCCAATTCCTTTGTCACCGTTGAATGCAACATCAATTAACTCAGGCAATCTTCGATATTCATCAGGACCAACGACAACATCAACAATTTTTTTCTTATCAACTAAGATCAATCCGCAAACGTTCTGCCATACAGCCAAGCACACCAACAATTAAATCAGGCTTTTGATCCTTGATTGACTTGAAATTTCCAAGTCTTCCATAAATTCTCTGTTCAGCATTTTCTCTTATGCTGCAAGTGTTGACCAGAATTACATCGGCATTTTCCATATTCTTTGTAACGTCATAGCCATTGTTCTGTAGAATTCCGAGAACAATCTCAGTGTCGGCAAGATTCATCTGACAGCCGTAGGTCTCAATATATACTTTGTTCTTATTCATATTTCATTGAAAAATACGAGCAAATATAGTTTATTACTGCACGCAGTTCAATCTAAATGGTTGTAATTAAGATATAGGACGAAATGTTTAATTTGAAGTTAAGGCGTAAAGCACAAGGTTGAGTAGAATAAAGCCTATAGTACCATAAATTACGTTGAATAAAATTTTCTTCATTTTATGATCACGTCGAATATCTCTTTCAAGCTTATTACGACCATTTAATTTTACAAAGCCAAATATCATATTTTCTATTTATTAGATTTTTACAGATTCTAATTATAAGTGTCAATCAACTTAATTAAATTTTCGAATAGATACAGTAACAATCTATGTGCCTAACCGGTTGATAAGTTATACCTGACAGAATAGAAAAAATCAAAGACTTTGAATAATAACTTTCGCTGTGGCTGCCAGATATTACCTATTTAGTAGAAAGCAATCTTACTATAAAAAAACCCCTCGAAAGAGGGGCTTTAAAGGCTCTTTGTTAAAAATTACTTTATCAAAGTCATCTTTCTTACTTCAGAAAACTGACCTGCATCCAGTCTGTAGAAATAAATACCACTGTTAAGATGTGCTTGCATCAAAATTAATTGTGTGTAAACCTGATTCCATATTCTGATTTACTAAAGTAGCTACTTCCTGTCCCAGAGTATTGAATATTTTTAAAGTCACATCGGAACTCTGCGGGATTGAGAAATTAATTGTTGTACTTGGGTTAAACGGGTTCGGATAATTCTGAGCAAGTTCAAACTGCAAAGGTCCTGCAACGTCTGCATTTACTATCTCCGAATATGAGAAAGTTCCGTCAAAATCTACTTGTTTCAATCTGTAGCTATAACTACCAGCAGAAAGACCTGCATCAACAAACCTGTAGCTTCTGGTTTCAGTGGTTGTGCCATGCCCGGGAACAAAACCAATAGTTGCAAACTCACTTTCAGCAACTGATCTCTGAACTTCAAATCCAAAGTTATTCAGTTCGGTTGCAGTTGACCAATTTAATACAACTTCATTATTATTCGCAACCGCTGTAAATGAAGTAAGCTCAACAGGAACTACTGTAGACCATGATGTTCCAACAATAATTCCATCTACTTGAACTGTGTAAGCATTTCCTCCCTGCCTCAAGCAAACTGCAGCGATTGAGTCATCAGCAACAATGTCTGTTGAAGTTAGATCAGCTACAGGAGGTTCTGAAACTAATGATGGATTAATAAATAGTTTTGCAACGTCGTTGGAATCACCGGGAGAGAATTCATATTTAACCACTAACAAAAAAGTAGTATTGTAAGAATATGTTGTTGTTGTATAAACAGCACTAGCTGTTAAAGCTTTGGTTATTCCAAACTGAAGATTGCCAGTGCCGTCATCTTTTATCATTAATCGCGGCTTAAAAAATGTTGTTGAGAATGATGGTGCTAGATGAAAAAAATAATCGCCAGTTGTAGAAGCCGTAGAAATATTAGC
Source organism: uncultured Ignavibacteriaceae bacterium (assembly GCA_963699475.1). Lineage (GTDB taxonomy): Bacteria > Bacteroidota > Ignavibacteria > Ignavibacteriales > Ignavibacteriaceae > IGN2. Next base: position 10,942 of record CAVOUA010000001.1, on the reverse strand, counting down.
CAGAAAGGCTGCATATACTGCACCCGTTACACCCTGGGCTGGAAAATCAGCATGCACATCTTCCCTTGAGCCGCCACCCCCTTCTACAATAACTGAATTACCAATTCCCGAACCCGGAAAGCCTGTATAAGTTAAACTGCCGTTTATAACAGTTATCTGAGTGCCGCTTCCGCTGTGATTTATCCATCCATGATTTATTATGGAATCGCCAACAGGGTAATCAAAGTTTTCTACGAACAACTGTCCGTTAGAAAAACTTAGCGGTAAAAGAAGTAAAGAGAACAGAATAAGTAAATATGACTTTTTCATATTTGTTTCTCCGATTAGAATTATGAATAATTAATTATTTAAACTGGATTGATGACTTAAAAATAGCAAAAAAATATAGAGAATGAAAAGTAGTGGGATTTTAATATTGCGATTATTCTTTTAGTCTATAATAATTTAATAATTATTTAACATGCAAAAACTATCTCACTTAAAATCAAATTCACTGATGATTGCTGTTAAAAAGATCAATCCCTTCCGTAAAAGGGGTGCTGAACCTAAATAATTTCCCAACTGTTCCGGCAATATCAATTTGATGATGTAATTCAGAATTTCTAACTCCTGCAGGAATATTTTTTCCAAGTGCAAGTAACATTATATGTTCACAACCATCGCAATCATCACCGTGGTCTTTGAAATCATCTGTGTGTCTTCCGTGGTCATTTGTTATAAAAACTGTAGTTGTGTTTTTGTAATAACTATCGTTCTGAATTTTTTGCCAAAGTTTATAAACTAAATTATCTGCATGAGTAAGTGAACTCAAATAGTCATTCCAAATACCGGTATGTCCCTTAATATCAGTCATAGGAAAGTTCACCAAAATAAGTTTTGGATGATAGGTATCCATAATAACCACAAGACTGTCATACACTTCGTTGTCATTACCATCGAAACAAGTTGTTGAAGCGCCGAAAGGCGAGCCGTATCCCTTGAAAGTGCTGTAGGACAGAGCTCCTATTTTCTTTTTACCCGCAACCACAAAACAATCATTCTGTTTTGCTGAAAATTCTTTTCTGAAGTATTCAAATATAGTTGGTTTGTTTGGTCGTTCAGATCCATCATTTGCAATTATCTGCCAGGTACCTGTTAGTATTGATGCGTGACCAGGATTTGTCGAAGTTATTCCTTCATCTGCAATTCTAAAGTTGGTAAAGACTGTACCCAATGGTGCCAAATCATTAAACATATGAGGAATGTATTTGCCATCTGAGCCAAAAGTCTCTGAGTATCTTGCGCCATCAATCACAACGATTATTACGTTCTGACCAACTATTAATGAAGAAAGAAAAAAGAAGAGTAATAAAATTTTGGATTTCATTTATACTTTTAATTTTCTTAAAAGATTGCGATAGTTTTAATAATAATACAAAAAGCTGTCACAAAGATTAAGAAAAAAAGCCCGACTAAAAAGTCAGGCAGTTAAAATGAACGTTAAGAAATTATTATTTTATTAGCGTCATCTTCCTTGATTGATTGAAATGATTAGTTTCGATTTTGTAAACATAAATACCACTGTTTAATTCAGATGCATCAAAATTGACTGTGTGAACACCTGCTTCTTTAAATCCATTCACAAGGGCTGCAACCTGTTCACCTAGAAGATTGTAAACTGTGAGTTTTATATTTCCAGCTTCCGGAAGTGAAAACCTGATAGTTGTTGTTGGATTAAAAGGATTAGGATAATTCTGGCTCAACTCAAATTTTCCCGGTGAAGCCAAGATCGACTTCAATTATTTTTGAATATTCAAAGTTACCATCAGTGTCAATCTGTTTTAAACGATAAGCTGCTTTACCACCGTTTACACTTTCATCAAGAAAAGAATAATCCTTGGGAGAGTTTGTATTACCGTACCCTTCCACAAATCCCAGCACTTGCCAGTTGTCATCCTGATCTTGTCGAAGGATCTCGAACCCATAATTAGATACTTCCATCTCCGTACGCCACTTTAGCTTAACAGCATTCTCCAATACAACAGCAGAGAAGGAAGCCAACTCAACAGGAAGCGGATTACTTCCCTGATAAAGACTAACACCAACTGCCTGCGGGGTACTAAATCCTAACAAATCTCCAACAGTTGGTGCAATATCTATTTGATAATGAAGATCTGAATTTTCTACTCCCGGTGTAACATTTCTTCCAAGTGCTAATAACATTATGTGTGTGCAACCCTCGCAACCATCACCATGGCTTGTAAAATCAGTTGTGTGTCTTCCATGGTCATTAGTGATAAACATTGTTGTATTTTGAGGTGAATAACCGTAAATGCTGTCTTGGATGGTCTGCCATAACTGATAAACTAAATTATCAGCATTTGTTATTGCAGCAAGATAATTGCTCCAATTCCCTGAATGACCTGCAGCATCAACTTCAGCAAAATTAACTATCATTAATCGCGGATGATCGGTACTCATAGCAGATATGGTTAAATCATAAACCTGTTGATCAATCTTATTATCGTTACCAGACCAGAATGCTTGATATGCAGTCCCATAACCAGCAGCGTCACTATGTTTTATATATTCCAATTTATTTTTACCAGCTAACATATAATTTTTATTTTCTGCTAGGCTATGTTCCTTTCTGAAATATTCAAACACGGTTGGTTTATGGGGGTACTCACCTCCGTTGTTCGAGATGGTCTGCCAGGTGCCTGTTGCAATTGAAGCATGTCCAGGATTAGTTTCAGTTTTGGCTCCTGCACTATAATCTATTCTAAAGTTATTATAAAGTACACCTAATGGCTTCATTTCATTATACATATGCGGGATGTAAATGCCCATACCAGTAGGGTCGAAAGTTTCTGTATATCGCGCACCATCTATAACTACAATAATAACATTCTGCGCAAGAAGAGAATTTGTAAACAGAAATAAAATAAGGAGAAGTATTTTTTTCATTTTGAACTCCCAGGACTGCTTTACAATAAATTATCCTGGAATTAATGTAAGAAATTAAAATGAGAAAATCTTCAGAGGTATAATGATTTTATTTTTTGAGGGAGAAAGAATCTGTGAAATGTTAAATAATTACTCTTTTCCAGGTTTACGAGAAAATAAATAAAAGAAAAGTCCCGTTTTGGCGGGACTTAATTAAAATACTTATTTACCAAAGGATTTTGGGGAGATCCTTCTCCCGCCAAGGCGGGATCAGGATGACAACTTTCAGTTGTCATTTTATCAAGGTCATTTTCTTCGATTGGACGACACCATTTGTTTCTATTCTATAAATGTATAAACCGCTATTAAGATTAGCAGCATCAAAGTTTATTGAATGAACTCCGGCTTCCTTAAATCCGTTAACGAGTTCTGCAACCTGCTCTCCGAGAAGATTATAGACTAAGAGATTTACATTTCCTGATTGTGGAAGTGAAAACCTGATAGTTGTTGTTGGATTAAAAGGATTAGGATAATTCTGACTCAGCTCAAACTTTGCCGGTGAACCAAGATCAACTTCAATTACTTTTGAATATTCAAATTTACCATCAGTATCAATTTGTTTTAAACGGTAAGAGTATTTTCCACCAATAACATTATCATCAACAAAAGAATATTCTTTTGGTGAATTTGAATTTCCGTGCCCTTCAACAAATCCAAGTACTTCCCAATTGTCATCCTGAGCGGAGTCGAAGTGTGAGCGCGAAGAATCTCAAAACCGTAATTATTTACTTCCGTCTCCGTTCTCCAATTAAGTTTTACTCCATTATCCAAAACAACTGCAGAGAAGGAAGAAAGTTCGACAGGGAGGATTGTATTAGAAATTATATTCGTATAAAATATATTATCCAAAAAAATATTTGCAACATTACCCGTACTGTTCTCGCCGTAAAACAAATATGAATCAATGTTTGAATCGTCCAGTAATAGTGCTTTCCCGATGTCATCTGCAACCAACGTTCCGTTCACCCATATATCCATAGTATTCGCAGCAATGCTTTGTGATGTAACATAAGTGTAAGTAGCCGTTGATGTGGTATTATTTCCATATATATCTACAGTATAGGTGTTGCCCTGAGAAAAAGGTGTCCCAGTAATGCCTGATGATGTCCAAGAACCACCAACTCTTACATTAGTAGCAATACTTCCAGAAGAACCAAATATCCACTGAATGCCAGTAAATACCTGAGATCCAGCAAAAGTAGTGTTATCAGAATACATTGCACCATCACCAGCAAAAAAATACCAGTTACCTGAAGATGCCCCAGTTGCTGAGCCATCAGATGCACCAAGTCTAACTGTAAATCTAATTGTATAGGATTTTCCCAGCTGTATAGTCATAGATAGAAAATTTATTGACCGATCCACCAGTTGCAGCCACTCCCCTCAAATAAGAATCTGAACCAAAAGAAATAGTTTGATTTTCTAAATTAAAACTACCTAATTGAGAACCTATTCTAACTCTTGCAATACCTCCATTAGTTTGTGGTGATGGAAGAAAGGTTTCACTCACTCCACTCGTAAATGAACCAGTTCCAGTTCCGAAATTATAAACCCAAGGTTGAGCAAATACAGAAGTGCTAATTAAAATTATTATGGTGATTGTTTTCATAACACACTCACATATTTATTGATAGGGATATAATTAATTTTTTTATTGGCTTCAATGCAGAAGAACCACATTTCAAACGTAAATAATTTTCTATAAAGAAGCCATGGAAAATATGTTAAATAATTGATAAGAAATAAAAAACCCCCGCAAAGATCGGGGGTAAATTTCAAACGAGACTCTCTGTTTTGATTTATATCGCTCATATCATTATTTGACAAAAAGATTAAATTTTAACAAGGCTCGCACATACATTTTCTATTCACGAGCCTTATGAGTCTCGACAATTTTTTCTTCACAGCCCGAAATTGTCTGCAGAAAAATCATTCTGACTTTTTCCAGAATCTCCTTTTGCGGCGACTTCTGTTTATTTATGTATGCACTGATATCACGGTTCATACTTTACGACCTATGCTTTAATCTATAAAGTATTATTTAAGAAGAAGCATTTTCCGGTTCTCTACTTTTTTATCAGTTTCGAGTCGGTAAAAATATATTCCGCTTGAATAATTCTCCGCATCAAATACAGCTTCATAAATCTTTCCGCCATCAGCTATTCCATTAAATAACTTCCCCACTTCATTACCTAATATATCAAAAACTTTTAGCTCTGCCGTTTGTGTTTCTGCCACTGCGAATTTTATAGTTGTACTGGGATTAAATGGATTTGGATAATTCTGCTCAAGCACAAAACCACCGGGAATTTGTCCCGCATCGACTTGAATGATTTTTGAGTACTCAAACTGACCATCAGTATCAATTTGTTTTAACCTGTAAGAATAATTACCATAACTTATCCATTCATCAAGATAAGAATATTCCTTAGGTGAATTGGAATTGCCATTACCCTCCACGAACCCAATCTTTTCCCACGTGCTGTCATTCTGAGCAGAGCGAAGAATCTCAAAACCATAGTTGTCAACTTCCGTCTCTGTTCGCCAGTCAAGTTTAATTCCTCCGCTTCGTAAAACTTTTGCAGTGAAGGAGGAGAGTTCGACAGGGAGTGCACTTACTGGAACAACACCAAAAGCAGTAGCCCATCTTCCATCTTCTCCACCAAAAGGTGTCCCTCTTGTAAAAGCATACTGATTGAACACATAGAAAGTTTGATTATCAGCAGGATCTACACAAGTGCCTGAATAGTCACCCCATCTGTTACTGCCAGCTCCAAAAGTTCTGATGTAGTAATCTCTTCCTCGCCTGACTGAATCCGGATTAATAGTAAATCCAGCAGGATCAGATGACAATCTCCCAGTATAATAAGCCCCGGGATAAATTGTGGAGGCAGATGCTGAAAAGCCTATGCAGGCATCATTGCTGGAATTAACTGCAATTGACGGGAAAAAAGTATAACAATTGGTTGCAATACTTTCACCTCCAATATTTCCTTGGTCTGAAATTAAAAGTGCACTTAGGGTGGTTGTACTATTTTTACCCAATGTGCCGTAACTTCTCCTGCGGTTACACCTGAAGTGGGAACAACCGTGAAAGCACTCCACAGCGAGTTATTTCTCCAAACAGCGTTTTGAGATCTTCTGTCATTTGTTGCTATCAATGTTGGAGTTCCTAGTTGTGGGGCATTGTTGTATGCTCCTGTAGTATTATCAATATTCCCTAACGTTACAAGTTGACCTGAAAAAGTTGGAGTAGTCAGCGGATTATCCACCCTAATAATATTATTATATTCGATTCCTGAACCGGATAATCCATCATAGAGAATTAAAAAGGTTCCCACATTTGTCTGTGGAGTTCCAAACATATGGGCTGGCTGATATGTACCACCATAACCAGATCCAAGTGTTATATGATCATAAACATTTACAGAGGCTGCACCACCTGAATAAAATGGTGACTTAGCAATTATCCAAAGACGACCTCCTGCATAACCACCACCTGAGAACTGAAACATATTTGCAGTAATATAAATTGCATCAGTTCCTACAGCAAAACCTGGATAATCTGCCCAGGAGTTTCCGCCAATGTTAATAAGTGAATTTATCGCATGAAAATACCAGCCGGCGTTTGGATCGCTAGTTTGAGATACTGCCACCAGTATTCTTGAAGCCTGAGGGCTTAATTGCTGTTCCATTGTGATTACTATAAATCTTCCGTTGTATTGATCATAAATAACTTTGGGATCGAATGTTGCGGTTAATGGTCCTAGAGTTGCAAAAAAACTTCCAACGATACCACCACTATTTCTCCCTAATCGTTGACTATTCTGTTTGACACCTGCTTTAGTAAACCATTCAATTGCACAATTTACAACCGAGACTAGATGATTTGGCCCAGCAGCGCCTATAGGATCGGGTGGTATAAAATAAGATAAATTTAATGAGGCGTTTTGATCAAAGTTGATTCCTTCATATGTAGTAATTAATGCTGTCGACTCAAGCTTCTGAAATGACATTGGTGAATTAGCAACTTCAAGGTCTGCAGCTTCCCAATTACTTATTTCCTCTTGAAGGAATAAGTTAAATTCAGCTCCCACTGAAATAACTGGTGTTTCATGATTAAGTGAATTCTCCTGCGCCAAAGAAAATGAAATGGCCAGTATAATCAGAGCAAAAAGTATCATTCGCATCATATTTTCATTCTCCTTTAGTTGATAAAAAGATTACTACGCAAATAAAAAGCCAGAAAAACTACATCGCCATTGCTATCAAGAACTAATTTGTTGGAATTATCGTTTACATAAATACTTAAATTAGAAACACAAAAAGAAATAATTTCACATTGAGTAATTATGAAAAAAATAATAATAACCGGCGCAACCGGATCAATTGGGCGAAAACTTGTAGAAGCGTTAACAGCAAGAGGAGATGAGGTTACTGTCTTTACCCGAAATCCTGAAAGCGCTAAAAATAAAATAACCAATACATCTAAGTATGTCAAGTGGGATTATAACAAACCAGCGATCTGGAAAGAACACTTGAGCGGAGTTGATACAATTTTTCATCTTGCAGGTGCAAACCTTGGCGCTAAGAGATGGAATGATGAATATAAAAAACTAGCATACGACAGCAGAGTGATAAGCACAAGGAATTTGGTTGAAGCAATAAAATTGGTTGATCAAAAACCAAAGGTTTTCATTTGTGCTTCAGCAGTTGGTTTTTATGGTAATCGTTATGACGAAATTCTTGACGAGAATAGTAACACGGGGAATGATTTTCTTGCCAATCTCTGTAATGATTGGGAAAAAGAAGCGGAGAAAGTTGAAGAGCTTGGAGTCAGAAGAGTTTCCATTAGAACAGGATTAGTAACTCAGTAAAGGTGAGGGGCTAATGCAAAAACTTTATCTGCCCTTTAAATTATTTATTGGCGGCCCTATGGGAAATGGCTTGCAGTGGTTTCCCTGGATTCATATTGATGATATTGTTGGAATTTATTTGCAAGCAATTTATAATGAAAAAGTCAACGGTTCTATTAACGCAGCATCACCCGGAATTGTTACAAACAAAGAATTCTCAAAAACTCTTGGTAAATTTTTAAGCAGGCCCGCATTGTTACCCGTTCCCAAAATTGCATTAAGGGTTATAAGCGGTGAGCTGGGCAATTATGTAACAGACAGCCAAAGAATATCCGTGGATAAAATTTTGAAGCTTGGCTATAAGTTTAAGTTCAATAATTTGCATAATTCTCTAAAAAATATAATTAATGATGAAAATAAATAATGATATCAGGTAGTAATGATCATTAACAAGATACCCTGGGTTTAAAATCTCAGGGCTAATTTGCTTTTGGAATGATTAAGATTTAATTTTTATATAATTCAAAACCAATTACTATTAAAATCAAGAAAGGTGTTATTTACTATGAAATTAATATATGCAACCGTAATCTTAGCAATTGCAGCAGTGCTTTTTTCCTGTGGCGAAAAAAAGGAAAATACAACAGTCAGTATCGGAATGACCTACGAAGAGGTAGAAGCTGTATTGGGTAAGCCATCATCAATTATAAGGGGAACGAACGAACTAGCTGATATTACGTCAATTCCTGAAGATCCGTTAAGAGTAATTAATGTTGATACTATTGATACAAAAAATGAATCAAATCGCTGGATGGCTCCAAAAGAGGTTAAAAGCAGCAAAGAAGAGCTATATGCTACCTGGGTTTATGATAAAGAAAAAACAGAGGACTTTTATGCTCTTTACAATAATTACAAAGAAGGTCAGACTATAACGAAAAAAGTTCCTGTTTATTATTTAGGTGATAAGAAGGTTTCAAAAGAAGAATATAATGCTGCAACAGGTTCACTATATAAAGAAGTAGGGGAAACTGGTAAACAGCAAGTTAATAACCAAGGCGGGCAGAAAACGAAAGTACCTGTTGACAGTATTCAAATAAAGCAGCCAAAAATGAATGATCCGCAGACAAAAGGGAAATTAATTGAAAAGAGAATCGAATATGTTACCAAAACAATGGGTAAAAGTAAAGCAGTTGTGGAATCAGTTGATAAGGTAAATTATAAGGTGGAATATAAACTTTGCGTTGTCTTTGATTCTTCAAGCGGCAGAGTTGTTCAGCATGATTATTTTCCTTTTTCAGTCAAAGAGTCTGATAACGATACTGAATGATCTGCAATGTTTGTCTTATTGTTGAATTTTAATTTTAGAATAAGAAGGAATTAATTATTAAAGTTATTAGATATTAAATTGGTGTAATAGGTAAGAAGAAAAATGGCTTTGATTAGAAGTGATAGCCAAAATTCTGTTAGGAGTAAAAATGATTTATTTGATTAACTCGATTGTCGAGGTTTTCATTTTAGGGTACTTCGCTCTCTGGTAAGGAATTTCTTTTTGGTCTTTTAGTTCTATACGATATAACGCATAGCGGTAATTATTTTCTTTATGTTCCTTAATCAACTCATACTTGTAATCCTCTAGTACGTTGTTGCAGTACGAATTCTGGAGCGAGTCATCTGCATTACACCAATAATTCCAATGAAAATAAACTCCTCCCTTATATTGATAAAACAAGACTTGATTAACATAACTTGTATTAGTTGTTGCTAGTGATATCTGAGCAGCATTTTTTCCCCACAAATGGAACATATTGGGATTCTGAGTCAATACAATGGAGTTATCCGGCAAGAATGCAGCAAACTGCTCTGCAAAATAATGGTCTGCCCTCGCTCCCCATGCTTCCTGTGTTTCTGCACGGACTTGCGGAAGAAACTTTAGAAACGACAATACTATTAATATCGCAATTATTGGACTGATATAAAATTTTAAGGTTGGGAAGTCTTTGATAAATGACTGCAATTGGTAGACACCTAAACCTGCAAGTATAGCCAATGGAATGTAAGAAACTAATGAGTACCTAACATCCGCACCATAACTATAACTTCCCGCATAGAAGAATAAGAATATTCCCCAAAAGCATAAAAACCAGATAGCTAATAAAATCTTTTCTTTAAAAAATGATTTTGAAAAAAAGCTTATTAAAAAAAGTAATGTGAAGAATATTGGAAATTTTAAATTGTCAATATAAAACAGTGAGTTGACAGTAAAGTTGTTAAGAAAATAATCAATGCTAAATGTTGGAGCCGTGGTGCCCCAATTACTGCCACTGGTTACAAAAAGATGTATCACATAAGCAAACGAAAGTGCTAAAAAGAATAATCCGGCAGTATAGATTCTAGCACGTTTTAATTCGGCTGGAGTAAAGATAATTATGCCTATCAAAGCGATAGGAAGAATTAAAATTGATTCCGGTCTGAATTGTACTACGAAACTTGCAAGTACGGCAACTAAAAATAGTGATCTGTTAGATTTATCCTTTAAAAAGATAATTACAGAAAAAATAAATACGACACTAAAAAGTGAAGCGGAAGGTTCTGCAGCGGTGGTATTAAACCAAATTAAATTTTGCGGTATCAAAGCATAAATTAAGGCAGAGAAAATCCCAATTAAATAATTCTTGAAAAGTAGAAACGCAAGAAGAAAAACAATTATAATTGTTATACCAAGAAGTAAATTGTTAAAAATAAATGAAAGTGTTTCACTAACTCCGAACAATCGATAGACTATGCTGAGCAAGTAAGGGTAAGCATAAGGTTCCTTGTTATACTCGCCTTCATGACAAGTATATACATCGTAAGTGGTTCCGCCATCATTACATAGTTGAGCTTTTTGGAGAGTTGCAAGATTTTGACCGATATTTTCATAAATATCTTCATCATAATAAATTCTGTGTGTCTGAGGTGCAACAAAACTTGTTATTAATGTAGCCGACGATTGTAACACAAAGTAAAAGATATACTATCCGCTTTGGAATAGTAGAAAGAAGACTTTTTAGAAATGGAATTATCAGAATAAACCCAGCAATACGTAATCGGTCCAGGCTACA